>CAKQYA010000026.1 GCA_934293005.1 uncultured Bacteroidaceae bacterium
CTACAACATACTTGCCAAGACAAAAACTACGAGTTCATTACACTCTTTCGTTCTCGTCCGTAATCAAATCCTTGAGATCAACTTCTAAAATCTTTGAGATTTCAAGAAGCGTCTCTAAATCGGGTTGGTATTTATTTCGAGCATAGCAATTGACCGTGCTAAAGCTCTTACCTAACTGTTTTGCCAGCCAAGTTTGTGAAATGCCCTTGCTGTCTAAGACATCTTTTATCTTGTTTAGTTTTATGAATTCACCAAATTTTGCTGCAAATATACATTAAATTTTGCGATAATCATTATAGATTGAACTGTTTTATGTAAATTATTCCAATATGGAGATTTATATTTCGTGTAGTTATTGTACCTTTGCAGCAGAGAAGTGCTGTTTGACAGCAAACGTTTGCATATTGCAGAAAATAAGACTGTTGCCAAATCATTACCTCTATTGAGGTGAAAGACTCATAAATAGCTAATTTTAACCCAAATCGGTCATAATAGTTGAAAAGAAGCAATAATGTCCTGATAATTCCCCTGTTTCGGTCTAATGACCGATTTTGGTTAAATACTTACTAATGACAATCCCCGCATAAGCTGCTATAGCCTATGCGGGGATTGTGGAATATGCATTAAAATGTTCTTGCTGATGAATCATTTATTCTCCTCAAGTGCGGCAAGTTTTGCCTTCACTTCTTCGAGATCAGTCTTGAGCTTGTCCATCTTGCGGTTTAGTTCTTCAACAAGAGCGTTGCCTTGCTTCGATTTGTTGGAGAGACTAAGGAAACCGAGGTTGTTCTCATAGGTCTTTATCTCATTCTTGAGAATGTCGAGCTGTCGGGTGAGTCGTGAACGAATGTCGCCATTGTTGCCATTCTTGATAGCTTCCTTAAAACTGTCGAGTCGACGTTTTGCCGCATTTTTGCTTGCATAGCCATAAAGACGGTCCATCTGCTCGCGGAGAAGACTGTATATCTTGTCTTTCTCTTTGAAAGGCACATGACCGATATTGTTCCATTCTTCTTGGGCAGCACGCAGTTTGGCGCGGAGGTCACCTTCATATTCTTCAGGCACGATTGCTGCGAGCATGTCGACAATAGACTTTTTCTTCTCAAGATTGGCGCGCTGTTCAGACATCGCACTCTTGTTTGCCTCTTTCTTAGCAGCGAAGAAAGCATCGCAAGCGCCATTGAATCGTTCCCATATCTGGTCGCTGTATTTCTTTGGCACTGTGCCTATGGCACGCCATTGCTTCTGCAGCTCTACGAGAATGTTGGATGTGGCAGTCCAGTCTGTGCTGTCTTTCAAAGCTTCTGCTTTCTCCACAAGCTCGAGTTTCTTTGCATAGTTGTTCTTGAGGTTCTCATGCACGGCTTGTATGTATTCGTTCTTGCGTGAGAAGAAATTGTCGCATGCGGCACGGAAACGCTCGAAGATTTTTGTGTTCATCTTAACAGGCGCATAGCCTATGGTGCGCCACTCTGCTTGGAGGGCTGTTATCTTATCTGTGAGAGCGTTCCAATCGGCAAATGTCTTGAGGGTGTCAAGGTTGAAGCCTTCAATAGTTTCGCAGATGGAGGTCTTTTTCTCGAGATTTTCCTCTTCTTTTTGTTTGCGAGTTTCAAAGAACTCCTGATGGCGTTTGTTTATGACAGTGGAAGCATCCTTGAAGCGAGTCCATATCTGTTCGCGGAGGTCGCTTGCTACAGGTCCTACTTCGCGGAACTCAAGGTGGAGCTGTTGAAGCTTGCGGAACGCTTCGATGATGTCTGTTTCATCGGCAAGTTTCTCTGCCTCTTCGCAGATAGCGGTCTTGCGCTCCAGATTTTTCTTGAAGTCGTAGGCACGCAGTTCGTTGCTGAGCTTGAGGGTGTCGTAGAAAGCTTCCACGGCTTGCTGGTATGTTTTCCACACTGCTGTAACCTTGTCAGCTGGCACTTCGCCTGTTGAGGTCCACTGTTGTTGCAGTTCTTTGAAATCATTGTACGTGTGGTTGATCTCGTCTGCATTTTCAGAGAGACCTTTAATCTTCTCTATGATTTCGCATTTCTTTTTATAGTTATTCTCTCGTTCCTCTTCAGCTGCTGCAGCAGCAGTTGCGCGTTTTTCACGGATGATGGCCATGTATTCTTTGAATTCAGACTCTTCCATGTTTGGCTCAGGAATGAAGTCCTCGGCTTTGCCGCCTTCATCGATAAACTTCTTGAACGCTGTGTCGGCATTTTGATGATGGATGCGGTAGAAGTTGCTTTTCAGGTTGTCGAGTTCTTGACGTGTCACTTCCTCGTCGCTGCTGGCGAGTTCTTTGAGACGGTTTACAACGTCTGCTTTTGTCGTATAGGCGGCGAAAGTAGTGTTAGAGGTTTCTGCCTGAGGTTCGTTGGCTGCTGTGACCTCGGAAGCTGTTGCGCTCTCAGGGGCTGTTGCTTCTTCTGCTTCAGCCTCGTGAGCTGTTGCAGTGTCTTCTGTTGCAGCCTCTGTTGCATGTGCAGCCTCTTCTGTTGTTGCTTCAGAAGCAACGGCTGGTTGTTCTGCTGGCTTTACAGCAGTCTCCTCAGTGGGGTTCTGATTCTCAATCATAGTTAGTGAATGTTTATTGTTAGACCATAAATCTGCAAGTGCTGGAGTGTTGCGGCCAGGCATCTTACAGATGCAAATTTAGCATTATTGTGTAGATGTAAATAACTGCCGTTGGTATGGCAATGAGTGAACTGTCGAAGCGGTCGAGCATGCCGCCATGTCCTGGCAGTATGTTGCCTGAATCTTTTATGCCCACCTTGCGCTTGAAGAGTGACTCTACAAGGTCGCCCCATGTGCCCATGATCACAGTGAGCAAGGCTAAGCCAGCCCATAGCAGATTGTTCTCTATGCCGCTCACGGTGCTTGTGAAGGGTTCGAAGCTTGCTATTACCTGTGAAGCAATGATGGCTGTCAGTCCGCCGCCAATGCTGCCTTCCCATGTTTTCTTGGGCGATATGCGCTCGAAGAGCTTGTGCTTGCCAAGAAGAGAACCGAAGACGTATGCTCCTGTGTCGTTTGACCACAGGAATATGAACAGTGAGAGTGCATACCAATAATAATATTGCACACCATTAGGTGTGTTGATCATGCACAGAGTGTTGAGCGAGGCGAATGGCAGGGCTATGTATAGCTGTGCCATGAATGTCATGCTCCAATTTTGAATGACGTCTGGGTTGTTGAGAAATAGTTCCGACACAAGCAGGTAGATGATTGATATGAGATAGGGGACGAAAACCTCTGATCCCATGATGTTCGTGTTGAATGCCCATACGGCAACGAACAGGTATGTGGCTGCTGCTGTGGTGATGAAACGGTTCACATGCAGATGCATGTGCTTGTTGGCTATAGTGGTGAACTCCCATACTGTCAAGGCCGTGATGGCCGTGAACAGTATTAGGAGTGATATGTGGTTTATCACGATGCCGCTGATGAGCAATGCGACAAAGATGATGCCTGTTATTGCGCGTACAATTAGGTTTTTCACTTATCAAAGAATTGTTTGTGGTTGTTGAATGCCATTTGAGCCGAGGACAACGCTGCCTGGCGGCTTCAAAGGCAATTGCTTATTCTTCAGATGCAGGAACGTTTGGCATATCTGAAGGGGCTTTGGCGTCATCTGCGCTTGTCGTTTTAACAGCGTTCGCACCAGTTGCCTCCGCATCTGCATTGCCGTTTCCGTTTTCTGTTTGTTTCTTTGCTTTCTCAAGAACGGCATTGACAATCTTCTGACGGATTATCTCCTCGTTTTCTTTGCTGTGGCTTGTGGAATCGTCAGATGTTTCTTTGTCGTCATTGCCGTTGCCAGAGGCAAGAATCTCGTCTGTGCGTGATACCCAAGGCCTCTTGCCAAAGATTTTTTCAAGGTCTTCAGCGAAGATGACTTCGCGCTCCACAAGAATCTGCGTGAGCTGGGCATGTCCGTCCTTGTGTTCAAGCAGCACGCTCTTGGCACGTGCATATTCTTGTGCGATGAGCGACCTTACCTCTTCGTCGATGGTCTCTGCTGTCTTCTCGCTGTAAGGCTTGGCAAACTGATATTCCTGGTTGTCGTAGTAGCATACGTTAGGCAGTTTCTCTCCCATGCCAGCGTACGCTATCATGCCATAGGCGCGTTTAGTGACCTTCTCAAGGTCGTTCATGGCACCTGTGGAGATGCGTCCTGTGCAGAGTTCTTCTGCTGCGCGTCCGCCAAGAGTTGCGCATATCTCATCGAGAATCTCTTCTTTTGTGGATATCTGGCGTTCCTCTGGCATGTACCATGCTGCGCCAAGTGCTTGGCCTCGAGGTACGATGGTTACTTTCACGAGTGGATTCGCATATTCGAGGAACCATGAGATGGTTGCGTGTCCTGCCTCGTGAAGGGCTATTGTGCGCTTCTCTGCTGCTGTGAGCAGTTTTGTCTTTTTCTCCAGACCGCCTATGATGCGGTCTACAGCGTCGAGGAAGCACTGCTTGTCCACCCAATCTTTGTTGCCGCGCGCAGCGATGAGCGCAGCCTCGTTGCACACGTTGGCAATATCAGCTCCTGAGAATCCAGGCGTCTGCCTTGCCAACTGGGCTACATCGACGGTTTCATCGATCTTGATAGGGCGAAGGTGAACCATGAAGATTTCCTTGCGCTCGTTGAGGTCAGGAAGGTCCACATGAATCTGTCGGTCAAAACGTCCTGCTCGAAGAAGGGCCTTGTCGAGAATGTCTGCACGGTTGGTTGCAGCCATGAGGATGATGCCGCTGTTGGTGCCGAAGCCGTCCATTTCTGTGAGGAGTTGGTTGAGCGTGCTTTCGCGCTCATCGTTGCCGCCCATGGCCGCCGACTTGCTTCTGGCTCTGCCTATGGCGTCTATCTCGTCTATGAAGATGATGCATGGAGCTTTTGTCTTTGCTTGCTGGAAAAGGTCGCGGACGCGGCTTGCGCCCACACCGACAAACATCTCAACAAATTCAGAACCAGACAATGAGAAGAATGGCACGCCTGCTTCTCCTGCCACAGCTTTTGCAAGCAATGTCTTGCCTGTTCCTGGAGGGCCTACGAGAAGCGCGCCTTTTGGTATCTTGCCGCCAAGACTGGTATATTTCTCTGGTTTCTTGAGAAAGTCGACTATCTCCTGCACCTCTTGTTTGGCTGCAGTCTGTCCAGCCACGTCCTTGAAAGTCACCTGCGGGGAATTTTTGTCATCTTTGTCAATCAACTGTGCTTTTGACTTGCCCACAGAGAATATGTTTCCAGCACCCCCCATGAATCCGCCTTTGCCGCTGAAACCTCGCATGATGAATATCCATATCACCACGATAATGATGAATGGGGCTATGTTCCAAAGCAGGTTGGATAGAAAGTCGTTGTTGCGCTCGTATGACACTTTGCCGTTGAAATGGCCATTTTCGCGCTGGGTTTCAAGGTATGTCTCAAGGTTGTCTATAGAACCGAACTCTACCCTGATTACATTATTATTGCTTTTTGCCTTTGCTGTGCCAAACACTTCCTTGGCATGGCTTGGGTCGATTGATATGATGAGAGTGTTGTCGTCTTTGTTGACAACCACCTCAGACACGTATCCCTTGGTGACAAATTCCTGGAAAGTGGTGTAGTCGATGTCTCTTGAAGAGGCTTTGTCTTGCCGAGTGAGGTACATCAAGGCCATTCCTCCTATCAGGAGAATGTATATCCATGTGAGGTTGAACCTCGGTCTCCTAAGGTTGTTCTTGTTGTTTTGTGTGTTGTTGTCCATGTGTCAGTCTAAGTCTGGAATGTCATTGATTTCAGCATCTTCCCAAAGGTTGTCAACATCGTAGAACTCACGTGCGTCTGGCACAAAGATATGAACTACCACGTCTGTGAAGTCTATTGCAACCCAAATGTTGTTGCGTGTGCCATCAACGCCTGTTGGCTTCGATGCAGCTTCTTTGCGTGCAAAGTCGCGCACAGATTCAGTTATGGCTGCCACTTGTGTGGGGGAGTTGCCTTCACATATGACCATGTATTTTGTTATGGTTTCATCGATGCCTTCGAGGTCAACCACTCGTATTTTTTTTCCTTTTTTCTCTTGAATGCCAGCTATGCAGGCTTTTACTAATTTTTCTGTCTCTGTCATGAATATATATATAAATGTGTAGTTTTCTGTTTGGGGCTCATGCGGTGTCATGCATATCTTTTTCATTGCCCATGACTGCAGAAGGTGTGCAGATTTCAGTTTTCCTCCATTTCTCTCTTCTTCTTCTCTTCTATCATCTGGAAGTCCTTAGGACGGAGTTCGAAGTTGCTTCCCAGATATTTCTCTTTGACAATAGTGTTCTCCGACAATTCTTGGGGAGTGCCCTTGAAGAGGATGCGTCCCTCGAAAAGTAGGTATGCGCGGTCTGTGATACACAAGGTCTCTTGCACGTTGTGGTCGGTGATGAGTATGCCTATGTTGCGGTCTTTCAGTTTCCACACCACATATTGTATATCTTCCACTGCTATAGGGTCGACACCTGCAAAGGGTTCGTCGAGCATTATAAACTTAGGGTCGATGGCGAGACATCTGGCTATCTCGCAGCGGCGTCGCTCACCGCCTGAGAGTTGGTTGCCGTTGTTCTTGCGCACTTTCTGGAGATTGAACTCATCAAGAAGTCTTTCGAGGTGTTCACGCTGTTCGTCTACCGACTTGTATTTCATCTCAAGCACTGTCATGATGTTGTCCTCAACGCTCATGGTGCGGAAGACGCTCGCTTCCTGCGCCAAATAGCCCACGCCTTTTTTTGCTCGTGTGGATACAGGGTCTTTAGTTATCTCTTGGTCGTTGATGAAGACCTGGCCGCTGTTGGGCACGACAAGTCCCGTCGTCATGTAGAATGATGTGGTCTTTCCTGCGCCATTAGGACCTAACAGCCCGACAATCTCGCCCTGGCGCACACTGATTGACACGTTGTTCGCTACGGTGCGTTTGCCGTATGTCTTTACGAGGTTGCGTGTGTAGAGTGTGTTGCGCTCTTCTGAATACTCAGGTATGTCGGCATCGCCCGCATTGGTTATAGTAATGTTTCTTGTCTCCATGTAGTCTTAAATTAGTTACAAAAGTACGAATTGTTTGTTGATTAGTCTCTTTATAAATGAAAAAACTATGTTAAATCATGCTCTTTTGGCAGAAAATACTTAATTTTGCGAAGAATTTGCTATTTATAAATCATTAAAAACGCAACTAAGGTGTTATCAATACAAAGAGGATTAACGCATTTGGGACGGTACGTGCAGCTCATGGACCGCGTGCTTTCTCGTCCAGACAGGTGGAGGATGTTTCTTAAGCAATATGTGACTGAAATGTATCAATTGGGATATAATTCTATAGGCATAGTCCTTATTATTTCCTTCTTCATCGGTGCTGTGATTTGCCTTCAAATAAAATTGAATATTCAAAGTCCGTGGATGCCGAGGATGGTGGTAGGATACACAACCCGTGAGATTATGCTTTTGGAATTTTCTTCAAGCATAATGTGTCTCATCCTTGCTGGAAAAGTGGGATCGAACATAGCTTCTGAAATAGGCACCATGAGGATAACTCAACAGATAGACGCTCTTGATATTATGGGTGTCAACTCGGCCAACTACCTTATTCTGCCAAAGATAGCAGGACTTATGACAATAATGCCTATTCTGGTCTCGCTTAGTGTGTGTGCTGGTATTGTGGGCGCATATGCAACGTCGTTGATGGGCACCACAACTGTGCCAGAGCTGACTGAGGGGTTCAGATATCAGTTTAATCAGTGGTTCTTCTGGTGTGGCATGATAAAGGCTGTGGTTTATGCTTTCATCATCACCAGTGTGTCGGCTTACAAGGGATACACAGTGGAAGGTGGAAGCGTGGAAGTGGGCAAGTCGAGCACGGATGCCGTGGTGACAAGCAGCATACTTGTGCTTTTCTCAGACATATTCCTCACTAATCTGCTCACATGAGATTCTGAACATGGCTGGAATAGATATGTGAAATGAAGACACATTCATGTATAAATGATTTTTGACAATGATAAAGATTGAACATCTATATAAAAGTTTTGAAGACAAGGCTGTCTTGAAAGATATCAATGCCACATTCCGTGATGGTGAGGTGAATCTCATCATTGGTCAGAGTGGCAGTGGCAAGACGGTGCTGATGAAGAATATTGTGGGACTGCTCACACCTACAAGCGGCAGCGTTTATTATGATGACAAGGATTTCGTGTCGCTCAGCAAGAAGGAAAAGATTTGTCTGCGTCGAGAAATGGGCATGATTTTTCAGAGCGCAGCATTGTTCGATTCCATGTCCGTCCTTGAAAATGTAATGTTTCCTCTTGACATGTTCTCAAACCTTAATGAGTCAGAACGGCGTAAACGCGCCATGGAATGCTTGGAGCGTGTGAACCTTCAAGGTGCAGAGAACAAGTTTCCTGGTGAGATATCTGGCGGCATGCAGAAGCGTGTGGCTATAGCAAGGGCCATTGTGCTGAATCCGAAATATCTGTTCTGTGACGAACCAAACTCAGGACTTGACCCAAAGACGAGCATTGTCATTGACGAGCTCATAGCAGGCATCACTCATGAAGACAAGATAACAACTATTGTCAACACTCACGACATGAATTCGGTGATGGGCATTGGTGAAAATATCACTTTCATATGCGAGGGCAGGGCTGAATGGCAGGGCAGCAATAAAGAGATAATGGATGCTGACAACAAAAAACTGGAGGACTTTATCTTTGCGAGCGACATCTTGCGTCAGGCAAAGATGCTGCATGACCAGCAGAAGAATGGATGAATGCTGACAACATGTAAGCATAATGCGCACAAAGGACGCTTTGTGTTTGGATGGCGTCTTATGATTGCATTTTGATATAAATTGTGTACGATGGTATGCTGATATGCATAACATGGATACGCTGAATAGTGTAAAAGGGATATAATGATTGTTTGTATAGCCGAGAAACCAAGTGTTGCCCGCGATATAGCTAATGTGCTTGGGGCAACAAGCATGAAGCAGGGGTATATTGAAGGCAATGGGTATCAAGTGACATGGACATTTGGACACTTGTGCGAACTGAAGGAGCCTGATGAGTACCTCCCTCGCTGGAAACGTTGGGACATGTGGGACTTGCCAATGATACCAGAGCGTTACTCCATCAGGCTTAAGAATGATGAAGGTGTGAAGAAGCAGTTTGCTGTCATCGAGAAACTTATGCAGGCGGCTGATTCAATCATCAATTGCGGTGATGCTGGGCAGGAAGGAGAGCTAATCCAAAGATGGGTTATGCAGAAGGCAGGAGTGCGCTGTCCTGTATATCGTCTGTGGATATCATCACTGACAGAAGAGGCGATAAGGGACGGATTCAACAGTTTGAAGGACCAATCGGAATACAAGTCGCTTTATGAAGCGGGATTATGCCGTGCCATTGGCGACTGGACATTGGGAATGAATGCTACCAGGCTGTACACTCTTAAATATGGCCAAAACAAGCAGGTGCTGTCCATTGGGCGTGTGCAGACACCTACACTGGCTCTCATAGTGAACAGGCAGAAAGAAATAGATGAATTTGAGCCTCAACATAGCTGGGTGCTGTCAACCTTATATCGTGACGTGAAATTCAACGCCATTGCTCATGATGAAGAAGCGGAAGCTGAGGCGGAAGCAGAAGTGAGGGCCGCGGCTGAACAGGGAAAAACGCTGAAGGGCAAAGGACCTGTCTACCGTCCTATGGAGTTTGCCTCCGAGGATGAGGGCAAAAGAGTGGCGGAAGCTATTGCATCGCAACCTTTTACCGTGACGGATGTGCAGAAGAAAAAAGGCACAGATGCCCCTCCGCGTCTTTTTGACTTGACATCGTTGCAGGTGGCATGTAATAACAAGTTTGGCTATTCTGCAGAACAGACCCTTCAGCTCATTCAGAGTCTTTACGAGAAGAAATTCACCACTTATCCGCGTGTCGACACCACGTTCCTAAGTGATGACATATATCCAAAGTGTCCGCAGACTCTGGCAGGATTGCGTGGCTATGAACAATGGACTCAACCATTGGCTGGCAAAACATTGGTGAAGTCTAAGAAGGTCTTTGACTCTTCTAAGGTGACGGATCATCATGCCATCATTCCGACAGGAGTGCCTGCAATCAGTCTTACAGACATGGAGCGTAAAGTGTATGACCTTGTAGCGCGTGCGTTCATATCTGTATTCTATCCCGACTGTAAATTTGAGACCACCACAGTGTTTGGAGTTGTCAAGCCGCAAGAGATGGATGATGTGCTTTTCCGCACCAGCGGCCGTGTGATTGTAGACGAAGGGTGGAAGGTCGTGTATAAGAGCTTGAGTGCTGACATGTGTGACAATACAACAGACGAAGCTGGTGAAGACCAAAGCGGACTGCCAGCCTTTCGTATTGGAGAAAGTGGCCCTCATGTGCCGTCACTTGCAGAAAAATGGACTCAGCCACCTAAACCATACACAGAAGCCACGTTGCTGAGAGCCATGGAAACGGCTGGCAAGTTTGTTGACAATGAAGAACTGCGCGATGCCATGAAGGAGAATGGCATCGGCCGTCCGTCTACACGTGCAGCCATCATTGAGACACTCTTTAAGCGCCGTTACATTCGCAAGGAACGAAAAAATCTCTTTGCCACACCAACAGGCATCGAACTGATAGGCATCATACATGAAGAACTGCTCAAAAGTGCAGAGCTCACAGGTATATGGGAGAAAAAGTTGAGGGAGATAGAGAAGAAGCAATATGATGCCAAAACGTTCATTGATGAACTTAAGCATATGGTCACCGATTTGGTCAATACAGTACGCAACGATCATGCTGTCCGCCGTGTATCTGTGACTACGGATGATGATTTGAAGAAAAAAACGCCTCGCAAGAAGGTTAAGACGTCTTCTGTCCCTACGACTGACGGCGATGTTTCTGGCGGTGCCGATAATACCGTTTCTTCTGCTTCAAATGTTCCCGCAGGCTTTCAGCCCAAGAAAAAACGCTTGAAGAAAATGGATTCGGCATTAGAACAGGTTAAGGCGGAATACAATCCAGATGATATGATTGGCATGCCGTGTCCTCTGTGCAAAGAAGGACATATCATCAAAGGCAATGCTGCTTATGGATGCTCAAGATGGAAAGAAGGATGCACATATCGCATGCCTTTCGGCAAATAAGATTTTGAAGCCTGTGGCATTGAGTCTGTGCTTATCTGCAGCTGGCTATAATGAAGCATTTTCATGTGGCTATGACTTATGTTTCTTATAATGATGGTGCCGTGGCTATTTGCGATACTGTCTGCTATCATGATGTTTGTTAAAGTAGAGTTGGCGCATCACAATAAATATTGTAATGAATCGTTCTTATTAGTATGCAACGTCATTTCGTAACATATAAGATTAGAATGGCCCTGTGCCAGGTCGTGAGTTTTCTCGCCTTGGCATGGGGCGTGTCTTCTTGCAGCAATGAGAGCATCGCTTTCAAGAAGGCCGAACAGAGTTATGCCATAGGAGAATACTATGTTGCTGCGCTCAATTACAAGAAGTCTTACTCTCGTTGCGCTCCCAAGGAAAAAGACAAGCGTGCTGTAAGGGCTTTTATGATGGGCGAATGCTACAGGCATATAGGATTCACTCAGAAAGCTATAGCTGCATATCAAAATGCTATAAGGTATAATGTGAAGGACAGCATTGCTTTTATGCACATAGCGCGCCAGCAGCTAAAGGCAGGACAATACAAGCAGGCTGCGCAGAACTTCAATAAGTATCTCGAATATGATGCGTCGAGCGAATTGGCGCATAGCGGATTGCTCTCTTGCGAACTGGGGCCTCAATGGAAAGCCAAGCCCAATCTGTATTCGGTCAAGAAAGATGCCGTGCTCAACTCCCGACGCGCTGATTACAGTCCGATGCTTGTAGGCGATGAGGCTGACCAGATTGTGCTGTCCTCCACACGTAATGATGCCACTGGAGATGACATGTCAGGCATCACAGGACAAAAGTTTGGCGACTTGTTTTTCGCTAAAAAGAACGATCAAGGCAAGTGGCAATCAGTGGAAGTCATTGAAGGTGGCGTTAACACAGAATATGATGAAGGCGCATCATGTTTGAGTCCTGATGGCAAGACAATGTATTTCACACGCTGTTCGAGCGACCCCGACTATCCACGCTATGCAGAGATATGGAAATCGCAGCGAAGCGATGCTGCATGGGGAAAACCTACAAAATGCGAGATTTCTAAGGACACTCTTTGTTCGTATGCTCATCCAACTGTCAGTCCTGATGGCAAATGGCTGTATTTTGTCAGCGACATGCCAGGAGGGGAGGGAGGACTTGACATATGGCGCACGCAGATTGTGGACAATGGATTTGTGGGAATGGAGAATGTGGGAAGACCTATAAACACAGCAGGTGACGAGATGTTTCCCACTTTCCGCCCCAATGGCGACCTTTACTTCTCAAGTGATGGGCATCCAGGCATGGGCGGCCTCGACATCTTTTGTGCTCATGACGATTCCATTCGTGGCACCGTGGTGGAAAACCTTCAGTATCCGCTCAATTCGCCTGCCGATGATTATGGCATGACTTTTGATGGAGTGCACAACAGAGGCTACTTCTGCTCGTCTCGCAATGATGGCAAGGGCTGGGAACACATATATGCTTTTGAATGTCCTGAGATATTGCAGACTGTGACAGGATGGGTGTATGAGAAAGATGGTTACGAACTGCCATCAGCTCTTGTGTATATGGTAGGAAATGATGGCACAAACCTTAAACTGTCGGTTAAGGGCGATGGTTCTTTCACGCAGGTGCTCAAACCAGGGGTGGACTATGTGTTTTTAGGCACATGCAAGGGTTATCTTAATGTGAAGAATGCTCTTAGCGTCCAGCAGGCAGAGGAGAGTGAGGAATACACATTGCAGTTTCCATTGCCGCCTATCAATGTGCCAGTGCTTATTGACAACATATTCTATGAGTTTGACAAAGCTGACCTAACTCCAGAATCGACTGATGCTCTTGACAAACTTGTTGTCATGATGAATGAAAATCCAAATATCACCATAGAGCTTTCTGCTCATTGCGATTACCGAGGCAACGATGCGTATAATCTGCGCCTTTCACAACGAAGGGCTGAATCTGTTGTGAAATACCTTATTGCCCACGATGTGGCAGCAGAACGCCTCACAGCTGTTGGATATGGAGAGACGCGCCCTAAGGTTATCACTAAAAAAATCATGGAGACTCTTGCTTCTGGCGATCCTAAGGTTGATGTGCAGGAGAACGACACCTTGACAGAACAATACATTCTGGCTGTTAAAGACGAGGGGCAGCGTGAGCTGCTCAATGCTCTTAACCGCCGAACGGAGTTTAAGGTGCTCCGCACTACTTACGGCACCACGCTTAATGAATATGATCCAGAGAAAGAGGCCGAAAAGGCAGCTGCTAAGAAGAGAGAGGAACAGGAAGCGCAAATGGAAGAAAATTTCATCTTCTAAGTGATAAGTAGGTGTTCAAAATTACTTTGATATAACAAAATAATTTTGAACACCTACTTAATACTGGGACGAATAAACAATGCGCAACCTGCTCGAAACAAACACTAATAAGATTTGAAATCTAATGACCGATTTTGAATCATCAGCGCATGCTTATGCCCATCAAAACAAGGGGTGCAGTTCAACTGAACTGCACCCCTTGTTTGTAAATGCCAATTGTTTTTTCCTGTATTTTATTCTTGAATGTTGTTTTCTGTATCGCCCAAACATTCAGTGCTTT
This sequence comes from uncultured Bacteroidaceae bacterium, assembly GCA_934293005.1. Classification (GTDB taxonomy): domain Bacteria; phylum Bacteroidota; class Bacteroidia; order Bacteroidales; family Bacteroidaceae; genus Minthosoma. The sequence goes on from CAKQYA010000026.1 coordinate 13,758, forward strand.
TAGTATCTTCATAATGAAAATCTATACAGTCATTTTGAACTTCATTCTCAGAACGATGTATTTTAGTGTTTGGCGTGTTATTGCTATTGTTGTCTCCTGCAGGATTTTCACTCATGAACTGGTATTCGAAATTAGCGCTTCTGGCTGAAGGAAACTGTGAACGTGGATCCACATCTGCGCGGTTCTTTAAGTGGTCAATGATGCGGTTGTAGGCATCCATGGCGCTGTTTGCAAATTGCTTTACAGTGAATGTGGTGTCTACATATTGGCATTTTCCGCTTTCAGGACTTGTTACCACGCGCTTGAATTTGACGCTTGTGAGCCACCAGCCTTTCTTATCCATATTGAGTGCATCCATTATGGTTTTCTTCCGCTCTGAGATAGATGGAGTGTCTTCATTCTTTTGTGCACGACGCATAGCTTCTTCTGCTTTGAATGCCTCCAAAGAGTCTGCTTCTGTCTTGAGGAAAAGCACATAGTTGGAAAATGTCACCTTCAAGCGGAAGGGGTAAAGATTGGATGATTTAAGAAAGGTGTTGATGCGGTTTCGTGCACTGCCATCCAATCTTATTTCTGGTATTGTTGCCAAGAAGTCTAAAGCCTCGTCAACTGTCTTGGCCACTGTCTCGTTGCTGAAATATCTGACGTATAAATTCATCTGTGTCTTGTTGTTTACGTTGAATATGCAAAGTTAGTTTTTTTTTATCTAATCCCCAAATATTCTATATGGAAATGAGTCTATTGCTGTGCATTTGGAATGTGCGAACTTCTTATCTTCCATTCAGAAGGATATAGGTTGTTGGCTCTGTTTCCGATGTTTTTTGCGAAACCAATAGGATGTCCTTTGTATGTCAGCAGCACATATCCAGCAGGTGTCTTTTCTGGCAGTGTGAGGGCTTCTGTGCGCAAATATGCTAAGGCTTGTTGGCGGGTGAGCTCTACCTGCGGAAATGCGTTGCGGTTGAGCAGTGTGCTCATGGCAAGCGAGTGGCTCGGTTGCAGTCCTTTGCCTTTGGGCTTGGCCAGTTCTATGCCCGAATGGACGATGCGCAGGCTGTTTTGCGCGCGTTGCAGGATTGTTTTGTGCGCCAAGGGAAATGCACGATAAGAACCGTTGTCCTCATAGATGGTTAAATTACCTTCTGTATTCATCCATCCTCTCAATTCTTGAGGTATCTTGCTTTTGGACTGTTGTTTGTTTTTTATTCCTTTTTTCTTGTTTGCAGTACAACCCGTATCTTTTTCTTCATTACCTTTCTTTCTTAGTATGCTTACGAAGAACCCCTCGCCTTTGATGATATGAGGATAGAAATGAGTGTGCTTTTCTGCGAGGTGCCATCCTTCTTTTGCATTGCATGATAGAATTTCTGCGCCCAGATTTTTGGCTATCCATTCCACGTTTTCCTCATCTTCATGAGGATTGTATGTGCATGTGCTATAGATGAGCAGCCCACCTTCCTTCAAAGTGTGCCATATGTTGTTAACGATGTCTTTCTGAGTTTTGCAGCATGCTGCCACATTGGATGCACTCCATTCGTTTATTGAGTTGTGATCCTTGCGGAACATGCCTTCTCCCGAGCAGGGCACATCGCATATTATAATGTCAAATGTGGCTGTGAAGTCTTTGAAGTCTTCTGCATAGTTGTTGGTCACAATGCAATTGGGCATGCCCCATTTTATAATGTTTTCCGCAAGTATGTTTGACCTTTGTCTGATTGCTTCATTTGCTATCAGAACCGAATCTTCTGGCAGCAATGATAGAGCAATGGTCGACTTTCCGCCAGGAGCTGCACAGAGATCGAGCGCTGTGATTGGCGATGTCTCCGGTTCTTGTGCTGGATTGCCGCAGTGCTTTCTTGTTTCTGTATATTCAGAAAGTATATGCCATAGAAACATAGATGAAGCCTCTTGCACATAGTAGCATCCTGCATGGAGCAGAGGATCGAATGTGAATTGTGGACGTTCATTCAGATAATATCCAAGGTCGCACCATGGCACTCTTGTGGCTTTGTGCTCATTAATCATTCCTTCAATCTCTGCGGTGTTTATTTTCTCAGGGTTGAAGCGTATGCTGACAGGAGGCTCGCTCTGTAGAGCTGCTGACAATTTATCAAACTCATCTTTGCCTAAATGAGCGGTCATGGATTCTATAAACTCTTGTGGAAGCTTCATTCTTTGTTTTGTATGTTTGTAGTGGACTATATAGATGTTCTTTTCTCTGCTTTGATTTCCAATTGGTAGTCCGATTCTGTTTCTTGTCAGTGTTTGTTTCGATTAGTTTGCGACGTGTGTATTGAAGTCATGGGGCTGGCTATGACTAAATGTGTGCATCTTAATCGGTCTAATTAACGATGAAGTTCTGCATATTTTATGCTTTCCGTTCCATGTCGATGAAGGCATAGCTGTATGCGTGCTTTTCATCTGCGGCATGTTCCTCATGTGACACTTCTGCCCATTCGTTCATGTTGATGGATGGGAAGAATGTGTCTGCTTCTAACGGTGTGTCATGTATGAGTGTGAGGCAGAGGCGGACTGCAAGAGGCAGAGCCTCTTTATATACAGATGCTCCGCCAATGATGAATATATCGCCTTCACATGCCTTTATGGCTTCGTTCAAGTTTCTGTATAGTTCTGCTCCTGGATATTTTTGTGGATTGGCAGATCGGGACAGCACAATGTTGCGCCGGTTTGGCAATGCGCCTTTTGGCAAACTCTCAAAGGTGCGTCTGCCCATAATAATAGTGTTTCCTGTTGTTAAGGCTTTGAAACGCTTCAGATCATTCGGCAACCAATATATAAGTTTGTTGTCTTTGCCAATAGCGTTGTTTTCTGCGATTGCTACTATTATAGAGATCATTGATGTTGTTTTTAAGTTTTATACCTCAGTGTTTCTTAGTCCAAATCGTTGTTTGAACCGTGACGGGGTATGCCTTTCGTATCTTATATTCTTTCCAACTCTTGTCAGTTGTTCCGCATCTTGTTTATCAGCATTTCTACATGTCATGCATTGTTTTTTTATGCCTTTGCCGCAAGATTTTCACTAAACACACTGACAAGAGTGGGAAAGAAACTATTATGTTCTGATAATCTTTCTGTTTCGGGAAGCTATATGTCTTGATAACTTCTCCGTTTCGGTCTGATGGCCTATTGGTGTTAAACGCTCACTGTGGCTTTGATGTGCGGATGCGGGTCGTATCCTGTCAGTGTAAAGTCTTCGTATTTAAAATCGAAGATGCTCTTCACATCAGGGTTGATGACCATCTTTGGCAATTGGCGCGGCTCTCTGGTCAATTGGAGTTTTGCCTGCTCTATATGGTCGAGGTACAGATGTGTGTCACCTGTGGTATAGACAAAGTCGCCTGGCTCGAGTTCGCACACTTGAGCCACCATCATGGTGAGCAGTGCATAGGATGCTATGTTGAAAGGAACGCCAAGGAAAGTGTCGGCACTGCGCTGATAAAGTTGGCAACTGAGTTTGCCATTAGCTACGTAAAACTGAAATAATATATGGCACGGTGGCAGGTTCATGTTGTTGATGTCTGCAACATTCCATGCGGAAACAATCAGGCGGCGTGAATTGGGATTGTTTTTTATCTGTTCAATCACCTCGCTGATCTGGTCAACATGGCCTCCATTGTAATCTGGCCAACTTCTCCATTGGTAACCATAGATATGCCCAAGGTCACCATTTTCATCAGCCCATTCATTCCATATCCTTACGCCTCGCTCCTGAAGCCACTTGGCATTGGTGTCGCCGCGGAGAAACCATAGAAGTTCATAAATGATAGATTTGAGGTGAAGTTTCTTTGTTGTGAGCAGCGGAAAGCCTTCTTGCAGGTTGAAGCGCATTTGATTGCCAAACACTGATATTGTGCCTGTGCCTGTGCGGTCGCCTTTTTCCACACCCTCATTGAGGATGCGCTTTAATAAGTCTTGATACTGTTTCATGAGTATAGCGCTTTGTTTGATTTATTATGCAAATTTACATTAAAAAAATGAGAATCCAATCTTTTGCACGTTAAAAGTACATTGTATCAAACTTGTCTGATTGAATTTCTTGCCAAGCATGCTTGTATGCTGCCATATCGTCTGTTTTATAAGTTGGCATTAAACCCAAATCGGTCATTAGATCGAAACAGGGAAATTATCAGGACATTATTGCTTCTTTTCAACTCTTGTCAGCGTTTCTTTCGGCATCTTGCTTCCATTTGCGTTTCGACATAGCCCGCTATGCCTTCAACGCAACTGTCGCAACCTGCTCGAAACAAACACTAACAAGATTTGAAATCTAATGATCGATTTGGGTTAAACCACAATCGGTCATTAGACAGAAAAATGATAAAGTCAATGAATACCTCCTTGGGCATAGCTCAGCAAACTAATCCAGTTAGAGTCAAAGCACGCCTGTCAGAATTCTTGATTTAGTTTTTCACATTGTAACACCCATGAAAAAGTATCCTAATATACTTTGCCAAGTATCCTAATATACTTTGCCAAGTATCCTAATATACTTTGCCAAGTATCCTTACCCTCTTTTTTTGAAGAATAAATTGTTTCAATTACCTTTGTTATTATACGCACATAGGACGGGAAATGCTTTGGCCCAAACGGTGACAAGAATTGAAAAGATTACCATCGATTTTCTAATGACTGGTTTGGGATAAATATTCTTTTTTATACTAATGTGTGGCGTTCTTTTATTTGATGTTCTATCTTCAAAGCGTGTGTCCCTTATGCTTTTCTATAACCCTTATATTATAAGTATATAAATGGTATTGATTTTTCATGGTACTTTGACAGTTATGTCTTTTTATAAATAAAGAGCGGCTGCATTGCAGTCGCTCTCTATGAAATGTTATGTCTTACATGTATTACTGTTGCTTATTGGCAGAATACATGATCTTAAGTGCGTATGACTTGCGAAGTACCTGCTTCACGTCTGTTATGATACCCATTGGAGTGTGGTGGTCACACTTGAGGGATATTGTGTAGAATGGCTTGTCTGCCTCAGAAAGCTGACCGCGGTCTTCTGTTATGAAATCCTTGATTTCAGGAACCTCTGCATATCTGTCATTAAGCTGAATGCGATAACCATTACCAAACTGAGATTTCAAAGCGTCAGTTGGCTGGCCAATGTAGATGAATGATGTGCATGACTTACGGGCAAGTTTCTCAAGTTGAGTACCTATTGGCTTTTCAAATTTCACTTTCAATGTCACCTCACGCATGGTTGTTACCATCATGAAGAAGAACAGGATGGTGAAGATCAAGTCAGGAAGAGATGATGTGTTCATCTCAGGCATTTCTCTGCTGCCGTTTTTATTGAATCTACTCATTACTGTTGTCCTCCATATTTCTTTGGTTCTGCCTCAGAAATCTTCTGTGGATAAACCTCACGTATCGCCTTCTGCTCTTCTGGCTTGAGGAACTCGTATTTGAACCCGAATTCCTGCTTTGACAGCTCATCGCGCAACTCATTGTATGCTGCTACGAGTGCGTCCTGCACTGCGAAGTATACGCCATAGTCTGTGCCGCGGTCTGTCTGTACTGAAATGACATGGTTTTCTGTAACCATCATTGTCTTTCCAAGACCTTTGATCTTCTTAGCTTTAAGCTCAGGCAGGTTTGGCTTGTTGTCTGCGTTTTTAATAAACTCTTTAGCTCTCTCCTTCACGTCTTCAAGGGTCGCATAGTCATCTCCAATCATCACGTAGTTGTCTTTGTTGATACGGATGTTGAGAATATTACGTTCCTTCACCTTGATTTCAGTGTTCAGTTGTTCGTCCTCTGGTGGCTTTGGCAGGGTACGTCCGAGACCCTGGTCTGTATCCATTGAGGTTGTCACAAGGAAGAAGATGAGCAACATGAATGAGATGTCAGCTGTTGAACTGGTGTTCAGTCCAGGCATTTTTCTTTTATTTCCCATAATTTTGCTCTGAGTTATAGGTTCTATTACTTTTTATTGGCAGTAGCCATGCTGAATACTGTGACGATGACAGTTGCGATGATGAGCACTGCGATTGAAACAATCGATGCATCTGCCATGATGATGTCCGTTGCTACGTTCCAGTCTTTACCGTTGATGATGAGCACTTCGTCTTTATTCGCAATGCCGACGCCGACGCCGATAATGAGTGATAAAACGAATGTGCCCCATGAAACGAGGCCTGTCTTTGCAAGGAATCCATTCTCTTCATTTTTTGACTTATTGCTGCCATTTGTGAAACCATAGATGATAGCAACCACTGCCACAACTGCTGCTGCACCGATGAGGATGCCAGTCCAGATGAGAAGAAGGTCTGTCATCTGTGGGTCCATGATAGTTGGCTTCTCTTCGTATGGAGTGTCATAACCAACGAGAGCGAAGAGAGCCACAACCAAGATTGTGATGCCGATGATTGTCCAAAGAATGATCTTTGCAATCTTTTCAACACCGTCCTGGGCGCTTGCTAATGTTTTGTTCTCCATTTTTTTCTCCTTTCAAATGTTAGATAATTAATTGATGACGAATTTGCTTAATAAAAAGGTGTGTCATCTAATTATTTGTTGCAGTGCTTTGCGACAATATCGAGGAGAGATATAGTAGAGTCTTCCATCTTTGCTGTGAGTCCTTCAATCTCAGCGAGGATGTAGTTGTAGAATACCTGAAGGATGAGGGCAACAATGATACCGAAGATTGTTGTCAAGAGGGCCACCTTCATACCACCTGCTACGACTGTTGGAGAAATGTCACCTGCTGCCTGAATGTCATCGAATGCCTGAACCATACCAATCACAGTACCGAGGAATCCGAGAGATGGAGCCATGCCGATGAAGAGTGTGATCCATGAACAACCGCTTTCAAGCTTTGAAGCCTGCACTGCGCCATAAGCAACAACTGATTTTTCTACTGCATCAGCACCGTCATTCAGACGGAGAAGACCTTGGTAGTAGATAGATGCGATAGGACCGCGAGTGTTGCGTGCGATTTCCTTTGCGCCTTCGATGTTGCCGTTCTTTACAGCAGACTCAATCTCATCGATGAACTTAACAGTGTTAATCTTAGAGAGGGCGAGATAAATGATGCGCTCGATGCAGAATGCGAGACCGAGTACGAGTGCGATAGCAACGATAGCCATGAAGCCTGCGTCACCTTCGATGAACTTTGTCTTGAGGTTCTTGTACATGCCTGTCTCCACAGGCTCTGAAGATGCCACCTCATCGTCTTCTGCGTCAACTGTAGCTGCTGCTGCAGTATCAACTGCTGCTGAGTCTACCTGTTCAGTTGCAGCTGAATCAACTGCCTCGTCCTGAGCTGAAATTGACTGTGTCATACCGAATGTAAACACACCCATCAATGCAATGATTGCAAATACTTTTTTCATTGTGCTGAAAATTTTAAGATTAATAATTTATTTATTCTTTTTGTTTCTTGTCTGTATGAACATTGTCTATGGTTTCACTTGTTTCATCCCCGGCCAATCATTTCTAAAGCTTGTTCTTTCCTGTTCTTCTGCGGAGAGAGGGGGATTCGAACCCCCGAAACGCTTTTGACGTTTACACGCTTTCCAGGCGTGCCTCTTCAGCCACTCGAGCACCTCTCCTTGGGAAGGCAACAAGGCACGTCTTCGATTCATGACCTTCGGAAATGGGACAACTTGATACAATATCCCATAATTCGGGACAAAAATAATGATTTTTTTCTTACTAAATAAATTAAATGAATAGAAACTTTTATATTTCTATGAAAAAAGACAGTTTTGGGAATACTTTGATAGCGTTTTCAGTCGTTCGTTGTACAATCTCGTTGAAATCACATTCGAAAACACATGCAAGGGTGTCTGCGACATTTTTCACGAATGCGCTCTCGTTTCTTTGTCCTCTATATGGCACGGGGGCCATGTAGGGGGCGTCCGTCTCCAACACAATCCTTGACAGAGGAATTGAGTTTCTAACGGTCTCCCTGAGTGCTGATTTCTTGAATGTGAGTACTCCGCCAATGCCAAGCATGAAGTTGGGAAATGAAAGCATCTGTTCAGCCTCGTCTTCTGTGCCTGTGAAACAATGGAACACGCCGCTTAGGTTGCTGTTGCGGTGCCTTTCCATCACTTCCATCATTTCTTTATGCGCATTGCGTGTGTGCAGCATGAGCGGCATGCCGTATTTTTCTGCCCAACTGATTTGCCATTCCAGAGCCTGTATCTGTTCGTCCTTGTGTGTGTCGTCCCAGTAAAAGTCGAGTCCCACTTCACCAATGCCGATGATAGTTGGTTCTTCGGATAATAGCCTCTCCAACTTGTTGAGGGCTGTATGCCAATCTTCATCCATGATGTTCTCTGGATGAAGTCCTACCATAGGATGGAGGTAGCCGGCATGAGCTTTGCACACTTCGAGCATATGGGGCGTGTCTGCTCTGCATATGCCTGGCACAAGGATGCTTTTCACGCCTGCTTCCTTGGCTCTGCTTATTGTGTCTTCAAGGTCTTCTGCGAATTCAGAACCGTCAATGTGCGAATGTGTGTCAATCATTTCTTCCTGTCAATATTTCCTGCCTAACATCATGTCGGCGAATTTCTTTAATTCTGTCTTTTTGCCGTCTTCAACCTTCACGGCATTTAGGCTTTTTAGTGATTCGTTGAAGAGTTCCTCTATTCTCTTGTGAATGAGTGATGGAATGCCAAGGGCATTGTATATCCGGGTGACGGCTGCTATTTTCTTTTCGGCGTCGAATGTTTCTGCTTTAATCCATTTGTCGAGTTCTTCTTTCATTTCTGCGCCAGCAAGGTCGTAGGCCTTGATGAGGAGCATTGTTTTTTTGTTGTCCACAATGTCGGCACCAAGCTTCTTTTTGAATTGTGCTGTGTCACCGTACACATCGAGCAAATCGTCTTGCAATTGGTATGCAAGTCCCATTTTCTCGCCGAAGGCGTACAGGTTGTCTGCATCTTCCTTGTCTGCTCCACCCAGAAGCGCACCTATTTTCACTGCATAGCCGAGTAGGAGGGATGTCTTCAGACGGATCATGTTCATGTAATCGTCTTCTGTCACGTCGTTTCTTTTTTCGAAGTCCATGTCATACTGCTGTCCTTCGCACACGCCTTCTGTGGCGTCGATGAATGCCTTTGTGGCTTCACTGCATTGCTTGCCTTGGCTGAAGAGTTTGTATGCCATTATGAGCATAGTGTCGCCAGAGAGGATTGCTGTGTTTTCATCCCATCTTTTGTGCACTGTTGGATTGCCGCGCCGTAGGTCGCTTTTGTCCATCAAGTCATCATGGAGAAGTGTGAAATTGTGGTACACTTCAAGTCCCATCGCATTGTTCATTATCGATTCAATGTCGTCCCTGTAAAGGTTGTATGCCATGAGCATCAATGCAGGTCTTACGCGTTTGCCTCCAATGGAGAGAATATAGCGTATGGGGTCGTATAGATTATGTGGCTCACCATTGTAATGTATCTGGCTCACAGCCTCGTTGGCCATCTTTATGATATCTTCAGTAGTGTGCATGCTTTTGGTTTTTATTTGATTGAGTTGTTTTTTTTTAGAGTGTGCCGGCATGAATGTTCTTCTGCTTGTTTCAATAGAAGTGGGGATGGATGTGTCTTAGTGACTTTTTGCGCCTGGCGTTACTAAAAATGCCGCACAAACAAATATTTGTGCGGCAATCATCAGTATCGTTTGAAAAAATGTTTCTTATCCGGATTAGCCGTAGTTGTACAGTAACACTTACGTGCTATTAACCAAGACGGAATGTTACAGGCAATGTGAAGCGTACGCGTACAGGTTTTCCACGCTGCCTTCCTGGTGTCCATTTTGGCATTGAGGTCACAACGCGCATCGCCTCTTTGTCAAGTGAAGGGTCTACCGAACGAAGCACTTTAGGGTCTACGATAGAGCCGTCTTTATTAACAACGAACTGTATGAGGACGCGGCCTTGGATGCCGTTGTCTTGTGCTACAGCAGGGTATTTCAGGTTCTTGTACAGATAGTCCATAAGAGCTTTGTCGCCACCTGGGAAAGCTGGGTTTTGTTCAACAACTTCGAATATCTGTCCTTCGTCATTGCCTTCCTGGACAGGGGCTGGAGGACCTGCCATGACTGGTCCTGATACTGGAGCTGTAGGACCAGTGATAGCTTGGTCTGTTGATTCTGACGTTTCAATTTTTTCTTCAACGATTTCTGTCTCGTTGTCCACGATGTCGAGAATCTCAGCTACCTGTGGCGCGTCAGCTGGTGGTGGTGGCGCAGCCGTGAATATAGGCTGAGTGATTGGAATGACCTCCTCCTCGGATACAAACGATGTGGTGGCGTACACCACGTCGGTCTCCTCATAAGTTCGAGTTGTGAACTCAAAGCATGCAAACATGACAGACAGTGCCACGATGTATCCAATGAGCAAACCCGTGCCTTTCTCGCCTTCGAGATCTGCTTTTTTCGATTTTTTTACTTCCATAGATTATCTTTATTTTTTTAGTTATTATCGTCTTAGATTATACCATGAATTGAGCGTGTAGACAGTCTTGGTCTTTCGCATATTCATAGTTTGTCGCAAAAGTAATACTTTTTTTTTAATTCTTGGGTTCTTGTTGGCTTTTTTTTTAATTAATCAGCTATTTTTGTTGATTTTTGCAGGCTTAATCCAAGCATTTGCCACAAGAGGCTTCTTCATGAAGCAATTGAGATGTCATTCCGAGTCGATGAAATTCTTTGTGTGTGATAGGATGCTCTTGCCAATCTTCATGCCTCTGTTGCCTTTTTTCGCACCTTTTTCCAAAGCTTTCTCCATCAGTTCTTCATCCGTCATTGCATCAGGTTCGCTTTCCTCTTGGTCTTCTTCCATGAACATTGTTATGCTCTTTCTGATGTTGTTGGAATAATTGATGATTACTCCTTTCACACCGCCGTTTCTCTTGAATTCCCAGTAAGCCCTTTGCCTTTTTATCTTACGCAGTTTGGCCTGTCTTTTTTGTTTCTTGGTCCAGCGTTCAAGCGCCCTCTTGGTCACTGAGGCTAATCTTCTTAGCCGCTTTAAGGTTGTGCGTAAATGAATGATGCCCTGTATAGTGGCTTTTATACTTGCCACAATGCCTATTATTGTGTATTTGAGGGCTATCCTCAGTCCTTTGCCTGTGTATTTGAGACCTAAGATAAAGCCTTTAAGAGCCAGTTTCCCTGCTGTGATGCTGAATTCGACAGCTTTTCGTGTGGCTCTCTTCAGCCATGCTATTATTTTGGCTTTCTTTTCTTGGGTGTCGTTATCGTTCCACCATGTGTTCAGACGTGTCAGCCCTTTGTCAATGGCTCTTATGCACCACAAAAGTCCTTTGAGAAATTTCTTCACAAGCCATACAATGAATCTCCACACTAAGACAAGCATGAGACGGCATAATTCGTGCAGTAGCTGCGATGCGCTTTTGCCGTTGTATTCATGTTGAATGTTTTGTTTGTCTTCCTCTGTCATGTTTTGAGCCTCCTATATGGTTTTGTATTAAACTATAGCCGTTGCATGCTGTTTGCATGCGTTTTGACGGCGACGGTCGCAACATTCGGTTTGTTCTTTTTTATTTTGCGAAGTTAATATAAATATATCATACAGCAAAGGCTTTTCACTAAAAAAAACGTGAAATTCACTCATGCATCATTAGTAATATAGCTATGGCTATGAAAAGTATGCCAGCGCATGCGTTGAGCCATTTCTGAAAATGTTCAAAGCTGCTGCTTATTTTCTCAGCGCGGTTCACAGCTTTTTTCATGATCCATGCTATGATAACGACTGGCATGCTTGCAGAAAGGCCGAAAATGAATGGAACCAATGCTCCCACTTTACTTGACAAACTTATGGGTATCATCATCCCGAAATAGAAAATGGCGCTTTCTGGACAGAATGCCAAGGCGAGCGACATGCCAAGCACTAACGAACCAAGAGGGCCGTTGCGCTTGATGATGCGTTTGCTGTTGTGGCAGTCATCGTGCTTATGCTTGTGCTGGTGCAAACTTCTGAATAACAAAAATACGCCTATGGCAATGAGAACATAAGGCACTGCAATCTCTGATAATGACAGTACTTTCTGCAAACCGTCAACATTCTTTCCCCCGCCTATGAGGCACATTGTTATCCATCCAAGTAAGGTGTATGTCACAGTGCGTCCCATAGCGTAGATGATTCCTTCGCAAAATCCTTTTCCGCTTCTGTACTCATATGCGAGGGCAGATGTGCTTATTGCCAGTTGGCATGGGTTGAGCGCCACTAACAGGCCAAGTACAAATGCAGCCAGCAGAGGTAAATCCGCTGACTGCATTATGCAATCTGAAATGTTTTGTATGTCTATATGCATTTTTTTTGATGTTAGCTGCATAGCAGCAGGATTATCACTTGAGCTGTGATGATGCGCAGGAACATTGACATTGGGTATACCGTCGAATAGCCCACTGATGGTATGCCGTTGTTAGCATTTGTGGTGCTGAAAGCCAATGCTGGCGGGTCTGTTGTGGCGCCGCTTATGATGCCCATAAGCAGGAAATAGTTCATTTTCCATTTGATGCGTGCAAACATGCCCATGACGATGAGTGGAATCACAGTGATGAGGAAGCCTATCCACACGTAGTGGATGCCCCCGTTGAGCACTGTTTCCACGAAATTGCCGCCTGCTTTGATGCCCACGCTTGCGAGGAAGAGCACAAGGCCTATGTCTCGAATCATCAATGATGCGGAGTTGGTGGTATACGCCACAAGTTTGAACTTGTATCCAAAGCGTCCGAGCAGGATGGCTATGATGAGCGGACCGCCAGCGAGACCAAGTTTCACAGGCATAGACATGCCTGGTATGCTTATTGGCAGCATGCCGAAGAGTATGCCCACAAATATGCCAATGAAGAGAGTGAGCAGATTTGGCTTGTCGAGCTGCTGCTTCTTGTCACCGATCTTGTTCGCAAAGCGGTCTACAGCATCCTCTGGGCCAACGACGGTCAGGATGTCGCCCACTTGGAGGATGACACTTGGGTTGGCAAACAACTCAATGCCAGAACGATAAAGGCGGGTTACATTCACCCCGTACATAGAGCTTGGATGTAGGTGACCCAGTGTCTTTCCATTGACCTCTTCTTTTGTCACAGTAAGTTTTTTTGAAGCCATTGGCACATCCTGCTCGTCCCATTCCACAGTCACTTCTGGACCGATGAATGCTATGATAGCTGCCGCATCTTCCTCTGCGCACACCACATACAGTTTGTCATCGACATTGAGCAGGGTCTCTTTGTTTGGCACTACCACATGCCCTTCATGGAGCATTCGAGAGCATACGAAGTCTCTTCCTATAAACCCTCTTACCTGAAGAATAGACTTTCCTGATATCGCTGGATTGAACACCTTCACTGTCATCAGATGAGGCTTCACGGCTTCTTTGTTGTTTTTCTTGTTGAAGTGCTCCACTTCTTTCTCGAAGTTGACCTTGAAGATTATGCGAAGCAGGATGATGCTGCCTATGATGCCTACTACGGCAAGTGGGTATGCGCATGCATAGCCGTTGGCTATGACTGGTATGCCTCCTTTGAATGGATGTACCTGATTTATCTGTTCAAGAGCTGCGTTGGCAGCACCGAGGCCCGGTGTGTTGGTGATGGCTCCACAAAGAGTGCCTACCATCATCGGGAGATTATTCACTGCAGGGATGAAGTTGCGTAGGCTATAGTAGAGCACAAGCATCACCGTGATGTTCAGCAGCACTATGCCTGCAGCCACGCCATTGGCCTTCAGGCCTCCTTGTTTCAGAGATGTGAAAAATGAAGGTCCCACCTGCAGTCCTATGCTGAAGACGAACAGTATGAGTCCGAAGTCCTGTATGAAGTTGAGCACGTCTGGGTTTTCCTTGATGTTTTCACGCATGAGGATGTCACCGACAAGGATGCCGACAAATAGGATCCATGTCACTCCAAGTGTCACTCCGCCTATCTTAATCTTGTTTCCCAAGAACACTCCAAGAGAAATGACGAGCGCATACAATATAACGGTATGTGCCACACCTCCTCCAGTCATGAACAGTTGATAAAGCCATTCCATAAATACTAAGGTAGAATCAATGTTAGGTTGTTTTTATTAATGATATTATTATCTATATTCCTAATTTAATGCAAAGGTATCACTTTTTTTCTATATTGACATTTTTTATCACGAAATTTTCCACATACTCTTCAAATAAATCGGTGTTGGCTGCTTTTATTTGCAGGTTCTCGAATGAGAAATTGCTCAGATGATACTGGTCTTCCCTTTGTTTCACGTTGAAGAATGTGTTGCAGTCAAACTTTATATTTCTCATAGTTATATGGTCTGAATACGACATCGGAACAGTGTTTTTGCCTTTCAGATCGTAAAATTGGGTCCATGGAGCCACAAGGATAAAATTCTTGCCATCGCCTTCAATGTCTTCTACCGTCACATACTCGTACAATTGGGGTGTGTCAGGGCGCATCTTGAGCCATAGCAGATTGCTTGCTTCAGTCACTTTGATGCGGCGCAGTATGATGTTTCTGTCGTGCACCGACTCGCTGCCCAGTGTCAGGCATCCATGGCAGAAACCATACTCGCAATCTTCGATGATGATATTGCTGTTGGCTCCGTTGCCTTGCATTTCTGGATACATGCTCATGTCCAGTCCGTCATAGTTTGTTTTCCAGTAGTCGGCATATGGCCCTTTGCCGCCTTTTATGGCTACGGCGTCATCGTTAACGCTCATGTAGCAATATTTAACCAGCACATTCTTCACCACATCGAGGTCGATGGCGTCTGTGCTTGGAGCTTTCACAGGTTTTGCAGGTGAGGTGATGCGCAAACGCAGCAGTTTTACATTTTCACTATTATATATGTGGGTGGTCCAGAAAGCGGAGTTTTGCAGTTTCAAACCATCAATCCTCACATTCTTGCTGTTGCTCACATACACAAGCCTTGGACGTTGCTCGTCCTTGTTTGTGCATCGTGGATTCCAACTCCTTCTTTCCCAAAAATGCTTCCAGAAAGTGAAACCATTGCCATCGATTGTGCCGTGTCCTGTGATGGTGAACCCGTCGAGGCCGTCTGCATTGATAAGGGCTGAGTAGTAGAGGCATGTCTCGCTTTCGATGCGTGTCTTTACGATAGGGTAGTCGCTTGGGTCGTTGCTGCCCATCAGCACACCGCCATCCATGACATGCAGATGCACGCCTTGCTTGAAGAATACAGCGCCTGTCATGTATGTGCCTTCTGGCACCACAATAACGCCACCGCCCTCTGCTGCTGCCTTGTCTATCAGACCTTGCAGCTCTTGGGTGTGCAGACATCCGTCGTTCACCACGCCATAGTCGGTCACTTTATACTTTTTGCCAAGACTTGCCACGTTTACCGTGTCGTTGTCACTGAACCATTCTGATATCACTGTGCCATCAGGCCACAGGTCTGCTTTCGCCTTCTTCTTTGCGAAAGATGGCATGCACAGTGCTGTGCATGCCATCAATGTTATTAGTGTTTTTACCATGCTTTATTTTACAAATATCTTTTTGCTTGTGCCATCGCTGTATTTGATGATGTTCAGTCCGCTTTGAGTCTTTTCTGTCTTGACTGCTTCTGCATTATAGATGCCTGTCACGGTCTTTCCTTCAGCCGTTGTCTCATTGACTTTGATGCAGCCGATGCCTGTGGCTATGGCGGCGGTTCTATACTTGCTTATCTCGTCTTCGCTGATGAGCAGCCATTGCTGCTCTGCTGCAGCACTGGCAAAGTTGAGGCTTTCCTGTGATATTCTGCCGTATTTGGTGAATGTTCCGAATTTGTTTGCTTGCATGGCCTTTGCGCCGTTGCTGCTCCATGTGAACCAATAGCCATGTGTGGTGAATTGGGTGTCGCCTGTGCCTACAGTCACGTTTGTGCGGTCAGGAATGAGTTGGAACTGCTCCGTTGGCGTTGGTGTGGCTGTTGTCTTCATTGTTATTGTCGTGCCATTAGCCTTGTGGGTCAGATATTTACCGCTCCATGCGTTCTTGAATGTATAGCAGCCTGCTGAAGGGATGTATTCGATGTACCAAGCTGCAGAATCGGTGATTTCCTCGTTTGATGAAATGAATGGTTTCCATCCCACATCTGTTGTGGCGCGCTGGTAAAGAAGGCCTTCTCCAAGACCGCCTGTCTCGCTCTTGCTCATCAGGTAGTATTTCTTGCCAGGAGTGTACATGTATGTGTAAGCAGGCACACCCACACTGTATGAGTTTGTTGGGCAAAGGCCGTCCTCGCACATGGCTTCGATCATCATGGCATTGCAACGGTATAGAATCTGGCTGTTGTCATCCTCGTTCGCTCCGTTTATACCATAGTTGATGAGTTTGTTTGTGCGTCCGTTGGTGTTTTGCACCCATGAGTGGGTGGCATCGCCTACCACCTGCACTTCCTGGCTGTTCTCTATGAAATGCGCCAAGTCGTTGGCTCTGCGTCCGTACCATTCCCAATTGTGAAGCTCTGGATAGTTGTATGCGCCTATCTGTGCATATCCCCGGTCGGAACGCCGTGTGCCCACACCCACGCCATGCGCAAACTCATGCTGCACCGTGCCTGTGCGCTGGTAGGCCGTTGACTGGCTTATGCGCATGTAGCCACCGTATGAACAGTCGGCTGTGCCGCCGCCTGCGCCAGCTCCTTGCACGTAGTGGGCTTGGAGCGTAAAGTTCTTTATGGCAGAGCAATCGTTGTAGTTCTGTATGCCGTTGCTGACTGCTTGAACAATTCTTGCGTTTTGTTCGTCATTGCCTTCGTAGTCGTAAGTCCATCTGCATGATGGCTTGGAGAGCGTTGATATGTACTTTGGCTCGCCATATGCCACTACGTTGTCTTTTGTTATGACGTATGGGCGTATCCAATATGCAGTCTGAGGCTCCAAAGGCTCTATCACGTATATGTTGCCTTCGTGAGACCAGAAATAGGTCGATTTGTTGTCAAACACCGTTGGCTCCTCGTTGGTTGATGAGTAGCAGTAGCCTTTTTCCACCACAATAGCTCCGTTGTTTTTTATTGTTGAGCGTCCCAGAGCGAATGTCGAGCCTATTCCGATGTAGCTGCTGCCTGTCACTGTTGGCACATTGCCTGTGGCATTGGCATATAGTTCTCTCAGTTGCTTTTCCTCCTCTGCATATAGGGCATCATCATCAGCCTGTGCTCCTTCATATGCGTCGCCATTGCGGTAGAGGCGGAAGTCGTCGATGCAAGCGTAGTTGCCAGATGCGTTCTTCAGTCTGAAGCCAATGGTGATGTCTCCGTGAAGATGCGTGAACTCAAGTTCGTAATCACCTTGAGTAGTCACTGTGGTCGCAGCATCGCCAGCAAATATTTCAGCTCCTGTTTGTGCTTTGTCAGGAGAGTCTTGCTGAATGTTTTGTGCTTTAGCTTTCAGCGTGTATTTGCCTTGAGGCAAGCGAAGTATTTCTTGAGTCATCGAACCATTGCCCACTTTGGAGCCTTTGCCGACCCATTTCTCTGCATACACGCCACCGTTCTTTTTAAAAGATGCGTTATTCTGCATCTGCATGCCAGAGTTTTTCCAGTAGGTGAGGTAGTTGACTTCGAAGTCAGGATTCTTAATGTGTCTGGCTGTCACGTCTTCTTGGGCAAAAGCTGTCAATGAGAATGCCGCCAGCAGCACACTTGTAGTAATAGTCTTAATCATGTTAGTATGTTATTTAGTCAGTTGATAATCTTGAAGAGCCATAAAACTATAAGAAAAGCATATTGTTATATAGAAATGGCAGAATCTGTTAACACTATAAATGTATTGTACATGGCTGTTATAATGTTATGGCACTCTCCAATGCCAATGTCATCATTTCGCTGAAAGATTTTTGCCTCTCTTCGGCAGTCAGCTCTGTATGATCCAAGAACGAGTCGCTGATGGTAAGCAGGCAGGCTGCTCGCTTTCCTAACATGTTGGCATTGTGGAATAGAGCGAAACTTTCCATTTCCACGCAATCAGAACCTGTTTTTTCGGCAATGTCGCGCCAAGTGCCTTGTGACGGGTCACTGTAAAACACGTCGCTCGAATGTACTACGCTCATTTTGCAGTTTATGCCAAGCTGTTTTGCTTTTCTCATTATAGCCTCATTCAGTTCTTTGCTTGGAGCGATGCTCTTGGCATCACAACCGCTCTGCACTTTTGCATATGTCGACTCGCTTACAGCTGATTCTGCGAGCGTCACGTCCATCACCTTAAGCCAATCCTTATAACTGCCTGCAGAACCGATTCGGATGATGTTGTCCACTTCATAGAAATTGAATAGCTCATATGAATAGATGCCTATGCTCGGCATGCCCATGCCGCTCGCCATCACAGATACGGCTTTGCCCTTGTATGTGCCTGTGTATCCAAGCACGTTGCGCACAGAAGTAACCAGTCTTGGCGCATATAGGAATGTCTCTGCGATAAACTTGGCCCTGAGTGGGTCGCCTGGCATGAGCACAGTCTTTGCAAAATCGCCTATTGATGCTGATATGTGAGGTGTTGCCATGAGTTGTATGTGGTTTAAGTGTTTGTTGACCTAATATTTGCCTGCAAAGTTAGCTAATTTTTCAAATGACAGCAAGAAAACAGATTGTTTTTGTATTATTACTGGCAATACAGCATGTCTTTTTATTGCTAAGTTGCCGTAAGCAAAACATGCACGCCCTTCCGTTTCGACAGGCCATCCTGCTGGCATGTTGAAACGGAAGGGCGTGCATTTCTGCTGTTGCCAACTTATGGCTTTGAACAGGCTGCTTTTTTGTTCATATAAAAAAGATGTGCTTGAAAACAATCTCGTCATCCAATGTTTCTTGAACATCTATAATTTGCGTAGTTGAAAATCTGTAGCAGAAAACCAATTTGCATAGCATCTTTTACCAGTGAAAGCAGGTATTGTGCACACTCCATAATGAATGGTCTGATGATGTTTGATGATGATACTGTCAATGGCCACCACGGTCCATCCATTAGAAAGGCGTGAGTGTGCCGAGTCAATGTCATATCCTCTATTCATGGTGTACAAGGAATCGTTTGTCGTGAAAGAGGAAAGAAGCTCTTCGTTTTCCACATATTCGTTATTGCCGTATGCCGGTACTTCTGCAAGACGCTTGAACGCTGTTGCTGCTGATGAACCTTTGGGGCCCTTTACGGCATCTTCATCATAGCTGCATGCATAGATGAATACGCCTTGACCTTGCTCTGCACAACGCGCAATAGCCGTAAGGCGGTACAATCCAGGCTCAACGAGCATTGTTTTCTCCGCTTGATATAATAGCGGACTTTCGTCCCATTCATTGTGAGCAGCGTCAAGATAACGCACTTTAGTGTCACCTGTGTAGTATTGTCCTGAGTATGTGTATCTGTCTGACTGGCAACCTTCAGCATGAAGCAGTTTCCAACCTCCTTCTTTGAAAAAATCGTAGTCTTCTTGATTGTGAAATTGCACGCCATCCAGTTTGAGTGTGCTTAGCATTTTCTGATGTTCTTCTTCTTGCTTTAGTTTCATGCTATAATCAATTCTTGACAGTTTCATCATGGAAAAAATGATGAGGCCAGCACTTGTCAACCATATTAAAGTCCAGCTTACGCGTTGCCAATGTTCCATGGCAGACACCTTCTTGAACATATTAAGCAAATAGTGCAGTGAACAATATGCGGGGATGAATAATAAGATTAAGATGCCTGCACCAATCAAATATATGTATTCTGGCGCAACGTTGTAATAATCAATAGCAGCACCATTGAATTTGCTCAGGACTAAATCAGGCGCGCCTAAAAATGCTATAGCGATAAAGAAGAATATTATGAATGGAATAATGAATGTCAGGCCTATGGCCATGATGAATAGCATTATCATCTTGCCAACAACTGAACAAAATTGTGATAGGCCAGCGCCAAGATCGTTATGACGCCTTTCGTTTGAATGGTTGTTGGCTTTTTCTGCGTAGCTTGACACTTCGCTTGCAAGAGTCTGCGGATTGACCTTTATTCCTTTCATCTTCAGCCGGTCTTCTGGGGTTTCAGCCGAAGGCGCAAGGATGGCAACAAGAATATATAGTATTATTGGCCATACGTTAAAATGGGAAAATAATGACCAAAATGGTGGTTTGAATATACAAAATAATGATAATATGTTCATGTTGATGCCTGTTAATGATACCAAGACGAATGCAATGCGCCAAATGAGCACATCGCCGCCAAAGAAATTGGAACAGCCGCTGAGCACACCGCATAGAAACTTGTTTTGTGTGTCATTATAGTATCTTTTGTTCTTCAAGCCATTCAGCCAACGGTCAAAAGCTGATTCCTTGGCACTTTGGGCAGAGTTGGCATCATCATGTTTTCGGGAGCCTTTCGGGTTGTCTGTGTCAGACTTGGCGCTTTTCTCATCATCACCTTCTGACGTGATGTCTTCCAGCTCGCCTACACGCTGGATGATGTCTTGTATGTGTTCTATGGTTATGGCGATGGTTCCTGATGCTTTTATTTCATCGAGCAGTTCTGCCACGCGCTCTTCTATGTCGTTGGCAATCTCCAACCCACCTTCTTGGCAACTGAAATAGTTGCGGATGGTTTCCATGTAATGTTTCAGCAGCTCGTATGCATCTTCGTCAATCTGATAAAGACGGCCGCATAGATTCATTTGGATGTTCTTCTTCATGTTTTTAGGTTCTTTATGGCAAGCTGTTCTTGCCTTTTAGGTTATTCACTGTGTTTTCTATCTCGTTCCATGCTGTATCCAACTGGTTGATTGCGTTGTATCCCTCCTTAGTCAGCGTATAATATTTTCTTGGAGGTCCTTGCGTGCTCTCCTGCCACTCATAACATAGAAGCCCCGAATTCTTAAGCCTGGTAAGGAGCGGATAGAGTGTGCCTTCCACTACAAGCAGATTGGCCTCTTTTAGTCTCTTGATGATGTCAGAAGTGTAATAAGGCTTTTCGCGAAGCAACAGCATTATACAATACTCCAACATGCCTTTCCTCATCTGCGATTTCGCATTGTCTACATTCATGGTTGTTGCGATTTTTATTATGTGTTACTGTTATTGTGAGATTATGCTGCAAAGGTATGTAATATTTTAATACTATGTAATACATAGAACTGTATTAATTAATGATATTAGTGTAATTTAACAATTTAATGCGACCTATAATGAGTAGTTATTAGAACTTTTGCAATAAAGTCTCTTAGGATACTTAGCAAATAAATGACTGATTTGGGTTAAAAATGGATTGATAAAATGCCGTGACTACATGTTCAATTATCTGGAAGCCCCGATGATTCCATCTGACAACAACGCAAGTGAACGGGGCATACGCAAGCTGAAAATCAAGTTGAAGAACTCATGCACATTCCGTTCTGATTTTGGAGCTGATGCATTTCTTGAACTTCATTTTGTAGTTGAGACAGCCAAGAAACACAACCAAACTCCTTTTAATGCAATTCAAGCCTTGTTTGAGGTTTGACGATTCGTCATGCACCTAACGCTGAATAGTTTGTGCCTTCGCCACTGAAACATGGTTCATAAATGGATGTCATAGCAGTTTCACTGCGAAGATAGGCTTCGGCTCAGCAATTAAAGCAAGCTTTATTGCGTTCGCCTTGCACTATCTTTTAAGATGCTTTTATTTACTATGGATTAAGCGGCGGCACTCGGAGGGATACCGAGTGCCTTTTTTCAAGAATATATTTTCAGAATAAAGAAAGCTCATAATCGCATTGTTTTGGCAGCAATAAAGAAGAAAGGGCTGGTACTTTTATGTTGAGCAGTTCTTTGGGTTCTAACTTGTGCAATCCTCCTCCATATTCACGACCATTAATTGCAAATTGTTCACTTGTTACCTCGTTCAATGCTTGCCAAACTTCATTCAGTAAATTTATGTCTGTCAGACATTTTGAATAATTGTCTTTGGGGTACAGAAGCAAATATACATTTGTCGTGATGGCTCTTGTTTTGTTTAGTATGAAACGAAACATCTTCTTTGAAGAATCACCACGTCCCATGTAAGGGATTACAAAAGGAGCTGGTTTTCTATCTTCGCAGAAATACCACAATGGGCGATGGCTACATATATAGCCTTTATTTACTCCACGCTTTATTCCTTCTTGTATATAATCCCATACACTCGGATATTTTTCCATCAGAACATCTTCTGGCAAATTGCATGAGAACAAATAATGCTTTTGTGGCAAAGCTATATTTCCTTCATTGTCCGATAATATAATATCCCCTTTCAGATATCTTGGGCTTGGAAGAACTGGTTTTAGAAACTTTGACGGTATGTGGTATTTCTCTATGGTATCCATATCCACAACAAAAAAGTCATTGTCTCCTGTTGCAATTCCACGCTTTACTGTGAAAAAGTTTCCCAACTTACAGTCGTCATTACTTGAATTGTCCGTTGTCTTTTCAACAAACAAATTAGACCATTTGCCAGATGCCGTTAAGCGATTTCTTTCTACCCTCATTATTTTTGAAGGGGCTTTCACATCTTTTCCATATGAAAACTCTATGTCTTTTTTTGACGGCTTGCCCTTTCTGAAGAAAACTATTGTAGAACTGACAAGCGCATAATCAAATTGCACATCATCAGCCTTGAACTTATGAATACACAATAGGTCTACACATTCGAGCAAGTATTGTTTTATTGCCTTTCCGTAATTCACATCCAAGAACTCTGACGGTATTAGCCAACAAGACAAAGCATCGTCTGCCAACCATTTCTCCGAAAGAATAAGAAAATAACAATACAGTCCTGCCAAGCCTGAAATATTTATTCCAGTATTTAGCATTACTTCTTTTTGTAGTTCTTTTTTCTTTTCACTGTTAATGTGATGGTGCCTTACATATGGAGGATTGGCTACAAGCAAATCAAAACGCTCATCGTTTGGTCTTTCTTTCAAGAAATCAACGTTTCTTAACTCCAGATTCTCTTTTGCCCAAAGTTCTCGTGCCGGATTATAATAATGCTCATCTATTTCAAAACCTAACGCATGGCCAGCTGTACTCTTAAATACACTGCGAAATGCGGCATAAAATGTCCCCAAGCCTATAGAAGGCTCAATAAAACTTACATTTTCTTTATGGCAGAGAGTCTTTGCCTTTCTCATTATGCTGCACGCCAAAGGGTATGGAGTGGCAAATTGTCCCTTCATATTACGCTCCTTTGACGTCTTTTGCGCATCCAGCACTTTTTGCAGTCTGTCACGTTCTGTGTTGTAAGAAACTATGTCAAAGCTCATACTCCTGCCTTTTTGAAGTCTGTTACTCTATGCTCCCATATCCAATCAATGCCTTCGGCCGCTTCGTAGCCGAGGTAGCCACTATCAAAATAACCACACAAGAAAAGAACAAAGTCAATGTTGTTCCCATATGTAGATTTTAACCTTATTTCCGCAACACTATAATTTAATGTTTTTTATAAGCACCTGAGCAACAAAAAGTTGCTCAGGGTTTTGTC
>CAKQYA010000027.1 GCA_934293005.1 uncultured Bacteroidaceae bacterium
GCATGGAAACAAAGGCTCGCATTATTTGAATGTTGACTTCAATGGCTGTTTGTGAACGAAGAACACTACTAAGCATTGCCACGCCTTGTTCAGTAAAAGCATACGGCATATATTTGAGGTGTTGACCTTGTTTTTCGTTTAAGGTCACAATTTGTGACCTTAAACATATTGTTGTTATATTGCGTACAAAGGTTGTGCTTTTAGCCTTTAAACTACTATCACACAAACCCTTTCTTTGAAAAGAACGTGAAATCAATAGTATTATTGCGATGATTGTACTTTTATTAATAGCTTCACTCGTTGTACGGTACTTTCCTCTTTACCACTCAACTTTGCCACATCCCTTATGGAATAGCCTTTACGGAGCAGGCTTATTACTTCCCTATATTCGGCTTTCATCTGTTCTGCCGTTTTTACAGAGCCTACCTTGCGTCCGAGTTTTCCACCTATCTCTATATACCGCTTCCTTCCTGACTGCAATCGGAAAGAGATATTGTCACGTTCCAATTGCGCACAGGTCGAAAGCGTGGCTATCATTATAGGAGCAAAGAGGGACGGATGTCCTTCTTTGCTCCTATAATGTAAGTTGTTCCTTTTGTATGTAGAGGTTGATGCCACAGTCTATTAGTTCCTTAACAGAGGCAAGCACCTCAAACGCATTGCGACCCAATCTTGACAGTTCACTGATAAGTAAGATCCCTATGCGGTTTGCCTTGCAGTATTCCATTGCCTCACACAACACTGGACGCTCATCATTCTTCTTTGCGCCAGAGATGTGTTCCTCAAAGACCTTGCGGATTTCTATTTCCTTATATTTGGTTCTTCCGTTAAATGCGTAGACGCTTGTCGTGTAGAGCGTATAGCTTTAACGTGAAGAACTCATCATTTCTGAATCCATACATTTGTCTTTTCAGCACTTTTATCTTGTTTATACCTTCAGTAGGGCCATTTGATATTGGGTAGTCATACCATGCAATCCCGATAAGCATTGCTCAGTAATATGATGTCTGCCTACATGGATGTGATAAAAATCCATATGTCCGCCAGAAAGCAGAGGCGTTCTACGCAAGGAAGATGGAACAAAAAGAAAATACCGTTCCCTTGCCAGCCGATAATCCTTCTGCCGTACTGATTCAGACACTCTGTGCCAGATTTCCTGGCCGTTATTTGATGATAGACTTTTGGGGAATGAACTGTGGACCTTGTCGTTATGCTATTCAGCAAAGTAAGAAACTTCGTGTTGAAATTGGCAAGCGTGGTGATGTGAAACTCGTCTTTATCGCCGAAGAGCACATCGCTGGAGGTAATGATGGATATAAGAAGTATGTGTCAGAATGGTTGGCTGACGAAGAGACAATTTGTATGACAAAAGCCGACTTCATCCGTATGCAAGAGTTGTTCCAGTTCAACGGCATCCCCCATTACGAAACCATCACACCATATGGCTGCCATGTTTGCGACGACCTCCGCATCAACGGCTACGGCGATTTTGATGAAGAATTGCAAAAGCTGAAAGAGAAACTGAAATAAAACTGACGTGAACAACAAGGCAATTGGAAACAGCTTTGATATGGTTGCATTGCGTGCTTAACTTGTCAAAGATAGCGTGTCGGAAAGCAAACGACAGTTAAAGTTATCGCATTTGATGCAAAAATCGTCTTCAATAGTTGTTTTTAAAGTCTAAAAGAGATATATTTGCATAATATAAGAGGCTTTAATGCCCTTGATTGCATTGCAAAATGTGATTCAAATAATATCAAAACAAAAAAATATTTGTATTATGGCATTTTTAACAGATGAGAAACTTGTAATCGTTGGAGCTGGTGGTATGATCGGTTCTAACATGGTACAGAGCGCTTTGATGCTCGGTCTTACACCAAACATTTGTCTTTATGATATCTATGAGCCAGGTGTTCATGGAGTGTTTGATGAGATTCAGCAGTGCGCATTCCCTGGTGCAAACGTGACATACACAGTGGATCCAGCTGAGGCATTCACTGGAGCTAAGTATATCATTTCTTCAGGTGGTGCTCCACGTAAGGATGGAATGACTCGCGAAGACCTTCTTAAGGGCAACTGCAAGATTGCTGCAGAGTTTGGAGACAACATCAAAAAATACTGTCCTGAGGTAAAGCATGTAGTGGTAATCTTCAATCCTGCTGACGTGACTGCTCTCACAGCTCTCATCCACTCTGGTCTGAAGCCAAATCAGCTCACATCGCTTGCAGCTCTTGACTCTACTCGTTTGCAGCAGGCTCTCGCTCTTGAGTTTGGCGTGCAGCAAGACAAAGTGACTGGAGCTCACACTTATGGTGGCCATGGTGAGCAAATGGCTGTATTCGCTTCAAAGGTTAAGGTAGACGGTAAGCCTTTGTCAGAGATGGGACTTTCAGCTGAACGCTGGGAGGAAATCAAGCACCACACTGTACAGGGTGGTTCAAATATCATCAAGCTTCGTGGACGTTCTTCATTCCAGAGCCCAGCTTACAATGCAGTTAAGATGATCGAGGCTGCTATGGGCGGTGAGAAGTTTACTTTGCCAGCTGGATGCTATGTCAACTGTGACAAGTGCGGTTACAAGAATGTGATGATGGCAATGCCTACTACAATCGATGCTACAGGCGTTCATTTCACAGCACCTGCAGGCACAGAAGAAGAGCTTGCAAGCCTTTCAAAGTCGTATGAGCACCTTTGCAAGATGCGCGATGAAATTGTAGGGCTTGGCATTATTCCACCTGTTGCAGAGTGGAAGAAAATGAATCCAAACTTGTAATTTATAAAGTATAGCGTTGCTATGCTCTTGGCGCAAAACACGCATCTTCAAAGTATACGAGTACTCGTTTATGAATGCTCATATAAAAGGACTTGCTTGTTATGCGCCAAGTTGCATAGCATCGCTTGTTTCTATTAAATGAAGAAATACGGAAGATATACACTTATAGGTTGGAGTTGGCGAATCCTGATGTGGGGTGCGTTGACTCCAATTTTGTTCTTGCTGTTATTGTCGATTATCATTTATATACCACCAGTGCAGAAGTGGGCCGTAGATAAGTCGGCAGAGGTGTTGAGTCGGGAGATTGACATGGATGTGAGTGTGGAAAGCGTTTATTTGCGTTTTCCTCTCAATCTGCACATGGACGGTATGTTGGCTGTGCAGGAAGGTGATACTGTGGTAGATGCCCATGCAATCGATGTGAGTGTGCGCGCCTTGCCATTGTTTGACCTTCGCTTGGAGGTTGATGGCATTCGTCTGTCGGAAGCAAAGATTAACACGCGCGAACTGGTTGATGCGGCTGTCATACGTGGCACGGTAGGAGAAATAAGTCTTGATTCCCACAGCACGGATCTGAAAAACGAACTTGCTGTGGTAAACAAGGCGTTGCT
The DNA here is from genome assembly GCA_934293005.1 of uncultured Bacteroidaceae bacterium. Lineage (GTDB taxonomy): Bacteria > Bacteroidota > Bacteroidia > Bacteroidales > Bacteroidaceae > Minthosoma. The sequence goes on from CAKQYA010000027.1 coordinate 3,385, forward strand.
GCGTGACGCAGACCTCACAGTGTTCCTTGCCGACTCTGTGCCAGAGGACACAATGCCATCGGAAAAGGTCAATTGGAAAATTGATATGCGCAATATTCAGCTTCAGAATGTGAAGACTTCCGTCTATCTTGCTCCTCAGTCAGACAGTCTTTATGCAATGGCTGAAATAGGTGATGCCTTTGCTTGCGCATTTCTTGATTTGGGCAAAGAAGAATACTCGGTTGATAAACTTATAGTGAAAGACTCTAAGGCATCCTTTGAACAACTTAATATGCCGTGCCTTGAAGGACAGCTTGATCCTGGACATCTTTTCTTTGACAATATAGTGCTGAAAGTAGACTCGTTTTTATATAAAGGCACTAATGAGATGAATCTTGACATAGTTCATATGTCTGCAAAGGAAAAGTCTGGACTTGTCATAAAAGATGCTTGTGGACATGTTGAAATGGACAGTCTTGAACTCAGAGTGCCTAAGTTTAAATTGACTACCGATGATAGTGACTTCAAGTTTGCTTATCGCATGGACATGAATGCCTTTGATGACGTGTCAGCGTCGGGCTCTCAATCTCCAGATGGCAAGTTATGCACATCTTCATCGGAAGATGTGAAGCCTGGGGTCTTCTCTATTGTGGCAGAAGGACGAGTTGGAAAAGGCGACATGATATATTTCACACGTATGGGTGGAGAAGCCACAAAAGATGTGTGTGTGGCCATGTCTCAGATTCTTCCGGCGAAGCCGTCAACCGTGCGTTTGAAAGCTGAAGGCAATATGGTCATGCTTGATATCAGCAAGATTCATCTTGATGTGCCAGGTCTTTTTGTGGCAGATAGCAAGGTGGCTCTGCTTGACATTCTTTCAGACATGAAAGTGAAGGCGGCCTTGAGAGCTGAAGATGCGCATGGCGCCAAAGTAGAGGCAAATGCAACGCTTGACATTGAAGCAGAGAAATATAACGCTGACATCAGCTTTGACAATCTTGTTATTAACCATTATGTGCCAATGGCTGATAATGCATCGTTCACAGGACAAGCTACAGCCACAGGACAAGGCTTTGACTTTTTCTCTCCAAAGACGAGCGTTGAGGCTTCTGCCGACCTTTATGAATCGCGTTTTGGGCAGATTGATCTCAGCAACATGTCTGCCGATATGTCTCTTTGCGGACATCAGCTGAAATGTGATGTGGCATGTGACAACGACCAATTGAAGACAGTCTTTGTGCTGGAAGCTGAGCTTCAGAAGCATCTTGTCAACGGTACACTCGACATACATCTTCCATTTATTGATGTTCAGAGCATGGGCTTCAGCGACAGTCGTCTGCAAGCAACAACAGGCGGTTTTGTGAAGTTTGCCTACAATTGGAAGAATCTTTTTTATGTCGACTCTCATATTGATGCCCTTAATTTGGTTATTGGCAAAGACAGCATTCAGACAGACGTGTTTGACCTTTACGCAGAGGCCAAAGAAGACTCTACAGCCGCTCGTTTTCAGACAGGCGATTGTAAATTGTCTTTTGCCACTCCGATAAACTTTTTCAGTCTTATGCAAAAGGTTGAAAAGTTGCAGAAAGAAACTGTTAAGCAGTTTAAGCGCAGGGAGGTCAATCTTGATGATTTGAAACATTACCTACCCAGCCTGTCACTGCATGCCGATGTGGGCAATAATAATCCTTTAGCTGATATCTTCAAGATATACGGGATGACATTTGGCGAATTGTGTGCTCATGTGGACACATCGCCAACTGAGGGAGTCGTGAGTCATGGACATGTATATTCTTTCACAAAGGATGGCATCATGCTTGATACCGCATTCTTCCGTATAGAACAAGATAGTACCCAACTCGATTACAATGTTGGTCTGCGATGTCATCAGCAGCAGACCATACCGGCCTTTAAAGCCAGTCTCACAGGTTTTCTCATGGCCAACAAGGCTGAGGCTCATCTCACTTATTTCGACAAGCGCAATCATAAGGGCATAGATTTAGGGGTCAGAGCTTTAGCCAATGACAGTTGTGTGACATATAAGCTTTTTCCTGATAAGCCAGTTATCGCTTTCAAGGAATTTTCTCTAAACGAGGACAACTATGTGATCACATATCCCAACAGGCCAATATTGGCCAATGTGCAGTTGACGGGCATTGCCGACAGTTGCGCGCTTTCTCTTTATGCAGACGAAAATGATTTCGGGCGACAGATAGCAAATGTCATGATAAATAATCTGAGTCTCAAGCAACTTCTCACTGTTGTCCCTATGCCTGGCATGCCATCAATGTCTGGCATGCTCAATGTTGATGCTAACTATACAGATCAAGAGAATAATTTTTATGTAGAAGGTTCTGCAGGTTTGATGAATTTAGTTTACGAAGGCACAAGGATAGGTGATGTTGGTTCGTCGTTCACCTATACTCCACAAGGTGAATCTAAGCATGATGTAGATGCAAAAGTAGCTCTTAACGGCATTGATGTCCTATCTGTTGAAGGACTTTATGATGGCAACGGTGTAGGCTCTCTCGATGCAGATGTTGATTTCCTTGATATGCCAATGAGCATGATTTCTCCCTTTGTGCCAGATCATGTTGTAGGTTTCAATGGCACACTTGGAGGATGTGTGAAAGCTAAAGGCCCTATAGAAGCACTCGTGTTTGACGGCAGTCTTGTGCCTCATGATGTGCATGTTATCTCAGATATGTACAGTCTTGACTTGGCGCTTGCCAACGACACCATTCCGTTTGATAAAAGCAGAGTGACATTTGATAATTTCAATTTTTATGGAGCCAACAGCACGCCGCTAAGTCTTAATGGCTATGTTGATTTCTCTGATATGGAACAAATGTTCATGTCTCTTTCTCTTAGAGGGTCTAATTTCAAGCTTATTGAGTCTAAGCGTAGTCCGCGCAAGGTGGTTTTCGGAGATATGTATGGTGATTTCTTTGCGCGTGTCATTGGTACAGCTGATGATCTCACTGTGCGTGGTCTTGTGCGTGTGTTGCCTTCTACCGATATCACATACATTATGACTGAGACGCCTCTTTATCAAGGAGATCGTCTTGAGGATATTGTCACTTTTGTCGATTTTAACGCTCCGCCTCCATCTGCTGATGATATTCCAAAGAAGACATTCATGGGCATAGACATGCTTATGGCACTAAATATTGACGATGGAGCCAAACTCAATGGAGAGTTTTCTGCAGACAAACAGAGTTATGTGAATGTGCAGGGTGGTGGCTCTGTCACTATGCAGTACACGCCAGAGGGTGTGCTGACGCTGCAGGGACGATATACTATTAATGAAGGCGAAATGAAATACACACTGCCTGTCATACCGTTGAAGACTTTCAATATACGTAATGGCTCATATATAGAATTCACAGGCGATCCGATGAACCCTCTCATCAATATAGCTGCTACAGAACGGGTACGTGCCGCTGTAGGCCAGAGTGATGGCTCCAGCCGTTCTGTTGCCTTTGATGTGGGACTGAAAATAACCAACTCGCTTAGTGACATGGGACTTGCTTTTACAATCGAGGCTCCAGAGGACATGGCTGTGCAGAACGAACTGGCAGGGTTCTCCGATGAAGAGAAAAATAAACTGGCTGTAGCTATGCTTGCCACAGGCATGTACCTGTCAAGCAGCAATAGCAAAGGCTTTACTGCCAGCAACGCTCTCAACAGCTTCCTGCAGAATGAGATAAATAATATAGCAGGACGTGCGCTCTCCACTATGGTTGACGTCAACGTTGGCATGGAGCAGACCACACGTGATGATGGCAGCCGACGCACAGACTATTCGTTCAAGTTCTCAAGACATTTCTTCTCCGATCGTCTGAATGTCGTCATTGGAGGAAAAGTGAGCACAGATGGTGATGACACTCGGGATGAGTCTGGTGCATACATAGATGACGTGTCTCTTGAATGGCGTCTTGATAATGGCAACACGCAGTATGTGAAACTTTTCCATGCCAAAGATTACTCTAACCTTATTGAGGGTGAGCTGGATAAGAATGGCGCAGGCATTCTGCTCCGTAAAAAGGTGGACAAGTTGTCTGACCTTATAATATGGCGCAGTAAGAAAAAAGAAGAGCGGGAAGAGGAAAATAAATGATGTAATGAATGGATATATTCATAAGTGAAGAACTGTAGAATTGTGAAAATGAAGATTGAATCAATGAGAAACAAAATAATAATGAACAAGGCAGGAAAATATATAACAAAGTGTATAAAATTGCCTCGCATAAGCAGACTTTCACACGCCTGCACCATAGGGCGGCTATGCAAGTCTTTGATGGCTCAGCAAGTGGCTGTCATCTCATTGCCTATTGCAATCCTATTATCGTTGTCTGTTTTTGTGTCATGCTCCACTACATCACATCTTCCAGAAAATGAAAAACTATATGTTGGCATTGATGATATAAGCATTGAGGGCAAAACTGGCACGCAGGCAGAAGAGAATGCTTTGCTCGAATTGGAAGCAGCCTTGGCTTATCAGCCAAACGGTGCTTTGCTTGGGAGTTCTTCTCTGAAGAATCCTCTTCAGATAGGATTATGGACATACAATGCATTGGTCGATAAAGACCGCAAGGGATTGAGCAAATGGTTCTTCAACACCTTTGCTGCAGATCCAGTGACAATTTCGCGTGTTGCTCCAGATGTCCGTTCCAAAGTGGCTACAAACCTTTTGCAAAACTATGGATATTTTCGTGGTGATGTGGGCTTTCAACTCATAGACATGCGTAATCCTAAAAAGCAAAAGATAAGATACAACGTCCGTCTTGGCCAGCCATATCTTTATGACAGCATACGTTATGTGTTTCCATCGTTGCAAGACAGCATAGTGCAGGCTGAATTGCCTAATGCTTTCATACATCGAGGCAGACAGTTCTCCACTCTCGACCTTACAAGTGAGAAAGAACGTTTGTCGAGCGCATTCAGAAATAACGGATTCTATTATTACAGGCCTGATTACATCAGTTATTTTGCCGACTCTGTGAATGTGGCTGATAGAGTGAGATTGCTTGTGATTCAAGACTTAGAAACGCCCGACCGTGCTAAGAAACAATACTATTTTGGCAAGGTGAGTGCTTATCTCAGGAAGAATCTCATAAACACATATGGCAGAAAAAACAGCAAAGAGCAGGCTTCTGGCAATAATGACTATGGAGCGCAATACACCGACTCGCTTGTGCTTAATGACTTGAAGATGGTTTATCAAGGTGAACGTATACCAATAGCTCCTCGTGTGCTTTTCAAGAACTTTCGCTTTTGGCGCCGCCGCATGTTCAATCAGTCTCGTGTCAGCCAGACAATCACCAACCTTCATGACATGAACATATTTTCGCGTGTGGGTTTCACATTCACTCCACGCGACACGATTTTAGACAATGACACGCTCGATGTGCGTCTTGATCTCACCATGGACAAACTTATTGATGTGGAGCTCGATTTTAACATCACACAAAAGTCTAATTCCCAAGTTGGACCAAACCTTGGGCTCACTATATCAAAACGCAATGCCTTTCATCATGGCGAAACATTCTCAGTGGGGCTGAAGGGAAGTTATGAATGGCAAACACAGAAGCAGTTTGGAGAGAAGAAGCGCATCAACTCTTATGAAGCCGGCATGGATGTTTCTCTGTCTTATCCTTGGATAGCATTCCCTTGGCTCAATAAGAAGCTTTACCGCTATCCAACTTCCACACAGTTCAGAGTGAATGTTGACCAGCTCAACCGAGCCAACTACTACCGTCTTATGTCCTTCATGTCGGAGGCTCGCTATGGTTTCCAAACAAACCAATCGTGGAGTCACGAACTTACGCCGTTTACCATATCCTACAACAAGATGCAGCATACTACAGAGCGTTTCGATTCTATCGTGTCCAGCAACTCTGCCCTATATGTGTCGCTGCGTGACCAGTTCATCCCAGCAATGCAGTATTCGATTATCTATGACAATTCATGGAAAACACGAATTAGCAATTCGATGCGTTTTGAAGCCACTGTGAAAGAATCGGGCAATGTCCTAAACTTGACGAACATGCTTCTTGGATTTGATTATTTTGAGAAAGATAAAAAGTTGCTCAGCACGCCATATTCACAATTCCTTAAGTTTGTATTCACTTTAAAGAACACGTTTCGCCTTTCTGAAAAGACAAAACTTGCCACACGGGTGCAGCTGGGTACGATATGGACATATGGCAATTCGAAAGTGGCACCATACAGCGAACTTTTCTATGTGGGCGGAGCCAACAGCATCCGTGCCTTTGCTGTGCGTAGCATCGGGCCTGGCAGTTATCGTGACTTGACAGGCAGAAACACTTATCTTGATCAGTCGGGTGATATAAAGCTCGAGCTCAATGCTGAATGCCGCTTCTCTATTCTTGGAGCTCTGCAAGGCGCTCTCTTCCTTGATGCAGGAAATGTGTGGCTAATGCACGATGATTCATCGCACCCTGGAGGCAAGCTGCAATTGAAAAATATCATGGATGAACTGGCGCTTGGCACAGGTTTGGGCCTTCGATACAACCTCGACTTCCTTGTTCTTCGTCTTGATCTTGGTGTGGGCATTCATGCACCATATGATACAGGAAAGTCTGGGTATTACAACATGCCTAAATTTAGCGATAGCCTTGGCCTTCATTTTGCTGTGGGATATCCGTTCTGATGATTTATGTTTCATCGGCTTAAGTCATTGGTGTAGCTTGCTATGGCTATAACCTTGTCAGAGAATGGGGGGATACCTTGAAAAGTATCATCGGATGCTTGTCAAAGCAACTTGGCTAACACCGTCAAGTGTCATATGATGCATTTTATGCCAACTTTTTCAGCATGACTTGACAATGTCAAAACGATATATGATGTCTTTGTATGATGAAAAGATCTTAGCATATTTCAGAATTTGCTATAACTGTAACGCGTGACCTAAAAACGAGACCTAACAATAAAACAAGAAAAAATGAACAGAGATTTTTTTAAGACTTTGGCTTTGGTAAGCATGATGCTTATTCCAGGCTCAACGACTTTGGCGCAGAATGTGCAAAAGGGTACATACGGTTATCTCTATTGCCATATGAGCGATAGGGGAGAGTATACAGCTTTTGCATTGAGCCGTGATGGACTTAATTACCATGACTTGAATGGAGGAAAAGCTGTGATAGACCCAGAAAAGACTTCGTTGATAGAGGGAGGGTCGAGAGATGCTTACATATGCCGCAAGAGTGATGACGGAAAAGGCTATCTGATGGTGACAACAGATATGTGCGTGCGCAAGAGCCATGTCTGGTTCAACTATGGCATCAACTTGCTTAAGAGTGACGACCTGATAAATTGGACGTCAACCACATTTGATTTTCGACGTGGCAATGACATTTTCTGTGATCCAGAGAGTGAAGATTTTGTTGCCGATTGGAGTAAGATAAACCGTGTGTGGGCTCCGCAAATCTTTTGGGATCCCGACTATGTGTGGAAAGACGGCAGCAAAGGCGGATATTTCATATATTATTCAATATGGTCTTCCAATGAGGAAGATAAATATGACCGTATGGTGTATAGCTATGCAGACAGGAGTTTTACAAAGTTGACCAAACCTCAAGTGTTGTTCGACTGGGGATATGCTACCATTGATGCAGACATAAATAAGCTTGACAGCGATGGAAAGTATCATATGCTGATAAAGAAAGAAGGAGGGCATCCAGGCATTTTCCACACTAAAGCAGATAAATTGACCGGTCCTTGGCCTGAGCCAGATGAGAAGGATTTTGTGAATTTTGAAGGAAAAAAGAAATGTGAGGGCAGCAGTGCTTTTCAGATTGTAGGCGAGAATGGATGGAGAGTCGCTTACATACAATATAGTGATAATCCGAAGCATTATCGTATATGCAAGGCTGATGAATACTTGTCCAATTTCCATGATCCGCAGGATATAAAAGGTGTGACAGGTCCTCAGCATGGCAGTTTTATGCGGCTGACGAAGAAAGAATACAAGAGACTTGAGAAACATTGGAAATAACCGCTGTTTTGTTCTGGTTCATGACTTGTCTGGTATTTATGAAATAATGAAAGGGGAGCTATCAGCTGATAGCTCCCCAATTTATTTGATTTTTGCGCAGGTAGCGCAATCTGGCCCAAAGAATGTTGTTCTCTGGACTTTTTTCCTCAGGATCAGAATCAATCACCTGTTTTGCTGTATCGCGTGCAAGTGTCAGTATTATGCCATCTTTGGCAAGGTTGGCAATTTTGAGATCGAAAGCCATGCCAGATTGCTGTGTGCCTTCAAGGTCGCCTGGACCGCGCAATTTCAAATCTTGTTCAGCTATCTCGAAACCATCGGTTGAGTCGACCATTATCTGCACTCGCTTGCGTGTGTTTTCACCGATCTCAAATTTTGTCACGAGTATGCAGAAGCTTTGTTCTGCGCCTCGTCCTACTCGTCCTCTCAACTGATGTAATTGGCTAAGTCCGAATCGCTCTGCATTCTCAATAATCATCACAGAAGCATTTGGCACATTCACGCCAACTTCTATTACTGTTGTCGATACAAGTATGTTTGTTTCGTGATTTGCAAAACGTTTCATCTCTGCGTCTTTCTCCGATGCTTTCATCTTGCCGTGCACCTTACTGACTTTGTAGGAAGGAAATGCTTGTGATATCTCTTCAAAACCGGCCTCAAGGTCTTTGATGTCCATCTTTTCCGTTTCCTTGATGAGTGGATATACTATATAAATCTGTCTGCCCTGCTGCAGTTCGCGATTCATTAGTTGGTATATGCGTTCTCTATGAGCGTCAAACATGTGTATGGTTCGTATAGGCTTGCGTCCAGGAGGCAGTTGGTCGATGACAGACACGTCGAGGTCTCCATACAGTGTCATGGCCAATGTGCGTGGAATAGGTGTGGCTGTCATAACGAGCACATGAGGCGGTATGGTGTTTTTCATCCATAATTTGGCGCGTTGTGCCACTCCGAAACGATGCTGTTCATCGATGACGACAAGGCCAAGTCGATGGAAAAGCACATTTTCTTCAATAACAGCATGTGTGCCTACAAGTATATGTGTCTCTCCTGTGACAAGACTGCTGAGCACTTCTGTGCGGCGCTTTCCTTTTATGCTGCCTGTGAGAAGGCTTACTTTCACGTTCATGTCGCCGAGAAATTCTTTCAGCGTGTTTATATGTTGTTCAGCCAGAATTTCTGTAGGAGCCATGATGCATGTCTGGTAGCCATTGTCTATGGCAATTAGTGCCACCATTAGTGCCACCAATGTCTTTCCGCTTCCGACATCGCCCTGCAGCAGACGGTTCATTTGTCTTCCCGATTTCATGTCGGCTCTTATCTCGCGTATCACGCGTTTCTGTGCGTCTGTGAGTGTGAAGGGTAGATGGTCATAGAAGAACGTGTTGAAGCAGTCTGCCACATGGCTGAACACAAGGCCTTGGTAGTGGAGCTGGCGGTTCTTTGCGTATCGGAGGATGTTGAGTTGCACGTAGAATAGCTCTTCAAATTTCAGACGGGCTTGTGCAAGACGAAGTGCTTCAGGAGATGAAGGATAGTGTATGTTGCGCACAGCGGCATCGTATGATATGAGGTGGTAACGTTCTGTGATGTAAGATGGCAATGTTTCAGGAAGAGGCTGCTGCAGAACTTTAAGCATGTTGGCTGTGAGACGTGCCATGGATGCAGAGTTGACTCCTTGGCGCTTCATCTTTTCCGATGTGTTGTAGCTTGGGCATAGTCCCTTGAATACATTCGACTGTGCATCAATGGTGGTTTCAGAAAGGTTTGCATTGACGGCTTTTTCGTGATGTTTATCGGTGTTGCCTAAAGTGTTGTCAGCCACTTCCGACACATTCTCTTGTTTTGCAGATGAAGTGATGTCATCATCGAATAAGTCTCTTTGGTATTCGTGGATGAATGCAGATGTAGGTGAAGCTGTCTTTATATTGGATGGGGCAATCTCCACTTCAGGGTGTGCTACCTGTATGCGTCCATTAAACAATGTCGGTTTGCCAAATATAACATATTTTACATTTGTGTCGCATGTCTTCAAAGCATATTTGATGCCTTGGAACCAAACCAAATCTATGTAACCTGTTCCATCTGTGAAATGAGCTATCAGTCTTTTGGACCGTCCTTCTCCTTGGCTTTCAAAAGAAAGGATGCGCCCGCACACCTGCACGTAGGGCATGTTGCCGTTGATGTCGGAAATGTTGTAAATTTTGCTGCGGTCCACGTATTTATATGGGTAATATGTGAGCAGGTCGCCAAGAGTGTGTATGCCGAGCTCTGTGGCGAGGATTTGGGCGCGCTGAGGACCTACGCCTTGGAGGTATTTAATGTCTTGATCTAAGATGTTCATACTCTCTTTATGGGGATGTTGTCACTCTTGGTTTGATGATTATTATTTGAGGAGCACTCTGTCGCCTAACATTTTGGCCATCATTCGTTGAATGTCACTGAGGTCTTTTATTTTCCGCAGAAGCTCAAGTGTCTTGTTTATGTTGTTCTTGACTTCTGGACGTGTTAAGGCAGAGTTGCATTCTCGTATCTGATCATCAATGATGGCATTTTTATAGTCGATGATTATACGTGATGCATAAGTTCCAATCATGTCCTCTTCTGGTTGTGTCATTTGGTTGCCCGAACTTAGCTGGTAACGGTCGCTCATCATATTTGCAGCTTCACGGCTTATGCTTTCGTCGGGATTGTTCAAAAGCAGTTTTCCTGCAGAAAAACCAGAATCAGCATGGTGAGCATATGCTTCATCAAGCATTTTGGAGTAGACTGGATGGCGAAGTCTGATTTCATCGCTGACCAATTCATTATAGATATATTCCACAAGCGTTATTGCGTCAGAAGCGTCATTCTCTTTCTCATCATTGTTAGCGCATTCTATGCGCTGCTCACCGTAACGGGTCACAAGGGTGAGCAGCATGCGTTCCAAAGCATAGAAACGGTCGTCTTTTCCCTTCCATAGTTCTTGGTTGATATAAGGATAAGACGATGCGTCTGAGTGTGTGTGTGCTGTTTGGTGCTCATTGGGGTATGGAGCGCCTAATGGCGGAATGTCATCATCGTATATTGGTGGCTGTGGCATGAGCATGCTTGCCTCTCCACCATTTCTGATAATTGCGGTATCTTCTGGTGCGTAACTTGTGCTGTCATTATTTCCTGCATTTGGTATTCTTGCCTGAGCAGCATTGTCGGTTGCTGGTGCTTCAGCGTTGTCTGTTGCTGGTGCTTCAGCGTTGTTTGCGGCAATAGAAGCATTTTCTGCTGACACGGAGTTGAGCAAGCGTTCTTGGCGAGCTCGTTCTCTCTCTGCTTCTTTCTTCATGCTCTCAATGATGGCAAAACGATTTTTGTTTGTTCCTCGCATCAGAATGGCCTCGTCCACACCGAGAATTTCCGCACATTCATGTACATAGGTCGAGCGTACTATTTCATCTGGAATGACAGCTATGCTTCTTATGATGTTTTCTGTGAGCTGAGCACGCTTGATAGGGTCGCGTTTCGCGTCTTTAAGAAGAAGATTCGTTTTGAACAGGATGAAGTCTGTTTGATGCTCTTCAACATATTGCTTAAACTCCTGTACATTATGCTTGCGTGAGAAACTGTCTGGGTCATCCCCGTCGGGGAGAAGGAGAATGCGCACATTCATTCCTTCTGCCAATAGAATGTCGGTGCTGCGCATGGCTGCATGTATGCCTGCGTCGTCACCATCGTAGATAAGGGTTATGTTGTTGGTGAAGCGATGCATGAGATGCACCTGGGCTTCATTTAGAGCTGTGCCAGAGTTGGCAACTACGTTTTCTATGCCGCATTGGTGCATGGCAAGCACGTCGGTGTAGCCTTCTACCATGTAGACCATGTCCTCTTTGGCTATAGTCTTCTTCGCTTGGTATATTCCGTAGAGCTCTCGTGACTTGTGGTATATTGCAGAGTCGGGTGAATTGACATACTTTTGGTTCACGCCCTTGGTGCGCGAGTCGAGCACGCGTCCTCCAAAAGCCACAACCTTTCCGTTGACTGCAATCCATGGGAAAATGGCTCGTCCACGAAAACGATCGTATATTGTGCCGTTCTCGCGCCTTACACATAAGCCAGTGTCTATGAGGTATTTGTCTTTGAATCCTTTCGCATGGGCTGCATTCGACATTTCCGTTGGATTGTCAAGGCAGAAGCCCAGACGAAACTTCTGGATGATGTCGTCACGGAATCCGCGGCTGCGGAAGTATGCAAGACCTATGGCGCGCCCGTCTGTGGTGTCGTTCATTGTTCGTGAGAAGTAGGTGGATGCCCATTCGTTAAGGGCAAACATGCTCTCACGCTCGTTCATCTGCTGCCTCTGTTCAACAGTGAGCTCGCGTTCTTCAACCTCGATGCCGTATTTCTTTGCAAGGTGCTTCAAAGCTTCCACATAGCTCATCTGCTCCATCTCCATGATGAAATGCACAGCGTTGCCACCCTTGCCGCAACTGAAGCACTTGCACAGTCCTCTTGCTGGCGACACGGAAAATGATGGAGTCTTGTCATCGTGGAATGGGCAAAGTCCTTTATAGCTTGCGCCAGCACGGCGCAGGGTCACATAGTCGGACACCACGTCGACAATATTGGCTGCATCAACGATGCGTTCTATGGTTGCTTGTGGAATCATTGGTTATTCTTATTATATGACATGCGGACATTTTGACCCGTCAGGTCTTTTGTGGATATGCGTGTGTGGGCTTTGTTATGGCTCATCCTGCAAAAGAGTGGTTTTATTGACCATTTCTCGATTATATTCTCTGATGTGGATATTAGAAATATTTATTCTGGTGTTATGGAATCTCTAACTCTCAGTACCGCTTCCAGTACCACTTAACTGGTACTGCAGTGTCACTTAGCTGGTACTGCAGTATCACTTAGCTGGTACAGCAGTAACACCTGTATGGTACGGAGCAGGCACTCTGATTGTTGCGTTCCTCGTATTTATCGGAATCCATGGGGAAGTTCTGCCACTACCTTTTCGAACATTATTATTATCACTTCTTGCAGCTCAGAAGGAATTTGGATGGCGCCACGCCTGTGCATTTTTCTGATAAACCTTTGTTGTTGCCGGCCTTTGATGAATGATGATGTACGTGTTATTTTACCATCATCAAAAACTCCTTGCGTTTGTCTATGCGGTCAAACACTCCTGTGTGGTATATTGTTGTGGTGATGGAGCCTTGTTTCTCAATGCCACGCATTTGCATGCACATGTGCTGAGCCTCTATCATGACTATGGTTCCAAGCGGGCATAGGGATTGCTGGATACAGTCGCATATTTGTTTGGTCAGATGTTCCTGCACTTGCAGACGATGGGAAAATATATCGACAACGCGTGGTATCTTGCTAAGCCCAACTATCTTTCCGTTTGGAATGTACGCTACGTGCACTTTTCCAAAGAATGGCAGCATGTGATGCTCGCAAAGTGAATGGAATTCGATGTCTTTTACTACAACCATTTGGTTGTATTCTTCATCGAATACAGCGGAAGTCAGAGTGGCTGCAGGATCTTGGGCATAGCCTCGTGTGAGTTCAAGTAGTGATTTTGCCACACGTTCTGGAGTTTTCACCAATCCTTCTCTTTCAGGATTTTCACCAATGGCTTTGAGAATTTCTAAACAAGATTTTTTGAGTGATTCTATTTGTTCTTCTCTGTTCATTTGCTATTGTCAATGTTATTGCTGTTGTTGAGGATAGATGAAAACCTCGCTTTTGACGATTATTGCGTTTTGCTGAGTGAGTTTAGCTTCTTTTATCTTGGAGAGGTATTCTGCTGCCTCATTGCGGGTTACAAAATCGCCCACACGGCAACGCCAGTTTGGCGACTCAAACGTAGTGTATGCTTGCAATTCGGGGAAGACTATTGATATCTTTGTACCTGCATATTGTGCTTTTGTTTTGTCGTTGAGTGTGCTACCTCCCCAATAGACCTGAATGCGATAACCTCTTGCCTTTATTTTTTTGCCTGTCTGAACAAGTTTAGTGTCCTTCTTCTCATCCTTTTTGTCAAAAGAAGCATGCTTTGTGCCGTTTACCATACTGTCAATGAGCGGGTCTTGGTGCACTGTCACAGTGCCTTGGCCTTCCACCTTGCTTTTGAGGTGGTCGGTGAATGACTGGCCATATGTATATATGGTGCATGTCAACAAAGAAAGAATGAAACAAAGAATCTTTTTCATGTCTCAATGATTTACTTCTTGTATGTGTGTTGAAAATGATTCATAATCTGTCCTGCACTATTGGTGGGACAGATTATGAATCATGAATGTATATGCTTACTTTTTCCAAGCATCGATGATGCCCTTGAAGTCAGCGACCTTGAGTGATGCGCCACCGATGAGGCCACCGTCAATGTCAGGCTTAGCGAAGAGCTCAGGAGCATTGGAAGCTTTGCATGAGCCACCGTAGAGGATTGAGGTGTTGTCTGCTACCTCTTTGCCATACTTGTCAGCCACGACAGAACGTATGTATGCGTGAATCTCTTCTGCCTGCTCTGCTGTAGCAGTTTTGCCTGTGCCGATAGCCCATATTGGTTCGTATGCGATGACGATGTTTGAGAACTGTTCTGTTGTAAGGTGGAATACAGAACCTTCAAGTTCAGCCTTCACCACAGCATTCTGTTCGTTTGCCTCACGCTGTGCGAGCGACTCGCCAATGCAGAAGAGGATCTTAAGTCCGTTTGCAAGTGCGAGGTCTACCTTCTCTTTGAGAATCTCAGGAGTCTCGTTATAGTATTCGCGGCGCTCTGAGTGGCCGAGGATTACATACTCAGCTCCTGTAGACTTGACCATTTCGGCTGACACCTCGCCTGTGTAAGCTCCAGAAGCTTTGTCAGCGCAGTTCTCTGCTCCAAGATTGATTACGTTGTGGTCGATGATCTCTGATACCTTTGCAAGATGAATGAATGGAGTGCAGATAATAACATCGCAGTTTGGCTTGTCTGCAGCGAGAGCCTCGTTGAGACCTTGTGCGAGTTCGATACCTTCCTGAAGATTCTTGTTCATCTTCCAGTTTCCAGCAACAATTTTCTTTGCCATAGTAGTAGTTTTTTTTAGTTTAACTT
This sequence comes from uncultured Bacteroidaceae bacterium, assembly GCA_934293005.1. Lineage (GTDB taxonomy): Bacteria > Bacteroidota > Bacteroidia > Bacteroidales > Bacteroidaceae > Minthosoma. The sequence goes on from CAKQYA010000027.1 coordinate 18,462, forward strand.
TGGTTTGTTTTTATGAATGTCTTTCTATTTTATTGCTATAATGCCAAATTGCTGTAGAATGTGGGCGATTTGTTGGAAATCACATATGTAATAGCAAATCTTCCTCATCCGGCAGATTGAAATTGCTCCATTTTGCTACAATGATGCCATCCTTCAGCATCACAAGTCCTGGCTGAGCCCTTACCACCGTCTTCAGCACACGGTCATCGCAGAAGAAATAGCCATACTCTGCGCCTGTATGCTCATTCCAATACGCTTGGTCTTTCTTGTCTGTCGATGCCGTGAGGCAATAGAAGCCGTATTTGTTTTTCAAAGCATAGTCGTAAAGGTCGTTCACGCGGTTGACACATCCTTCGTCAGCATTGCGCAGATTTGGAATGATGAGGAGGAAATTTATGCCAGGGGTGCTTACAATATCTTCGGTCACATCATTGCCATCGTTGTCAAGTATGGATATATCTACGATAGCACGCTTTCCTCCTACAGGAATCCGTCGTGTCTCTACATATTTCCACGATTTGTCGGGGTCATCGTCCTCTGCTGAGAGTTCAAGTGTCTCCTTCCCTCGTTTGTAGACAATTTTCACTTCATACTCTTGCTCGGCTGTGTTGAGCCCTTTCTGAATGTCTGTGCCCACTTTGAATGGTCTGAAATCAAATACAGGTAGGCAAATTGTGCAATACACAGCATAGCCGATGATGGCACACATTGACAACAGGGCTATCAGCCATTTCATGCTGGAGTTGACTATTTGGCTTTGCAGGCGGTAGTGTTTTGCCAAAAAGAACGCGGCGCTTAACAGTATGATGTTTTTAGCCAACGTGGCTCCATTGCTAAGCACTATGACATCGCCGAAACATCCGCAGTCTGCAACAGGGTTGGCTATGAAAATATATGTCGTGAACAATGTCATTATTCCCATAAACGCTACTGTGATGCGCGCTGTGACGTCTCTTTTGATTGCAAAAAGCAGGTAAATGCCTATCATGAATTCTGAAGCAGCAAGTAATATCCCGCATGAAAGCAGAAATGTGTCAGGCAGAGATATAGGCAGCATGGCAGCTACATAGTCGCCAAGTTTATACATTGTGCCTAATGGGTCATTGGCTTTTGCGAAGCCGCTGAAGAGAAACGTGGAAGACAGCACTATGCGGCACACTTCTGTGATTATCTTCAAGATGCGTTTTTGACTTTTGTCTTTCTTGCATGCTTGCTTCTTCTCAAGGTTGTCTTTATTGTTGCTGATGCTTTTATCGCCGTTTCCTTTTGTGGCATAATCGTGAATGTTAGAACTATTTACGTTCTGTTTCATCTTGCGCTTCAGAAAGTTTTATAAGTCCGAATACTGAGTAGTTTATCATGTCGAGGTAATTGGCATCTATGCCTTCGGATATGATGGTCTTGCCGTTGTGCTCCTCTATCTGCTTTGTGCGGTTCAGTTTCATGAGGATGAGGTCTGTGTAGCTGCTCACTCTCATAGATCTCCATGCTTCATCATAGTCGTGGTTCTTGCGCAGCATGAGTTCGAGTGCTTCCTGTGCGTGGCTGTCATACAGTTCAAGAGCTTTGTCTGTGCTGATGTCTTCGCTGTCGGCATAACCCAATTCAAGTTGTATGAGTCCTATTATACCATAGTTGACTATAGCCTGGAATTCAGGGAGTATGCCTTCGCCGACGAGTGATACACCTTTCATTTCAAGGCTTCTTATTCTGTTGGCTTTAATGAATATTTGGTCTGTGACAGATTCTGGACGCATGATTCTCCATGCCACTCCGTAGTCGTGGAGTTTTTTGTTGAATATGTTACGGCATTCAGCCATAGCCTTTTTGAATTGTTCCTGAGTGTCCATGTCTGTTTTAATTATGATTGATTTTTGTTTTAATTGATGCTCTAAACGCTTGTCATCTTGCGAGTGCATCTTTGCAGCCTTTGCGCATTAGTATGTGCTTGTGCTTATTTAGATGCAAAGGTACGGCTTTTTGTTCAAATAATTGGGCTTAACAGTAATAAAAAGACATGCAGTTGGCATTTGTTGGTGCCAACTGCATGTTATTGTTATCTCGGATTGCTTAAGCAAACCTGTCGGTCATGTATTTATGAGCATTTTATTTTCTGTCCCAGATGAAGTACAGAGTTTTGGTTGATGCCATTCAGCTTGCAAAGCTTTGATACAGATGTTCTGTATTTGCGTGCGATTGATGAGAGTGTGTCGCCTTTCTTGACAGAGTGAGAAGTGGATCTTCTGCTTTGCTGATGACTCTTGCTTGTTCTTGCTGGCTTTGCGGCATTTCCATTTTCTGTTGCCGTATTGTTGTCTCTTGCGTTGTCATAGCCCATGCTCAAAGCTGTGCTGTGTGAGTCTTCTGATGTGATGGCATTTACTGTGCGAGCAGCTGCTGTTTCATCTCCGCGAACAACAGTTCCGCTTGCAACGCTGTAGAAGTTGCCTGTCACGTCTTGTTGCTCAAAGTCGAACATTAAAGCAGGATTGATTGGCTTGCCAAGCAAACGTGTCTCAAAATGAAGGTGCGAGCCAGATGAGCGTCCTGTGTTGCCGCCCAACCCGATGGGGTCTCCTGCTCTTACTATCTGATTTGCTTTTGCGAGTTGCTTGCTGAGGTGTCCGTAGAGTGTTTCCAATCCGTTTGGATGGCGAATCACAACATAGTATCCGTATCCATTTCCGTTGTATTCTACGATTCTTACCTTGCCGTCGAATGCTGCGCGGATGGTGTCGCCAATGTACACTTTCACGTCAATGCCCTCATGCGGTTTGCGGCCGCGCCATCCATACTTGGATGTTATCTTGCGGCTGTCTGTTGGCATGCAGAACCCCCGCAGGTCTATCTTATGGTTGGCAGGTACGCTGCCAGCGCATTTTCTCAGGTGTGTTGTCCAATCTGTATATATGTCAGATGCAGGGTTCTCGAGATCGAGTGTCTTAATCGTGTTGTTGAATTTGACATTGCGGATTTCTTTCATCCTCTTGTCTGAGGGTGCCTGTCGTGCTATGGCGTCCTGGGCATAACTGCTTATCGACACCATGGCAAGGGCTATGACGCCTATTGTTTTTTTTATGCTTTGTAAGTACACTGGTTAGAAGGTTTTTTGTTGTTAGGGATGTTCAATTAGCTTGTGTGTAACGGCTCGTTCCTTTGCGAAGCATCGCTTAGTACTCGTCGTTGGCATAGAGATACTGGAAGACACCTGGTGTATACTCGAATATTTCCTCAGGTTTGAAGAAACGGTTCAACTCAATGATTGCGTTCTCTGGCGAGTCGGAAGTGTGGATGATGTTTTCTTGGAAACTCATGCCGAAGTCTCCTCTGATTGTGCCTGGGGCTGCTTTTCTTGAGTTTGTGCTACCTGTCATGGAACGGACTGTCTCTACTGCATCAACGCCTTCATAGCAACAGCAAATGACTGGCGATGCCATCATAGAGTTTTTGATGCGCTGGAAAAATGGCTTGCCGGCAAGATGTGCATAATGCTCATTGAGCAATTCGTCTGTAAGTTGCATCATCTTCATGCCTGCCAGTCTCAGGCCTTTGCGCTCAAAACGTGCTGTCACTTCTCCGACCAGAGCGCGTTGAACAGCGCCTGGCTTCAAGATTACGAGGGTCTTCTCCATGTTGATATCTTTGAGTTGTCTCTTGTTTTCTAAGTTAATACATTGAGTGTATTTCAAGCGTAATTGCTGCACCTAATCAGGGCGCAGCAATGCGTTTTCCATAATTCTCAAATGCAAATATATAGTTTTTTAGCTTCACAGACAAACAAATGCTTAAAAAAATGGCATTTTTTTTACATTGAGAGGCTTTCTTTGATATCGGCTTCTACTTTTGTCAGTTTGTCTTTGCAGAAATCGCTTAGTTGCTTAGCTTCTCTGATTTTAGCAGCAAGTTGGTCAATGTCCATATTTCCGCTTTCTATTTTGTTGACTATTTCTTCGAGCTTTTTCATTGCTTTCTCGTATGTCATTGATGTTTTTTTTTCCATGCGCTTTGAATGAATTTATGGTGATGCAATTTGTGAAGTACTTAAATTTGTGTTGTTTGTGCAGCAGAATTATTTTGGCATAGTCTTGATTACGGTGGATGTCATTGTCCCATCCGAGAGTGTAGTGGTGATGACGTCGCCAGATTTCACTTCGTTGTTGCACCTTATAGCTTTGCCATTGATTCGTGTGATGCTGAATCCCATATTGAGTATGCGTTGCGGATTGGCGCTATTTATTTTCACATTTGCTACCTCTATGCGACTTTTCTCTTTGTTGATAATCGTAGGGGTGATTATGCTGAATTTGTGTGCGAGAGATCCTATGCGCAACATTTCATCAGTTAGTCGTTGCGTGCTTAGTGTTACGGCGGTGTTGAGCAATCGTGTCAGTTGCAGTTCGGCTCTTGATGTGAAGTTTGAGCATATTAGCGGCATTTTGTTTATTATCATATTCAAATGGTTCTGTTCTTTGATTAGGCATGTTGCCGCATTGTTCAATATGTCGCTGTAGAGTTGTTCGATGGTGTTGAGCTCCATTTCTTGATGGTGGAGTATGAACTCTGCTGCTGCTGTTGGTGTTTTCATTTTAGTGTGCGACACCATGTCGATAATGGTGTCATCTCGTTCATGCCCTATTCCTGTTATGACAGGAAGTGGAAATTGCGCAACATTTTCTGCAAGTGCAAGTGAGTCGAAGCAATTAAGGTCTGACGTGGCTCCACCCCCGCGAGTTATCACGACCACGTCCCATTGCTCTGCTTGGGCAGCTATCTTGTTGAGTGCTTCAATGATGCTTGTTTCTGCATTTTGCCCTTGCATGTTGGCTTGAAAAAGTTCGGTGGTGAATGCCAGACCTTTCTTGTTGCCATGCAGCTGGTTGCAGAAGTCACCATATCCCGCAGCTGTTGCAGATGATATTACAGCTATTCGCTGCATCAGTCGTGGCAACGGCAATTCTTTGTTCATGTCAATGACACCCTCAAGTGTGAGTTGTTGCAATACTTCTTTTCTGTGTCTTGCAATGTCGCCCATTGTGTAGGTGGGGTCTATGTCAATGATGTTGAGTGAATATCCAAACAGCTCGTGAAAATTAACTTCCACTTCAGCCAAGACTTGCATGCCTGCTTCCAGCCTGACGCCCGTGGTGTTCTCAAACATAGCAGAAAGCATCACCCACCTGTTGGCCCATATCTGAGCTTTAGCTTTGGCGATGATGGTCGTTCCATTGTAGTCTTTTTGAACCAGTTCCATATAACAATGGCGGTTGGCTCTGATCTCATTTATTTCTGCGCACACCCAGTAGCGTGCGTCAAGTGTGAGCTGGAGCGTATGGCGCACAAGGCCATTAAGTTCGTAGAGAGAGAGTGCTGTCATATTTGCGGTCTTTTGCCATAGAGAGCGTGCTTAAATGTCTCGAAGTCGCGGTCTATGTGGCTGAGTTCGTATTGTTCGATTTTCAAAGAGAAACGTCCTGGCAACTCGTCAAGTCCATGGTATGTTTTAATGATGCATACGGCATTAAATGCCATGTCATCTTTTCTCTTCATAATGGTAAGGCAGCAGTTGAGTGATATCTTCTTCTCGTCGCATGTCTTCAATATTTTGAAGATGAGATAGTAGGACAATGGAGAGGATGCTTTCAACAACGTGATGAGCTGTTTTTCTACATTTTCAACGTGCATGGCTTTGAACATGTCTTGTATTTGTTTCTCTGTCTTGAGCAGTGGCACCATCATGTTGCAGAGTTTCATGATGCTGCTTGGTTGTTCATGATAGAGAAAGGTTGCCAGTTCTGCAACGTGCGGCGTGCTGAAATCGAGAGTTCCGTTGTCTGCAAGATGTTTGGAAGCCAGTATGCCGCTGAGGAACGCTTGTCTCTTATATATAATAAGGTGTAGCAGTGCTTCCCAAAAGAGTTTGTTGTCAAGTTCGGGCAGCACAGACTCTCTCATGATGTTTTCCGTCTTGCGAAATTGCATGTTGGAAAGTCTGCTTAGGTATGTGAGCACGCCATTCCAATCGTGTTCTCTCACCATTTGTGACAATTGTTCTTTTGCGTTCATGATGCGGTGGGTTTATCTTGTCAGAGAAAACTTCATGCTTATGCCAAAGTCGGATGTTGTTGTAGGGTATGCAGATTGTGACACCAATGGTACATTCTTCTGCCAATCAAGGAATCCAGACAGCGTAAGCAGTCTGCTGAATGTGTAGTCGGCGGTCAATGCAACCTTATAAGCCGTAGAGCCGCCTGTGGCTGTGGTGATGGATGTCTGAATGTTTCTGTTTAGTGCGTTTTGCATTCTGTATGAGAAGTCTGCTCTCACGTTGAGGTCGTGGCTCACGGTGTTGCGGGTGCGAGCCGTGTTCTTGTTTGCTTTGGTGTCATCTTTTCTGTTTTTCGATTTGCTTCTTTTCTTTCCGTCTGGATTCTGTATGGTTTTTGCGCCAAAGATGTTGATGTCCTTTACCTTGTATCCTAAGCCGACAACAATGTCGTTGGAGAAGTTTTCTGTAAGAGCCACACTGGTCATGGATAGATTGAGCGTGCGTATCTTTTTATACTCAACCTTGGCTGTGAGACCGCTGTTGAATGCCATGTCCACACCGAGAAGAGGCGAGAAGGCTTCGTTGATGCTTACGGTTGACACATTATACATCGAGCTTGGCACAGGATTGCCTGTAGTGACGTCTTTGATGAATCCCCATTCTCCCATATAATCCATGAAGCTTGAATATGAATTGTAAGCTCCTACGGTATAGACGCTCTTGTATGCATGGTTGATGTTGAAACTTTTGAAATGAGTTGCTATCCATGGACAAAGCTTTGTCAATCCGCTATACTTTACAGTCCAGTTGGGCAGCATGCGTGAAAGAGTGGGGAAAATGTCGAGTGGGGTAGAGAGGGCGTTCTTGCCGCAATAGGCTGAGAGGAACGCAGGCACCATCACGTCGGCAGAATACATGTCAACTCCGCCATTTGCTTGGCTGTATGGCTGTCCAGCCCATTCTTCGCCAGCTGACTCGGGGTAAGTGAAGTGTGAATACTTGCTTTCAAGGCGGTTTTTTACCACAGGCAGATTTTCCAAAAACTTTTGGAAAGCTTTCGACTTATAGTTGTCATTTATGCTTCCGCTTCCGCCAAAGGCCGAACTTATAGATATTACTGTCATGTTGAAGCTTCCGCTTTGTGTGGTAGGCATGCCATCGTACATAAACTGAATGCTTTTTGTTTTGTTCACTGTGCGGCTTGCTGACAGATCTATCTTGAAATCTTTGAATGGTTCCAGTGTGGCTTTAAGCTGAAGGTCCTCCATCGCTGCTGTTGTGGCAGGAGTGGTGATGTTGCTGTCGTTCATCATCAGCCATCCATTGCTGGCTGCCCTGTTGATGTAGCTGTCACCTACAGCTCCAAAAGCGAAACCGAGACCAGGTGACATGGTGCCTCCAACGCTCTTTTGTCCAAAGGCATCGCCTATTTCTGTGCTGAACCCTGGGAGTGTTAATGCGTAGGTGTTGCGGTAGGCCACGCTCACGTTCCTGAGCATGATCAGCCCGCGGGCTGCTACTTGCGCAGTCTTGTACCAACTGAGTTCTTCGAGAGGGCGTTTGGCCACTACGGATACTTTGATTGGCATGCTGTCCCTGCTCACTATCTTTATGGTATTGGCATCAACCTTCTTAAATTTCAGGTCATAATGCTTTCCTTCTTTTGTTGCAGCTCTTACAATGATGCGCTTTGTGTTTTGGCCATGCTTGAGTTCGATATCGGTTGAGTCGTTGAGTGTCACTTCTTTAGTGAATCCTTTTTTCTTTCCGTTTTGTGATGTATCTTCGCTGTTGTTGGCATTTTTATTGTTCTTATTGTTGTTTTCGTTGTTCTTTTCGCTCTTGTTGTTTTTGTTGGCCGTCTTTCTGTTTTTTGCAGCAGTTGCGTTCTTGTTGCCAGACAGGCGTTTCTCTGCATCAGCAAGGAATTTCCATTTCTTGTATAGGGTTTCCATGTTGAGACGTCCGTTGATGTTCACTGTGCGCTGGGTGCCTACGGTATGTCCGAGTGATGAGCCGTCCTCCATTTCAGCCCCACGTGTCCAGTTGTAGTTGGCATTGTAAGAGCCGTCGGCTGTCATCCAGTCGAATATAGGAATCTTGCTGAATGGCACCTGGTAAGAACTTGTGAACGAACTGCTGTATGTGAGTGGGCGTCCAAATGAGGCAAGGCTGTTCTTGACGGAATCTTTCCATACTGCATAGTCGTCAGGATAGAGGTTTTTGTTCACCACACGGTGCGGCTCCTCTATTTCTGCGTGTGTAGACGATGTCCATGACATCTTCAGAGCTTTGAAGATGTCCCACTTCACAGTCAGATCTCTGTTCCACAGAATCTGGTCAGAGAACACCACAGGCAGTTGGGTGCCAGCATCCATGTCTCGTTCCTGATATTCATAGTAGCTGCGTGTCAAATCTGAATTGAATGACACGTTCTGCGGTAGCCATTGCAGGTTTTGCGCCTTCACGATGTCAAGCCATTTCGACTTGCCTTTTATGTTTTTAAAAGGTTCCAACGCCTTGTATTTAGGGGAGTAGTTGTATGAAAGATTCAGTTTCCAATTTTCCTCATTCTCATAAACCGTTGTTTCTCCGGTTTTGTACCTTTGGCTGTAGCTGTAGCTTAAAGCAAAGTTGTTAGGGTCGTATGGCATTGGCTTATGGCTTTGCACGCCAGATTTCCAATTGCTTAGAGAGAGGTTCTTGTTTTTGATGACCGACTCTGTAAGGCTGCTTAACGAGTCACGTTCCATCTTTGTGGAGCATTCGTCGAGTGCGTCTTTGAGAAGCATGTCTGTGTCGAATGGGTTGTATTTAGGTGATGTCTTCTGCCATGAATATGAATAGTAGAATGGTAATTGCATCTTCCATTTTTCGGGGAAGAGCTTGCCTATCTCCAGTTGTGTGGTCACGCTCCATTCGTAAAGATTGTCATCACGACGCTCATTGATGCCTTCTTCCAACCCTCCGAAGCCATCGGTCTCAACATGGCCTGTCATGTTTACAGAACCGAAGTCTGACAACTGCACATTCAAGTTGCCTTGAGCAGCCCAGCCTCCTTCATTGGCATAGTCTTGCATGCGGAGTTCGTTAACCCACACTTCCACGCTTCCTGTGCGCCGTCCATTGTTGCGCACACCAATCATCATTGTTTTTATCTCGCCCAAAGATGGATTGCCAATCACGCTTACCTTGTTGTTTGGCTTATCTTTGTCGTAGGTGTAATATAATTGCGAATAGCTTGCCGAGCCTTCGGCTTTAGCCTTGTTGCGGGCGTGCTTCAGGTCGGTAAACACGCTGAAGTCGATGTCGAGCATGTTTTCTTCTGGCCATACGGCTTTGCACCCCTGTGTGGTGTATGTGTCATAATGACCTGCAGGAGTGAGACGGAGCGGTATTTCGTATTCGTAATAGTTGCTCTTGTAGTCTGTGCCCATACGGACGAACAGACTCATTTGATTGTCTTGGAGCTCGATGTCGCCCTCTAAGGCATTGGCATGCACAAACATCTGAAGATGACGATAATGGCGCAGGTCTTTGTTCATGGTCTTGTATACGGCCCTTGCATCGCCTGTGGCCAGATTCTCTACTGTCAGCGCCATGGCTTGTTCGTTGCTTTGGGTGAGCTGTGGCTGTGCAGGGTCAAGAATACGGCTGATGCCTGGAGGCAACACATAGTTGACAGGTGTCTTGTCGTTGTTTTCCTCAATGTTGACTGTCGATGGCACAATGGTGCCGCTTACACTTGGCTTGTCGCCTGTGTAAAGGGTCTGGTTGTATGTGCGCCAATTGCCTTTCACGAGGTCAAGGTTTCCAAGTCGCACCACTATAGGCTTCTCAAACCCTGTCATGTATATGCGCATGAATCGGATGCTTGAGAAGTCATTGATGTTTCCGACCTTGTCGGCAAATTGGTCTATTGGTATGCGGAACTGATACCAGGTGGCTGCTTCTTTATTGCCATTGCGCAAGGGGACTGATGTTTCGCGTGCGTCTACAATGAAGTTGCGTCCCACGGCCATGTCGCCTGGACGTATGCTTACGTGATACTCGTAGAAGTTTTCATACTCGTTCATAGTGTAGTCGCTGTTCACGTCTTCAGCGTCAGGTGTGCTCTTGTAAGCGGTTGAATAGCTTTCACGCGAGTCACTTGTGTTGGGCGAGTTGCCTTCTGGTGAGTTTATCAGTTTGTAGCGATCGAGGATGGATGTTTTGTTTGCGTCATAATCGCTGCCACGGAAGTAGTGGTAATCGTCGCCTGCAGGGTCGTTGTATATTGAATCAAACACATCTGGGTCAACTTTGCCCTTCATGCTGTTAAGGTAATCTGCATATGCGCCGAATGTGCGCTCGTCTGTGCTGCTCAGTCCATTGAGACCTATGTCTTGTTTCTGGCGTGCTCCGCTCTCGTTGGAGAACGAATATACAACCGACTTTTCGCTTGGCACTCTTCCCCATACGGTTTCGGTGTATGTGGCGACAGAGCTTACAGGCATTCCGCTCTCATAATACTTCTTACCGTCCTTCAGCACATCTTCGCTGATGTCGCCAAGATTGATGTAGAGGTCGCCACCGTATCGGCTGTCGTCTTTTGTGTAAATGAATGGGTCGAGCATCCAGAATTCGATATACTGTACGTTGCCTGATTCAAAGTTGCTTTCGTTGATTTTTCTCATCATGCCTCCCCATCGTTTCTTGGGGTCGTTGAGGTTTCCCCTTCGGTCTACGTCTGTGTCGAGGTTGTATGGTCCGCGTTCACTTGGGTAGTAAGCCATGTTGAGAACGTTGACTGTGTTTGTTTCACCAACATTCGTGTCGCGGTTTGGGTAGAGCTCACGTATGTAAACTTCCCTTACGTAGTGGTTTGACAGCTGTTCCAGGTCACTTTTTATATGGCTTGGAGTGAGTGATGAAGAACGACGCGTGAAGAGCGGATCGATATTATACCACGCTAAGCGGGCGCGATTGTGGCCATATCTGATATCGTTTGACAGTTTGCCATATTCCAAATGTGATGGAGTTGATGAAATCATCCATTCTTTTGGATTGCTCACATCTGAGGCTTGCTTGTTGTTGTCGAAGTCGTCAAGATATGATGCGTTGCCCTGTGTGCTTTTGGCTTTGCCTGCGTCCAACTGGGCATATTCGCCTGTGAACGAGATGTAGGATGGAGCTGTGGCATTTAGGAATGGTAGTTTGTCAAGCATGTTGGTCAACCATTGTGAGTTTTGTTTCCAGTTCACGTGGAATCCCCAAAGCGTGTTGTTGAGGGGTTCGGAGCCCATGGCTACCTTTGAGGTGTAAGGGCGTTCGTTGACTTTGAGGTATGTGCCGCCTATAACAAAATTTTTGGAAAAGTCATATTCCCAATTCAGACCGAGCATGGTCTTGCGCATGCTTTCGTATTCAGACACGTCTTCCACGCTGACATTCACGTTGGTGCCAGCATCGAGAATGCTTTGGTTTATGATCGTCACTTCATGAAGGGCATAGTCTACGGTGTAGTCGGTGCCTTCGGTCAAGGTTACACCTCCTGCGGTTACCACAACAGACCCTTGTGGAATTGGTACCTCGCCCATGCCGAAAGAGATTGTTCCTGTGTTGGTGGCCTTGTATTCGCCCGTGAGGGTGAACTTGTTTTTTTCAGCCATTTGCATGGCTACGGTTTTTGTCGAGTCGTATATGGCGTCGTAGCAATATTTGTCGGCTGTGACATCATTTCCGATTTTTTCTCTAAGCCAATGGCCAAAAGGCTCTGCTACGGGAAATATGATGCATCCACTTTGAGCGAGAATGGTGAATCCTTCTATGTAGTCAAATTTGCCATTGGAGTTTGGCTTGTTGTTGTTGTCCAAACGGTCAAGGTTCATCATTTTCAAAAGAGTGGTGCTCTTCAAGTTGGGCTCTGGCAGATAGCTGAGGTTCACACCTGTAGTGTCGCTCAAATACTTTATGTCCAATTTGAACTTATCCTTTTGTATAGACATGGCATTGAGTCGGTACACGTTTTTCATCATCAAATTCCAATTGCTTGTCTTTGGTGATGTGCTTGTGTTTTTTATCAATTTGACATACAGGGCTTTGTCGCTGTCTTTCTGGTCGGAAGAAAATTCGCCCACTTGATAGGTCTGTCCGTTGAAAGTGTATTCGTATGCCACGGCCAAGGCTTGGTTTGATTGCAAGGTGCTTCGTAAACTTATGTAGCCGAGGTGCTTGTTCAACGTATATTCGCTTGATGTGAGTAGACGGGCATTTTCCACCTTCTCATATTCGAGGCCGCCTTTCATGATGGGGTCGAGCACATTGGCTGTCTGGTCAGAGTTGCGGGCGTCGATATAGGTGGTTGTCATTTGTGCATAGAGATCATTGCTTTCGTTGCTTGGATTGGCTGTTCTTGTGCCATTCCATATAGGATTGCCTATCTTTATGTTTTCTGCCAGGTCTACCAAACCTATGATGTTGCGTGTGTTTTCTGTCTGTCCGCCTGTGTTTGTCACCCACACCTCGATGCGGTTGATGGTCACTCCGCTTGTGATGTTGGGGAGCGATGAGCATGAGCGGTCGTATGTGTCATGAAAATAGTGAGCTAAGAAGAAATGGGAATTTTCATCGTAGTCGTATGCTTGTATCTCGAATGGCTTCAGTTGGTCGCCTCCTTTGCTGCTGGCTGTTTTTGACTTTGTCTTCTTTTGGCTTACCACAGTCTGCAACTTCAAGCGGCCAAACTGCAGGTCTGTCCTGATGCCAAACAATGAGGATGCTCCTTTTATGAGGCTTGAGTTGGTAGGAAAGCTCACATTGCCTGCTTCTATAAGTTTTACAATGTCGTCTTCTTTGCCTTCATAACTGAGTTTCAGAAGGTTCTTTGAGTCGAAATCAAATGTGGACTCCGTGTTGTAGTTGATGTTGAAGTCCATCTTGTCGCCAATTTGGGCTCTTACACTTACGTTGATTTTCTCGTCGAAGTCAAAAGCTTTGGTCGTGCGGTTGCGTTCCGACAGGGATGGATTGTCTGTGAATTTGTAGTTGTAGCCGAATTTTAGTTCTGCGCTACCTTGGGTCTTGATCCTCACACCGCCAGGACCGAAAATCTTTTCTGCAGGGCCAAGGTCAAAGTGCATGTCGGTAAAGTCGAACTTTTCCTTGCCTTTTGTGGAGAAAAGAGAATCGTTGCGTGTTTTGAAATGGTCCATGAAGGTTTTTCTTTCTGACCATCTCATGTATTCTTCTGGAGTCATCATCCATGGTTGGCTCAGAAATTTGTTGCCGAGTGTAGTTCCCACTTTGTACATGCCTGATGGCTCATCATATACAACTGTGTCAGGCTTAATGTTGTCCGGATCCTTTAAATCCATGCCGAATTGTTCTATATGCTCTTCTGTGGGGGCGTTTGTCTTTTTCACCTTTACAGAGTCTGCCAAGGCCGTAGCATTTGTGTTGCTGGCTTTGGCTTCTTGTCTTGATGGCTGTGTGTGTGTGTCTGCTTCATATGCGAAGACCTCATTGCTGCTCATGGCTGTGGCAATAGAGCCAACACAGGTCATCGCAAGAAAAATGTATATGATGTATTTTTTCATTATGGCTTCTTAAATCGTGCGTGTACATAAATTATAACGACTGATATAAGCTTATTATTGTGTTGCCTTGTTATAAAAGCCGTTTTTATTTTGTTTTGTCTCCCACTTGCATTAACTTTGCATTATGATAAAATATGGACTTATGAAAATAAATGATTTTAAACGCTCCGCACGTTTTTTGACGGTAGGCTTGATGTCTGTGTCAGTCTTGATGGCTGCATGTGGGTCGGATGCTTCAACCTCTGAATTGCCTTCGAAGGAGTCTGTCATCCTTACTGGCATAAAGAAAAAAGCGGATTTGGTCACAACAGAAGTGAGCATTAGAAAACTTGCCATATACGATTCTTCTGCGTTTGAACAGGTTCGTCTTGTTGATCCCCGCACTTGGAAATATGGAGAGCGCAAGTGCATAGTGCCTGTGGAAATCACTATCAAATATGGTTATGACTTGCGTGACATTACTGTTGATGATATAAAGCTGACAGATGATAGCACAGCTGTAGTCGTCATGCTTCCAAAACCTAAAATCATAGATTCCGGCTATGAAGCAAAGATTGATGAGAAAGCTATAGTGAGGATGTCGTCTGGCTTGCGTGATGAAATCACAAATGAAGAGATGGAACAGATGATGGAAAAAGCCTATAAGTCTGTTATGAAACAGGATTTCACAGATTTGGTCGGAAAGGATGTTGAGAACAATGCAAAAGTGTTGTTTGGCTCAGTAATCAGAAGTGTTGGCATGGAAAATGCTGAAGTTATAATTCAAAATAAAGAAGATTGGGCAAAATGAAAAAAAATATGGGAGAAGAATTGAATGAGCATGATGGGTGCTCTGCCGAAGAATGCAAAACGGCTTCGTGCTCAAAACGTAAGGAGAAGGGATGTTTTAATCTCGTAAAGCGCTTTTTGTGTTTGTGGGGGTCGCTTGGGCATGCTGCAAGGCGTGTTGTACTTATTGTTGTCGCGGCCCTGCTGCTTTTTCTTTTAGGTGGCGTGGCTGTAAAGTGTTACATGGACAGTATGGACGCTACAAAAGTGCAGGAGTCAATAGCTACCATTCAAGAAATTAAACTAAAAGGCGAAATATATGTGTGCAGCGCCATTGTGGAGGATTATGTTATTGAGCGACAAAAAGAAAAACGGATACTGCTAAGTGACAAAGATCATTCGTGCGTACAGACTCTTACACAGAAGTGCAGCTATAAGATTAATTTAAGTGATGTGGCTTATCTTGCAAATGATTCTATCAAGGTGGTGTATGTGCATATGCCTAAAATAGAATATGTGGCTTCAACTCAAAGTGCATCTTTCATCTCAGATGACAGTCAGTGGTGGGCCAAACATATGCCTAATACCAACACCATGAAGCGCAAGGTCGAGAAACAAATACAACTGCGATTCGATACTCCAAATAACCGACGTAAAGCAGAACGCTACGCGGAGGATGCTGTCAGCGGCATGCTTGCTAAGTTGGGCTATCAAACAGAATTTTTTAATTCTTTGCAATCTGGTTCGTTTGAAGAAAGGTGATTTCTTCCTGACGGCAGTATTGCTTGGTCTTTGTCTTGTTCTCAGGCTTTGGTGTTCAGAGAATGTGTTTTTAGTTTGATGAAAGATTCAATTCCTTTGTGCCATATGATTGGGGCTACGTAAATATTTCTTGCCTCCTTTGTGTTATTCCCGTCCACCATTTCTTCGGGAAGCCTTCGGGAACCGTTCGGGATGCGTCCCCTGTCCCAGTCCCATGCGCCACGCACATTCACCCGCCCCGTGATTTTCCCCCAGCCGCCCCCGTAGTCCTTTATTCCAGCTTCAATTCACCGATATTCTGTCCGCATTCATTCAAAATTGCGCTTATTCTCAAAAAAGTTCCCCAAAAGTTTTGCCAGTAAGCCAAAAGTGCGTACCTTTGCACTCGCTTTCCGAAAGGG
>CAKQYA010000028.1 GCA_934293005.1 uncultured Bacteroidaceae bacterium
TTGCCACATAGGCAAACTTCTATACCCTTTTGTTTTAGGTAGTTACGTTATATTTTATTAACTTGCGAAACTTGAATCATATCATTATTGCTTTGAACGAGATGCATCCATAAGCGGTAGCTTCTTGCTTGCCACTAATGCGCATCATTTCTTCCTGTTGCCATCAGCGTCATACTTTAGTTTTCTCAGCATGTACAGAACCCATTCTTGCCAACGGAACAGCGTCCATGACCATTTCAGAGGCATGTAGCCAAGTTTATGCTTGACTCTGCCAGGCAGGCATGTCCTTGTGTCAATGTCTTTCCAAGCCTCGCGCATGGTCTTCAGAGCATAGTCTCTGTCTTGTTCGCTCAGCCTGCCTCTGTGTCTGTGGTAGAACCAGAAGCAGTCGAGCAGCACGTACCATCGCTGTTCCTCGTAGATGTCTATCACCTCCTTCTTCATCTTCCATGCAGTAAGTTGCCTGTGCATGCTCATGTTAGCCTTCAGCCATTCAAACCTCCTTGCCGTTATCTGATGCGTGCATGAACTGTCATTCTGCACAAAGAAATATTTGCCGCTGCAACATCTTACCTCTCTGGAATGAAGGTAGTGAGCCATCGTCACATTGTCATCGCTGTAGCTGTGGCAACTGTCATCAAATGGAAACTGCCTGTATAGATGTGTGCGAGCCACATACCATCCATGCACATCCCAGCGGAGAGCCTTGATAAAAGCGTCATAGCCGCTCATGCTTACGAATGGCGGTGTGCGGTAGCCGTGTTCTTTTTTGTCGGGATAGATGTATCTCACGTCAAGAAGCACACAGTCTGTTTCGTGATGCTCCTCAAAGACATTGATGGCTTTCTCCAAGGCATCGGGTGCCATATAGTCATCGCTGTCAAGAAAAGCCGTGAAAGGAGCGCGTATGAGAGGGATGCCTTGGTTGCGAGCTTTGGCTTGCCCTTGGTTGCGCTCAAGAGCCACAATCTCCACATTGTCATGCCTGTCTTTGTATTCACGCAGAATCGACATGGATGCATCTGTGGAAGCATCGTCAATGCATATTATCTGCACACCGCTTATGCTCTGATGTATAAGAGAGTCGAGACATCTCTTCAGAGTGTTCTCTGCATTGTGCACGGCAACGAGCACGCTAACTTTTTCCATGGCGCAATCTGTTTTTTATGATAGTCTTGATGTCTATTCTCTTGTCAATCTGTTGGTAGGAGAAGATGCAAGTGCTGATGGTGATGAGGCTCATAGTCAGATAAGAGACAAAGATGTCGGGCCAAAGGCTTGCCGCAAAGCATGCCGCCGCAGCCAATGTGAGCACTAACGTTGTTTTGTAGTATTGGGCGGAATAGCCTATTCCATATCTCCATTTGTTGGCGATGATGCTTATGGCGATGTCTATAGCCGCTCCGATAATCAGAGCCACGCCGATGCCATCCAGCTTGCCTATGGCATATCCAGCAATGACGAGAACAAGAGTCTTTATGTTTGACCACACACCTTCTACAAGAAGAAAGAACTTGTTGTCGCCGTTGGCTATGCAGATATAGTCGAGAGGAAAACAGAGCGTGCGCGACAGAAGGCACAGGCTCATGGCTCTCAGAAGAAATATTGAGACATCAAATTCGCTGGTTAGCAACACTCTGATGACGACTGGCGCTATGGTGATGAGCATGAGGATTATGGGCACAATGATGAGCATGGCAATCTCGCCTTCCTTGCTTACCAAGTCTTGAGCTTTTGATTTTACCTTAGCTATGGATGAGAGATGTGGAAAATAGTCGGTAGCCATAGCTGAGAAGACCATTGATGTGCATTGCAGTGTGATGCTTGTGGATGCCTGATACAGACCGAGGTCTGTCTCAGACCCCATGGTGCTTATGCAGGTGTTGATGGCATATGTGGCAAGTGAGCCTGCAATAGTGCTTCCCATGATAGATGCGCCCAACGTGATTGTTTTGCGTCCTTTGACCCATACATCTTTCCATGACATCTGGCAATGTGTGATTTTGAGCCGGCGCGTGAAGAGTTTGGCTGCCATCCAAGATGCCATACCTAAGATGGCGATGCTTGGCGCAATGCCTTCAATGCCAAAAAGCCAATAAAGCGGTATTGCTACAGTCAGTCCTACAGCAGGAGCCACTAAGTTGCATGTGGCAAGATTTTTCAGTTGGCGGAATCCTTGCAGGATAGTGGTCTCTCCCGATGCCAGTATGAGAAAAAGAACTGCTATGGCTATGTAGATGAACCATATCCAATGTTCTGTTGTGCCAAATGTGAGTTGGCTGAGCCACCATGCTGAAATGACTGTGCTTATAAAAGCCATTATAGACAAGCACATTATCGTGCGCCGGAAGTATGTTATGCATTCTGAGCGTTCTTGGCCATCCTTGGCTGAAGATATTTCCTTCACGGCAGATATGTTGAGTCCGCATGTGAACAGTTGCTGTATAGGCGTGGCAGTGGAATAGAGATGTGCAGAAATGCCCAGTCCGTATGCGCCCACAATGTGTGCCGCCAACTTTCCTTTGATAATGTTGGCCACCATGCTCATCACTTGTGTGCTGCCAAAGATGGCTGTAGATTTGGTGATGCTTCTGTATGCTTCTTCTTGTTTGTTGTTTTCTGCCATTTGTTTTTTATGCTAATGAGCACCGTTCCCTGAGTGCAATGTTCATTCCAGATTGAAGACAATGCTGTGGAACGGCGTCTTGTTTATGAGCGATGCGGCATAAGGAAAACCTGTGTTGTGCATCCACTTCGTTTTCAGGCGATATATGCTTGCAGCTCGTGATATGAGAAAGAAATCTATGAAAGTTTTTTCAAAAGTCTCATAGTCATGTCTTTCTGCTGTGTCGAAATGTACGATATTGCCACTGATGCGCCTGGTGTAGGGAAGTGCTTTTGTTGCTTCAAGAAATGCGCTGCTGTCCGAGTTGACAAGGATTGTTCTATCTGGATGTTCGTTGTGGATCAACCTTATCTGTTTGATGCAATTGTCAATCAGCATTTTTCTTTCCTTTGCCGGTAGCGGCTCTACCTGTACAGTGTCGTTGAAGTCGCCCAGTGCGTTGAGAAAACGTGCTGATATGCTGACATATCCGTTTCCGAGCGTTTGTGTCAGTTCCTGCATCTTTTTCTCCATCTTGTCTGACAGACGGAACAGTTCATGAAAAGCTTTGCCGTAGTCTTCGTAATACGCAAACATGGCATTGGTGTAGACATGCACTTGCTCTGCGCTTGACTGCTCTATCTTTTTCTTCAGCCATTCCTTCTGTTTTCTTGCATGGAATGCGCTGTCGCTTCCTGTCTCCAAAGCAATGGGCTCAGCATAAGGACTAACGTATACGACATCTTCTTCCGCGATATGCCAGTCGTATGTTCCCATGCCAATGTATTGTTCGAGATGGAAAGGGTGGACATACAGAATCTTGAAGTTCCATCCGTTCTCCTTGCATAGTATGTAAGTGGAGATGATGCCTTTGAGCCGGTCTGCCCATCCGCCACTTTCTATCCATCCGTTATACATGGCAATGACTGTTTTCCTGCCGGAACTGCCGTTTGTGCGGTTGCATTGTGACACTTGCTTGGAATAATGCCTCTCCACCTCCTTCTGCCAGATATTGCTCAGGTGTCTGCTGAACACGTGCCAGTTGTAGTGCTTGTTGCAGAGCAGCATCTTTTGAATGTAATGCTTTAGTATGATATGTATGTTATTCAGTCGCATTGTCTGTCGCTTCTTGATGTTGGATGTCGCCACTTTTTGCGTTATTGTTCAGTAGCCTTGCCATGTACTTCTCTCTCCATCTCCAGCGATGCCCAAATGAAAGGGCCTATGCCCTTGGGGTCGTTGTCTCTGACAGGCTCAGAGATGTAGTAACCAAATGTGCCGTCTCTGCGCCTGTTCTCTTTCACGCCAGGAGCGGCTTTAAGCACCTTGTCGCTTATGCCAGGCCCAAGTCCTGCCACTGAGCAGCATTGGGTGAGCGAGATGGTGGAGTCGGGGTTGTTTCTGATGAAATGGTCTATGATGCCGTGGTAGGCACGTATGCCTGCGTCTCGTGAACTTTTGCCTGTGTATCCTAATCGGTAAGATTTCAGAAAAGAGTAGGCGAACATGCAAGAGCATGTCGACTCGAGATAGTTGCCCTTCTTGCCAGGACTGTCCATCACTTGATACCATAGTCCTGTCTCTTTGTCTTGCCATTGGATTATGCCTTCAAGGCATCTGTTGAGTAAGGCAATCAGTTCGGGACGTCGTGGATTGTTGCTGGGAAGTGCATCGAGAAGTTCGACGAGAGCCATGGCGAACCATCCTTGCGCACGTCCCCAGCAATGTTTGCTGAGTCCGGTGTGTGGATCAGCCCAGAACATCTCTCGTGTCTCGTCCCACGCATGCCTGTTCAGGTTTGTTGCAGGGTCTATGGTTCTGTTGTATGTGGCTGTTATCTGGTTTATGGCGTCGTCATATATTCTATTGGCTTTGCTGTCGTGTTCCATGCCGTCCTTGTCAGTCATAGAGGCAGCGAGAGTGCGGAATGGCAATCCCATGAATATGCCATCGAGCCATACCTGATGGCTGTATATGGCTTTGTGCCAGTAGATGCTGTCAGTCACTGTGCGCGGTTGGCAGTCGAGTTGGTCCAACAAAGTGCTTATGGCAGCCTGTGTGCGTGTGGATGGAGCCAACTGGTGCATTCTCGCTATGAAATGTCCTGTGCGCACATTGTCGAGGTTGAAGTCGTCGTGTTTGTATCCTCTTATTTTGCCATCGGCTGTGATCATCGTGTCGACATAGTCTTGGCAATAGCGTCTGATGTCATCACCGCCATATCGAAGGTATGTGTCGAGGATGGCTTCAAGTTCGATGCCCATCACATAACTCCATTTGGGTTTTGAGGAAAAATCGAGCAGACAGCTTTGTGGCGTGCGTTTCATCTCAGACAGTGCCATGCGCAGACTGTATGGGATGTTGTTGTTGATGAACACGCCTGTTGTGTCAATGTTGTGCACCTTGCCTGTGATGCTGTTCCCTTTTTCCACTCCTGTGAAATGGCAGTTGCGCAAAGTCACGTCGTTGACAAAATATCCATCATCAAGTCCGATGATTTGCACACCGTATTTTGATTTCTTGCATGTGACATTTTCCATGAGCACATTGCTCACAGATGGATTGAATCCGCGTCGGCATGCTTCACGGCTTTCATAGTTGAGGTTGATGCGCAGCACGGCTTCACGGCATTGCCCGACGGTGACGTCTTTCATGAAGATGTTTCTGATCTTGCCTCCTCTGCATGTGTTGGTCTTGATGCGCAGCACCCGGTCGAGGTTGGGAGAGTCCATGTGGCAGTCGTGGGCGAATACGTTCCAGCAGCCACCGCTTATCTCAGAACCGATGACTACACCTCCGTGTCCATTGCGCATCTGGCAATGCCTGATGATGATGTTTTGGCTTGGCATGGCTCTGCGGCGTCCGTCAGCGTTGCGTCCGCTCTTTACGGCTATGCAGTCGTCGCCAGTGTTGAAGTAGCAGTTTTCTATCAGCACCCTGTTGCACGACTCTGGGTCGCAACCGTCGCCGTTAGGCCCGTCATTGTTGATGCGCACTCCTTTTATTGTCACATCTTCCGACTTGAGCGGATGGATGACCCAGAATGGTGAACGCAGAAGTGTGACATCTTCGATAAGTATACGCTTGCAGCTGTTAAGTCCTACAAGTTGTGGACGCATTCCGTCTTTAGCTGTAAATGTGCGCAAGTCTGTGCGGCGTCCATTGGGAAGTGTCATGGGAATGCCAGCCTCGCCACTGTCTAAGAGACGTTGGCGTGCTCCCTGGTTTTGGCTTGCGATGCCTTCTTCCCAACCATAATAGTCCTTGCCGCACCATGCCCACCATGTGTCTCTTGAGCCTCCTCCGTCTATGGTGCCCTTGCCTGTGATGGCAATGTCGTGAGCGTGGAATGCATAGATGCAAGGGGATAGATTATAGCAGCCGATGCCTTCCCATGAGGTCTCCACAATGGGATATAGGGCAGGCTGGAATGCAAATTCCAACACAGCGCCTTCCTCCACCACAAGGTTGACCTTGCTCTTCAATTGAATGGCACCTGTGAGGAAGTGCATGTTGGCAGGCACTACGACTCTTCCGCCTCCGCGTTTCGAACAACGGTTTATGGCTTGCTGGATGGCATGCTGGTTGTGGGCTGCGCTGGCGTTTGCCTTTGCTCCGCAACTGACGATGCTTATGGCAAGGTCGTTGTTTATTTCAGGAAGTTGGATGCTGTTTTCTATATTGCTGTAAACAACCTTGTCCCACTCTATGGCTGATGCCATAAGGTGGGACAGACTGATGAATATGATAGTTGTCAGGATGCGTATCATAAATGTGTTGGTAAGCAGGTGCCCAAAATCATTATATAATATCAAAGCAGGTAGTTCTCATGTGAACACCAATAAGATACGAAATATAATGACTGGCTTAGAATTGTGTGTGCTTGGTGGCAATGGCCACAATTCAGAATGTCACTTCTTTCACGCTTCCGTCAGACATGGTGATGGTGACGGAAGAGTTGTCTTCGGCAATCTTTACTGATTTGACAGGATTCAGCTCTTTCTTGGTGAATGCCTTCTTGCCTTTCTTCCAAAGCATGAGCGTCACCATGACATTCTCTTTTTCCACCTTCTTCTCGCAGACCAGAAGGCCAGCCTGCTTGCTTACAGGGTGGAGACCGCTTGTCTGCATGAATGATGGTTTTGGCCATCCAGCCAGTGGTATCATGGTCAGCTGATGCTCGCCGTTTGATATGACTGTAGTGTTGTTGCCCAAGATTTTCTTTGTGATGGGCTTGCCGCCAATCTCTGGCAGCGCATAATGGCCAAGGCGGATGGTTGTTGGTGAAGGCACCGTGACTTTATCCACACGGAGCACGCCGTTTGGCAGTGGGATGTCAGCAAGGTTGTACTTGACATTTGCGTCTGTTTCCAACACGGCGTCACGTCGATATATGCCGTTCTCAAAACTCTTGAAGTCGTAAAGGCGCAACACTTCCCATTCGTTCTTTTTGTTGACGGTGGCGTAGTTCATCGACACCTCGCCGTGTTTACCGTCAGCCATCCATGGGAATTCGGTATGGTAAGCCAGTTTGTTGTAGTTTTCAGAACTGCGGAACTTCTGCCAGTCATTTGCCACAGTCTCATGACACCAAGAGCGCATCTCCGAACCTCCGACATTTGGATAGTTTGTGATGAGCAGGTTTGTGGCAGGCTGGAACTTGTTGTACACATTGTCTTTCTTCAGCTCATTCTCCCATGGTCCGTTGTTTTCTTTGGCAGTCCAAAATGGATTGTCTTTAGGCAAAAGGAGGGCGAGGAATGCTTTGCCGCACCAATAAACGCTGCCGCGGCAACTGTATATCTGCACGGCAGGGGCGAATGGTCCATAGAATCCGAGTGTAGGCACATTGTCCTCAAGAAAGTTGGGATTCTGCAAGAATTGCAGGAGTGTGGAAGAGGCTATGCGGCGCATCCAGCCGTAATTGATGCTGCTGTCGGGGTTGAAACCGAGCAAGGCCAAAGGTATGACTGTGGCAAAACGATATGGAATGCTTCGTCCCCACATGTTCATCTTGCCGCTTTCGCTGAACATGTATGGATAGTTGTCAATCATGTCGTGCTGGTTTTTCATGAATTGCTCAGCATACTGAGGGTAGAAGTGACCGTAGGTCTGCGCCCATATTGGGCCGTACATCTGAAATGCCCACATGCTATAGTAGTCGTATGCGGGATCATCGTTGTACCAGCCTTCGCCGCGATAGCGTGCCAAAAGTTTTTTCAGGCAGTCTTCCAAATGGGCATCGTTGACTTTGTATCCTTGCTCTTTGAAGAAACTCATGATGAAGACGTTGAAGAACATCCAGTTGGAACCTATGGTGGGGCCATTGCCATAGCTCAGCATTGTGGCTGCCACTTCATCTTTCTGCTCCTTGGTAAGAGTGTCCCACAGCACGTTCTTTGCTGTGTTGAGAGATATTGCTAATGCGCCAAATTCCACAAGAATCTGGCTCGGCCCGCCTGTGCGGTGCTTGATGTAGCTTGGACTTTCGGGATTGATGAGGTTGAGCAGCTGGTGATGGTAGTAGTCGGCCACTTTTATTCCGCCCAAAGTGAGGTCGGGATTCTCCTTCAGAAGAGGAGCTGCGATGAAGAGTGTGCGGCAGAAACCTTCCAGCTTGGCTGTGGGGATTTGTCCTTTATCTCTTGGATACGCCTTTTCCAATTCCTTGGGAAAATACATCGGGTCGTCGATGCTCTTGATGTATGTGAATGCTCCATCGAGCAAATAGGTCGCGGCATCTATCCATCCTTGCCTGTTCATTCCTGTGAGAGGACTGAGTTTGTAGTCGGGCGAAGGAATGGTGAATGTCTGTGGAATGGAACGCGTTGGGGCAGGATCGTCCTGAGCGGATGCCATGGTGCACAAGAATGTGGCTATGGCGAAAAAAATAGGTTTGATGGATATGTTCATCTTTTGAATGTTTAGTTAATAGTTCCAGAGATTATAGTTTTGTGCAAAACTTAAGCGGGCGTTTGTTGGACGCCCTATTTCATTGCAAATGTACATTATTTTTATTATACTGCCAAACATGAGACTGCATTTTCGGGAAAAATATCCGTTTTGTATAAATAGAGAAGGATGATGTTTGATTTTTTAATAAGATTGGCGTATCTTTGCATAATGATAGACTGATGTTTGCCTTGATAGCCTTTTGCTTTTGCGCGGCAAATGCATGTTGCGCAAGCAGATGATGCAGTCTTATGATGGAAACAAAATAGACTTGGATATTATGATACATATAGATACCGATTGTGTGAGAGGATGCTATGACTCGATGTCGTGCGTGGATTTCATCAAATATGTCACAGACCAATATCTTGAGGCTGTGGGCGGAAGCCTCACGGCAGAGAACATGGAAATGCTGTCTGCTGACCAGCATTCGCTGCTATGCTACCGATACATGCTTGATGAGGTTATGGAAGGTGGCTTCATCCAATTGGTGGCCAATGGCTTTGCTCCTTATGTGCTTTATGGCCCATTCCCTTACGTCGTTAAGAAAGAATGGGAAATGAGAGATTTTTCAAAATTGCTTTATGAGGCAAAGAGCGAATGCCGCAAGCATGAAGAGAGAATAATGGCCGA
Organism: uncultured Bacteroidaceae bacterium; assembly: GCA_934293005.1. GTDB lineage: Bacteria > Bacteroidota > Bacteroidia > Bacteroidales > Bacteroidaceae > Minthosoma. Next base: position 9,191 of record CAKQYA010000028.1, read on the forward strand.
TATGAGCATTGACGATTTCATGGCCCTTTACGAGGAATTGGAAGACCTTAATGAACTTGGTGACGAATTTCTCGATGAATATCAGGAAAAGGTGTCGCCAGCAGTGGCTAAGATGATTGTTGATAACTTGCAAAAGTACGTCTGATTATGGCAAAGAAGAATATACTGAAACAGTCGCAGGTGAATATCAAAAACAAGCGAGCGTCGTTCGACTATGAGTTTGTTGACACCTTCACAGCGGGCATTGTGCTCACTGGCACGGAAATAAAAAGCATCCGAGCAGGCAAGGCGAGTCTTGTGGACACGTTCTGCTATGTCAATAATGGAGAGATATGGGTGAAGAACATGTATGTGGCTCTTTATGACCAGGGATCGTACAATAACCATGTGGAGCGCAGGGAACGCAAGCTTCTGCTTAACAAGAAAGAGATACGCAATCTGCAGGACGACACAAAGGCCCCAGGATTCACTATCGTGCCTGTGCGCATCTTCATCAATGATAAAGGACTGGCAAAAATGGTGATAGCGCTGGCCCGCGGAAAGAAAGAATATGACAAGCGTCAGTCGCTCAAGGAGAAAGAGGATAAACGCGAGATGGACAGAGCTATGAAGCATTGAAAGCCATGGCTTTAAAACCTGTGCGTCATGTACGGACTAATGTGAGAACGGATGTGGTGCGTTGATTCCAAATAGGTCATGAGGCTGCGCCGATATTATTGATGGCATGTCTGGATGTGATGATGTCGGCAGTTGCCACTTTCTTAATAATACACGAACACAATATAAAATGAGCACTTTGCAAGAAATAATAAATAACAGAATTCTTATACTGGACGGTGCCATGGGCACCATGATACAGCAATACGGACTCGATGAGCACGATTTTCGCGGAATGCGTTTCACAGATCAGCCAGGAGTGATGAAAGGCAATAATGACATTCTTTGTCTTACGCGTCCTGATGTGATTGAGGATATCCATCGCAAATATCTTGATGCGGGGGCTGATCTGATAACAACATGCACTTTCTCTTCTCAACGCATCTCAATGGCCGACTACCACGTGGAGGATTTCTGCCGTGAAATAAATCTTGCAGCAGCAAAGATTGCATGCGCATTGGCTGATGAATACACGAAAGCCAACCCGAACAAGCCCCGAATGGTGCTCGGAGACATAGGGCCTACAAACAAGACGCTCAGCATCTCGCCGGATGTTAACGATCCTGCTCTCCGCGCTGTCACTTTTGATGAGATGGCAGAAGCGTATGCGGAGCAGATTGATGCTCTTATTGACGGAGGGGTGGATGCGCTTCTTGTCGAGACTATCTTTGACACGCTTAATGCCAAGGCTGCCATATATGCAGCAGAAAAAGTGATGGACACCAAGGGCGTGCGCATTCCGTTGATGCTTTCGCTCACGGTAAGTGACAGTGCTGGCCGAACCTTGTCGGGGCAAACTATAGAGGCCTTCTTGGCAAGCATACAGCATGCTGATGTCTTTTCTGTTGGCCTCAACTGCTCTTTTGGAGCTCGGCAACTGAAGCCTTTCCTGCGTGTCATGGCAGAAAAGGCTCCTTGTTATATATCTGTGCATCCTAATGCAGGCTTGCCCAATTCTCTTGGGCAATATGATCAAACCCCTGCGGAGATGGCAGAACAGATAAAGGAATTTGTGGATGAGGGACTTGTGAATATTATTGGAGGATGCTGCGGCACTACTGATGAGTTTATAGCTAAGTATTCATCGTTGATAGAGAATGCGCAACCTCATGTGCCTGCTTCAAGGCCCAAAAATCTTTGGCTGAGCGGACTTGAATTGCTTGAGCTCACTCCTGAACTGCGTTTTGTCAATGTGGGTGAGCGCTGCAACGTGGCTGGCTCTCGCAAGTTTCTGCGTCTCATCAATGAGAAGAACTATGATGAGGCACTCTCTATTGCCCGCAAGCAAGTGGAGGATGGGGCTCTTGTCGTTGACGTTAATATGGATGATGGACTTCTTGATGCAGGGCAGGAGATGGTCACATTCCTTAACATGATGATGTCTGAACCCGACATTGCAAAGGTGCCTGTGATGATAGACTCCAGCGACTGGAACGTCATCATGGCTGGATTGAAATGCGTTCAAGGCAAGTGCATTGTCAACAGCATCTCGCTCAAAGAGGGAGAAGAGGTGTTTCTGGCACATGCTCGTGAGGTGAAACGCATGGGAGCAGCTGTGGTTGTGATGGCTTTTGACGAGGAGGGGCAAGCCACTTCTTTCGACCGGAAAATTTCAATCTCTCAGCGTGCTTACCGTCTGCTGGTCGATGTGGTGGAAATGAATCCGCTCGACATCATCTTTGACCCTAATGTCCTTGCTGTGGCAACAGGAATAGAAGAGCATAATAATTATGCCGTTGACTTTATAAAAGCCACAGAATGGATTCGGCAGAATCTGCCCGGAGCGCATGTGTCTGGCGGCATGAGCAACTTGTCTTTCGCTTTTCGTGGCAACAACTATATTCGCGAAGCTATGCATGCCGTGTTCCTGTATCACACCATAGCCAAAGGACAGGATATGGGCATCGTGAATCCTGCCACTCAGGTTATATACAGTGACATACCTTCTGATGTGTTGAAGGCTATTGATGATGTGCTGCTCAACACGGATGATGACGCCACAGAACGTCTCATTGAGGTTGCTGACCGTGTCAAGGCTGAGAAAGATGCCGAGAAGGAAGCTTTGAAGAATGGGGGGGCGGTGAAGAAAGCTCCGGAAAATGATTGGAGGCAATTGTCTGTGCAGGAACGCTTGAAACATGCTCTTGTAAAGGGTATAGGTGATTTCCTTTCACAAGACCTTGATGAGGCGGCACGACTGTATGACAATCCTGTGGAGATTATTGAAGGACCATTGATGGATGCTATGAATGTGGTGGGAGAACTTTTCGGGTCTGGAAAGATGTTTCTGCCGCAAGTAGTAAAGACTGCGCGCACCATGAAAAAAGCTGTGGGCATTCTCCAGCCGCTCATAGAGGCCAGCAGGCAGGAGGGCGCGGCTAAGGCAGGCAAGGTGCTGCTTGCCACGGTCAAGGGTGATGTTCATGACATAGGCAAGAATATAGTGAGCGTTATAATGGCTTGCAATAATTATGAGGTCATAGACCTTGGCGTGATGGTGCCCACAGAGACCATTGTGGACATGGCTGTAAAGGAGCATGTGGACATTATAGGACTTTCAGGCCTTATCACACCGTCGCTCGAAGAAATGGTCAATGTGGCCCGTGCTCTTGAAGCTCGTGGCGTAGACATACCCATCATGATTGGTGGAGCTACGACAAGCGAACTTCACACTGCTCTCAAAATAGCTCCAGTGTATCGGGGGCCTGTGCTGTGGATGAAGGATGCCTCGCAGAATGTCATAGCCGGGGCAAAACTCATGAGCCCCGAATCGCGCAAAGAGTTGGTGGAGAGGCTCAATGAGAACTATGAGGTTTTGCGCAGTAAGCGCAAGGATGAACAAGCTGGCGTGTTGAGCATTGATGAGGCTCGAAAACGAAAGCCAAACTTTTTTGAATGAATTAAACCCAAATCGGTCATTAGACCGTTTTGGGTGATATATTACACACAAGCTTATTTGCCCCCAAAAAAGTATTACGTGATACTTGGCAAAGTATCACGTGATATTTGGCGAAGTATAACGTGATACTTGGCCAAGTATCATATGATACTTTTTTCAGAGCGTTTGCCTGTGCTTTGGATGCATTGCGGGCAATGGCGAGATGTGGAAGGAAACAAAATGCTTGCAAGAAGCGCCGACATGATTGAAAAGGATAATCAATGCTCAACCTGTTTTCGGCCTAATGACCGATTTGGATTTAAGAAAAGGCCGCTTGATTGCTTTCAAACGACCTTTTGTTGCTTTAAGTAGATGTTCAAAATTATTTGATTATATCAAAGTAAGCCACTCTCATATTTGTCAAATATAAAAATAATTATGAATGCCTACTTTTCTCTTCCTTTTTGGCTTCCTCCCAATATCTGTCCATTTCTTCAATTGGCATGTCCTTCAGGTCTATGCCCATTTCTTTTGCTTTGTTCTCTACATAGTTGAATCTGTGAATGAATTTCTGATTAGTGTGCTCTAATGCGTTGTCGGGGTTTATCTTGTAGAGACGGGCTGCGTTGATGAGACTGAACATCACATCGCCAAATTCCTCTGTGGCATGTTGCTTTGCTGAGTTTTTCTCATCTTCAGTTTCAGCTTCGCTATAGACGCGTTCGATCTCAGCTTCATATTCACATATTTCTTCCTTGACTTTCTTCCATACATCACGACGTTCTTTCCAATCGAAACCTACGTTGCGTGCCTTATCTTGTATGCGGTAAGCCTTTATCAGAGACGGAAGCGCATCTGGCACGCCTGACAGTACAGTCTTGTTGCCATCTTTTTCTTTTGTTTTTATCTGTTCCCATGTCTGAAGCACCTCGCTGGCTGTGTTGGCTTTGACATCGCCATATACGTGAGGATGGCGAAAAATAAGTTTGTCGCATAGCTTGTTGCATACATCGGCAATGTCGAATGACATTTTTTCTTCTCCTATCTTAGAATAAAACACTATATGGAGAAGGACATCGCCTAATTCCTTGCAAATGTTAATATTGTCATTCTTTAGAAGGGCATCGCATAGTTCGTATGTCTCTTCGATGGTGTTTGGACGTAGTGATTCGTTGGTCTGTTTCCTGTCCCATGGGCACTTTTCGCGTAGGTCGTCCATCACGTCAAGCAAACGTCCGAATGCTTGGAGTTTTTCTTCTTTAGTGTGCATAATTACTGGTTTTGTCTTTGTGAACATATAATTTCATGCAAAGATACGATTTTTTTTTGAAAACGTTTGGTGGGTTCGTAAATATGTCGTACCTTTGCACTCGCAAATGAGACGAAGCTTGGCTCTGACAAGAGTGAAACTTCTTCGAAGATGCAGATTCAGACGCAGTTTCCGGAAGGATGGGTGAGTGGCTGAAACCACCAGTTTGCTAAACTGACGTACGGGTTTACCGTACCGGGGGTTCGAATCCCCCTCCTTCCGCCAACAGCATGGCGCTTTCGTCTAGCGGCTAGGACACATGCCTCTCACGCATGGAACACGGGTTCGATTCCCGTAGGCGCTACTCAGCCAAGTCTGAAACTTAATATTATGGCGCTTTCGTCTAGCGGCTAGGACACATGCCTCTCACGCATGGAACACGGGTTCGATTCCCGTAGGCGCTACTAAACAATGGAAATTAAGCGATTGGGAACAACATTCCTGATCGTTTTTTTTTTTTTTTTTTGTTGTTTAAGCATGTCTCATCGTATAATGTGTGGATGTGTGTGCGTAAAAGTGATGAGGGTGCACCAAAAGTCGTGTGACTTCAGGTGCACCCTCGTCGTATGTTGTTATGATGTTTTGTCGTCAGAATAGAACCTTCCAGATGCTGCTTATGGAAAATCTGTTAGGCATGATGTCGGAGAAGGTATGGTAATAGTCGAATACGAATCCCCATACGTAGTTGTCATTGTCCAGACACTCATATGTCATTCCTGTGCCAATTTCAAATTTTGTCTCTGATGGGATAGAGTAGGATGGACAGCTGTTTTCGGTTGCCATCGTGGATGGTTGTGTCTGAAGCATGAACGCTGTGTTGGGAACTGCTGATATGGAAGGGGCAGTGTTTCTCCTGCATTCGTGCTCTATCATGGAAATCTCGTTGTTCAAGCGCACGCCAAGAAATGTGCGGAAGCCTATCCGTTTGTTTAAATTGATGGGAGCAGACCATCGGCCACCCAGGTCGAGATGTATCATGCGGAGATTGTCGCCTGTGTATATGCAGTCTGAACCGAATACTTTTGTCTGGGCTTCCACGAGACGTGTCATCAAGTCGACAGACCAATTGGGTGATGCTGTCCATGTGGCGTCAAATCCTGTTGACAAGGCTGCGCCTGTCTTAATGTAAGTGTCGCCCATATTTATGTTGCGTTTGCCTATCTCTGTTCCTGCTACGAGTGAAACGCCTGATGGATTGTTTAAGAAACGCACTACTCTGTTTAAATCTTTCATGCGGACTTCAGGCTTGTTGACTCCTTTCCTGCCAAATATCTTGTCAGTGAGAAAGTATGCAAGATTGGTGCCTACCATGCCTATGCCTGCACCCATATACAAGTCATTGAGCCAATGTCGGTTGTGCTGCATGCGCAGCAACTCTGTGCCAGTGGCTGTGGCATAGCTGCCCACGGTGATCCATGGAGAAAGATAACCATATTCTCTGCTGAAAATGGTTGCTGACGCAAATGCCAGAGTGGCATGTCCAGAAGGAAATGAATGGTCGTCGGTTTGGTCAGGACGTGTTTCGTTGACTGTATGTTTGAGCAGCTGCGATGTTCCGAACGTTATTCCCAGGGCCATGGCATTGGCTGTGATTAGCCGTTGCGTTTTAGATCTGCTTTTCACGCCTGCCGCTTTGAGTATCCAGGTGGCAGCCAATGGCGTTCCTCCCACAGCATAGTCTGTCCATTTGTGCACATCGTCTTTTTTTGCGAAAATGGCTTGACGCTTTATGAAGTTGTGTTCGGTGCCTGTCATGATGAGGCCGCGCAGCAATGGAAATGCGCCAGACAAGGAGAAGGACAGTTCTTTCTCTAAGGATTGCTGGTTGTATTGCTCGATTATGGTTTCAATCTGTTTCATCTTTTCTTCGCGCTCATAGTCGTGCATGATAGAATCAATCTGGGCAAGATACGTTGAGTCGAAGATTCCTGTATCATTATGCGCGGCAGTGTCAGGCATTTGTGCTTTTGCTGTGATTGTTGATAGATATAAGACTGCTATTATGAATGCGCTTTTCATGATGGGAGAGTTCTTGAGAAAGTTTGTTGTGTTTAGACTATACGTTGTTATTTAGACTTTGCGTTATTATGTTATGTCCTGTCTCTGTTTTGAGTCTGTTGTTTTGATGTGTTCTAAAGATAGAATGAAAGAGAATGTTGCAGCAAGTGCCGTTTGCTTTTACGGGAGAAAGGGTGTTGCCACAAAAGAATGCCGTTGCAGAATGTATTATGTATTTATGGGGCAATAAAAGAGATTCTGCCAACCCGAGCGCTGATGTGGCTCAGGTCGGCAGAACCTTGGTGTTTATTGCTTTTTACAGACATGAATCATCTCGTGATGATTTAAACAGTCTATAAATGTGGTCTGTGACCTTTGGATTACTGAGCGAGCTTGCCGTCAGAACCGAGCACGTTCACAATCTTGTGAATGTACATCTTCTTCATGTTCTCACGAGCTGGCTTGAGGTACTGGCGTGGGTCGAAGTCGCCTGGGTGCTCAGCGAGATGCTTGCGGATAGCAGCAGTCATGGCAAGACGAGAGTCTGAGTCGATGTTGATCTTGCAAACTGCAGACTTAGCAGCCTTGCGGAGCTGCTCCTCTGGGATGCCGATAGCAGCCTCGATGTGACCGCCGTATTTGTTGATAGTGTTAACTTCGTCCATTGGAACTGAAGAAGATCCGTGAAGAACGATAGGGAATCCAGGAAGCTTCTTCTCGATTTCTGCGAGGATGTCGAATGCGAGTGGTGGTGGAACGAGAACACCGTTAACGAGTGTGCACTGCTCTGGAGTGAACTTGTGAGCACCGTGTGATGTGCCAATTGAGATAGCGAGAGAATCGCAGCCAGTGCGAGTGGCGAAGTCGATAACTTCTTCTGGCTTAGTGTAGTGCGACTCAGCTGCAGCAACCTCGTCCTCAACACCTGCAAGCACACCAAGCTCAGCCTCAACTGTTACGTCAAATTGGTGAGCGTAATCAACAACCTTCTTAGCGAGAGCGACGTTCTCTTCGTATGGAAGTGAAGAACCGTCAATCATTACTGAAGAGAAACCATTGTCGATGCACTCTTTGCAGAGTTCGAAAGAATCTCCGTGGTCAAGGTGGAGAACGATTTCAGGATGCTCGCATCCGAGTTCCTTAGCGTACTCTACAGCGCCCTTAGCGAGGTTGCGTAGGATTGTGCCGTTAGCATAGTTGCGTGCACCCTTAGAAACCTGCATGATAACTGGAGACTTTGTTTCTACAGCAGCCATGACGATAGCCTGCATCTGCTCCATAGTGTTGAAATTGAAAGCTGGGATAGCGTAACCGCCTGCAACAGCTCTCTTGAACATCTCGCGAGTGTTCACGAGACCAAGTTCTTTGTAGCTTACCATAATATTATTTATTTTAAAAAATTAAATATAGCCATATAATCATAAACCTTCATTACCCGTTTTGCCCCTATGCAAGAGTAAGGCATTTGTGGCAAAGAATGGTTCTGCCTGTTTTTCTTTCTGGCTACAAAGGTAGCTCAAAAAAATGAAAAACATGCACTGAAAAGAAGAAAAAAGCCAAGAACGACTGAGTTTTTTTGAAAGTTTAGGAAAAAAGGCTCTTTTTGTTTTGTGTGTATGATAAAAAGTCGTAACTTTGCACCGCTTTTAATAAAGCGTAAGAGATAATTAACTTATTGTCACCAGCAATAATTTTATTTGACTGTATAAAACAATAACAAACAATGAAAAAAGGTATTCATCCAGAGAACTATCGCACCGTGATCTTCAAGGATATGTCAAACGGTGATATGTTCCTTTCTCGCTCTACAGCTAAGTCAAACGACACAGACGTGTTTGAAGGTGTGGAGTATCCAGTAATCAAGATTGAAATTTCTTCAACTTCTCACCCATTCTACACAGGTAAGGCTAAGCTTGTCGACACAGCTGGTCGCGTGGACAAGTTCATGAACCGCTATGCAGCAATGAAGAAGAAGTAATCATTGAAATACTTCAAACGAATAAAGGGACTTCCATCAGGAGGTCCCTTTGTTGTTTCATTTAGTCTTATGATGATTATACAATGAATGCGAACCCCAATCGGTCAATTGACAGATTGGGGTTGAATCATATATTTGCGCAGTTAACTCGCAATGCCTTATGCTCTTAATCCTGTGAAGAGTGGTTGAATTGTATATTCACGCAGTTAACTCAATCTTGTGTATATGAGCATGTGCAGCAATCATCTGCTTCCGATGAAGAGGAAGAGCATTGACAACAGGACGAGAGCGAGATCGATGACTTTCGATTTAAGGTTCTTCTCATGAAAAGCCATGGCCCCAAAGAGGAAACTGACAATCACGCTTCCACGTCGTACCATTGAAACGATTGAAATCATAGCGCCGTCGAGCGACAGGGCATAGAAGTATACGAAATCAGCAGCTGATAAGAAGATGCTGATGAGTATGATGCTCCATTTCCATTGAAAAGGTGTTGTCTTTCGTCTTGTAGGCCACCATAGCAAGAAGAGCATGGCAAGCATCATGAAGAATTGATAGATGTTGTACCATGATTGCACAGCCATCTTGTCGAGTCCGACGCCATGGTTTGCTGGTGATGCCATCAGAAACTTGTCATAGAGTCCGGAAATGGCTCCAAGCACATTTGCGAGGATGACGAAAACGATCCATTTGTTGTGTTTAAAGTCTATGCCCTCTTTTTTGCTTGAACGAGAGAGCATGTAGAGTCCTGCCATTGCAATAGTGACGCCAATCCATTGCCACAGGTTAAGTTTCTCCGAAAAGAAAGTTAAGGCTCCAATAAGCACCATCACTGGCCTTGTCGCATTGATAGGGCCTACAATAGTGAGCGGAAGGTGCTTGAGGCCGAAATAGGCTAATAGCCAGCTGCTAAGCACGATGCACGACTTGACAATGATATATTTGTGTTCTTCCCATCCGTATGAGTGAGTGTAGAATATGCTGTCTTGGCTGATGATGCCTTGAGCCGACATGATGATGAATGGAACGAAGATGAGAGACGAGAAGAGTGTGTTGAGCAGCAATACGGGAATCACGGCATTGGCTTTGAGCGAATGTTTCTTGAACACATCGTAAAAACCGAGCAAGCATGCCGATATGAATGCTAATAATAACCACATGTGCTTATTTCTTTTTTAGTTGTTGTTTAAGTCGTAGACAGACTCAGGATAAGTGATGTTTGCGAGAAAGAGGGCGTTGCCAGGCACTGACGTGCCTGCCGAGCAACGGTTCTTCTTCTCTATTATTTCTTTGAATTGTTTAATTGTAATAGCGCCTCTTCCCACGTCAATGAGCGTGCCCACAATGGCGCGTACCATGTTGCGCAGGAAGCGGTCTGCAATTATGGTGAACTCCCATTTTATGCTGTTCACTTGCTTCCACTCAGCCAGTGCGACCTTGCAGTTGTTGGTTTTCACATCAGTGTGCAGCTTTGAGAATGACGTGAAGTCGCTGTAGCTGTATAGTTCTTTCGCAGCTAAGTTCATCAGGGAGAAATCAAGTGGCAGAGGATATCGGTAAGCATAAGGCTCAAAAGGGCATTTCTCTGTGATGATATAGTAGTGATAGGTGCGAGAAATGGCAGAAAAGCGCGCATGTGCCTCTCTGCTCACTTGTCTTATGCTGTGGATGGCAATGTCATTCGGCAGAAACTTGTTGAGCTTATAAATGAGATTGTCATCAAGCAGTTTCTCGCAGTCGAAATGAGCAATCATCATGCTTGCATTGACACCTGCGTCTGTACGTCCGGCACCTGTGACCTCTATCTGTTCGCGGAGAAGTGTGGATAAGGCTTTGTTGATTACCTCTTGGACACTGATGCCGTTAGGCTGAACTTGCCATCCATGATAGCGTGCGCCATCGTAAGATAGTTTTATGAAATAACGCATTGTGGGAAAAGTTATGGTGTGACTCTGTTGTGGAAGAATGTGCGCAGGAGCGTGCTTCTCATCCTGATCTTAGGCATGCGCATGTTGTTCAAGTTGCTGTAGTAGCGCCAGAGCATAATGGCTGCGATGATTGTGGAAATGCCATCTGCGGTAGCTATGCTTGCCCAAACACCGTCAGTGCCCCAGAACTCAGGGAAGATGATAAGGAAAGGCACAAGCATCACAAGCTGTCGGCTCACGGAGATGAATATGCTCTTCTTGGCCATGCCGATGCTTTGGAAGAAATTGGCCACAACAATTTGGAAACCTACTATGGGAGACATGAGCACAATGATTTTCATTCCGTTGATAGTGATGTCTGTCAGTTTGGGGTCATTGGTGAACATCATCACAGGCAGGTGGGGAATAAACTCACACAGGATGAATGAGCAGCTCATGGTGATGGTAGCGAAGATTATGGATTTTTTCAGCACTTCGTTGACACGCTGAACCTGTTGGGCACCGAAGTTGTAGCCTGCTATAGGCTGCATGCCTTGGCATATGCCAAGCACAGCCATGACGAAAAGGAATGTGATGCTGTTTACGATGCCATAAGCAGCTATGGCTATGTCGCCTCCATGCTTGGCAAGACCTTTGTTGATGAGGATGACGACTAAGCAAGCGCATAGTTGCATGCAAAAAGGTGACATGCCTATGCTGAGAATGCTTTTTATGATTTGCTTCTTCAGTCTGTAGATGCCAGAATGCAGATATATGATGTTGTTGCGTCTTGAAAGAACGTATAGCACGTAAAGGAGTGTGACCACCTGTGCCAACACTGTTGCGTATGCAGCGCCCCTGATGCCAAGTCCAAGAACAAAGATGAATATTGGGTCAAGAATAGTGTTTGTCACCACTCCTGTGATGGTAGCCGTCATGGCTGCATATGGATGGCCAGTGCTTCTAAGCGCGCTGTTCAATCCAAGATACATGTGGGAAACAACATTGCCAAGAAGAATGATGAACATATAGTCTCGGGCATATGAGATAGTGTTTGCTGAAGCTCCAAAGAAATACAGCAATGGGTCGATGAAGACGATGCCGAGCAAGCCTACCAAGGTGCCAATTATCAGATTCAGCGTAACCAAGTTGCCCAACACTCTTTCAGCTTCTTTCGTGTCTTTCTGTCCGAGTTTGATAGATATCAATGTGGATGCTCCCACACCTACCATGGCTCCGAAAGCAGCCCCGAGGTTGATGATTGGGAATGTTACTGCAAGTCCGCTCAGCGACAGAGTGCCCACATCGGGTATTCGTCCGATGAAGATGCGGTCAATAATGTTGTAGAGCGATGCTGCTGTCATGGCAATCACAGCGGGTACGGCATACTTTGTCAAAAGAGCCCCGATTGGCTTTGTGCCTAATTCTTTAGTTCTGTTGTTTTCTTGCATAAGTGTTATAAAATCCTTGTTACCAAAATCAAATATTCTTACCTTAAATAAAATGTGCAGCCCGTCAGGCGTAGTTTGCTTTGTATAAGCCTTGTCTCTTGGCGGGGCTGCTATTTGTTATGCAGATGTTCATTATCATAGTGAACACATGCTTCTTAGTGTCTCGGCATTTCAGTTATGTCAAAGCTGAGTTGCCCAAATTGTGGCATGCACCTACTTATAATGCCATAAGCCAGTGCGGAAAACTTATTTTTTATTTAGTTCGTTCCATGCAGGAGGCTCAACGCCGAGCAGATTCTTCACAAAGAAGTCGTATCGTTTGTGTTCACCATACGATTCGCCCATGGTGTGATGTGCTCCAGGGATAAGTATGAACTCAAAGTCTTTGTTTGCTTTGATAAGAGCATTGACCACTTGGTATGATGATGAAGGGTCAACATTGTCGTCCATCTCTCCCACTACAAGCATCAGTTTGCCTTGCAAGTTCTTGGCGTTCTCAACGTTTGAGCATTCGATGTAAGAGCTGTCAACAGGATAGCCCATCCATTGCTCGTTCCACCATATCTTGTCCATGCGGTTGTCGTGGCATCCGCATGCTGCATATCCCGCTTTGTAGAATTCTGGATGGAAGAGGAGCGCACCGAGGGCTTCTTGTCCACCTGCAGAACAACCATAAATGCCAACACGGTCAATGTCCATATATGGATATTTCTTAGCAGCAGCCTTAATCCATTCGATGCGGTCGGGGAAACCAGCATCCTTTAGGTTCTTGTAGCAAACCTGTTCAAAAGCCAACGAACGGAATGAGGTTGTCATGGCATCCAATTGCACGACGATGAAACCAAGTTCTGCCAGGTCTGCAAGGTTGTAGAGCCAAGGAGTGAATGACTTAGGCACGTATTGGTCTCCAGGTCCCGAATAGATGTATTCAATCACAGGGTACTTCTTGTTAGGGTCGAAATTGCTTGGTCGCTGTATGATGCCCCACATGTCTGTTTTGCCGTCACGTCCAGGAGCCACAAACACTTCTGGAGCTTTCCATCCTGCTTCTTTCAATCGGCTGATGTCAGCTTTCTCAAGAGTGGATATGATTGATCCGTCTTTAGCAGAACGCAATACTGTTGTCGGAGCTTGGTCTACAGTAGAGTAAGTGTCTATGAGCACATCGTAGTCCTTGCCAAATGTCACACTGTGGTTTCCTCTGTCGGGCGTCAAGTCCACCAGATTCTTGCCATCGAGATTGATGCGGAAGTAGTGTATGTTGTATGGGTCTTCTTCAGCGATAGGGCCATCGAAGCTTGATGCAACTTTGCCCATATTCTTGCAGTTGCGCCCGTTTGCTGAGAATATAATATACCCCTTGCCTTTAGCGTCTATCTCACAGTGCTCCACGCCTCTTACCCAGAAGTTGCCCTTAGTGACCTGTGTGAGTTTGTCTTTCTTTCTGTTGTAAATATAAAGATGGGCATGTCCGTCGCGATCGCTCTTCCAAAGAATATGGTCAGCGTCAATGTCATTGCGCAGATTGCGAGAGTAGGCTACATATTTGTCGTTCTTTTCTTCAATAAGAGTCCTGACATTTCCTTCGAGATCCATTTCAAGCACTCTGTAAGTCTTGTGGCCACGTTCATTGAATTCAAAGGTGAGAGTCTTGCAGTTGCTGTCCCATTGTGGTGCCGACACATTATACTGGCTCTTGAAGAGGTCTGTTGACTTCGGGTATATAGTCTTCTTGTTTGCCACATCCACCACAACAGGTATGCGGTAATTGAGTGAGTCGCCTGGTTTGGCATATTCTTGCTGTGAGTAGATAGGCTGCAGTTGTGTTGTTGGTGATGAGAGCGTGTATGTCACGAATCTTTTTGGAGCAGGCTTAATAAGCACGGTGGCATAATACTTGCCGTCTTCAGACCAGCTTCCCCACGATGAATAGTAGCATGTGTCCACTCCGTCTGAAGTGATAGCCATCGCATTCTTGTCGTCGCCACCATTCACAAGATAAAGGTTGTTGTCTTTGTGGATGATGAAAGTGTTGCCATCCTTAGGGCTGCGGCTTCTGCCGTCTTTCTCGTCTCTCACAGTCATCCAGTGGTATCCGCCGCCACCTTCTCCGCGCCAGCGTTGTTGTGGCCTGTTGCGTTCAGGATTGTCAATCTTGGTCTTCATGCCAGTTTTGGTATTCACTTTATACCAAACAGTGCTGTCGCCGTTGAAGGTTGAATAATACATTTCTTCAGAAGGTCCATGGAATGCTTCGCGAACTCTGACGCTGCCATAAGCCACCTTGTTTGAATACTTCTGCCTGATGCTGTACGCATTCAGGTAGTCTTGCGCTGTGCCCTGCGCATTGAGGTTAAAGGCTGCTGTTGCCAGCACAGCCATTGAGATAAGTCTTTTCATTTTTTTTATTGTTTTAATAGCTTGTCTGTTACGTTTATATGTTTGAATATGCATGTCTGACTTAATTCGGTCATAAGTCCGAAACGTGTGTTTGCTTTGTTTGTTCTTTTCACCCATTTGCCAATGTTTCTTTCGGCATTTTGCTTACCTTGGCATTTCGCCATAGCCAGCTACGCCTTCAAGGCATACGTCGCATGCTGATTGAAACAAACACTTGCAAGAATTGGAATCAAATGAGCGATTGGTGTTTAATAGAAATCAATCTCAGGGTTGAAGTAGTAATACCACCAGTAAGTGTCGCCGTACGAAGCTCGCAGCTTTTCTTTGGCAGTGATGTCATCCGCTCCTTGTTCTTTTAGTGTGTTGTAGTCGCGCACAAACATGTTGTATTTGTCTGCCACGATAGGGTCAAACTCGAATCCAGTGAGAGTGATGGGCGACTCAGGCAGGTTGCCGAGAAGTATGGCGCCTTGCTGATACAGCAAAGGTATGTCGTCGTTGGGATGTCGCTCCACATAATCATGAAAGTGCACGCAGAACGCATAGAAATCGTTGCACCACAACGACATGCACAAGGCAATGTCCTCTGTTGCCGCATTTGTCTGTTCCGGACGAGAAAACACATCTAAGAGGTACCTTTCGCACAGTCCGTCATCGCTGTCAATGCTTTCCGGCACCACTCCCATCAATGGTTCCAGGCAGGCGAATTCCTTGCTCTGCACCAGGGCGGTGCTGTTCATCAGCATCTCTTTATGTTCCAAGGCCCAGTCGTGGTGGAATATGCTCGTCCCCAGTATGGCCAAGTATTTAGCTGCCACATCTCTCTCTCCATTCATTATTGCGCATCTTGCCATCATCTTCACGCTGCTGAAGCTCAGGCCATATTGCACAGCATTTTCCATAGCCCATCGGTAGGAGAAATTGAATTGCCCATACATATAATATATAAGAGGAGCGCCAAGCCTTGATGTGCGCACCTTTGGCGAGCTTTGTGTGTTTGGGCGAATGCCGATGTTAGTGTTCTTAAACATCTCTGTGAGACGTCCAGTGTGCATCAGGGCGATGTTCTTGTACATAACCATAAGATTAGTGGGCTGCTCGCCATAAGACTCACTTTCCTTCACCGCATCTTCAAACCTTAATTCGTCCAAAGCTCGATACATGCTCATCTCATGGCGAAAATTAGAGTCGAACAATGTGGTTCTGATAGAACATGTGTGGTTGTTCAGATTCCATTGGCCAACAAATGTGCTTGCTGTAATGCCAATAAGCGCCAAGCAGGCAGCCAAGGCTGTGCTCCTTGCATTTTTCATCTTTGCCCAAATCAAAGAAGCTCGCAGCACACAGGCTATAATGACAGCCGCTAACACGAGCAGGGTAGGGCAGAAAGCGAAACCTGGCGTTTTTGCGTAATAAATCCAATATCCATAGTCAATGATGTTGAACATGAGAGCTGCAGGCAGGGCAAGTGCAAAGCTTCTCTTCCATCCATGCAGAGCGAACAGCCAGCATGTGAGCGCATACATTACAGTCCACAGTGCGATGATTATGGATGAACCGAGCCAAGGGTGGTAGAAAAACTGAGTCAAGTAACATGCAATCCACGTCACCCAGCCTCCATGGTGGTTCACTATGTCTTGCATGAAAGTGACGCCCTGTATGAATATGCTGTTGTCCTGTAGGGTGTAGAGGTAGTCTGAGTTGCATGCAGGCAGCATCACATATGCTATGATGATGAATGTCGCTAATGGTATATGTCTTTGTAATTGTTTCATTTATTTAGCGTATTTAGCCTTCACAGCATCTTCTTTAGCTTTTTTCGCGAATTCGGCAGGAGACACTTTCACAGCTTCCACCATGAATTCGGGTCTGTTGAAAGATCGCAAGAAGAACGTGTAGAAGTTGGGATCCTTCTGCGGCACGATGAATGGTTTGTGCGCTTTGCCGTTCTTGTCGAAATATGCTATGTAAGGTCGTGTGTAGTTGCCATCGTCACGGCGTGTGTCAACCATAATCCATCGTCCATTGCTTGACCATGTAGGATAGCTTTCAGAGCGGTCGCTGTTGATCTCGTCCATCTTTCTCACCTTCATGGTTTTCAAGTCGAGCATATATATGTCTGCATCGTTGTGCCATACATGGAAGCAGCCATAGGCAGCTTGGGAGAACAGCATATACCGTCCGTCAGGACTGACGCGAGGCAGTGTGGCACTGGCATTTATCGTTGAGTCTGCTGCGTTGTAAATCATTCGTGTGTTGCTGAACTGTTTGGTCTCAGGATTGAAATCGACGGCATAAAGGCTATACTTCACCTCTTTGTATCGCTTGATCATCTCTGTTTCTTTTGCGATGCTGTCGTTATGGTATTCAAACTTTGCAGAACAGTAATACAGCGTTTTTCCGTCCGGACTCCATGTGGGGAACACCTCCAGTTCGTCCTCCAGCTCAGTTATGCTGCTCACCTCATTTTTGTCCACATCATATAGGATGAGGTCGCTTTCAGTGTCTTGCACCTCAATCTTGTTGATGTCTTTTGTGTGGAACGATTGGCCTGTCTTGTTTGTAGAGAAGGCTATGAGATTTTTTGTGGGGTGCCATGCAGGATAAACGCCGGCGCTTATTGTTTCGTCAGTCTTGAGGTCCACCTTCTTCAGTGTGCCGCCATCCACGATCATTGTGCCTCCAAGGGCTTGTCGCATGTGGAAAAGCATGTGGTCTGTCTTATAGTTCTTGTAGGAGTGGCAGTTGATGCACTGTCCATTGGCCTCTGTGCTCACAGACATGTTGCTGTATATCTCATTTTCCTCAAAGCAGGTGATGTCGCGCTGGTTGATGCTCAGTTGTTCGTAAGCCACATACGATGGCTGTATCACGCGGTATGAGATGTATCTGTCGATGCTGTCGTTGGATATGTATATGTTGAATGGCTTAAAGGCCTTCCATTGGTTGTTGACCTTTGCAAACACTTCCACTTTGATGCTTTTGCCCTTAGCGTGTTTAAGCATGCTTTTCCATTCGTTTTCCTCTATCATCACTTTTTTCCCATTTCCAAAAGTGGTGACCCCTTTGGGGTATGTGTATTTAGCCACTACGTCGGTGGCTCCCTCCATCACAGTGAAGTTGAGAGGGCATATGTTGCATGGCACGGTCACTTCTGTGTAGTCTGGCTGTATTTGTGGAAGACGGTCCTCCTTTACAGCGTTTGCAGGAACTACCGGGTGGTCGCATGATGTGAATATAAGCGCTGACAGCGCAAAGATTGATATTATGTTTCTTAGTTTCATAGTTGACATTATTTTAAATAACTTTAATGGACTGTCAAAATCATGCCTGCGTGCCTATGGAAGCGACGCTTTTCTCAAGCGGGTGGCTTGCTGAGGAGGTGCTGGCATGTTTGCCCCTTTACGATGTTTAGTAAGAGTGAACGTTCCGGCTGAAGAAGTAGAACCAGAAGAATGTATTGCCATACGTGCTCTTCATGGCTTCGCCGACCTGCTTGTTGTCCATTCCTGCTGTGACGAGCGACTGCGACATTTGCTGGAATCCTGCATAATCATCTTTCACTTTCTTGTCGAATGGCATGTTGCTGATGTTCACATTCTGAGGCTCAAGATTTCCATACAGCAATGCAGCCTCCTGGTAGTGTGTCGGCATTCTTTCCCCATTGTGCAGTCTTGCGTAGATAAAGAAGCGCGGCCAGAAGAGTTGTATGTCTTTCTGCACCATGGCATAGTTGAGGGTCATTTCTGCCAGCAGTTTGTCGTCGTTGTTTATTGTTTGGCTGAAATAGTTGAGCAGATACATTTCGCAGAGTCCATTATCGCCATCGAGTGTTGAGCCCATATTGCTCCACAACTCTTTTACTGTGTCAAATTCATGGAAATTTTTGAGCAGCTCTGGATTGTCGGTCACAGGCAGCAATGATTCTGCCCAATCCTTATAGTATATGCTTGTGGACAATATGTTCAGGTATTTTTTCGCTAAGTCCATCTCACCGTTCACAAGAGCGCATCTGGCCATGTTTTTCAGTCGATAGAAACAATAGCCATACTCAACGCTGTTCTCGATGCTCCATCTAAGAGAGAAATTGGTCTTTCCATGATAGTAGTATATTAGGTCTCCACCTGCTTGCACCATGTGCACGCGAAGAGTGTCAAAGTCATTTTTAGGCTGTTCGCCCATGTTGTTGTATTTGTACATCTTTTCGCCCATCTCTCCTTTGTTGAGCAAGGCAATGTTTTTGAACATCACCATTTCTCTTGAAGCATCTCCAGGCAAGTCGCTCATTTCGTCGAGCACCTTGTCCCAGTCGCATTCATCGGCAGCGCGGTACATTCTCATCTCTGCGTGGTAGTTGTAGTTCTGGAAGTCTGCGTTGGCTGCCCACACGGCAGACAGTCCCAATACAATCACAGCCGCACTCCATGCAACACATGTTCTGAGTTTTGTAGCCATGTCGTATTTAGACAAGAAAGGGAATGCCAATGGCGCAAAGGCCATGGCAAGCAATGGTATCTGAGGGTGCAGGCTTGTCATTGCGTCATATTGGAAGAATGTTAGTCCTGATGTCCATATTTGGTCATCTCTCAGATCGGGGTAGAACGAGCGCATGAGCAACGGTGTCGCTATGGCTGCTGCCACAGGCATGGCTGTCAGCGTGATGCGTTCAGCCATCTTTCCGCTCTTATTTTTCTTTGTGGCCTTGATGAGTGCTGCATACACAAGAGCCAGCAGGGTGTACCATCCCAAGAAAGGGTAGGTGAAAGCTGTGATGACGGTAAGCAACAGGCTGTCCACCACTTTGTTTGTGAAACTGTATATGAGCACAATCGCCATGGCGCAGAAGTAGCCTACTGTGGCGTAATACCAGAATCCTGTATGCTTGATGTAATAAATCCAGTAGCCATTGTCTATCATGCTGACCAAGATGCATACGGCAGGAATGGCCAGTATAGGCATCCATGCGGCATTAACCTTGAATGCCAATTTGCTTATCCACACAGACGCGATCCATAATGCTATCATCATGCTTCCACCTAAACATGGGTGATAGAAGAATTGTGTCATGAACGATGCTGCCCATGCTATGAATCCCCCTGGGCGTCGCATGCATTCGTCGAAGAATGTCTTGTCGGTTGTGAAAAAACTCTGTCCCTGCGCCATGAAAAGCGTGTCGCTGTTGCGTACAATCAGGAAATACGCCCCCATCAGAGCAATGGCAACTGAGGTTGTGATGGCTATGATGTAAGGCGTTTTCTTGTCTGGTGTCGCACATGATGTTGCTGTGTCGGATTTAGGTCTTGCTGCCGTTGGGGTGACAAAGTCGGGCTTTGTGCTCTTGGCAGATTTGTGGATTGTTTTATTCTTCATTGTGTCTCAGTTTTTATTTGGCTGCAAAGATACAAATTATGTGGCGATTGCTGTAAGTGACATGTGTTTTTTTTGACATGATGGTCACAAATGTCCTCAGATGTCCTTCATTGCCATCTTAAGCAGTGCAGAGCATCCGTTCATGCAGTCACGCCAAGTAGCATCGAAATTGTTGGTGTACCAAGGGTCTGCCACATCCCTGCGCTCTTGGGTGTAGTTGAGCAGCAGGTTGATTTTGTGCTGGGGGTCGCCACCAAACATCTTGTGCATGTTGCGTATGTTGTGGCTGTCCATAGCCACGATGATGTCATAATAGTGGTAATCTTGAATGGTTACTTGTCTGGCGCGGTGTCCATTGCATGCGATGCCATGCTCTGCCAGTTTTTGTTTTGCTGGCGGATATACAGGGTTGCCCAGTTCTTCTGTGCTTGTTGCAGCGGATGCAATTTCAAATACGTCCTGCATTCCCGCGTCTTTCACCAATTTCTTCATGATGTATTCTGCCATAGGGCTTCTGCATATATTGCCATGGCATACAAAGAGTATACGCTTCATTTTATCTTTAGGTGCTTTTTTATGCAAAGGTAAAGATTTTACACGTATTGTACAAATATCATGCGGCTAAAGTTTCGCATGTGGTTTAAGTATGGGCGGAAGGCCCAAAAGCTCCTGACCCAGGCATCGCCATGGGTGTGATGGCAATCAGCAAGACGCCCTTTTATGGCATATGGAGCTTGCTTGCGAAAGTTCAAATGTGAGCCCACTTTAAAAAAGGGCATATTTTGAATCCAGTCTGACCAGTGTGGTCATTCTGAGTGAAACATAGCAATCGGCTCCGCTGGTGAATAT
>CAKQYA010000029.1 GCA_934293005.1 uncultured Bacteroidaceae bacterium
CCTCTGCTTGTAAGGCAGACGCTCTGAACCAGCTGAGCTAAACGCCCTCATTATTGTTGCAATATGTTTTTCAAGAATCACTCCGCCTCTATTGGCTTCGTGCTGAACTTCATGTCGTTCGTTCCTGAAAGCGAGTGCAAAGGTAGAGACTTTTTGCGAAACTGCCAAGGGTTTGCGCAAGTTTTTTTGAAAGAAATATCAAAGTTTTTATTAACCACTTGATTTTCAACAATGCCTATTTAAGCTAATTCTTGCATAATGCACACGTTTTTAAATTATGTGCATATATTATTCACTTGCAAACAACCTTTACAAGCAAGTATTGAAGCCTCTACCATCACACTTTTTTGACAAGAATGAAGATGGAGCTTTATCACAAGCGCGTCCACATCTTCAACCCAAATCGGTCTAATGACCGATTTGGGTTCAATAAACCTGAGTTATATCTTCCCCCCATTTGTCATCCACAGACACAACAGGCGAGAGTTTGGCTGACGAGAAGAACAGCCCACTGACATTATTGACAGAATTAACCTTTAAGCGAACATCTTCCATCTTCTTGCTGCAGACAATCTGTCCTGAAGCATTATAAAAATCAATTACAGCGGTAGCCCTCACTTCTTCGTCAGGGATGAAAACATTGACATTGGCCTTGAAATGTCCGTCGGCATTGGTATACACAGAGAGGCGTGGTATATCCTTCACGATAGCAGATGAAGACGTGCCACATTGCGACACACAATCATACGCTTGACTGACACCAGTCAAGACAAGTTGTCCCGACACTGCAGCAGACGGCACTTTATCGTCCGACAGCAAAGAGAGACGCGAGATGCAGCGTGTGAGAACACAGTCCACGTCAGTCACAGAATCATCAATCATCAGGTCTGCAGCATAAGAAAAGCTGTCAGTGACCCTGTGGTTGGCTGGAGCCACATGGCCCTCATCATCAAAAGGCAATGCAGCATCACCATTATGCGCAAAGATGACAAGGGTGCAGGCACCCCTTTTAAGAGGTGCCGTAACCTTGCCAAAAGAGTCATCCTCATCATTATCGCACATCTGTTCGTCATGCCACACAACCTTGCCCGACTGAATGACCGCAAACGATATTCTGCTGACCACGCTGGGCAGAGACAAACGGGTAGACGGAAAATCGCCAATGCTCTGTGAAAAAGCGCACGTGACATTCAGCATGCATTTGTCGTCAGTCACAACAGCACCTTCCTCTTCCTCATCAAGAACCACATTGCCGCACGACGCCAAAACCATCATTCCTGCAACAGACAGGCACAACTTGAGAAAACGCAACCTACAAATCATAGTCATTATCATCAGAAGACGGGTCAGAAGCAGATTCGCCGGAAGAACTGCCAGATGCCGAAGAGTTATCCACTGTGCCATCACCAAAATTCAAGGAACCGTCTACCTCATTTCCCCACGTCTCGTCAAGCGTGACATCAGACTTCATCACAGCCTTCATCGAAGTAGTCAGTTTGACGCTCTGATTCTTCGTGCACACATAAGAAGAATTGGTTGTGTAAACAACAGGAAGCTTTCCGTCAGAATACTCAACACGCAACTTCACAACCATTTCCGTTGTGCCATCAGCACATGGATAGACAAGAGTCGGAGCCAACTCCCATGTCGACGTCGTGTCAGACTTCTTCAACGCAAACTTCTGCGAACGGCTGTTGCCGAGAATCTTTCCGCTGAGAGTGAACTGGGATGCCTGGTTGGGCAATTCGCATGTTATAGAAGCCACATTAGCCGGCACCTCCTTGATCGTGAGTCCAAGCTGAGCGTCAAGATGAGACAGCGTCAAATCTGTCTGGTACGAACGCTTGGCATTTTCGACAGTAAAGCTGGCCTCGCCTAAATATAAATCACGAATAGATTCTGGCAGATCCCAAGCTGTGTCTACAGTCAATTCAGGACCATGAGGCATTTCATCACGCGTCGGGCCATAAAGCGCACACAGGCGATATACACCCGGCACAACTGACGGCAAATTTATATTGTAAGTAAAAGTGCTATTATTTTTGCTACATTCGGCCAGCAATTTCTTACCGTTGCTGTCAATCACATACAAACCCATTCGCGTGTTTTCATCCACCACAGCTCTCGTCAATTTCTTTTCCGCAGGCAAAGCAGACGAGTGGGAAGTGTGCCAGACCTCATCAACAGAACAATGAGCGAGCATCTCAATGGTTTCGTTATTCACACTGATTTGCTCTTCGTCCGAAGAGCAGCCCGCAGCGGCCAGTCCAGAAAGCAGCAGCACAGGCAAGACATAGGTATTTCTCATGATATGATAAAAGATTTATTGGTTACGCTATGGCAACATGCCATAACGGACAAGCACAGATGGGAAAAGACAACTTTAACTGCCCCTCCTTGCTTGCAGATGTAAATTTAACAACAATACACCATATGGCAATGACATTTTTTCACAAACATTGGCAAGAAGCCAAAAATATTGCCCTGAAAAGCGTCATTGCAACTTAAAAAAGCAAAAAAACACAATTTTTTCAACGAACGGGCTTTTTTCATCAACGAAAAAAAAGAAGGACCAAGGGAACAATCCCTTAGTCCTTTCATTAAGCAGGTATTCAAAATTATTTTATTATATAAAAATAATTATGAGCACCTACTTATTTATTATCAAGACATCCAATGTCTTGCAGATGCGCTCAGATTCTTGCAGCCTCTTTGATATCTTGCAAATCACGCAGAGCAGTCACAATCTCATCAACCTCCTTTGTATCGTGCACAAACATCTGTACAGTGCATTCAAAGATGCCCCCTTCACATTCCACTTCAAGTTTGCGGATATTTATCTCATGCAGCTGCGATATGACCTCTGTCATCTTGTGCAGCAAGCCAAGTTTGTCAAACCCTTTGACATAGATAGTGACAGGGAATAGAAGCACACGGTGCATGTCCCATTTGGCCGCAAGGACGCGGTTGCCCTGATTGGCTTTTATCTTCGCTGCCATCGGACACTGCAGCTTATGTATGATGATATGTCCGCTATTGTCAATGAATCCCATGACGGTGTCGCCTGGTATAGGTTTGCAGCAATCGCAGAGCGTGTATTTATTCTGCACAGAATCTTCATTAAGAAGCAGCACCTGCTTGCGGTCGAAATTGGAATCCACCACAGGCTTCTCCGTTGCAGCAGTCTTCTTGTTCTTCTTTCCAAAAGAAAAAAGTTTCTTCCACATAGCCACTTCTGGTTTGTCATGCAGCATGTCCACATCTTCCTTGCCAAGTATTATCGTTCCCTCTCCTAATGCGACATAGAGCGGCTCAGGCTTGGTGAAATCATGCAATTTGCACAATTTGTCAATGACAAGAGTGTCTTTGACAATATCATGCTCCTTGAAAAACTCATCAAGCATGTCCTCACCTTTCTTGCGCGCCTCTCTTTCTTCTTTGCGTATGATGGAAAGAATCTTCGTGGTAGCCTTGGCCGTAGTGGCGATGTTGAGCCATTCGCGCGTGGGCCGCACGGTTTTGGATGTAAGTATCTCCACTTGGTCGCCGCTGTTGAGCTTGTAGTTGATAGGCACAAGTTTATGATTCACCTTGGCTCCAATGCAATGGCTTCCCACAAAAGTGTGTATGGTGAAGGCAAAGTCGAGTGTGGTGCTGCCTGCAGGCATGGTGCGTATCTCACCTTTAGGCGTGAAGACGAATATCTCAGAAGCGAAGAGATTCAGTTTGATGGTGTCAAGAAAGTCCATTGCATCAGGCTGCGGGTCATCAAGTATTTCCTTGATGGTAGCGAGCCACTTGTCAAGCTCAAGTTCAGACGCGGTCTCTGTCTTATCGCCATCTTTATATTTCCAATGAGCGGCAAAACCTTTCTCTGCTATCTCGTCCATGCGGCGTGAACGTATCTGCACCTCAATCCATTCGCCCTGCTTAGACATGAGCGTGACATGAAGGGCTTGGTAGCCATTGGCTTTTGGATGACTCACCCAGTCGCGAGTGCGGTCTGGATGGGAAGTGTATATCTGGCAAAGTTTCACATATATGCTAAAGCAGTCATTCAGTTCGGTGTCAGGCCGCTTGGGATCGAAGATTATTCGCACAGCAAGGATGTCGTATATCTCCTCAAACGGTATATGCTTCGCTTGCATCTTGCGCCATATGGAATAAGGCGACTTGACGCGCTGCTTTATCTCATATTTCATGCCGAGAGCATCGAGGGCAGAGCGCACAGGAGCCACAAATTTCTCAAAAAACTCGTTACGTTCATCACGTGTGCTTTCCAGTTTATGAGATATGTCGGCATATTCCTCTGGATGCTCAAACTTAAAACTCAAGTCTTCCAGTTCGGTCTTGATAGAGTTCAGTCCGAGGCGGTTGGCGAGAGGCGCATAAATATATAGTGTCTCGCCAGCTATCTTATATTGCTTGCTGACCGACTGGCTGCCAAGAGTGCGCATATTGTGCAGGCGGTCAGCTATCTTTATAAGGATGACGCGTATGTCGTCACTCATGGTGAGGAGCAGTTTCTTGAAGTTCTCGGCTTGAGCCGATGCTCTGTCACCAAAGATTCCGCCTGATATCTTCGTCAGCCCGTCGACAATCATCGCCACCTTATGGCCAAACATGTTCTCAATGTCCTCAACAGTATATTCGGTATCCTCAACCACATCATGCAGCAGCGCTGCGCATATAGATGTGGACCCGAGTCCTATCTCACAGCATACAATCTTTGCCACAGCAATGGGATGCATTATATACGGCTCTCCCGACAAGCGCCGCACGCCCTTATGGGCATGCTTGGCAAAATTAAATGCCTTGGTTATGACATCCACTTTCTTGCGGTGCTTTGACGATAGATATGCGTCGACGAGGGTCTGAAACTCGTCATTGACCATTTGTTCCTCCTGTTCAGGAGTCATCTTCTGTGTATCCATTAGGCTGATTCATTTTCTGTTTGCATCTATATAATCTTTCATGCCGCTCTTTGCGCTCATTTCACTCGCAGCGTCTGTCCCTTGCGGATGAAATCGCCCTTCATGTTATTAAGCCTCTTTATCTGGCTCACAGTGGTGCGATTGCGCTTGGCGATAGCAGACAAGGTGTCGCCCGACTTTACGCTGGCATACTTTGCGCGCTGCCTTGAGCTTCGTTTGCTCTTTGACGCTTGCTGCACCACAGGAGCCTTATCGACATCCTCTGTCACAGACCTGCGAAGCCCCGACACCAGAAGACCCTTTGACACATCAAGGCCATAGATGCTGTCCTCATGTGAAATGAAATCCTCCACACATCCTTGCGGCAAGCACAAAGAATAATTGGCAGGCACAATGTCTTTGCGATATTGAGGGTTAAGAGCGCGCAGGCCGTCGATGGTGACGTTGCACTTCGAAGCGACATTGCTGAATGCCACCTCATGCTGCACGATCACAGTGTCAGTCTCTGCAGGCAAGGTGCAATCGTGCGGCACGATGCCATGCTCGCAATAGTAATTCATCACATATGTGGCTGCAATGAATGCAGGCACGTAGCCTCGCGTTTCTCTTGGCAAGAGATCATACACAGACCAGAAGTCACCTTTCGCCTTCTCGCCTGCGCGCTGCACAGCCTTCTGTATGCCATTCTCCCCACAATTATATGCAGCCAATGCCAGGCCCCAGTCGCCAAACATGTCATAAAGGTCACGTAAATAGCGAGCAGCGGCATCGCTCGATTTGATGGGGTCACGGCGTTCATCCACGAGAGTGTTGACCTCAAGTCCATAACGCTTGCCTGTGGCTATCATAAATTGCCACAAGCCAGCCGCACCCGCATGAGACACGGCCGATGGACGCAGAGCCGACTCCACCACTGGCAGATACTTGAGCTCGAGCGGCAAGCCATAGCGTTCGAGCGCTTCCTCAAAGATAGGTGTATAGAAATTAGAGGCGCCAAGCATCACGGCCACCGAGCCCTTCAGCTTATTGGAATAACGTTCTATATACTCTCTTGTCACATTGTTCAGTGGCAGTTCGATGGTCGTAGGTATGCGCGACAGGCGGCTGACGAGCACAGAATCATCGTATGATAGCGTGTGCGCCTCTGCACTGCCTGGGGTGAGATTGCCCTTATTGGCAAACTCCTTCATCAGTTCATCCTCACTGATGAGCATGCTTTCTGGCATGTCACCGATATTGGCAGACACAGAGTCGTCTGCCGATGTAACGACACTCTGCGCATGAGCGGCAGCAGCCATCGCTATAAACAAGCTAAATATTATCTTCTTTCTATTCATTTTCTTAATCATTTTCTAAATCAGCATCAATGCCAAACTCGTTTGTCTGGCGGTTTTAAGCCCTGTCAGTCATCAGACATAATGGGGTTAAAGAACTCTGCACAACCCAATCCAGCAGAGTTAAAAGTTAAAGCTGCATTGCACTCCATATGAATTGGAGCGCACTCCTTGGGCTTGCAACACCGAATTGCGTTCATTCATGATGGCGGGCTTAACCTTCAATGTCAAGTCGTCTGAAATGTCAAAGCTCGACATCTCCGCATCAATATAAGCATCGAGAATCGACAGAGCGTAAACGCCTATCATGCAGAACATGCTGAGGTCGCGGTAACGTCTGTAGTAGTTTTTCCTTCTTTTGAACAAGTCTTTCAAGCGGTCCATATTGGCGTTGACATCGTAGGTGGGCGGCAAGAAGTTCTCATAACTTTTAGTGTTCTCGTCATTGTCCATGATGTCTATATACGCTTGGGAATAGTCGCGATACATGGTGTTGTTCCATGTCATAGCATAGACACAACCTATGAATCCTCCATAGATGAGAGGCAGTTTCCAATATTTGCGGTTGTATATCTGTCCTCCTCCAGGTATGACCATAGCCAGCCACATGGCCCTCTTGGGATCGGGTATGAAGCGTTCTTTGGCTTGCTTCTGCTGTGCATGGAGCGAATCGGCTGCAAATGCCACATTTGTCTTCAATGTGTCAAACTGCGCCACAAGCGAGTCAATGCGCACCACAAGCGAGTCGGCCTTTTGCTGCATCACGCTGTCGCCTGAAGCAGAGAGTTCTACAGGCGCAGCCTCCGACACCACACTGTCATTGGCTGTTGCCGTAGCGGCCTGCATCCTGCCTATAGACAGGCATGCCATCAGGGCCGTAAGGCACAACAAGCAAACAGTATGGTTAACGAGTCTCAATGCGGTAATCATTTTCATTAAGTAAGCATTCAAAACCATTTCAGTAAATCCAATCACGATGCTCTTTCATTTGCCACACTCTCTTCTGAGCTTCAGCAACTGCTTTTTATCAGCCACCATGCCCACAAAGCTCCTTCGTTATGGAGAAACACTGGCATCAGAACAGAGCACTCGAATATAAAATAATTATGAACACCTACTTGAGCATAGCAAGTATGCGCTGAAGGTCCTCAATATCATCAAAAGCGAAAGTAACCTTGCCTTTTCCATTGGAGGCACATGTCATCTTCACATCCTTGCCTATGGCAGAAGAAAGTGCCATGCGCATGTTTTCCATTTCGCCCGACAACTGCGCAAGCGCTTTTTTTCCATTGGAGGCCTCGCCATCATTGATGCTCTTTACCATGTCCTCCACTTGGCGCACAGAACACCCCTTGTGAAGCACCTCTTTGAAAACCTTAAGCTGTGTCTTGGGGTCGTCAAGAGCCAAGAGTGCTCGCGCATGCCCTGTATCCATTGTATGATTCTGGATAGCCACTTGAACAGGAGCCGGCAACTTGAGCAAGCGCAAATAGTTGGCCACAGTGGCGCGTTTCTTTCCCACCCTCTCGCTCAGTTTCTCCTGAGTCAGTCCATACTCGTCAATGAGATGCTGATAGGCAAGAGCAATCTCTATGGAATTGAGGTCCTGACGCTGGATATTCTCTATCAGGGCCATCTCCATAACGTTTTCATCGCTTGCGGTGCGTATGTATGCTGGTATGGATGCAAGGCCTGCTATCTGCGATGCACGCCAACGCCGCTCACCTGCAATGATTTGATAGCGACCGTTGTCGAGTTCCCTCAGCGTGATGGGCTGTATTATGCCTATCTCCGCTATCGAGTCGGCAAGCTCCTGAAGGGCTTCATCATCAAATTCCCTGCGTGGCTGGTTTGGATTGCGTTCTATGAGGGATATGTTTATCTCGTTGATCGTTGACGAGCCCTCGGTGCGCACTTCCTCTGTAGATATGAGCGCATCGAGTCCGCGGCCAAGCGCAGGTCCGAATTTTTTTCTTACTGCCATAATTTCATCATGTGTGTGTGAATGAATATGTATTGCCTCAGCAAGCATCATTTCTTGCCCGCATTTTGCTTGTTGTCGTGAGCAACGACTTCCTTTGCAAGGGATATGTAGTTTTTTGCGCCATTTGACGTGGCATCATACAATATGCATGGAATGCCGTGGCTTGGGGCCTCCGACAACTTGACATTGCGCTGCACTACAGTCTTGAACACCAATTCCTGGAAATGGCGCTTCACCTCTTCGTATATCTGGTTTGCCAGACGAAGACGCGAATCGAACATTGTGAGAAGGAAGCCTTCTATTTCAAGATGCGAGTTGAGTTTGCTCTTGATAATCTTGATGGTGTTGAGCAGTTTGCTTATTCCTTCAAGGGCAAAATACTCACACTGCACAGGTATGATTACAGAATCAGCTGCTGTAAGAGAATTGACTGTGATGATTCCGAGCGATGGCGAGCAGTCGATCAATATATAATCATACTCAGAACGCAACGGAGTGAGGATCCTCTTCAAAACAGTCTCTCGCTTCTCCACATTCAGCATCTCTATCTCTGCTCCGACAAGGTCTATATGGCTTGGTATGATGTCAAGCCCTTCTATGTCTGTTGTATAGACAGCTTCGTGCGGGTCAATCGCGTTGACGATGCAATCATAGATAGAGGTATCCACCTGCTGGATGTCTACTCCCAAACCTGATGATGCATTTGCTTGAGGGTCGGCATCTACCACAAGCACTTTCTTTTCCAATGCAGCCAGGCTGGCAGCCAGGTTTATAGCGGTAGTGGTCTTGCCCACTCCACCTTTCTGATTTGCCAATGCTATAATTTTTCCCATTTCTTCTTATTGTATTTCGCGATGCGCATTATGAAAGCGACATTATCGCAATGAAAAACATTGCAAAGATAAGCATTTTATGTGGAACAACAACATAAATCAGCGTGGAACATTGATTGTTTTCATGTTTTTTATACGTCCTGTGTCTAAACATCATGGCGGACAACAACCAGCTGGCAATATCACTCTGCGACACAATGTCAATATTAAATAACAAGAAACAAAAAAGAGGAAAACTAATGTTTTCCTCTATGTGGGCGTTGACGGATTCGAACCGCCGACCCTCTGCTTGTAAGGCAGACGCTCTGAACCAGCTGAGCTAAACGCCCTTATTTTGTCGGGATGACACGACTCGAACGTGCGACCCCTTGGTCCCAAACCAAGTATACTACCAACTGTACTACATCCCGTCACTTCTTAAAATAGAGCCTCTCAAGTTGTTTTTGTCGGGATGACACGACTCGAACGTGCGACCCCTTGGTCCCAAACCAAGTATACTACCAACTGTACTACATCCCGTCGTTTTTTTCAACTCAGGAGCTCTGTTTCTCAAAAGCACTGCAAAGGTACGACTTATTTCGGAACCTGCAAGCGTTCAATTCGATTTTTTTGTGATTTTCTTATAAAAAAGGTAATATCAATACATTTAGACGTATTACTATGCCTACAAACGTCTATAAAATATAAAATCCGTATTTTAAACGGGGAGGGTATATTTGCTTCTGCAAGACAATGCCCCAAATACATAAAGATATATTTCCAGCAAAAAAAACGCATGCTGCAGAACCAATAATGACATGACACTTATATCGAAATTTAAGAATCTGGCCTTGCCATAAACGTGAACGAACCATCATGTTTCAAACTTATCTCTTAAGTCACGTCATACGTGCCCGAAAAAGCATCTTAGGATACTTGGCAAAGTATATTAGGATACTTGACAAAGTATATTAGGATACTTGACGAAGTATATTAGGATACTTGGCAAAGTATATTAGGATACTTGACGAAGTATCTTAGGATACTTGATGAAGTATGTTAACCCTCATTTTTCAGGAAGTTCTTTACCATGCCCCACCCTCAAAAAAAACGTGCTCAAAACAAACCATTCAGAAACAAGAATTGAAATACAACGGTTGGTTCGGAAACTAACAAAAAGAGAGGAGCATCATTTCAGATACTCCTCCTATATAATTATTATAATATGTATATACTACAATAATCTTACAAACTGCTTATTACTGTGCGTTACCACCTGAGTGTCCGTTGTACTCAACATTGACGATTTCAACTTGTGAACCAGCGTTAGCCACTACATGGAAACGAGCGCTGCCTGACTCAACGTCAAACTCAACAGTCTTTGAAATCACACGGTAAGTAACCTTGCCATCACCTGTTGACTTAAATGTAACAGACTTGTTCACATTAACAGTCTTTGAAGAGCCAAGCTTACCTACGAGGTATGCATTAACAAGAACGTTCTTCTTGTTTACACTCCATCCAAGCTTAGAAGTGTAGTTGATTGTGTTGTCGCCTTCTGACACGATAGCAGTCTTTGTTTCATATGTCTGCTTGTGTGTCACATTTGCGATATGTGCTCTGAGGACGAAATCCCATGCAGAGAAGTGAGGCACGCTGATAGTAAGAGCGTTAGATGTAGCAACACCCTCAACCTGATCGTTACCATTCTTAGCGATGAAGTCAAGACCTTCTGACTCAGGAGCTGTGATAGTGATCTTCACAGGCTCTTCAAACTGTGCTCCAGAAGGCTGGCAGACAGCCTGAAGAGTAGAAGCCTCAATTGGTTTCAGTGGAGTAGAGCTTTCAGCCACTTTCTCGATTTCTGCTGCTGGAACCTGAACGATTGTATCGTTAGCAGGAACAACCACTACAGAGAATGCTGTGCTCGCAACAGTAGACTGTGCGTTAGCTACAGCTGTCTTAGAAACCTCCATTGCAACTTTCTCTACCTTTGCGTCCTCAAGAACGACAACGTCCTTAGCTGCCTCTGCCTGGTTTGTTGTAGCCTGCGAAGCTGAGCCTTCCTCAGACTTACCCTGATATACAGTAACCGACTCTTGAGTTGCAACCTCAGCAGCAACATCTACAGCAACTGGCTTAAGAGTGAAGACGAATGGAACATTGAGAGTGTGCTCATCACCTATAGTGATTGTCTTCTCAAGTCTGTCAGATGTGTACTTACCTGGAGTGTTTGCTGTAGCAATAACCTTTACTGTATTGCCCTTTGTTGCAGTGCCTTCTGTTCTGTAAGTGACATCACCAACATTAGCCGATGGAACAACAGTGCAAACAACATTGTTCTCCACGATGTCCACTGTAGGAGCCTGTGGGGTGTCATCACCATCACTACTAAAGCAAGATGAAAGGAGTGCAGTAGAAGCTACCGCAAGTGCTCCAAGATAAAAATTAATCTTTTTCATACTCTTTTGTTTAATTAATTAAATAAAGTTATTATAAAAATTATCTTCTTCATATATTATCCCGTCAACACCACTATTCCATGATGCCATCAAGGATGCGCTGCATATTACGCTTCACATAATGAGCGTTCCAATACTGCAGCGAACGGTTTTCAATCGGCCTGACTTCAAGTTCTGTGCCCATCTTTTGGTCTGCATACTCATAATAGCTGACCATGCCATACTGCAGGTCGTAGTATTCAGGCAGATTGATTCTCACGCACCCACCCTGTCTGTTGCGCTTGCCTCTGACAGGAATGGCAAAATGGAATCCAGCATTATGCTCTCCACCTGTAAGAACGCCATACACTCCTATGGCATAGTCGCCGAAATGACGGGTGAGGCCAAGCCTTGCGCCATAATCGCCATAAATGAAACGTCCCGCCGCCAACTGAACTTGTATGGCTGAAGGGAGATGGAAATAATCAACCTTCAGCATGGCGCTGACCTCCGAACGGCGGCCTTTCAGGTCGACAGAGGCCACATACCATTTGTCTTTCCCAAAATAACTGTCTACGGTCCAATTGGCACGAACGCCAACAGACAACTCTGGCATCACACGGCATCCGAAGTCGACATTAACACCAGCCCTGCAAGGACGGAATATGCCTGCCGTAGCGGTGCCATACCATTTACCTCCAAAGAGGAAATCTTGCTGTATGTTTGTAGAGCCAAGTTGGAAACGCCTGTTACGGCTGCCAGCATCCAGATTTGTGTAAACCGGTATTATTGGCTGCACATTTATCCTGTTGCCTCTCCAAAGAGATGTCTCTATTGTCGGAGATATATAGACACCTGTCTCAAACAGCTTGTCAAAACGGTGGTTGTCCAATGTCACTATCGGGTTTAACGTCACATCGACCTTGCCGTATGTGCTGTTTCGTTTGCCCGACACTCGCTGAACACCATCTGCAGCCAAAGCATTAATAATGGCTGCTGTCTCGTAATCTGCGTCAACAACCCAGCGATTGCCATCTTTCAAGGCATGAATGGCAATCTTAGGAGTGCCATACTCCTCAACAACCATCTCAACCTTGTCACAGTCGGCATATCTTTCCCCAATGAGTTTTATTGCCTCAGCAGGTCCTCTGAACGTGCCGCGATAAGCTGGGTCATTCAAAGCCACACAGACCACATTGCCCGTTTTCGCAGCCCTCACGTTTTCAAACCCTTCAGCAGACAACACATCGGTTAATTGCTGCGCTGCAGCGGTAATGCCCGTCAAGACAGCTGCCAGTATGATACAAATCCTTTTCATGAATCCTTAAAAACTGATTGTATATTGATAACTTACGCCTGCGCCAAAGCACTTGAACTCACGGGTGTAGACCATCATGTTGAGATGCTTGAAGGCAAACAGATGCGCACCCACATTAACGCCGGAAGTGTCCCACTCCGCCATAAGGCGAAAGTGTTTTGCAAAAACAGGACTGAACTCGACGCCTCCGAAGGCTCCGTCATATACGACACCCGTTTTGAATTTGTGGGTGTAGCCAACATTGAATCCAATGACGCCTGCATTGCCTAAAGGAACATGCTTGGTCATGACTCCATATACGCAAGTGTATCTGCTGGATCCATGGTCTGAATATATATCATTGACACCTGCCACCACACTTGGCAGCAGTGTGCTGTCTTTTTCAGCAATAGGACGAAGGCGAAACGTAGTGGACCGGTCTTGTTGATAGTATCCATGCTTCACCTCGCCATTCTTCACTTTTTTAGTTTTCAACAAAGTCTCCCTAAATGTGCACTCCATCCATTTGAACGGTGTGAATGTAATGTAATAAATGCCAGTATTGTAATTGCCTGGAGCCATGTCCATTTCACGTGGCACATAACTGGCTCCGCCAACAAACGTGCCTTCTTTACTCATATCAGCTGTAGGCGTGTTGACCATGCCCTGGGTTCCTAAAAGCATTTGGGCTTGGGATTCAACAGCAACTGAGCATATCAAGCATAGCCAAACCACCAATCTTTTCACATCATTCATTTTCACTTTGTTTACTCATTCCGCAAAAGGAATATTAATATGATGCAAAGATACGATTTTTTTTTCATTCAAAGCGTATCTTATATTATTTTTCCTATTAACGGAAAAATATTTATGTTTTTCCACCACGTTTTAACCCGAATCGGTCATTAGAGTTGTGTTTAAAGCATACGCCATAAATAAATGGCGAGCACGCCTTGAGCATGCTCGCCATCTGATTATGTTATGTTATCGTACCCGATATTACTTGAGTTCGATGATAGCACGACGGTTGAGGTTGTATGGAGCAACGTCGTTAACGCCACCGATGCCACGAACTTCAATCTTAGAACGGTCAACACCAAGGTTAACAAGCTCATCTGCAACAGCCTGAGCACGAGCCTCAGAAAGCTTCTGGTTGTAAGCAGAAGAACCAGTCTTGCTGTCGGCAGCACCTGTCACTACGATCTTAGCAGAAGCATTCTTTGCTGCAGTTGCGATAGCCTCAACATTGATGAGGTCCTTCTTAGAATTGATCTTTGAAGAGTTGATGTTGAAGAATACTGATGTAGCTGTACTTGCAACAATCTTATCAGAAGCTGGCTTCTTAGATGCCTGAGCGAGACGGTTGCGGAGGTCAGCGTTCTCATCCTGCTCAGCCTTGAGCTGTGCACGGAGTGAAGCGAGCTTAGAGCAAGCCTCGTTAGAGAGAGCCTCATAGTCATCAAGCGATACTGCCTTAGACCATCCTGTCTTGCCAAGGTTGAATGTAACACCGAGGTCTGCTGTGATGATGCCGTTTGTAGCAGTCTTGCTCTTGCCTGCGTATGGGTAGTACTGTGAGTCTGTGAAATTCCAAGCACCTTCAAGGTAGATGTTCATAAGCTTAGATATCTTCCATGAAGAGTTGATACCAGCACCGATGAGCGGAGCATTGCATCTGTCATCGAAGCGGCGGATAACACCTGCGCGTGGGAATACAGAAAGATTCCATACACGTGTGTCGCTATAACCGCAGATGAGGTTGCTCAAATTGAACTGAGTGTCGAAGTAGATGGAACCTGCACCACCGTCCTCGCAGTTTGGAACTACTGCAGCCATGTGGTTCTGGTTGCGGAATGCATGTGGGAATGCGCCGTTCTCCCAGTTTGCCTTAACGCGAACGCCAATGCCTGGAGTGAACCACTTACCTACAGCGAGGTTGAGACCGTAAGTGCGGCCTGAATGCCACATGTCATCAAGGAAGTTTGCGCCATAAGGGTTCTGGACAGCCATATCCACGCCAACCTGAACGTACCAGTTTGACCAGAATGAATTTGTTGCAACACTGTACTTGCTTGTTGTTGGTGTTGCGAACTCATCGCACTGTGCATTTGCAGCAGCAGTACCGAGACCTATAAAGGCCAACGCCATCATAAACTTTTTCATAAATACACTTTTTTAAAAATTATAAATATTCTATTCTCTTTTGCCATTCAGCCTTCTTCTGCCATGTGCAGCCACACATTAGTATATATAGCACAATGGTATCAGCAGAAGTTACAGGCCTCTTTTTGTTACAAAGGTACAACTTTTACTTCATACACAATAAAAAAACATAAAAAAAAACACGTGCACCATACAAAATCCTTAATTTATTCTGCTTTTTTGCCATTCAAGCACTTCAAACAGCATATTTTTATATGTTTCAGAACATGTTGTCGATATTTTTATCATCCATAACAGCATACACAAGCTGTCCGTCGGGGGTGCGCGCAGGACTGTTAGTCTCGAAAAGGTCAGTCAGCAGTTGGTTCATCTCAGCTGACGAAAGAGCTTGCCCATACACTATTGCAGACTTTTTGGCCATTGTAAGCGCAATGGCCTCTTGGGCATCCTTTCTCACGCTATTGCCCTCATTCATAGCTGAAGCCACCATATCATGAAGCAGCGCATCTATGTCAAGGCCTATCACTTCTGTAGGAATGCCATTGACAGAATAAGAACCGCCTCCAAGGAAAGAGAGGTCAAAGCCAAGACTCGACAGGTCGTCGAGCATATCTTCGAGCATGATGCTTTCGCGCTTGTCAAACTGAACAACCACCGGAAAAAGTTCTTTTTGCGACGGGCGCTTATGTTGTGTGATGCTATGCATGTTCTGCTCGAAGAGCACTCGCACATGCGCCCGATGCTGGTTTATCAGCATAAGTCCCCCTGAAGTGGGCACAACTATATATCTTCCTCTATACTGCAACTTCGGCACGGAGATGTCAAAAGGCATCTTGCTTGCAGTTGCATCGGCCATCTCATTCCATAAAGAGCCTTGCAAATTAGACTCTTCAGGCATGTCATCAAACTGGATGCCCGCTCGTTGAAACTCCAAGGACGACTGTTGCATCGACGATGCTGGAGTGGTCACCTCAACCTCCACAGGCAAGGTCTCATCAGCCTTTGGCGCACTCACGCCTTCATATAGTTTTTCCCATCCCGATGAAGCTGTGCAGGAATGGCCTCCATACGCAGAATCGCTTTTGCTTGACGCAAATGGATTATATGTAGGAGCAGACAATTTGGGCTGGCGCGGTATGGCGGTAGCTGTCCCCATCACTGGAATGTTGGGCTTGCCGTCAATGTCGAAGTCTATCATAGGCACATTGCCAAACTGTCCCAATGTCTCGCGCACAGCAGCAGAGAGCACCTGCCATATAGGCTGCTCATCGTCAAACTTTATCTCAGTCTTGGTAGGATGCACATTGACATCGATGGAAGAAGGCTCAACAGAAAAATATATGAAATACGGCACTTGTTCGCCCACAGGAATGATATTCTCATATGCTTTCATCACTGCGCTATGAAAATACGGATGGCGCATATACCTGCCATTGACAAAGAAATACTGATGCGCGTTTTTCTTCTTTGAAGCCTCTGGCTTGCCCACATATCCCGTGATGTGCACTAAGGATGTATCAACATCTATCGGCAAGAGGTCTGTATTTATTTTTTTTCCGAAGACATCAACAATTCGCTGTTTCACTGTTGCCTTTGGCAGATTATACATTTCAACGCCATTATTGAACAATGTGAATGACACATCGGGATGCACAAGCACAATGCGCTGAAAGTCGGCCACAACATTCGAGAGTTCTGTCTGATTGGATTTCAAGAATTTCCGTCTTGCCGGAACATTAAAGAATATATTGTTGACAGAGAAATTGCTTCCCACAGGACATGCCACAGGTTCCTCGCGCTCCAATTTGGAACCCGAAATGACAATCATCGTGCCAAGTTCGTCTTCAGAGCGGCGAGTCTTCAGTTCGACCTGAGACACTGCTGCTATACTTGCCAATGCCTCGCCTCGGAATCCCATTGTGGACAAGCGGAACAAATCAGAGGCTTGCCTTATCTTCGAAGTGGCATGGCGTTCGAAAGCCATGCGGGCATCTGTCTCTGACATGCCTTTGCCATCATCTATGATCTGCACGCTCGTCTTGCCTCCATCAACAACAATGACTTGGACATGCTGCGCATCTGCGTCGATAGAATTCTCAACCATTTCTTTAATGATTGAAGCAGGTCGCTGCACGACCTCTCCAGCAGCTATCTGGTTGGCCACCGAATCGGGAAGAAGATGTATTATATCTTTCAAATCAATTATTTTTTGCCTGAGTCACACCTTGCCTTCATACTGGCGCATCAGAAGATTGAGCCTGTGGCAAGATAATGCATGACAAACAGAAGTATAACAATCAACAATATCAGCACTCCGTATGACAGTGGCTTTCTGCCACTCTCCTTACGTCGTTTAAGGTGTTTAGTAGCTCCTACAAACTTGCCTCTGATATCTTCTGGAGAAAACTCCTTTGGAGGCAGAATGCCAAGTTCACGCTTGGCTCTCTCATCTATTTCTTTAAGTTTCTCTTTACGAGGATCGTAATAGATGTAATTATGATGAAAACCGCGTGGTTTTCTTACTGTAAATAGTCCCATTGCTTCTCCTTTATTATGTGGTCACTCAATATTATTAAAAATAAGACATCCCAAATATGAAACTTATCATGAGCACCTGCTTATAGGCCATCTTTATTCAGTGTCATATTATCTCTTATTCATTTCAGGTTGTCCAGACTCTGCTTTGGCACATGTTTCTTCTCTGTCTTCTTCAGCATCTGGTCTTCCTTTTTGGATTTCCATCCAAATATGTCGTCTTTATTCTTTGGACGGATATAGTCGAACCAAGCAAACGATGGCAAATATCGTTTGTCTTCTGGTATGGCGAACGGCGGATACATTGTGCCTGATGGCGTCTGCATCCATACCTTGTCCACTTTCTTGTTCTTCATGAATATGTTCATCTCAGGAGTCTCTGTATAGTTCATGCCTATACGAGCGCCATCCGACTCTTCCATAAAATAACAAAGATAGACATTGCCCTTGGCATTGTTGCGTTCCATAGCTCCATCTTTGAAATAGCAGAACATTTCTTTTGCCGCCACTTGGTTGTATGAGGCTGAATCGACTTTTTCTATCGTCATGGCTTGATTGACGATATGTACCCAATCTATGGTGCTGTCATTATTGTATATGCGTATTTCCTCGCCAAACACCTGTTGTTCCTCATTCCAAAGAATTGGCTGGCCATACATATAAGTGCACGAATCCAGTTGGTGGGTGACAAGCGAATCGCACACTCCCTGCACGTCACGGCGATACATCCTTACCTTATGATATGCGTACAAGTCACGGTATACGGAATCTGTCTTTTGGTTGTAAGTGATCATCTTCAGCGTGTCGGCATGCACATAGAGGGTGTCGGGACTTGAGAACTCATAGCACACTGCACTGTCGGTAGCCACCGCCACACCTGTATTGTCTTCATACCGGCAATAGTTGCCTGTGAGCATGCACTGATTTTCCACATCTGTAAGGACCACATTGCCAAAAGCCTCGCTGACACCTGTCTCTTCATCACTGTAGAGGCTGTCGCCAACCACGTCGCGCATGTCTTTGTATATATGAGACCTGTCCATAAGGCATGCCTGCCCTGTCTGCGTATTGTAATCGCCCCTGAGCGCATAGACGAAAGTGCTGTCGGACGACACTATATTTGTCTCTGACACTATCTTTGCCATCTTGGTGTCGGAGTAGTAATACAATTCATTTGTCTTAAGTTCAAACTTAGGATTCACAAGCACTACATTGTCCTTAAAGATTGCTTCAGAGGCGGATGGGGAATATTGTCCATAATCTGAGTTAAGCACGTTGTCAGCATCATACAATATGCCATGTGTGGGATAGAACCCGATGCCTTCCAGGCGGTCATAGTCAATGACAGAGGTTGTCAAACGTGTCTGACGGTGTGTGAGCACAGCCCTGCCCTTTGCATGAGCCTGC
This sequence comes from uncultured Bacteroidaceae bacterium, assembly GCA_934293005.1. Lineage (GTDB taxonomy): Bacteria > Bacteroidota > Bacteroidia > Bacteroidales > Bacteroidaceae > Minthosoma. The sequence goes on from CAKQYA010000029.1 coordinate 18,908, forward strand.
ATCATCGGGCCATCATAAAGAAGCGTGTCGCTTGTCAGGGTCAGCGTGTCGCCTTGTATCATCTTGACATGTCCATAGGCCTCAAAGGAATTTTCATCCTTGTAATATCTTGCGCTGTCGCAATCAAGATACATGCCATCATGAAACAGTTTGACATGGCCCACAAGCACGTCGGCTCGCACGTCTCTCTGATTTTTGTAGAGCACATCACTATGCAAGAGTTTGACCTCTTCTTTCGACTTCTTGCGCGGTGTGCCATCTGGCACTGAAGCAAAAAGCATGCAGAAAGCCGACAAACATGCCGCTCCTGCCATCATCTTCACTCGTATGTTGCCCAAACTCTTCATCTATATCGATGCTCAATTATCTAATGTGTTAATCTTAAGTGAGAAAAAATGGCGACTTTTATCAGGAAAACACATCGCAACTCACAATCACACACTGCCATGAATTACGGCAATAAGTAGGTGTTCAAAATTATTTTATAACATCAAAGTAGGCCGCTCTCATATTTGTCGCACACTCTCTCGGTCATCTTTCCCTTCTGTTTATCAGTCACTATGCCCGCATAACTCCATCAAACAGAAGAAAAATCTGCCTCAAGATAGGGCGCGTCAAATATAAAAATAATTATGAGCACCTACTTATCTGTCGCAAGCCGCGATGATTGATCTGCTTCGCCACACGAGTTACGTACATTCCTTTCACATGCAGCGCACTGCTCTATACGTCATTTTATCCATCCAGGATATTTGAACTCGCAGTTTTTCCAATCGTCATTGATATGAACGTATGTTGTTTTCTGCTTCTCTCTGATCCAATTCTCAATCTTCTCCTGGCGCAGATTGTTCATCACCACATTCTGCAGGGTCTGATAGTCGTCGGCCATAGTGGCTCTGTGTCCGTTGACACGGCTCTTGAGTTTGACGATAGCCACAACCTCCTTGCCTTTGCTATTGACCATGATGAATGGGGCTGACACTTCGCCCACTTTCAATCCTGCTACATTTTTCGCCACTTCTGTTGGCAAATCTTTCATCTCAAAAGCGGAGCCGCCTTCATTCTTATCAAATAAGAGGCCGTAGTTGTTGCGCGTATCCTTATCTGAAGAAACCCACATAACACACTCATCGAAGGTATATAGGCCTTTTGCTATCTCGCCTTTAATGGAATCAAGGTCGTTGATGCACTGCTGCAACGCTTCTGTAGTGACACGTGGCTTGCGCAGTATGTGACGGCAATTGACAAGGTCGCCCCTTTTCTCTATCAGCTGTATGATATGATAGCCGAATTCCGTTTCAACAATCTTCGACACGGCCTTGGGATCTGTCAAGTTGAATGCCACGTTGGCAAACTCAGGCACAAAGGACGTGCGGCTTGAGAAACCGAGTTCTCCTCCATTCTGCGCCGAACCTTTATCCTCTGAATACAGAAGCGCCAAAGTGGAGAACTGTGCTGTGCCATTGTTCACCCTCTCTGTGTAATCACGCAGCTCGTTCTTCACGCGGTCAATTTCCTCTTGAGGTATCTTAGGGCTTCTTGTTATTATCTGACACTCCACTTTTGTTGGCACGAATGGAATGCTGTCCTCAGGCAAATCCTTGAAATACCGTCTCACCTGAGCTGGGGACACCTTTACATCTTTAACAAGATTACGCTGCACCTCCGACACCATCATCTTGTCACGGTAATTGTCAAACATGATACTTCTTATCTCAGAGAGACTCTTGTTCATGTATTCCTCAAGTTTCTCACGTGAGCCTGCATTCATAATCATGGACTGTATATCTGCGTCTACATCGGCAAACACATCTGCGTCGGACACTTCGATGGAGTCGATGGCTGCCTGCGTGAGGAAAAGCTTCTGCACTGCCAACTGCTCGGGAATTATGCAATATGGATCGCCATCCCACCGTTGCCCTTGCTGGATAGCATCAATACGAGCTGTCTCAACATCTGATTTCAGGATAGCCTCATCGCCAACCACCCAAATGACTTCATCTATGACGTTGCCTCGCCCTTGAGCCACTGCATTGAGCATACCAAGCGACATGGCAACTATGAATAATAGTTTCTTTATCATGTATTTATGTTTGTTTCTTCTTTAGTAGATTTACTGAATATTTTTCATCACTTTAGCAGATGCTTATAATATACAGGCGCATGGGTTAGCTGCTCGCTTATTCACACTCCATTGTTTGTTAAAGAACGCCTGCATCAGAACAAGACACACTTACCATGACAATAATCATGTACGCCCGAACTGCATCAGACTTCACATCTTTATTGTCGTAGGCTTAATGTTTGTTCACTGTCTTAAGCACATTCTCGTCAACTTCGACAGGGTATCTCTTCCGCAACTGTTCGACCCACAACTGTTCCATGGCATCCTGATAGTCGGTGACGACCTGGCCTTGCACGTCTTTAACTGAACGAGGCTTCTTCAGTTTCTTCCCAAACACAGCTGTAGCTGGATAATCCTTGATGGACTTCGGTTCAACTTTCTGCTTGAAAACATCTCTATCAACGAATTTGTCATCACCTTGCTTGAACAGTCCTTTGGTGATGCGCACAAGCTTGACTGAATCTGTATTCAACGCTTTAGCCAACGTGGTGGCATAGTTTTCCACAGCCACACCTTTCAACAGTTTCTTCGCCTTAGCAAGCGTCGCAGCATCTTTGGCATGCACAACGACTCCGATGAAACGGGGGTCTTTCCACGCATATCGTTTTTTGTTGGCCTTGAAGTAGGCTTCTATGCCAAGAGTGTCTTTTTGCGCTTTGTCCCAAACATCTTTTTTTGCGACCTCATACATGAGAGTGCCATCATGATATTCCATTGACAAGTAGCGTTTGTCGGCGTCTTTGGCAAGTATGTCGCGCAACAAGTCATCAACAACTTTTTCTCTCGGCAAACCTTTCTGTTCAGAAATAGAATCTATGTACGCATTTGCAGAAGCTTCACGTATGCCTCGCTGGTCAAGAAACTTCATTATGGCATCACGATGATATTCATATGGCTCGAACGGATGGCGATCTTTAAGGTAAATAATATGGTAGCCTACTGGCGTTTTGAATGGAGCTGACAATTCTTCTGCCTTGAGAGAATAGGCCACCTTCTCAAAATCAGGTATCATCATGCCTTTGCCAAATTGTCCAAGAAAGCCACCACGCTGCGCACTGCCTTTGTCGTCGCTGCAAGACTCGGCAAGATGAGCAAATGCTTCAGGCAATTTGTCTTTTGAAACATTCTTCAAAACATCATATACAGAATCAATGCGCGTCTTTGCCGCCAACTGCTGTTCAGGTGTGGCATCCTGGCGCAACATGACGAGTATGTGGCTTGCTTCCAAAATATCCTCGCCGCCAAAACGAGAAGCTGTGTTGTCATAGGTGCGGCGAGCCTCTCGCTCTATGTAAGCAGAATCAACAAGGTCTGCAACAACAAACTGCTCTTTGTAGCCATCAAGCTCTTTCCTCACTGACGTGATCGTATCCATGCGCTGATGAAGAGCCTCTGCCACTTTAAGCTTGAAATTGACGTATAAAGGAACATATTCCTCTACTGTTTTCTTTTCAAGCACACCGTCTGCATTGTTTTTATTGAATGAGTACTCAAATTCGCCTCTTGTTATGGACTTGCCGTCAACCTTCATGAGCACAGGATCGTCAACCTGAGCCATCACAGCGGCACCATACATGAGAGACACTGCCATCAACGTTGTTTTTTTCATTTATTTATATGTTCTACTTTGATAATACACAAATTAATGCCACATGACATAGTGCAAAGGTACAAAAAACAAACGAAAAAGCGACTGCCGCATATGCAGCAATCGCTTCTATAATAGTTTTTTAACACTTTATTTCGTATTTTTCTACTGGGGACGACTGTAATTTGGTGCCTCACTTGTGATGATAACCTCATGAGGATGGCTCTCAAGCACACCTGCATTGGTGATGCGGGTGAACTTAGCTCCATGCAGCTGATCGATGTTGGCAGCTCCACAATAACCCATGCCTGAGCGCAAGCCTCCAGCCAATTGATAGATAACCTCCTGAACTGTGCCTTTGTAAGGTACACGTCCTGCTATGCCCTCTGGCACCAATTTCTTCACTTCTGTGACTCCGCTTTGGAAGTAACGGTCCTTTGAGCCATTTTCCATGGCCTCAAGTGAGCCCATTCCTCTATAGCTCTTAAACTTACGGCCATTAAACAAGATTGTTTCACCTGGAGCTTCTTCTGTGCCGGCCACAAGCGAGCCTATCATAACAGAGAAGCCGCCAGCAGCGAGCGCTTTGACAATGTCGCCTGAATAGCGTAGACCGCCATCGGCAATCAATGGAACACCTGTGCCTTCAAGTGCCTGGGCAACATCGTAGACTGCACTAAGCTGTGGCACTCCGACACCGGCAACAACACGAGTTGTGCAGATTGAGCCTGGACCTATGCCCACTTTAACAGCGTCAGCACCTGCTTCCACAAGGGCCTTAGCCGCTTCGCCTGTTGCAATGTTGCCAACCACGATGTCAACTTCAGGGAATGCATTCTTTGCTTCTCTGACCTTTTCAATGACACCCTTTGAATGGCCATGAGCAGTGTCGATGATGATGGCATCCACACCTGCCTTCACAAGAGCCTCCATGCGCTGGAATGTGTCGGCTGTGACGCCAACACCTGCAGCCACACGCAAACGTCCCTTAGAGTCTTTGCATGCCATTGGCTTGTCCTTAGCCTTTGTGATGTCCTTATATGTAATCAAGCCAATAAGTTTGTTGTCGCTGTCAACAACAGGCAACTTCTCTATCTTATGCTCAAGGAGTATATGGGAAGCACTTTCCAAGTCTGTCTGCTGATGAGTGACCACAAGCCCGTCTTTTGTCATCACATCGTCAATCTTGCGGTTCAAATCTTTCTGGAAGCGCAAGTCACGATTTGTAACAATGCCAACAAGCGTGTTGACATCATCTACAACAGGAATGCCGCCGATATGATATTCTGCCATGATGTCGAGCGCATTTTTCACTGTGGATCCACGCTTGATAGTGACTGGGTCATATATCATACCATTCTCAGCACGCTTCACTATTGCCACTTGGCGAGCCTGTTCTTCGATGGACATGTTTTTATGAATGACACCTATGCCGCCCTCTCGTGCTATGGCGATTGCCATAGGAGCTTCGGTGACAGTATCCATGGCTGCTGTCACAAAAGGTATCTTCAATTCAATGTTCTTTGAAAATTTAGTACTGAGTGAAACCTCACGTGGAAGAACTTCTGAATATGCTGGTATAAGCAGCACATCGTCAAATGTCAGTCCTTCCATCACAACCTTATCTGCAATAAATGATGACATAATGTTTTGATTTTTATTGCATGCAAAGGTACGAATTTTAATCGAAGTAAAAACAACAATGGCATTAGTTTTTTTGTTTATTGACACAAAAAAAAAGCGGATGGATGCTAAACAGCATTCCATCCACCATTTTCTTTCATATCAATTAGCCATCTCGCTGATGAACTTTATACGCACCAAACGCACGTCTTCCTCATAGATATCTCCACCAAGATTATCCAATGCCACATCAATGGCATCAGTGTCGCTGTGGCGGAAATAGTCATATATCTCATCTATGACATCTTCATCTATCTCCAGTTCATCAAAGTAGTAATCAATATTAAGTTTCGTTCCGCTATAGACGATTGCCTCCATCTCATCAAGAAGCTCGTCAAAATCAAGTCCATTGGCTTTTGCTATTTCCTCCAGACTAACCTTGCGGTCTATTGCTTGTATAATTTTTACTTTCACTTTTGACTTATTTGCAACAGTTCTAACTCGCATGTCCGTCGGACGGACTATGCCATTATCTTCACAATAAAGCTTTATCACCTTGCAGAACTCAGAGCCATATCGTTTGGCCTTTCCAGCACCAACACACGGAATGTTCTGAAGTTCTTCCTCATTGATTGGATAGAGCGAAGCCATTGATTCAAGCGACACATCCTGAAAAACCACATAGGGAGGGACATTATGCTTTCGAGCTATTTTCATGCGCAGGTCTTGAAGAATCTTATAAAGCGAGGTGTCAAGCACGCTTGTTCCTCCTTGCTCATTGGCATCATCAAAGTCGCTGTCGAAATCATTGTTTTTCTTCACCATGAATGGCGTCGGCTTCTTCAAGAACTTCTTTCCAAGTTTTGTGAGCTTGACCACACCGTAAGCTTCAACTTCCTTCTCTATATAACCATCAAGCCCCGCCTGAATAAAAATAGCATCCCATACGACGCGCTCCACATCTGATCCTGCGCCAAACTGCTCAAGTTTATCGTGATTGTGGCTGAAGATTGTCTCATTTGCCTCGCCACGCAACACATTTATAAGATATTCCTTGCGGAATTTCTCTTTTACTGCAAGCACTGTCTCTAATGCCAATTTCAGATTTTCCTTCTCATCGGTTTCGCTCTTTGGATGCAAGCAGTTGTCACAGTTGCCACAATTATCCTTGGTATATTCTTCTCCAAAATAATGAAGGAGCATCTTGCGGCGACACACAGAACTCTCACAATAAGCGGCAGTCTCGCTTAGGAGATGGTTGCCAATGTCTTTCTCTGCAGGAGTCTTGTCCTTCATGAACTTCTCCAGTTTCTCCAAGTCTTTTCTGCAATAATACGTGATGCATTTGCCTTCTCCGCCATCTCTGCCTGCCCTGCCCGTTTCCTGATAGTAGCCTTCGAGGCTCTTAGGTATGTCATAATGCACCACATACCTCACGTCTGGCTTGTCTATGCCCATGCCGAATGCTATGGTGGCGACAATGACATCAAGACGTTCCATGATGAAGGCGTCTTGCGTTTCGCTTCTCTCTTTCGAGTCCATGCCTGCATGGTATGCAGCAGCTTTGATGTTGTTTGCCTTAAGCACTTCTGCAAGGTCTTCCACTTTCTTGCGGCTCAAGCAATAGATGATGCCACTCTTGCCTGGGTTTTGCTTGATGAATCGTATTATGTCTTTCTCCACCTCTGCGGTCTTGGGCCTTACCTCATAATAAAGATTGGGCCTGTTGAAAGACGATTTGTATTCAGCAGCATCGGGCATGCCAAGATTTTTCTTTATGTCATTGCGCACCTTATCTGTGGCTGTCGCCGTCAGAGCAATGACAGGCGTGTCTTGAATCTTCTCGGCCGCAGCCCTTATTGCTTCATCTGTAGGGAGGTCTGGCAATGCGACCACCGAAGGCTCATCGTCAAGGGCTGCTCTCAATTTTGCATAATCGCGCCTGATAGGAGGCATCGCATTTATGAGAGAGTCGACAAACTTATCGTCCAAACGCGAACATTTGTCAGACTTTTCCTTAACCATATCTTTCAGTTCAGACAAGAACTTGAGCATGTCGGCAAGCTTTGTCACACGCAGCCCAATCTCGTCCAACTCTTTTTTGTCAACAGGAGCGGAATATTGCTGCTTGTACTCACGACTTATTTCCTCATACTTAGATTTCCACTTTTTGTATGAATCCGTCAGCGACTTCAGCGCAGAAATTTTACTTCTTGGGATAAACAGTTCTACCACTGGAGCCAAGGCTATCCAATTTATCACTGGACGAATCTTTCGATATTCTGGACGGAAATCATGTCCCCATTCTGATATGCAATGAGCCTCATCGATTGCATAAAATGAAATATTCACCTGACGGAGAAAATCAACATTTTCTTCTTTCGACAACGACTCAGGAGCCACATAGAGCAATTTTGTCTTGCCGGCCATGACATCGGCTTTCACCATCTCTATATTGGCCTTGCTCAACGACGAATTGATGAAATGCGCCACACTATCCTCCTCGCTGATATGCTTGACGGCATCCACCTGATTCTTCATTAGAGCTATCAAAGGCGAAATGACAATGGCAGTACCTTCCATCATCATCGCAGGCAACTGGTAACATAGCGATTTGCCACCACCTGTCGGCATGAGCACAAAGGTATCTTTTCCACCAAGAAGATTTTTGATTATATCTTCCTGGTCACCCTTGAACGTGTCAAAGCCAAAGAAGTATTTCAATGACTGCTGAAGCGAAGTAGGTTTTTTCATTATATTTCAGAGTGTGTTAGTTTTGTTTCTATTTCTCTTGCAAGGTGTCAGTTTCTTGGATTCATCACCATCTGATCATCCATATTGAATTGACGCGTGTCTTGACTGCAACATATAAGCCCACGGTTACGGTGAGCCATTTGTTTCTTTACAGAACGACCATAGCCTTGATGCCACAAACGCAAAGTCTTAATCAGCGCTGCTCTCCTTGAGAACATTCATATTGAGCTTATCCACCTGCGACTTGGCGTAGTCAAGTGTAACGTCAAATGTCTTTGCATCGCTCGAAGGCACTTCAAACATGGCATCTCTCATTATCATTTCTATCAAAGAGCGGAGGCCACGGGCACCAAGTCCAAATTCAAGAGTCTTATCCACCACGTAGTCCAATGCTTCATCAGCAAACGTCAGCTTCACGCCATCAAGCTCAAACATCTTAACATATTGCTTCACAATAGAGTTTTTGGGTTCTGTGAGAATAGAACGAAGGGCCTTGCGGTCAAGTGTGTCGAGATGTGTGAGGATGGGCAGACGGCCGATAATCTCAGGAATAAGTCCGAACGACTTCAAATCCATTGGAGAAATATACTGCATCATGTTGGTCTTGTCAAGCTTAGAAGAATTCTTAGCCGCATCAAATCCCACGACATGAGTGTTGAGTCGATGAGCAATGCGCTTTTCTATACCATCAAAGGCACCACCACATATGAAGAGGATATTCTTTGTGTTGACCTGTATGAACTTCTGTTCTGGATGCTTGCGTCCACCCTGTGGTGGAACATTGACAACGCTTCCTTCAAGAAGTTTCAAAAGCCCTTGCTGCACGCCTTCGCCACTCACGTCACGTGTGATGCTCGGATTGTCGCTCTTACGGGCTATCTTGTCTATTTCATCTATGAACACTATGCCTTTTTCAGCATATGCGACATCGCCGTCTGCTGCTTGAAGCAGGCGGACCAACAGACTTTCAACATCTTCTCCAACATATCCAGCTTCGGTCAACACTGTTGCATCCACCATAGCGAATGGAACAACAAGCATTTTGGCGATTGTCTTGGCCAGCAAAGTCTTGCCTGTGCCAGTGCTTCCCACCATTATGATGTTAGACTTTTCCAATTCGACGTCGTCATTGTCGCCTTGCGAAAGACTGCGAAGCCTCTTGTAGTGATTGTAAACAGCTACAGAGAGGGTGACTTTGGCGGAATCCTGCCCGATGACATATCTATCAAGATATTCCTTTATCTCTCTGGGCTTTGGAATTTCATCAAGACTGAGGCCTTTTGTCTGAACTTTCATCATTTGAGACCTGACCACTTCATGAGCTTTCTCCACACAGTCGTCACATATAAATCCATTCTCTCCGTAGAGAAGAAGGTTCACTTCATTCTCTTCACGTCCACAGAATGAACATTTTTTCATTTTTGCCACTTACCAATATATATTTATATAGTAATTTGTTCAGTTTTCATTAACTCTACAACATGCTTTCACCTCGCAGAAGATTGGACAACGCACAGTCTTATCCAACTGCAGTGGCAACAGCACACATCAGAAAACAGGCATCATGCCTTTCTGACTAGCACTTCGTCTATCATGCCATAGTCTTTTGCTTCTGATGCTGTCATCCAATAGTCGCGATCACTGTCATTCCACACTTTATCAAAGTCTTGATGACTATGGCTACTGATGATTGTATACAATTCTTTCTTGAGTTTCTGTATCTCTCTTGCTGTGATTTCGATGTCACTCGCCTGTCCTTGAGCACCGCCCATAGGTTGGTGTATCATGATGCGGCTGTGTGGCAACGCACTGCGCTTGCCTTCCTTGCCTGCCACAAGAAGCACTGCTGCCATGCTTGCTGCCATGCCTGTGCAAATGGTCTGCACGTCACTGCTGACAAATTGCATGGTGTCATATATGCCGAGACCGGCATAAACACTTCCACCTGGCGAATTGATATAGATGCTTATGTCTTTTCCATTGTCCACACTGTCAAGATAAAGCATCTGAGCTTGGAGGACATTGGCTGTATAATCATTAACTTCTGTTCCCAGGAAAATTATTCGGTCCATCATGAGACGAGAGAAAACATCCAGCTGTGTCACATTAAGCTGACGCTCTTCAAGAATATAAGGGTTTAAGTATCCTGCTTGTGCCTTCACAACATCATCCAGGACCATTCCATTCACTCCAAGATGTTTGGTTGCAAAATCGCGAAAATCTTTAATCATATTTTTTTTAATTAGTTCTGTTTTATCTCAATGTTTTGTATTAAAGCCAGTAGGCCAATTTTGATTGTGCTCAATTTATCCTG
>CAKQYA010000030.1 GCA_934293005.1 uncultured Bacteroidaceae bacterium
AACTCCCTATTTATAGGGCTTAGCAGAGTTTTATATCTGCAAAAGCCCTATTTTGTAGGGGTGGGAAACTTTAGTAATTTAATGTTTTTTATAAATATCTGAGCAATAAAAAGTTGTATAGTATTTCGTCATGTCGAAAAATTCACTTGTTTTAGTGTTGCAATAAACAAGCAAAACTCTGAATGACATGGCAAAAGTATAAATAAAATCCGAGAACTAACTCTTTTTTGCAAGATTATTTTTCGATTAGGGTGCAATTTGATGCTGTTTTAGCTTAAATTATAGATTCCGCTTTGAGTTTGAGATGCACATTGTATGGCTAACAATATAGTGAAATCATGCGCTCTGACCAGTGCGCCCTTGGTGAAAGATAGGGGAGTGGGCATGAAAATACTTGTGAATGCATTCTTAAAGGTTCGTCCGACAAATGTGTAGTTTAACCCAAATCGCATTAGATTTGGGTTAAAGACAGGTAGGTGGTTGATAAAAGCGCGCTCACATTATGTGAGCGCGCTTTTATTAAATGTGTGCTAATACATCGTTCATTCTTGATTGTTGCGTCATTGCAGTTTGTCACATCTTGACGCTCACCTTTGTTCCCTTATAATTGATGGTCTTAGATGCTCCATTAGGCATCTTGACGGTGAAAGTGCGGTTTGTCTTCATTCCATCGAACGAGCCAGTGCGCTTGCCGATGGTGAGCGTGCGTGCTTTGTCGTTCCATGAGAAAGGAATCTCTGTGTATTTGCCCTTCTCATAGTTGTAGCCATCGCCCTCATCCTCATATAGCGTGAAACTTGCGTTGGCTCCTGGATATACGCGTATGTCGAGCGATTCCCAGTCGGCAATGTTGGCATATTCAGAGTCTTTCATGTTGAGAGGAATGATTGATCCGGCCTTAATGTAGAGAGGGCAATGGCTCAACGTGCCGTCAGCCTCAATGGTCTTGCCGCCTTCGATGGCCTCGCCTGTCCAGAAGTCGTACCATATCTGCTTGGCAGATGCGGCAGGCAGATACACGCTGTATGTCTTCTTTGCGTACCAGTCTGCTTTGAATCCTTCCTGATAGAGCGATTTCTTGTTTTTGTCCCATCCTGAGATTTCGTTAGTCTCGTTTGCGCTTTCAGGAGTGTATAGAGCGTTAAGTACAGGAGCCACGAGGAACGAGTGTCCGAACATGAATTCTCGGTTATTGTCCCATGTGTTCTTGTCGTCTTTGAAGTCCATTACAAGAGCGCGCATGAAAGAGTCGTCGTTCTTGCTCACCTGCCAGCTGAGGCTGTAGATGTAAGGCAGAATCTGGTAGCGAAGCTTCACGGCTCCAAGAAGGGCATCGTATGCTGGTTCGCCTGGCTTGCCATAATGGTAGATCTCTCTGTACACCTCTGTGCCGTGGCTTCTCATCATAGGGCAGAATGTGCCAAACTGCATCCAGCGCACGTAAAGTTCTTGGTATAGAGGATTGTGTGTGGCGGTGTTGTCGTTCCAGCTTTTGTTGTAAGCATTGGCGAAGAAGCCTCCAAGGTCGGTGTTGACATTCGGATTGGCCGTGAGGGTGTAGTTGAGGCATATGGGCACTTGCTTGCGGAAAGAGTCCCATGACGAGCCCACGTCGCCGCTCCATGTGTTGGCGCCTGTGCGTTGCTGTCCTGCGAAGTAGCTGCGAGTGAGGATGAACGGACGTTTGGTCGAGTCAGTCTTGAGCTGGTTGTCATACACGCCCTCCACACATTCAAGGGCGAAGGCGTTGCGCACTGATCGCCATGAGCCTTCGAAGTCCTTTCCTGTCTTAGGGTCGGTGATGCGTCGCACTTGGTCGAGGTCTGATTCCTTGAAACTGTGGTGGTCAGGGTCGGTGGAGTCCATCCACCATGCGTCCACGCCATAGCCGTGCAGACGTGAGAGATGCTTCCAGTAGATGTCGCGCGCTTCCTTGCTGTAAGCGTCATACACGCGCACGCCGCTTGGGTAGTCCATGTTTGGTGGCCATGCAGACAGTCCGCTCTGTGGCCATGTCTCAAAGTCGTACAGCAGGTTCTTATCTTTAAGTTCGCTATACTGCAATGTATGTGGTCCGAAGCTTGCCCAGATGCTTATGCTCATGTGCGCGTTTTTGCCGTGCACATGGTCAATCATGCGGCGGTAGTCGCTGAAGTCTTCGTTGAGGAAGTCCATGGCGTTCCATAGATAGTTGTTGCCCCAATATTGCCAGTCTTGTATTATTCCGTCGAGAGGGATATGCTTGGCGCGGTAAGTGTCCACCACCTCAAGCAGTTCCTTGCAGCTCTTGTAGCGCTCGCGGCTTTGATGGAATCCGTATGTCCACAGAGGAAGCATAGGCACCTTGCCTGTCAGGCCTCTCATTTCCTTGATGACACCGTCGGCATTGCCGCCATACATGAAATAATAGTCAACCTTTGTGCCCACCTGGCTGATGAGCGAGAGGGCCTCGTCGTCATTGAGATGGGTAGGCGAGTAGTTGTCCCAGTATATTCCATATCCCTTTACCGACTGGAAGAAGTGTGCGTAGTCTTCAAGGTTGCTCTGTATCATGAGCCGGTGTTCGCCGCGCTGCGACATCTTGCCGTTCTGCAACAATCCCACACCGTAGATGGGCTCATCCTTGTCGAGACTGAATGATTGCGTGACATGGAAACGTCCCTTGTCTGGCCCGTCGGCGATGGTCTCAAATTGGTGGTTGCCCTCCTTCATGAGGCAGTTGCCCTTGCTGTCGGTGAATGTCACCTTGCCTGTGGTGTTGTCCACTGCCACTGTGAGAGCTGCTGAAGAATAGGTTGTGATGTTGCCTTTAGTGGCCTTGGTCACCTTGACCTTCATAGGTGTGGCATTTACCACAAGCGAGAGGTCATCGCCAGTGCGCTTTTCGTAGTTGGGCGCATCCTTCAGTATTCGCACTGTGGAAGGAGTGAAGAATGTCACCGACACATCGTTTGACTTTGTTTGTGCCCATGCTGCCGTGCTTAGCAGCATGCACAGGATAGTTAGATTTCTCTTCATATTATAAATAAGTGTTGGTTAGACTTTTTAATTACGGTGTATTTATTCGCAATAGGTCATATGGACTGAGACCGATTGTGCATTTGTGCATTGTTTGTCCTTTTCGTCTATTGCCTGCGTCTCTTTCAGCATTTTGCTTTCGCCATAGTCTGCTATGTCTATAAAGCGTGAGTTGCAATCTGCTCGAAACAAACACTGGCATGATTCTCTGATGACAGATTAGGGTTGAATTGCTGTTGCAAAGGTAAGCTAAAATAGGTTTTGATGCATGAAACAAATGATGAATCGGATGATACATTTGTTGAATAGTGAGTGAAAATCACAGTATATAAGGGCTTTTAGCGCATGCAAATGTTTGTGTGGGGCTTGAACCCCAATCGGTCATTAGACCGAAACATTGAAATTATCAGGACATTATTGCTTCTTTTCAACTCTTGTCAGCGTTTCTTTCGGCATCTTGCTTCCATTTGCGTTTCGACATAGCCCGCTATGCCTTCAACGCAACTGTCGCAACCTGCTCGAAACAAACACTAACAAGATTTGAAATCTAATGACCGATTTGGGTTGAAAGCTAAGCGTTCACATGCATGGTCAATATTCAGATGGCGACATGCCATATTCCTTTTTGAAGCACTTGGCAAAATAGCTTGGCGAACTGAATCCTGTGAGTGTGGCTATTTCGTTGACGGTCATCTTGCCTTCTTTCAATAATGCAGCGGCATGTTGAAGTCTGATGCTTCTTATGAAAGCCACAGGGGATGTTTCAGTCAGGGCTGTCAGTTTTTTGTACAGTCCGGTACGCTCCATGCATAGGTCGTGTGCCAGTTGCTCCACACCATACTCGCTGTCTTGCAGGTGTTCTTCCACGATGCTCCGCACCTTTTGTGTAAATTCTGATTCTGCGCCTGCTGCATCATTCATGCTTGCAGCCTCTGAGGTCACATTCTCATTTGCGTTGACCTCATCTGAGATTTCGTTGTCGCTTGTGTCAGCCATGCAGTTGTTGACTGCGCGTTTTTTCCTGTTAGTAGCATAATAGGCCCAATATCCGATGCCAGCCAATACCAGTGTGACCAATAGGGTGACACTCCATCCTGATTGCCACCAATGCTCGTCTGTGGTGAAGAATAATCCAAGCATTGGCGACACGTAGATGAGGCCGTCATGGTATGTGCCCAACCATATAGCTCCATCTCTGTCTCTGTATACGGTATTGATGCCAGTGGTGAGCGAGCGTCCGTCGGGCAACGAGAGGTCGTGCACTTCCCTCGGAGTGCTGCTGATTCTGAAATCAAACATCAGGTATCCTCTTTGGCTGCTGATCAGAGCCTGGTTGCCAGACGACATGTTTAAAGTGTGCAGAAGGTAATCGCATGCGAATATCTTGGTGAACCTCCGCTTTTCTGGGTCGAAGCGAAGGAATATGGATGAAGGCATACCCTGGCCTGGCGCGTGTCCTGTTCTTATCTGGTAGAATTGTCCGTCAGGCGTTTTTGCTATGAGGGACGTTCCAGCATACTTTAACTCCTCTGATGGTGTATACGCCTTTGCTGTGTAAGCAAGTTTTCCATCGAGAAAGGCCGCCACAGTTCCTGTGGCATGAAATGTGTACACTTGTTTGCCGTCGGTGTCGATATCTTGCAAATCGCCCCATGCTTCCTTCATCTTGATGACATTGCTGTCATCGATATTGATGGCCTTGTTGCCTTGCAATATCCAAGTGTCCATTTGGCTGTCGACAAAAAGGTCATCTATCGAGTAGTTTTCTTCATCTTCTGTTCTTTCATCATGTTTCTCGGCGTCTGATTCTCTTGCTTTTTTTTCTTTGATGATGCAATCAAGCGGATTTGGAATGAGCATACCTCTCTTTGTGTCGATGCAGTATATCTGGCGGTAACCTTTTATAATGAGTCTGTCGTGCTTGTCGACATAAAGATGTGTCTGGCCTTTGTAAGCCTTGAGAGAATCATAGTCTGATGTCAATGGTATGCATTTGAACTGTTTCCCATCATACAGGTTGATGCCATTCTGTGTTCTGACAGCCAATCTGCCATCAGGCAATTGGATCATTTGGAAAATGGCATTGTCTGAAAGGCCCTGACGGGTATTGAGAACATAGAAATAATCGCTTCTCTTCATTTTTTGAGCCATGCCATATGGCAAGGCAAGAAAGCAGAGCAGCAACAATGTCATGATATGTCGCAATATGTTATTTGTCATGAATGTGTGTGGGTAAGCCATTGTTCTTTTTACTTCAAATCTGCCATTAGGCTGAGGCGTGTCAAAAGTTGTGAGATGATAAGTCAGTTGCTTGAACCCCAATCGGTCATTAGACCGAAACAGGGAAATTATCAGGACATTATTGCTTCTTTTCAACTCTTGTCAGCATTTCTTTCGGCATCTTGCTTCCGTATCGTGTTGCAAGTCTTGTCGTTTATTACGGCAAGAAGACTTTTAAAAATCAAAGTTAGGGTATTTTTTTTAATCAAACGAATTGTTGAGGGTAAAACTTGATGCATAAGGTGATTTTTCGTTTGATGACAAGCATTTTTCAGTCGCTTTTTGCTATATCAATATCCTGTTGTATCAATTGAAATAGTAAACAGTTCATCATACAGCGTCGTACTGTGTTTATGTTCATTTGATGACCAATTTGGTGGATGATTACAGATTTATGGGTAAGGTTATTCAAGAGAAAGCGATTCTTTTATTTAAAATTCCTTATTTTTCTGTGTATTTGTTTATAAAAATGAGTATTACGTTTTTAACGTATAAACTTTCAAGGTCGGTTATGACAAAGAGAAGCCACAACATCACAATAATCTTTCTGTTTCGGTCTAATGCTCGTTTGGGATTAAAAGCCGTTAGGTTATGAAATGGAAAAACAGGCATGTTCGTTTGTGCACGAGCATGCCTGTTTTTCTATTTTTATTATATGTGGCACTCACTATTATTCGGAACACCTTCTTTCTTGTCGTGTCATCAATAAGTCAAGCCACCTTGTTGAGCTTCTTTATGATAGAGAAGATGAAGATGGCTGCCACGATGCAGATGACCATGAGAGTGCCCCATACAATGTAGAGATCCTTGCCCCAAAGATAGCCTGGTATCTGCACAAGGAAGTTGCCAATGGCTGTAGACACAAACCATCCGCCCATCATCATGCCCTTATACTTTGGTGGTGCCACCTTTGTGACGAACGAGATGCCTATAGGAGACAGGAGCAGTTCGGCAAAGGTGAGAATGAGGTATGTGCTTACAAGCAGGTTTGGAGTGGCATCAGCCATGTGAAGGTTTGACCCATCGGCTGCATACGCAGGAGCGGGCAAGCCTATAGAACCCATAGTCATGATGAGGTATGCAATGGCTGCCACAAGCATGCCGAGACCTATCTTTACAGGAGCCTTAGGCTCTTTGCCAATCTTGCCAAGTGTGCTGAAGATGGCGATGCTTACAGGTGTGAGCATAACCACGAAGCATGCGTTGAACTGCTGGAAGATAGGAGCATCGACCTTCTGCACGAAGCCAGCGTCAGGGAACATGCCTATGAGGAATGCAGCGCCTGCAGCTGTGAGCACGCCTGCGAGGATGCGCATCATGCCTTTCTGCTGGAATAGGCCAAAGAGTCCGTAGACGATGAAGATGCAGGCAAGCAGGTTGCGCACGTCGAACATCATCGACTCGATGCCTGTAGATGATGTGGCTGTATAGTCGCGAGCGAAGAATGTGAGCGTGAGTCCGTTCTGATGGAATGCCATCCAGAAGAAAATCACTACGGCAAACACGAGGCAGAGGCATATTATGCGTTCTTTCGTTTCTGCGGGCGAGAGAGTTTCCTCCACCACTTCCTTCACTTCATCAGCTTTCTTCTTTACTGCTGTGGTGACATGCTTGAAGGTTGGCATGCCGATGTAGTAGATGAGGATGGAAATGATGAGCGAGGCGAAAGCCACGCCAAAGGCATAGTGGTATGAGTCGGCCTCTGATGCGCCCAATGCAGTCTGTGCCCACTTCATGATGCTTATGGCAGCTGTAGGAGCGAATAGCGCACCTACGTTGATAGCCATGTAGAAGAGCGAGAAGCCTGCGTCGCGCTTGTCGGCAAACTCAGGCGCATTGTACAGGTCGCCCACCATCACCTGCAGATTGCCTTTGAAGAGGCCTGTGCCAAGACTGACGAGCAGCAGGGCCGCGCCCATGGCTATCATGGCGATGGTGTTCTTGCCGAGAGGTACAGAGAGCAGCACATAGCCAGCAAACATGACAAAGATGCCGATAGTGACCATCTTGCTGTAGCCGAACTTGTCGGCGAGGATGCCTCCGAAGAGCGGCAGGAAATACACAAGCATGAGAAAACTTGAGAAGATGGTGCTTGTCACTTTCTCGTTGAAGCCAAAGTTGGCTTGGAGAAAGAGTGTGAAAACGGCCAGCATGGTGTAGTAGCCGAAGCGTTCACCTGTGTTGGCGAGAGCAAGCACCCAGAGTCCTTTTGGCTGTCCTTTGTAGGAATGCAGAAGGAAATAGAACCATAGCACGAAACATGCCACAATCCATGGTGTTGATAATGTTTGGAACATTTGTTGTTATGAGTTTTAAGTTAGGTTTATTTTTTCACATTTGGTTCTTGCAGTCCATAACCATTCTTCTTGTCCTCCATGAGCAGAAGATATGACAAAGCGAGAGCTATGACGCCGAAACCGGCGAAGATGCACATTGGTATGGTGTAGTCGTATTGCACCACCTCCATGCCGTTGCGTACCACTGTGCCCGTGATGCAATGGTTGGCCAGGATGTTGCCAATGAGAAGCGGCACACCACCAAGGCCTATGTTTTGAATCCAGAAGATAAGGGCATACGATGAACCCATGAGCTTGAGCGGCACAATCTTCGGTACGCTTGGCCACATGGCCGATGGCACGAGCGAGAATGCTATGCCGAGGAGTATCATCACGAAGGCTGCGAACCACCAGTAGTTGAGCACAGGGAGCGCAAAGAGCACATGCACGATGATGAGAAGCACGGAGCCAATGATCATGATGGTTGCTCCTTTGCCATATTTGTCGTATATGCCTCCGAAGACAGGTGTCATGATTAGGTTGCCGAATGGTATCAAGGCTGGCAATAGTCCGGCCAGATTGCTGTCGACACCATATTTGTTGATCATCAGCGATGTGGCATATTTCATGAATGGGAACACGGCTGCATAGAAGCAGAGGCAGAGCAAAGCGAGAAGCCAGAAGCCCTTGCTTGATAGGATCAGGCTGACGTCGCTCAACTTGAATGAGTCTTCGCCACTGGCATCAGCTGCAGCTTTTTCCTGCTTGTCGAGCTTGGCATCCATGCCGCAGAAGACGATGTAGGCCATGAGGCCTATGATGAGGAGCACGAAGGCGAGCAGAAGCGGAGCCGACATGCTGAAATGGCTGCTTATCCATGGGCTTATGGCCAAGGCGAGGGCTGTGCCCAGACGTGCCACAGCTACCTGCACACCCATGGCCAGAGCGAGTTCGTAACCAGTGAACCATTTGATGAGCACCTTAGATACGGTGATGCCGCAGTTTTCGGTGCCCACGGCAAAGATGGCATAGCCTATGCAGGCTGTGAACACTTGGTGGTTGAGGTGAAGGTCGAAAATGTCTATGTCGATGACGGTTGGGCCACCAGGAGTGATGTATTCAACAGCGTAGTATTTGATGCCAGCTCCCACAACCATCAAGGCACAGGATGCTATGCCAGTGAAGCGCACGCCCATCTTGTCGAGGATGATGCCGCCGAAGAGGAGCATGAAGCAGAACACATTGAACCACATGTATGCGTTGTTGAACCATCCGAAGTCTTTGGCCGACCATCCCATGCCGCCTTGGTCTAAGGAGATGCCGAGCATGTCCATGAGTGGCGACATGGCGTCGGTGAGGTAGTAGCCCCACATCATTGTGAACGACACGGTGACGAGGGCCATCCATCTGGCCGCTTTAGAGTCGCGCAGTGTCTTTTGTAGTTTTTCTGTCATTTTGTGTTAGAAGTATATTTGTTTTTATAGCTGTCCGATAAAATATCTTGGATGTTATTGCTGCCCGCAGGAGTTTTAGCTGTCAGCAATAAATTTTTTATGCATGTGTCTCTTGTCGTTGACTCATGTTCTTATGAATGATGCCGGATTTGTGTCGGTGCATCATAGCCATCATTCATGAAGCGTGTCATTTGAGCCACTTGTCGAGCCAATTGAAGTAGGTGCGTTGCCATAGAATGCCATTTTGTGGTTTGAGCACCCAATGGTTCTCGTCGGGGAAGATGAGCAACTGCGATGGCACTCCGCGTAGTTGGGCTGCATTGAAGGCTGACATGGCTTGCGAGGTGACGATGCGGTAGTCTTTTTCTCCCTGTATGCAAAGTATCGGCGTGTCCCAGCGGTCGACAAAGCGGTGTGGCGAATTGAGGAAGGTGTTCTTGTGTCCGTTCCAGTAGGCACCTCCCATATCCCAATTGGCGAACCACATTTCTTCTGTCTCGAGATATTGCTGCTCGAGGTTGAATATGCCGTCGTGGGCTATGAATGCCTTGAATCGCTTGTCGTGGTGTCCGGCCAGCCAATACACAGAGAAGCCTCCGAAAGAAGCTCCTACGCAGCCGAGGCGGTCTTTGTCGACATAAGGCAGGTTGGCCGCAGCATCGTCTATGGCCGTGAGATAGTCGTCCATGCAATGGCCGCCATAATTTTCGCTTATTTCCTCAAGCCAATCCTTGCCGAAGCCTGGCAGTCCGCGCCTGTTGGGAGCCACTACCACATAACCATTGGCTGCCATGACCATCATATTCCATCGGTATGACCAAAACTGGCTCACAGGTGTCTGCGGTCCTCCCTCGCAGAAGAGAAGGGTAGGGTATTTCTTGTTCTTGTCAAAGTGTGGAGGAAGTATTATCCATGACAAGAGATCGTGTCCGTCGACAGTTTTCGTCCATCTTGGCTCGCATGAGCCCCAGTCGATGTTTTCTTTGAAATATTTGTTTTCATCTGTTAGTTGTGCCACTGTTTTCTTCGCAGGGTCAACGAGATACAGTTCAAGGCTCTCGCACATGCTCTGTCGTCCGCACAGGAGCTGCTTGCCGCATAGAGACACAGAAGTGTAGTCGTATTGTCCGTCGGTAATCTTCTTGTGGCCGCCCTTCATGTCTGCAGCATATACATGTGTGGTACCGTGCCATGTGCTGATGAAATATATCTGCTTGCCATCTGCACCCCATGCGAAGGCATCTACAGGTGCGTTGATGTCTTTTGCCAACTGCTTGATAGAGCCAGTCTTGAGGTCCATCACGAGCAGGCGGTTCACATCCGACTCATATCCGTCCCTCTCCATGCTCTGCCATGCCAAATATCTGCCGTCTGGCGAGAATGAGGGGTTTGTGTCGTAACCAGACATGAGGAAGCCTGATACAACGTTGCCTGGATAGTCCCTGTCGTTGACTTTCTGGTTTTTCAAGGATTCTGTATGGTCAACAGCTGGACGCACATATCCCTTGCCTTTGCAGATGTTTCTGCTTTCCTTTGTTGCCACATTATATATATATATGTCGGCATCGGTTGATACGGCATAGTCTTTGCCCTCAAGCTTGCGGCATGTGTAGGCAATCTGTTTTGAGTCTGGACTCCATGCCAGTTGCTCGATGCCGCCGAATGGCTTCATAGGGCATTCGTAGGCCTCTCCATCAAGAATGTCGGTGGCATTCTTTACGGTAGAGCCATCAAAGTCGGCCACGAATGCATGCGGAATGGTCTCCACCCATTCGTCCCAATGGCGATACATGAGGTTGTTTACCACTCGCCCAGTAGATTTGTCGAGGTCGGGGTATATATCGTTGGTGCGCTTGCCATATTTGATTGTCTTGACCATCAACACTTTCTTCTCGTCTGGAGAGAATGTGAAGTCGTCCACACCTTCAGCCTCGTTGGATAGCTGCTTGCGGTCTGAGCCGTCGGTATTCATTGAGAAGAGCTGCATGTTGCCGTCTGAAGCCATGCCGAGGTATGCTATGCGCTTGCCGCCTTCGATATATTTAGGTGACAGTTCGGATGTGGTGGCTGTGGTGAGCAGCCGCTCGTTCTTGCCATCAGTTCCGATAGTGTATATCACGGTGTGGCTCTTGTTGTCGGCCACGCTGTAGTAGCTTACATTGTATGCCACGCTCTTTGCGTCGGGCGCTACGTCGGAGCTGCCGATACGGCCCATGGCCCATAGGAGTTCGGGCGTGAGGTTGCGTTCGGCGATATACGGATTCTGACGCCCAATGAAAGATTGGGCGTCAGATTCTGTTATTGCTGCCATTGCAAATGCTGTTGCTAAGATTATACTTTTATTCATATATTAGCATTAAGCAGATGTTCATTGTCATTTTCAAATGTGTGGAACTGAACGTTCACCTGTGTGAGATGATAATGAACATCTGCTTGTAGTTGTAGGTTAGGTTATTGCTGGTTCTTGTTTTTCATGTTTTGAGCCTCCTGTTGCTGACGGAGTATCTCCATCTGCTTTTCCTGCATGGCCTGGAGACGCTCCATCATGCTTGAGGTTTTCTTCTTCTGGCCGGCATTGGCTTTGCGCTCTGCATGTCGCTTTTCGAGTTTGGCGAGAAGTGCGTCATCATCTGTGGTATGGCGGAGGAACCACATCATGAGCACGCCGATGATTGAAGATATGAAGTAGTACCAGTTGAGTCCTGCGCTGTAGCTGTTGAATGAGAAGAAGAAGATGATAGGCATGAGATACATCATCCATTTCATCATGCCCATTTGCTGCTGCTGTTCAGGAGTCATGGCATACGACTGCTGCTTCTGTGTGATGACAGAGCTGAGGATGGTGGCCACGCACCACAGCACGCAGAATATTGATATGTGGTCGCCGATGCCCCAGATGTTGAAGCCCCAGTTGATCACATCGTCGTAGGTTGAAAGGTCATCGGCCCAGAGGAACGATTCGCCTCTCAATTCGATATAGTTAGGGATAAAGTTGAATAGCGCAATCCAGATAGGCATCTGTATGAGCATAGGGAGGCATCCGCCCATAGGACTCACTCCATATTCGCTGTAGAGCTTCATCATCTCCTGCTGCTTGAGCATGGCGTCCTCTTTCTTAGGATATTTGGCGCTTATCTCATCAACCTTAGGGCGCAGCACGCGCATGTTGGCTGATGAAAGGTATGACTTCTTCATCAGCGGGAATACGAGAATCTTCACGATGATGGTGAGGATGACAAGGATGATGCCCATGTTCATGCCGAGGCTTGTGAGGAAGTCGAAGGCATACAGGAAGACGAGGCGGTTAATCCACTTGATGACAGGCCAGCCCATGTATACGAGCGACTGCAGGTCGAGATCGTCTGTCTTGGATATCATGTCTTCGTTGTTGGCGAGGGTGGAGAACTTGTTAGGTCCGAGGTAGAGGTGGAAGCTTGTAGGTTTCACGCCCTTTGGATCGAAGCTTGCGGCAAAGTCGGCAGAGTAGGTCTTCAGGTAGCCTGAGCCTTTCTGCAGCTGTTCTGACTTCATGCTGGCGATTTCCACTGGCACATCGGCTACAAGCACCTGCGCGAAGAATTGCGTCTTGAATGCAATCCATTTGGCATTTTCGCTGAATTCGTTCTCTTCCTTGTCACTTCCGCTTGTTGAAAGTTCTTCTGTGTCGCCCTTCACGGTGCGGTATGTGATGGTAGAGTATCGGTTTTCGAAGTCGTAGCCCTTTTCTTGCTGCTTCATGTCCTCTGTCCAGCGTATGTTGATTTTGTCGGTCTTTGATGGGAAGAATCCTTCAAGTCCATTGGCCTTCACATCCATGTCGAGCACGTAAGAGTTTGGTTTGAGCGAATAGATGATGTCTATTGAGCCGTTGGCTACTGGCAGGTGCATTGTCACGCCCGACTTTGTCAGGTCAGTTGGCTGAAAGAACAGCTCGTCTGTGACGATGTTGGCTGTCTTGCCGTCGAGCATGAGCTTCATGTTATGGTCTTTCTTGTCGAAGAGGACCACGTTGCCTCCTTCGCGGCTCTTGTATGTGCTGTCTTTCAATTCTACTTTCTGCATTTGTCCGCCTTTATTGGAAAGGGTGACGCGCAGAAACTCGTTTTCGATGACTGTGCTTGCGAGCTGTCCTTGGCGTGCCTCAAAGAGTGGATTAAGTGTGTCGGCCATTTCCTCTTTGATTTTTGCAGCCTCTTTCTGCTGCTTTTTCAATTCTTTGGCTGCGTTAACCGTGTTGATGGAATCTTGGATTCGCATTTCCTCCTGCTGTATGCCTCGTGTGTGGTTTTCGTAAGCCATGAAGCCGAAAACGACGAGCGCCATGAGGATGAAAGCTGTTAGCGTGTTTTTGTTCATTTCAGTTGTATTGATTGATGTTAATTTCTTGTGATGAATGATGCTGTTCCTTTTTGTGCCGAATGGGCTGTGCTCCTTGATGGATGATGCTGTTTGCCCTCTTGCTTTAAGGAGCTTGTCATGTATGTTTTTTTAAGCGATTCGTATGTGATTGTGAACTTTTGAAATGTTACAGACACAAAATCAATGCAAATTTACAAAAAAAAGATGGATTGTCTGTTCTCTGTATTGCATTATTTGTTTTTTTTCCATACTTTTGTATTTGATTGAAACAAAAAAGAGTCTTGGATGAGATTGAATATTATTGGGAAACAGCTCTGATTTGAGAGTGAAATGAGAATCGAGGACAATTTTGGAACAAGCAAGAGTTGATTGTAACTATAAAAGTATAAATTGAAATGAACATGAAAAGATTTCTATTTTGTCTGATGGCTGTGCTTGCCATAGCTGTTAGTGTGCAGGCTAAGAAATACCCGCAGTTGAAGTTTGAGAAGACCACGATAGACCTTGGAGAATTCTGCATGGATGAGCCTGTGAGGAAGTGCGCATTCAAATTTACCAATGTTGGCAATGCGAAACTTGTAATCAATAAAGTGCGTGTGACGTGCGGATGCACAGTGGTTGACTATCCCAAGGATTTTATTGCTCCTGGGGCCAGTGGCGTGATTACTGTCACATACGATGGTTCGCGCTCGATGCCGGGACGTTTCAAGAAGAGCGTCACTATTGAGGCCAACACTAAGAACGTGCTCACTCGCATCTTCATTCAAGGTGACATGACAGATGTGCCTGTGTCGAAGAAGGTCGAGAAGAATGAATAGAATGTGAGGAAAGATAAGCAGGAGCTCATGTTTGCATGCCTTTCACCATATAATATGCAGGCTGGTTCGTTTAAGCGGACCAGCCTTTTATGTTTATACGAAACTTGCAATTGCATTTTATTCCAAATCGGCCATCAGGCCGAAAAATGATTAAGTCGATGAATATCTCCTTTGGCATAGCTCAGCTAAACAATCCAGTTAAAGCCAAAGCACGCCTGCTGTATTCTTGATTCAGTTTTTCGAGCATGCAACAGCCTTGAAAAAGTATCACGTGATACTTGGCCAAGTATCATTACCTTCATTTTTTGACGAATAAAATCCTCACAGTTTTATCTTCATGCCTTCATTGGCCAGGATGGTGTTAGGAAACACAGTCTTGGCTTCTTCGAGCAGCAAGTTCTCATCGTTGTATCTTGACGAGAAATGTCCGATGACAAGTTGGGAGACATGTGCAGCTTGCGCTATATGTGCAGCTTGTTCGGCTGTGCTGTGAAATGTCTTTTTTGCCAGCAGCATGTGTTCTTGAGAGAATGTGGCTTCGTGGTATAAGCAGTTGGTGTTCGGGATGAGTTCGGCTATGTCGGGCTTGTATTTCGTGTCGGTGCAGTAGGCATAGGAGCGGGCGGGAGCTGCTGGAGTGGTGAGACGGCAGTTTGGCACTACTGTGCCATCATCGAGTGTCCAGTCGGCTCCAGCTTTGATGTTGTTTATTTGGCTTATGGGGATGTTGAAGTAGTCAATCATGTCTCGCTTGATGTGCGGAGAAGTCTGCTTCTCCTTCAGCATGTATCCGCAGCATTTCACTCGGTGGCTCAAAGGTATGGTCGATATGGTTACAGACCTGTCTTCGTAGACTATTTGCGGCACTTGCGAATCTATTTCGTGGAGCATGATTTCAAAAGGTGAGTCAGCGCAGAAATAGTCAATCTGTGGCTGGAAGATGCTTTGCAGCGGTGCAGGACCATAAATGTGAAGTTGCTGCTGGCGGCCAAGCAGTCCGAGAGTGGAAAGCAGTCCTATGAGGCCAAACACATGGTCACCGTGCATGTGTGTGAGGAAGATAGCTTGGATGTTAGATATATTGAGTCGCATCTTGCGCAGTCCCACCTGCACCCCCTCCGCACAGTCGAGCATGAAGAGTTTTTCCCTTATATTGACCACCTGTGTGGAATTGAGGTGTTGTGGCGTGGGCAGGGCAGCCCCGCATCCTATTATGTTTATTTCAAATTTTTCCACTTATTTGATTTGTTGTTATTATCATTTATTATTGTATGCACATTTTAAAATGCCAACCTTGCGTAATGCATGTTGTTTAATGCCAAGCGTCAGTATTTTTTCTTAGGTCGCCTTTGGCATATATTGATAAAGTCGCAGTAGGTGCAAGCGTCCTCATTTTCACATTGTGTGAAGAAGCGTTCGTTCTCGCCATTGCTGAATATCTCCTTTATCAAGCTGTGGAGTCTGGTTGAAAATTCCTCACCGCACATTTTTCCGAAGTCTTTCACCTCCATGCTCTTTGACTTGTTCTTGCCTTCTTTGTTGAGTTCGCTGGTTTCAAATGAGAGTTTCACTATGCCAGAATGGCTTTTCTCATCCTCTTTAGCGCAATACATGAGGGCTGGCGCTATAATGCTGTTGCCGTTTGCTTTGTCTTCATTGGCGAGCACATGGGCGTAATAGAATGTCTGGAAAATGTGGTAGTTGGTGTAGCATTTATCTTTGTTGAAGAGTTCTTCGACATATTTTGCTGTATGCTGCTTGCTGCTTGTCTTGTAGTCGACAATGCGTATTGTGTGTCCTTCAGTTGACACCAGTCGGTCGGTGCGGTCGATGATGCCGCCAAGCAGCACACGTTTCTTTCCCCCTTCGTAAAGGCTTGCCGCAGGCCCGTCGCATTCCACTTCGGCAAAGGCTGTGTGCTTTGCCTCCATCTCTGCAATCTCCATGTAGCCACCGTTCGACTCAAGTTCTTCTGCCATGCGAGCGTCGGCATTAAGCTGGTGCTGCACAAACTCCTTTATCACATGCCTGTTGATGAGCTGTGTGCCGTTGAGCAAAAGAGGCCGGCCCTCGTTGCCGGCATAGTTGATGTAATGCCCCATGGCGTCTTTTTCTTTATAGTGGAACAGCTGCACGGCTATGCCGTTGTTGATGGTCTGTTCTATAAGTGACTCATTATGCCGCATGCTCTTGATGGTGGCGCTTGGCATGGCTTGTCCCTTGTAAGGCTCATATAGCCGCTGCATTGTGTAATGGAAAATCGTTCCAAACAAAGAACTGTCGATGTCGTCCGACACTTCATCGTCGTTTTTCAAGTTTGCCACGTAGTGGAAATAGAATTGCAAGTGGCACCTGTTGTACGTGTTGAGAGCAGAAGGGGAGAGGATTCTGTTGCCTTCAAACGCTTTGTTAAGCTTCTCCATCACCTTGTCAGTCTTCTCTATTGCGAGCGTGTCGTTTTCTGATGTTGTGCTTCTGGAGGTGAATGCCCTTGTGTCTATTGCTTGCCCAGGAGCAAGCAGTTCGCCAGCCTCGGCCAGCGTCTGCAGCATGAAGCGAGACATTTCGCCTTTGTTGCCGCCTTCTGTGCTGCTGTTGTATATCATGGTAACATTCTCAGCCCTTTGCATCAGGCGATAGTAGTAGTAAGCATAGAGACTCACCTCGCGCTCTATTGTGGTCATGCCGAAGGCGGCTTTCAGCGAATAGGGAATGAGCGACGGCCGCTTGTCGGCCTTGGGCATCTTGCCTTCGTTCACAGAGAGCATGATGATGTTGCGGAAATCGAGGTTGCGTGTTTCGAGAAGCCCCATCACTTGCAGTCCAGCCGCAGGTTCGCCATGGAAAGGTATGCTTGCTCCCTTCAGAAGCTGGATGATGAGTCGGGCGAGCGTCTCATTGCCAAACTCGTTATCGTGTTCCTTTTCCATGATGAGCCTCAGGCGGTTGATGCATGTGTAGGCCGTGAAGATGGCTTCTTTCTGCATTTGCGCGTTGAAGTCTTTGCTTCCAGACACATGCTGGTAGCATCTGCCTGCGAGGGTGATGATGTCTATGAGGTAGGCTGTCAGATGTTTGCTGCCAACGTGACGGAATATTCTCATGAGAAGGTCATTGTCGGAGAAAATCTCTGTTGACGGGAAGGCCATGTTGTCATCATTCATGATGGCCAGTTTTTCATCGCATACTTTGCCCGCAAGTTGGCGAATCAGAGGATGCTTCATCACAGCTGCCACATATTTATATCGCCATGAGCCAGACATGGTGCATCCCGCTATCTGCAAATCCATGAGAGCCTGTATGAGTGAAAAGACCGGTGTGTTGCATAGAGGGTAGCCCATGGTGACGTTGACGGCAAGAGGCTTCGCCTCGCTATCCTTCAAGGCATGTTCCTCATTAGTAGCTGTATCTTTTTCAATGCCTGTATCTTTATTATTGCTATGGTCGTCATTATCCTCGACTGGTTGGTCATATGCATCGTTGCTGGAATGTTTCAGCATGTCCAAAGTGGCAGGTATGCTGTGGAGCACAGGTTGGAGAAGGTTTTCGTCGCAAAGGATGACTGCTGTTTCCCTGAGCGGCTCATTTTTATTCACAGTTTCCCTTATCCATTGTTCCACGTATCTTGTTTGGGCATTGTCGGTAGGCGATTGTATGAAAGTTATGTTTTTAGGTTTCTGCATGTTGCGGAAGATGCTGGCATCGGTAAATTCGCTGCCTAATGCCTTTATGTCTTCCAAGATGAATTGACCTGCCTCATATTTGCTCTGCATGCGAGTTTGGTTGCTGCGTCGAGTGTAGACCTCGTCGTAGTCCCAGTAGAATTTTGTGTTGCGATGTTCCTTGAGATAACGGAAGAGCATCATCTCTGTCTTGTTGAGCACGTTGAAGCCCACAGCCACATAAGTGGATGTGTTAAGACGGCCTTCCATCCTCGTTCTTGTAGCTTCGTCGCAGCTCATGAGGTCATCGATGACCATACGTTTCATCATGCCTTCATATACCATGGCCTTCTCGTCGTTTTCGACATTGAGCAGCGAGTCTCTGAAAGCGTTGTAGATGTCTGGCATTTTGTTCCACATAGTCATAAAGTTGCTCTTCAGTTTGCTCGTGCTGTCGGTCCGTTCAAGAAAATGTCCGAAAAAACGTTCGAGAGCCGTCTTTTGTTCATCGGTCAAGAATGAAAAATCGGTCATCTCTTTTATGTCAGCGATGTTGATGAAGAGTTTTTCTGGATCGACCATGTTGTTGTCTATGTCTTGGAAGTCGCTGAGCATCATCTCCATGAGTGGATAAGCCTGGTCGATGCTTTTCGTGTCGGACCTCATGACCTTCTTGAACACATCGAAAAGGCGTATGGCCAGAAAAATAGGGTCTGCGTGCGTGTATCTCGACAGCATGGCAAACATGTCGCTTATGGTAGTGTATTCAGGAGCCCAAATAGTCTTGCCGCCTGCTTTCTCCCATAGGTATTCGCTGAAGAAGAGCGAGGCGCGCTTGTTGGGGAATATTATTGTGGTGTTCTGAAAGTTGCCGCCCATCTTGTCGTACAGGTCATCGGCAACGAGTTTCATGAATGGAGTCATATTATAATGTATATGTAGTCGTATGTTAATGCATATGTGTAGGGCTTGCTTGATTTTTTTTGTATTAGAATGCAGCTTGCGCCTTATCATGAGGATGCAGATGATGCATGGGCAGAGTCAATGTTATGCGTTGACTTCTATCACGGCATCATCGAAGATGTACCATAGGTAGGCCTTAATGTCTCTGTAGCCTATCTCGTTGAGCAGGTGCTTATAGTCTGTTATCTGGCTTACATTTTCAGAGGGAGCGTGTGGCAGACCGTTTTTGTCGCGTTTTACAACACCACGCGCCGTTTTGTAATCTATTACGATGGCTTGCCTTCCATTGACAATCACTCGGTCGGGTCGCTTCGTTGCATATAAGTCGTCTTGGCTGAAGAGGATGGTGCGCTCATTGAGCACTCTCCATTCGTTCGAGAACCATTCGGGATGCGTAGCTGATATGCCTTCGATAAGATTAGCCACAGTTTCCTGCGCCTCATCGGCTTCGACAAGCGCTTCAAAGCATCCTTTCGCTTCAAGCATCCTTATGGCGTGTGGCACATCGGATGGTGTGTGTATCATTTGGAATATGTTGTGATAGAGGTTGCCAAGGCTGATGAGCCTTATCTTCTCTTGGTGCTGCTTGGTCTTCATGTCGTCAGCGTCGGCGGTGATGAACATGTCCGACTCGTAGCTTTGGCGAAACTCGGCCACAGAACTGTTTGACACGAACGAAACATTGAGAGGCGCATAATCGCATTCCAGCATGTTTCTCTTCCCGTTCTCTTCTTGGGCATTTGGCAGGTTGCTGCAATGGGCTGCTATATCCTTTTTCCCATTTAGCGAATCTTCAACATTTCTGCAGTCTGCAGTCTGTCCAGCAGCATCAGTATTAGCCTCAGAAGACACTATTGCCCCATATTGCCATTGTGTCATCACATCGTTGCTTGCCTCAGTCGCCTGCATGTTGTCTGGGAGAGATTTAATCACGAAAACCTGTGCCGTGTCAATATCCCTGTTTATAGCTGTGAAGCCTGTGTCTTCGTTTGTGGTTGTGCTGTCATCAGCACAGCTTGGTGTGTTGATGTCCATTTTGCTGTTCTTGACTTGATTGTTCATTTTGTTGCCAGTCAAGATGATTAGATTGTGCTTGGCTCGTGTGAAAGCCACGTAGAGCATGTTGATGTTGTCAACGAGAGTCTTGAGTTCTTCCATATGGCGGTCATCGGCAAAGATGCTGTCATCTGTGGCTCTGCTCACGCTGATGGGCAGCAGCGGCATCTCGTTGTAGGGATATACATCAGGCATGCACCACATCACCTCTTTGTCTTTTGGCTTGATGTCCCACATGCATGATGGAATAATTACGGTGTGAAACTCCAAGCCTTTCGATTTGTGTATTGTCATGATCCTCACGCCGTCGGATGCTCCATTGGGTATTGTTGTGTCTTTGAGCTTATCATCCCATTTCTGAAGAAAAAGTGAGACGGAAGCTTGGTTGTCATCGCAAAAGCGTTCAAGCATGTCGTGGAAGCACAACATGTAGGCGTCTTGTCCCTCCATCGTTTCAATATGGAAGATGCTGTAAATATCCTCAGTCAGTTCAACGAGGCTCTTCATGTTCAGCCGTTCACGCTCGTGGAGACGGAAGCCTGCTGGCAGATGCTGTTCTATTGCAGTCGTGTCGCATAGTGTGATAGATAGAGGGTTGTCTTGATGAAGCACATATTTGGCATAGTGGTAAGCCAGGCATGTGAGGTGCAGGCGGTTGCTGTTGGACGCCAGCACACGGAGAGCGTTGATGATTATGACTATGGCAGGTGATGCATCGAGACGGAAGGCATCGTCAGAAACAACTCTCACTGGACAATCATCAGGATGTTTGATGAAGTAGTCGCTGATGATGGGCACTTCGTTGTTGGTTCTGGTGAGGATGGTTATGTCGTTGGGCGCCACTCCTTCGTTGACAAGTTCTGTCACATTGGCTTTGATGCGCTGCAGCATGGCCTCGTCGATTGCGGGAGATATATCGTAGTTCCATAAGCCTTCATCATCTTCGTCCTTCACATCGTGGTAGTCGATGTTTTCCACCCTTACAAATCCCTTCTCTTTGTCTTTTTTTGCAATCTGTGCCACATCGCCATAGGCGGTGGTGAGATTCGGGCATCGTTCGGCAAGCTGTGCTACAGCTTTGCGGAATAGCTCATTGTTGAACTCTACCACATGACGTGATGAGCGGTAATTGTATTGAGCTGGTATGTTGCTAATCATGTTGCGCAAATCTGTGTCTTGCTCAATGTTGTTGAGGATCATCCAGTCTGAATTGCGAAAACGGTATATGCTCTGTTTCACATCGCCTACAATGAGGCATGAGCCATCAGCGGCAATGCTGTTCATGATGAGCGGTTTGAAATTGCCCCATTGTAGAGTTGACGTGTCTTGAAACTCATCAATCATGATGTGCTTAATCACAGAGCCTGCTTTCTCGTAAATGAAAGGTATGTCATCGCCGTTTATGACGTCACGAAGGAAGTTGGCTGTTTCAGATAGGAGAAAACGGCTCTTCTCGTTGTTTTGTTCCCTTATAGTCTCGCTTATCTTGTTGAGAAGCATCAGAGAGTAGAGATGCTGTGTGATGGCTTTGACTGTATGCGCGTGCGAAATGTAGCTGTCGTGCCGAATGAATAGTTCGCGCAGCATGGGCATGAGTTTCTCTTCCACTTCTGGAAGCAGGATGTCTTTTTTCTTGGCAGATTTGTTGAACCATTTGTCAGCATCGTAGGTGTAAGTCTCAATAGTGTCAGAGAAAGTGCCGCGATTGTTGCCGGCTGGCTCTTTCACGTTGTTATATTCCGCCACCTTGCCAAGAAATGTGCAGATGCTCTTTGCGCCGCCGCCTTTTACCAATTCAATCTCCTCGCATAAGTTGAGCATGTTTGAAGCCAGATCGATGATGCTTTTTTTCTTCTCTTCCAGTCCTGCATTTATCATCGTCCTGTAACTGTGTATTTTGTTTACATTAGTGATGGCCGATCTAACGTCGTCACCGTGGATGAGGTAGTTTTCCTTGAAGATGTTTGTGCCGAAATCCTTAACGGTGGCATCTACCTTCCATGAGTTGTTGTTGTGTATTTTCTCGTTGATGAAACTGATGATTGACCTAAATTCGCTTGAACCTTCCTTGAGGTTTTCTATGATTGTGTCAACGGCATCGCTGAGAGCCTGTATGTCGTCAAGTTCCACGCGCATGTTGACCGACAGATCAAGTTCGCTGGCTATCTCATGCAATATGCTTTGGAAGAAAGAGTCGATGGTCTCCACATGAAAACGGCTGTAGTCGTGGATGATGTTCGACAGGGCCTCCTTAGCCCTGTCTCTGAGTGTGTCTTTGTCTTTAATAATGATGGAATCTTTGTCAAACCCATCATATTGAGGTGAATTGACTTTACTCTTCACGCTGGCAAGTATGGGTTCGATGTATGCCTCTGCCGATGGCAAAGCATTGGCTATGCCATAGAGCGTGCCGAGGATGCGCTGCTTCATCTCGGCTGTGGCCTTGTTTGTGAAGGTCACAGCGAGTATGTTTTGGTATTCCATAGGGTTGATGGCCAGCAATGAAATGTATTCCACAGCGAGTGTGAAGGTCTTGCCTGAGCCTGCAGAAGCTTTGTATATGCGAAGGGGCTTGAACTTTTCTTGAATCATTATTGTTGTTTGATGTTATTTCAACTAACAGTTGGTATATTGGTATGTTATATGCAATTCTTTGTGTAAATAGACAGGGCGCATTTCGTTCTGATGAATGCCTGTTATGTCTTGAAGGGATATATCGGTTGCATTCAAAAGAATAAAGGCTGTTGTTTACTGAAAGAAACAATCACAAAGTTAACAAAAAAATGCCATAGGGCAGTGCGTGAAATAAAAAATGATGTTGTATGTGCATTTTTTTCCATTGACAGATTTCTTTTTTTTTATGAATCTTATGCTTTTGGGATAATTAATTGTAACTTTGTTTTGGTTTACTAACAATTATTTCTTTACTGACTGATGAAACAAATAATAATGCTTATAGCCGTCTTGATGTTCATGGCCTCACATGTTGCAAGTGTGCATGCCCAGATACCGCGCCAGTCTGTGCATTGGGATGACAAGAGCCTTGTATTTGATGGCAAAAGAGTGGTGCCTGTGATGGGCGAGGTGCATTATTCGCGCATTCCGCAAGACGAATGGACTGATGAAGTGAGGAAAATGAAAGAAGGCGGCGTGACCGTTGTGGCCACATACGTTTTTTGGAATCATGTGGAAGAAGTGGAAGGCATATACAATTGGAGCGGGCAGCGCAACCTGCGCGCTTTCCTTGAGGTTTGCAAGCAGCAAGACATGCCTGTGGTGCTGCGCCTTGGCCCTTTCTGTCATGGAGAGGTGAGAAATGGCGGCATACCAGACTGGATGTTTGCCAAAGGGTGCAAGATGAGAGAGGAAAACCATACATTCTTGACTCATGCAGAACGTCTGTATGCGCAGATATTCACACAGGTGCAAGGTCTTCAATGGAAAGATGGCGGACCTGTCATAGCTGCTCAGTTTGACAACGAGTATCGAGGCAAGGGCTCTTATCTAATGGCTCTTAAGGAGATAGCTTTGCGTGTTGGCTTCGACTTGCCTTTCTACACACGTACTGGGTGGCCCGAATTGCGCACGCCTGTGCCTTATGGCGAGATGATACCTCTGTATGGCGACTATGCTGACGGCTTTTGGGACAGAAGCCTCGAACCTGCAGCAGGCAACTATTACAAGGCTTTCAATTTTAAAGCTTTTCGCAGCAGTACTGCCATTGCTACAGAACAGCTCGGTGCACAAAAGGAACAAGTGGCAGAGGGTGAAGGGCAATATCCATATTTCACGTGCGAACTTGGCGGAGGCATGATGACAGCATATCATCGTCGACCATACATCTATCCTGAAGATGCATATTCTATGGCTGTCGTCAAACTTGGAAGCGGAAGTAATCTGCTTGGCTATTACATGTATCATGGCGGCACCAATCCAGAGGCTCTCATGTCTGGCGGATGCGATGATGGAAAATATTTGTATCTTAATGAGAACCAACGTACCTTAGCTACTAATTATAATGATATGCCTGTGAAGACATACGACTTTCAAGCTCCGCTTGGTGAGTTTGGTCAGCCAAACCCACATTATTACATGCTCCGCAAGCTTCATATGTTCATGCACGATTATGTCGAGGTGTTGGCTCCTATGCGTGCTGTGTTTCCTTGCTCTCAAGATATAACAAAAGGAGACGACAGTCATTTGAGATGGTCGTACCGTGCCGAAGGCAAGAGCGGATTTGTTTTTGTGAACAACTATGAGCGCCTGCAACGATTGACCGCTAAGACAAATGTCAGGTTCAGCGTGGGTGATGTGACTTTCCCTCAGAAATCCATTTCTGTGCCAGCTGGTGCCATGTTCATATTTCCTGTGAATATTGATGGCATTAAGTATGCCACAGCTCAAATCGTTGCTAAACGTGATGGAAACATATATCTTGAGAAGATTCCTGGCATTCCTGCTGAGATTTGTGTGGATGGCAAAATATTGAGGGATGTGAAGCCAAAAGGCGTTGACAGGCCAGTATATAAAAATCTGTACCTTCTGGATTCTCATGCGGCCGAACGGCTTTTTATGAATGATGAAGGACATAAAGATGTGGCTTATGAGGTAAAAGTCAAGAAGCTTTGTGAAGTTGCCTGTGACCGAATAGTTTCCATTGGTGTGCAGAAGGTGGCAGAAGAACCAACAGATGACGACTTCAAGCATGCTGCTGTGTATGAAATATCCATCCCTATGCTTGATGGAATGCGTGACGACATGTCTTCTTCGGATAAAATCACTCATTCTGAGAAGGTTTCTGGGAATGATGCTCATGATGATGCTTCCTCTATGGATATCCGACGTGGCAAACTTCTCTCTATTCGTTATCGTGGCGACTGCGCACGTCTCTATGTTGACGGAAAACTTGTGGCAGACAATTTCTACAACGGACGCCCTTTCCTTATGGGCCTTTGGCGATTGCCAGTAAGCTGCTCCAAGCTTGAGCTCCGCATTCTGCCCTTGCAGAAGAGTATGCCTGTGTATTTCCCGAAAGAAGCAGATGTGGATAATGACGGTGAAGAGGTGAAGGGCGTGGAAATAGTAAATATGTAGTTTCTTTATATATATGTATATGACTAAATTATTTTACCGTGCTTCATTGGTGCCGACCGATGGCAATTTCATGTCTTTATTCGTCAAAAAAGGAGGTAAGGATACTTGGCAAAGTATCCTAATATACTTTTTTATGGGTGCCACAGAGCAGCTTTTCCGTATCATCCAGTCAATTCCTTCACCAAAGGCAGAGCCTTTCAAAGTATGGATGGCACAGGTGGCAAGCTCTCGTTTGGAACAGATGCAGGATCCAGAAAAGAGCATAGACCAGGCCATCGTTGACTACAAGCGTTTGGGATATTCAGATGCTTGGATAAACCAGCGTATTAAGTCTATAGAAATAAGGAAGGAACTCACTGACGAGTTGGAGCGTACGGGCGTTCAGCAAGTTCTGCAATATGCATCTCTCACCGACATCATCACTCGCGAGTGGAGCGGAATGACAACCAAACAGTACAAGAGTTTCAAAGGTCTGAAGAAAGAAAGTCTGCGCGACAATATGACCAACATGGAAATAGCCCTCAATATGCTTGCCGAGGCATCTGCCACGGAGCTGTCCAAACAGCGCAATCGTGGTATCACGACACGTCGTCAACCTAATGAAGAAGGCAAGGGACTTCAAGAATCGCTCCTTTGTCAAGGATAAGACTCTGAAGGATAGAAACGCTCAGTTTAAGAAAATCCAAGAAATTCGTTAGGAGTGTGAAACTTATGGCATTCCAATATTCAGTATTGACACAAAGAAGAAGGAGATGATTGGCAACTTCAAACGTCAAGGCACAGTCTCTTGCAAGGGGAAGCCTAAGGCTTATGACCATGATTTCAAGAGCTTTTCGGATGGAATCATAGTCCCTCATGGCATCTATGATGTCGGAGCTAATACTGGCTATTTAACATTGGGGGTTAGCCATGACACCGCTGAGTTCGTCTGTGACAATTTCATTCATATTTGGCAACAATTCCTCCAATGGAAATACCCAAATGCCCACACAATCTGTATTCTCTGTGATGGTGGCGGTTCTAATGCATGTTCGCACCATATAGTAAAACAAGCTTTGATGAAGTTGGCTTCAACCATAGGGGTAAATATCATCATGGTACATTACCCTCCATATTGCTCCAAATACAATCCTATAGAGCATTGCATGTTTGGACCAATTTCAAGAAGTTGGAGTGGCGCACCACTCTTGTCCATTGAGAATGCAAGAACGAGAGCAGAGGCTACCGTCACAAAGAAAGGACTCTCCATTATCGCTACAATAAATCAAAGAACGTATGAAACGAAAAGACCCATTGAAGAATCTTACGAATCAAACAAAAGCAAACGTATCATTTTTGATGATGAGCTCTCCAAATGGAACTATCTCGTCAAATGTTGCTCTTAACCGCAGAAAACTACGGAAGTTATTATTTACACATTACTAAGCAGAAAATCGACATGTGTCTTATGGATGTTTGCTTATCCACGAAGATGTTCATCTCATTCATGCCCATTTGAAATTCTCTTTTCCTGCTCCAATTTCAAAGTGGAGCTTGGCTATGCCAAGGTCCATTTGTGTATAGCCTATCATCGAGAAGCCTCTTGTGGCTTTGACCCTTGGCTGTTCATTGCCGGATGGGCTTATGTATTCAAACGTGAACTTCTGCTGATGTACTGCAGTAGGGGCGAGCAGGGCTGCTTTCACACCATCGTGAAACCATTGCGGAGCATTCTTGCTGCCTTTTGTCACTTCGTTTTCGGTCTTTCTTTTCTTGTGGTTCGGACCTTGGCTTTCACCATAGCCTAAGGCTATCACGCATGCTATTTTATCGTCAGAGTGGAGATTGTAGGCTTTTTTGACTTTGTTGTATGTAAGGCCAACCCAGCATGTGTTGAGTCCAATCTGTTGAGCCAGAAGCACAAGTCGTTCGCCGTAATAACCTATGCGCTCGTCAAGGTCGTCGCTTTTCGTTCCAGCCATTACAAGGTAATTTTCTACTCCTGTGAACACTCCGTATGACATCATGCCAGAGAAAGCCTTAGGTTCGTTTGTGATGAGTTGTATGTTGAGACGTCCCAATTTGTTGCATTCGCCTATCTCTTTTTGAAGTGTTTGTATGATGTCGGCAGAGAGGGGCTTGCGAATGTATTTCCGCACGCTGTGTCGCGCCTCAATAGCTTCTGCAAGTGTCATGTGTATATTCATCATTTTTGTTTGTTTATGATGTGTTGTTCATCTTTGTGCCGTGACAGACACTGCTGTTGTTCCTGATATGCCTAATTTTGCGGATGACGCCTTGATTGTGGCCTTGCCAGCATTCATTCCGCTCTTTACGACAATGATTGCTCGTCCTTTGTATGTTGTCACATTTGCAGAGGTCTTAGGCTCAATGTCTTTCAGATTTGCAGAGGCAGCTGCAAGGAGCGAGGCTTTGCCATACACGCTTATTGTCAGTTGGATGTCTGCATCTGACACGACATTTCCTTTGGCATCAGTCACCTCGAGCGTGACATAGGCAAGGTCTTGCCCGTTTGCGTGTATTTGTCTGCGGTCTGGTGTGAGCCTAATGGCTGCAGGCATTCCGCTTGTGCGCAGTATGCTTTCCTTCACTTCGTTGCCATCTGCATCAAGCGACACAGCTTTAAGGGTGCCTGGCTGATATTGCAGAGGGATGACAGCCTTGTATTGTGTGGCCATGCTGACATTCCTTTCCGCCACGAGACTGTCGTTGAGGTACAGGCGCACCTTTGGTGCTTTGGTGTATATTTCGGCTTCGATGGTCTTGTCTTCCCATCCGTTCCAGTTCCACGACTCCCATGTGGGCCATACAGACCACTGCGTTTCTGTGACATGTCCGTTGCGGTAGTTGTCGGGCTCTTTCACAGCAAGGTAGATGTCTGGAGAGCCATCCTTAGCGTTCCACAGCATGTCGCGGTAGTGCGATATAGGTTTGCGCCAGCCGGTGATGTCGACATCGCCGCAATATGTCCCGTGGTAAGGGAAGTGCTTGGCTTGGTAGTGCTCGCCACGGTGTTCTCCTTCGTAATGGAACTGCCCGATGGACGACTCGCCGAGATAGTCGAGTCCTGTCCAAACCATGTCGCCAATGATGTATGGACGCTCAGATGTGTGTTTCCAATTGGAGAACGCGTCGCGCGGATAACTCTCTGTCTGCCACATCACACGTTCGGGGCATCGCAGGTGGTCGCTTTCTGCCTTGTGCATCA
>CAKQYA010000031.1 GCA_934293005.1 uncultured Bacteroidaceae bacterium
CCGACAAGCAACTTGCTCACAAAGCTCTTGGCGACTATGGACCACTTGGTGTAAAGGTAAGCAACGACGATTTCTTGCAGTAATGCCGACTTTCATGAACCTACTACGCCAACTCGCAAAATGAGGGTTTGCGTGG
Source organism: uncultured Bacteroidaceae bacterium (assembly GCA_934293005.1). Lineage (GTDB taxonomy): Bacteria > Bacteroidota > Bacteroidia > Bacteroidales > Bacteroidaceae > Minthosoma. The sequence continues at coordinate 137 of CAKQYA010000031.1, forward strand.
TAGGTTCTCTACTTTTTTCGTTTTACAGCATATCTTTCACCGATTTCTCTTGTTTATTTTTGCAACACTAAGTTAAGTGATTCTTCGACATGGCAAAATCCTGAGCAACTTTTAGCTGCTCAGGTACTTAAAAGATTTAATTTACAATAGTATTGTTTTTGTATTCTTATATAAATAAAAGTGATGTCTCAAAAATGTTAATATATAAGTAATAATATGGTTCTTTTTTTCGTTATGTAGAAAAAGTGAAATCATGTAATAATTAAAACCAAAGTTTCCCACACCTAAATAACAAGTTATGAAGAAAATAGTATTTCTTACAATGACTGCCATATTTGCTTGTCTAAATATGGTTATGGCAGACACAGTCTGTAGTATCCAAGGAGATGTCATTGTCTCATCTTCAAAATATATTGATCCTTTCTGGAGTGATACTATTTCTCATTCTTCTATTAATTATGTAAAGAAGTCCAAGATTATCCTTGAAGCATCTGATGGTTATTATGATATTAACTTTTATCGACCTGCAAATGGAGAAGAAATAGAGGAAGATTTGGTTACGTTTGGAGATGTCTTTTTTAGTAAGATGGTTATTGATTACCATGCTCAAAATCTTACGAAGACAACAAAAACAACGACTTTATACAATGATGCATACTGGTTTAATATAGACCATTGGACGTATAATACCTATACAGATAATCCTTGGAAACTAAATAGTGATGCGGCGTGTCGTGTCATTAACCTGTCAAGCGACAGTTTTGCTTTGCTTCTGCGTGGTCAACGAGACTCTATAGATCCTCCAACATTGTCTATATTTGTGCTATACAAAGGCCAAGTTAAACTTGTTTATAACAAACATATGGAAATCAATGATATAAAGCAAAATAATAGCTCGACTGTGTATGAACTGCAAAATATCAAATATGATGATGCAGATAAAATTATACCAGATTATTATGACCTTGTATTTGAGAAGGAACAGATTTCTATAGTGAAAAAATCATCTTCAACGCGCAAATGATAAGGTTATTAAAGTTCCTCACCCCTAAAAAATCAAGGCATTTGCAGATGTAACACCCTGCAAAGCCCTGTAGATATGGGGTTTTAACTCTTACCTGAAAATGTTTCATGCATCCTGGGGTACGAGAGGTTTCAATGGTGTGTTGGAAGTGGTAAGTCCATCGATGTATCGCAAATTAAAGCGAAAAGACAAGGATGTGAATTTTGAGGTTCTGAATCACGGTGATAAAATTGAAACACGTGACAGGTAATCAATCATTACTTTTGTAGAAAGATATATCTGCTCATTATGACATCAGCTTTGGGAGCCAGCTGCTTTTTTTAAAAGATAAGATTAGCCCGACATATGCGAAGGCGTGGTGCCGTTCTGTTTTCCTTTCAAGGAACAAGATGTGATAAAACTTATGCCTGAAAAGGTTGTGGCTGCCCCCACAATGTGTTCCTAAAATATGAGGAATGCGCCTTATTTTATTGTTTATTCCCTCCATTTTTCTAGCTGAGATATTGTAATCGTGCCATGCAAGCATTCAGGCGCAGTCATGTTGGATGTTCAACCTCGTTTACAATTGTTCACTCCACATTCATAACTGTTCACCGCTCATTCATTTTGGTTCAGGAAACAGGCGTGGAAAAGACTGTCAAGCAAACATCGGATGTAATGTCGTACGACTATGCACCCTCATGTCGTACGACTATAGGTGCTCATGTCGTACGTTCATAGCACCTCATGTCGTACGACATGGCAACCTCATAAAACAGTCCTCAGATACAGCTGTTTTTTGTTGTTCAAATATACAAAGACTTCGGCAGCTTTCTTTTAACCCCAATCGCTCATCAGCCCGAACCAGGGAAATTGTCAGGACATTATTGCTTCTTTTCAAATCTAATGACCGATTAGGGTCAAAAGAAGGCGGATTGGATGAAAAAATCTTGCGAGTGCTGATTAAAACTAATAACTTTGTATTGTGAAATAATAAATATATGTACAAACAGCATGACCCTTCTCGGCATGAAGGCCGATTTCGGGGTTGAATCACGATAAATATATATATGATATCGACATTCGAACGTGGTGCGCAACGGCGTACCGAACTTTTATTAGGAAACGATGTTTCAGAAAGCATTGCCAACACGAAAGTGCTTATATTCGGATTGGGTGGGGTAGGCTCATGGTGTGCAGAGTGTCTTGTGCGCAGCGGAGTGAGAATGCTCACATTGGTGGATTCTGACCGTGTGTGTGTGACCAATTGCAACAGGCAGCTCATGGCTACCTCAAAAACTGTAGGGCAGGTCAAGGTTGAAGTGTTGCGCAGCCGCCTGCTTGAGATAAATCCAAATGCGGAGATAGAGGCCATACAGAAAATCTATGAACCGCAAAGCGCCGATTCTTTTCATATGGAAGACTATGACTTCATCATTGATGCCATCGATTCGTTGAGTGAAAAAGCCGACCTTATACTTCGCGCCTCGCGTTTGCCACGGCACATCACTTTCATATCGTCTATGGGGGCTGCTTTGAGAATCGACCCGTTCAAAGTGAGAAAAGACGAGTTTTGGAAGATTAAGGGCGATCCGCTTGCGCGTGCATTAAGAAGGAAGTTCAAGAAACAAAACACATATCCTGCTCGCAAGTTCTTCTGTGTGTACAGTGAGGAACAGCCAATGCAAAATATGGGAGAGAATCATCTGTGCGGCACAGAAGGGTGCTTGTGCGCAAGCAAAGCGTCTATGGCTGCAGACCAAGAGGATGGACTGTCGAAGAGTGGTGAAGACGAGAACGAACGACTTGCCAAGCACGACTGGAGCGCGTCTAAGGCGCAGATAAATGGATCTTTATGCCACATCACGGCTATCTTCGGAATGTCAATAGCTGGCATCGTCATAGACACGATAGCGAAACGTTGCAAGCAAGGCGACAAGTAGGCGCTCACATATGGCGATTGTGCGCTGATGCAAGAAAAGGGCGCATCAAAGAAATCCGTTTAGAGTTTCTTTGATGCGCCTTGATGTTTTCACAAGCTTGCCCAAGTCCATTGTCACTTGTCAGGCTGATGCGTTTTTATAGTGTCAGTCATGGCCTTTTTCTTGGCTTTCTTGCTTTTCTTCTTGTTGTTGTTCATGACAGCGTTGTGCTTGAAAAATTCGAAACTGTGCTGCCACGACAGTCCGATGCCTTGCGTGTTGAGCGTGGCCTTGGTGAAATAACGGTCATTGGTCTGGTTGTATGCCTTCAAGAATAGATTGCCATTCTGGCTCATTCTCCATTTGACCTCAAAGTCACCTATGAAATTACCTTGGTCAGTCATGGCGTTGTCTCTGTAGCCGAACGCTCCGTTGATGAGCAGACGGTCATCGAAAAGCTGTCCCGACAATGTTCCCTCCACATCAAGATCGTCCCATCCCTTTTCTCCTGTGGTCAGCGAGGAACCGAAATTCCAGTTGTGCACATCGCCGAGCATGTTGCCGAGCATCTGGTTTATCTGCCCGCTCAGCGTGGATGAAAGGAGCGAATTCATGGCTTGTCCTGAGTTGTTGCCGCCGTTGTTGCGCATATACTCGTTGGGGTAGAAGCGTCCGAAGCCGAGCAGATAGATCATCTGTGTGTTCATTTCCTCTTCGCTGTTGATGGCAGACCTCACAAGCTGTCTTGTCTCTTCGCTCACGTTCGGCATTTCCATGTCAAACTTAAAGTCCATGTTGCCCAGTTTGCCAGATATGTCGAGCACGCACACCACTTTGGCTTTATTGTTCTGCGAGAAGGCCGTTGTGGAGGTGAGGTCGCTCAGCGGCACCGAATTGATGGTGTGATGGCAAATGAGATGAATGTTGGCATCGAATGGGTTGCCGTTGAATTCGACAGCCGACCCTGGCTGGAGCGCAAGGTCGCGGAATATGATGTCTTGCAGATACAGCCTGTAGGATCCCGACTGTATGTTGTAGTTGCCAAACAGCTGAAAGGCTCCCTTGTTGTACCATTTTGCCGTCAGCTTAGCGTTGCCGAATGTCTTCATGTAGCCATCTTCAACGTTGTCCATCCTTAGTTTAACTTCGCAAGCGGGCGTGAGGTTGATGTCGAAGTTGATGAAGATGTCGCTGTTGTAGTTTTTCTTTGCCTCCTTGAGAATGGCCAGTGAGTCTTTCTCTTGTTCAAGCTCCTTTGCCTTGCGCTCTGCCATCTGCTTCTTCAATGCGTCGGCCTTGATGGAGTCTCTGTCGAAAAACTCGATGAAGCTGTTTCCTGTGATGGCGTCTGGCGTGGCGGCATCGTAGGCAAACACGGAGCCTTTGGTAGGGGTCACGCTCGCATTCACGTATAATGGATGGCCATCGGAACCGTTGATGGTCAATTGGCCGTCGGCAAATACAGTGGCAAGAAACTTGTCGCTGTTAAACTCCTTCTCGTCGTAAGCCAGAAGATTGTTCAGCGTCACGTCAAACTTGTAGTTGAAGTTTTTCATGTTTCGGTGGGTCACCTTGCCATTCAGCACCGATTTGTGACCGAATCTGTCGTAGATGCTTATGTCGCTGAAATCGAACAGGTAAGGCTTTAGCTTGATGGTGTCGCCCTCAATATGGTATGGGACATCTGTGGCCCTAAGCCGCATGTTGAGGTATGGCACGGCTGTGCCGACGATGTTTATGTTGTTAAGCGGTCCCACAATGCTGATAGGCCCATTGACGTATCCGTCTATTTCCTTAAACACGCCGCCTAAGAATCCATGCAGGAATTGAGCGTTGGTGTTCATGGTGTTGACATTAAGGCTGATGTCGTTCTTGGATGGTGAGATCCATCCGTTCACAGTGGTGACGCCTGTTATCTTGCGCTTTCTGCCAGTGAGAGCCTCAGGCACCTCGTATAGGTCGACCATCCTGCCGTCCACAGTGATGCCGTCAACATCCTTGTCCCAATGGGCTGTGATGGCAGCGTTGCCTATTATTCCATCCTGTACAGACAGATCTTTCACAGAGAGGTTGGCTTTAAGGTCTGGCACACCGCCTCCCAGCACATTGTTCACCACGATGCGTCCTGATGCCTTGCCGGCGAACCTCACCGCATCGAAGTCTATCATAGACAGGATGTATTTTATCTCTATGTCGTTAAGCTTTGCCACCAGCGAGTCGGCCGCCGATTTGGATGCTTTGCCGTCGACGGTGAGATAGCTGTCTGTGTTGTTGCTGGCAAATTTCACATTATGGCATTCGATGTCGGAACCATATACAATCACTTCTGATGGTGACACCGTCCATGTGGTGTCGTTGATTGAGGCATGCGAACGGCGCATGCTCACCACCGTCTTCATCATGCCCAGCGAATCTTTCAGCTGTACCACAGGCAGGAGCTGCATGGCAATGTTGTTGCGGCCTGATGAGTTGAGGTACACATCCGACACGATGCGGTTGGCATGCGCATCGGCTGTCACATCGAGTTTCAACGATTCGGAAGGCACTTCCTCGTCAAAGCTTTCCTTGAATGTCGAGGCAATGGCATGCACGTTCAAGTTGTGGGGATTGGCTGTGCATGCCAGAGCCACATTGTCATACTGCTGTCCGTTGTATATGGCGCATGGCACGTCAATCTTTGCCGACATCACGTCGTGCCTTGAGTCGATATTGCCAAAAAATCTCAAAGGCTTCGGCAGACTGAAGTCGGTATTGGTGAAATGATGCAGCGCAGGCGCATCGCTGACGGTGGCGCTGTAAGTGAACACAGCATCAGCGTTTGCTCCAGAGCGGCGGAAGAGTATAGGCAGATGCTTGGCCAGCTGGTTGGTCATGCTGGCAGCTATGTCGGCCATGGCTACCTCACCTTCCACTTTGGCCTTCAGCATGTCGCTCTTGATAGTATATCGGCTAAGGCGGCTGTCAATGCGCTCGGCCAGCACGTGCAAGTTGCCAATGTGGCAAAGCGAACTGTCGACAGACATGCTTATGTCGTCAATGTTCACGTGTCCATACATGCGCTTGAAGTCAGCGCCTGCTATGTCGGCGTTGAGTTTAAGGCTCAAATCGTCAATGTGCGGTGAACTGATGATGTTCAGCCTGCTCATGTTCAATCGCTCCATCAGCATGCTCAGCTTGACGCTTTTTTCGCCTGTGTCGCTATAGGCCAAGTCGGCTGCTGCCTTTGCATTGTCATCGTCAATGGCCAGCGTTGCATGGGCGTGCTTGGAGTCGCTGCGTGCGTTTAGCTCGATGTTGCTGTAGTTGCATCCATTAAAGATGATGTTGTCGACTTTGCAACTAATACTGCCCTCTGGCAATGGCTTTGTAGCTGATGTGTTTATCATTGCGTCAGCTTCAAACGAGGCGATGCCTATGAGAGAGTCGCCTATGATAGTGCCTATGTTTATGCTGTCGCCGTATAATTTTGCCTTGAGCCATTTTTCTTCATTTAGCGTCACTTCATATTCAGCGTTGCCTGCGCCAGACATCACTGAGCCTGACGAGACCATGCGCTTGCCTTCAGCTGAGATGTCCCATTTGCCTTTATAGTTGACATGGTCTATGTTGTCAATGAGTGAATCCTTCTTCCATTCCATCATGCTTGCCACCTGCTTCATGATGCTCTTGTCCACATCCAGCTGCTTGATGTCGGCAATGATTCTTCTTTTCTTGTTCTTCAACGGGTGTTCTATCTTGATGTCTGAGCCGAGTGTCAGACCATCGTTGTCGGTAGCTATTCTCAGATGGTTAATCTCCACTGTGTTGTCGTCACCATTTACCGACAGTGAAAATAGTGCTGTGCCACTCATGCTGGCAAACTTAGGCATGAGATGACCAAACTCATTGAAACTGATCTTTCCCTCCATCTCAGAACTGTTGATGACAAATGCGCTGTCTTTGCTGAAAGTGGGGTAGAGCAGCATTAGCGTGTCGATCTTAAGTTCGGAATGCAGAGTTTCCATACTGAAATCGGACAGCAGTGCTTTGCTCTTGCCCGCATTCAGTTTCAGTTGCAAGTCGTTGATTTTAAGTTTTGATGTTTCTTCTGTGGCTCTGAGGCGTTTGACCGCTATGCTGATGGTGTCGTTTTGCAGGCATGCGATGTTGAGATTCATCCCGCAGTTGCTGAGATGTATGTGGTTTGCGTCAATCTGATTCAATTTGGTGGGCAGTGATTTGACGTCGTACCTTACGTTGGCGTGGCGCATGATGAGTGTGCCCAAATGCAGATTGACTTTAGATGGTTCGTCATTGTCTTCGCTTGAGAGAGCGTCGATAAGGAATTGGTAGTTGGGGGCGCTGTTGGGCGTGTCCTTGTATAGCGTGGCTTTGATGCCGAAGAGTTGGGCGGTGCCAATATCTATCTGCCCGCACAATAGTGACACAAGGTTGATGTTGGCCGACACGCGGGCCACTCTTGCCATCTCTTTGCCTGAAGGCTCGTGAACAACCATGTCGTTGACAATGACTTTGTTGAGAAAACCAAGATTGACGCTGCCAATCTCCACCTTCGATTTGAACGTGTCGGTCAACAAACTCTCAACCGCATCTGCCAGTTTCTGCTGCATCACGGGAAGGCTGAATAATAGAACAATAGTGGCATACAATGCCACTATTATCCCTATCGTGTGAACCAGTATTTTTTCTATTCTTTTCAGCACCTGTGTCTGTCTTATTATAGTTGTTATTAGCTCAGTTCGTGATTTTATTGTCTGCTGTGAGCTTCATGTGTTTTTATGCGTGAATCTTGCGCTTGAAGTCAATCATCTTGATAGCAGTGACAGCGCACTCGTCGCCTTTGTTGCCCATCTTGCCTCCGGCGCGGTCTTCCGCCTGCTCCATGTCGAGCGTGGTGATGAGTCCATATATCACAGGCACATCCTGTGAGGCGTTTAGCTGCGCGAGGCCAGCTGTGACGCCCTGGCAAATGTATCTGTCGTGAGGTGTGTCGCCTCTGATGACACATCCTATGGCTATCACAGCATCCACTTCTGTCTTCACCATTTGTGCGGCTCCATACACGAGTTCGAAGCTGCCTGGCACTGTCATCACATTGATGTCGGCCTCGTCAGCCCCGTTTGTCATCAATGTGGCTTTCGCTCCTTGGAGCAGGGCGGCTGTGATGTTCTCGTTCCATTCTGCTACGACGATGCCAAACTTCATTCCTTTTGCGTCGGGCACGGTGTTGATGTCGTAGTCTGAGAGATTATGATTCTTTGTTGCCATGATTATCTTGTTTGTACGTTATACATTATTTATATATAATAAGCATGCGTCCAGCACTTTTAGCCTGAACACGTGCTCAGAACTTGAAAAACAATTATAGGGAAGTTACAGGGACGGATGCTTTAATAACTATCGCGTCTCAATAACTTCCCTATAACATATTTTGTTTATCAGCCTTTTTGCTTTTTCTGGCGTTTTTTTACGTTTCAGAATCTTATAAAGCTATTAAGGTAATCGTTATGTTCTTGCTTGCATCGGCAGAATTACTCTGGCCTCCCCAATTGCATGCTTCTGTGCTGAGCTTCACTCTGCACTGTAAGCTTTCATTTACTTGGTAGCGCGCTCTACGTACTTGTCGATGTCTTTCGCCACATTGCTGCGGAAGTATGACTTCTTGATTTTCTTGTAGAGCTCAACAGCTTTCTCATTCTGTCCAAGCGATTCGTATGCCTCGCCAGCCTGAAGCAGGGCAATAGGGCTCACAGCGTCATTGTCGGCCATGTCGGCAGCCTTGAGCAGCTTGTCGATGCCTTTCTGTGTGTCGCCCTTCTGAATGTAGAGGTTGCCGAGTGAAGCTACAGCCTCAGGTGAAATCATCTCATCGTCTTGAGCGGAAAAGTCCTCAAGGTATTTGATGGCCTCGTCTACCTTGCCTGTCTTTGCGTATGAAAGACCTGCATAGAGTTTTGCGAGGTTGGCAGTCTTTGTGCCGCCAAATTCGTTTATCACCTTGATGAAGCCCTTGCTGTTGCCATCACCGTTGAGAGCCTGCTCATATTGTTGCTGAGCGAAAGCCATCTGTGCGGAAGCGATTGCCTTTTGAGCGTCAACTTCTTTGCCGGACAAGATGTGCTTGTAGATGTAGAATCCAGCTACAACGATTACTACAGCACCTAATGCGGCAGCAAGTTTTTTCCAATTCTTCTCGATGAAAGCCTCTCCCTTGTTGAGTTGCACGTCGAGTGCTATTGGCTCATCATTTGTTGGTTGTTGAATCTTTTTTGTCATGATATGTTTGATTATTTTTTCTTCCAATCGCAAAATTAGTGCAAATTTAATATTTTTCTCACTAATAAGAAAGCAAATTGTTGAAAAATATATCTCTCACCTCATATTTATTTAGATTTCACTTCCTTCAGAGCCTCTTCAAGTCTCTTGGTGGCTTTCTCGATAAGGTCGTGTGTGCCTGATCCGTCGTTGACGTACTGCACAACCATGTCGGCATAGTTGATGGCTTCGCGCAGCTCTGTTGTCTTGTTGGGCACATTTTCCTTAGCTCCTGTGAGCATAGGGATGAGGTTGTTGAGGTCTTCAGGCTCAGCAAGGTTGCCCGGACGCATCGTGTTGATGGCCACGTTGAGAGCGGAGAGGGCCTCGTTGACACTTTCCTGAGTGAGTTCCTTCTTGTTTTGGGCACCCACTGCTTCCGCCTTCTTCACCTGTTCGAGCAGACGAGCGTAGCCATTAGGAGCCCATGGTGAGAATGCAGGCACCTTGACGCTCATAGCATTCCATGCTTCCTGATTCTCGATGCGTTCCTTGGCCATGGCGATGGCTTGTTCGAGCGACGACTTGTCAACACCCTTGGCTGTCTTTTTCTTAGCCCCTGTCTGCTGGTCAATGCGCAGATAATGAGTGGAGTGATTTGTCTGGTAATAGTCGGGGGTGAAAGTGATGGCTCCCTTGCCCGGTGTGTTAAGCTTCAGCGTGTAGAGTTTGCCTCCTGTGTTGTCTGTGGCGTCAGAGTTGACCACTTCCAGCTCTTTCAGCGTTGAAGACAGTGTGCAGTCGGCTTCTTTCCATTCTTTCACGTCTTGTGTTGCCATTACGAGTGGGCCATACATCACAGCACCTACCCATTGTGGCGCAAATGGAGTGCGCACTTCATTCTTTCCTGTGGCTGCAAGATCCATCTTGTCTGGTCCCCAGTTGATGTGTTTTGTGAAAGGCATAATGACCTCTACCTTGTCGCCGTCTTTCCATGTGTGGTTTTCGATGGCTGCATAAGAGCAAGGCTGGTATTTCTTTGCAATCGACTTGCCGTTGAGCTTGATGTCGAAGCCTTCTGTTGCCCAGTAAGGCACACGAAGCTTAAGTGTGAAATGTTTCTCGCTCTTGCCGTCGGTCTTTACGGTGATGGTGCTGCTCTGTGCAGGCCATTCGCACTCTTGCTCTATGTTCACGCCTTTGTCGCTCCATCGAGCTGTGGTAGGCATGTAGAGGCCTATCCACATTGTGTTGTCGTTGACAAAGTAAGCAGCTTCTTGGTATTTCACATGGTTCTCAGCTCCAGTGCCGCCGCAGCAAGTGCTTTGAGGCGTCTCGTTGCCAAATGGCTTGATGGCATTCATTCCTACGGCATACTGGTATGTCACAGCCCAATGCTCTGGGTGCAGCGAACCTACAATCTGGTTGTAGAGCACACGCTCGTAGTAGTCCATGTATTCAGCATTGTCTGGATTGAAGCAGTTTAAGTCTTTGGTAAGCTTTGCCAGATTATATGCGCAGCAAGTCTCGTTGATGTCGGGGTTAGGATAAATGTCGCGGTTCCAGTCGCTCATCACGCTCGTGTTCATTGATAGAATCTGCGAGTAGGGCTGTCGGAACATCTCGCCGTTGCCTACGCCGCCAGTGGCATACACATATTTGCCTTGCATCATGTTCCAGAAATTGTAGGCAATGTTGTAGTAATATGCGTCGCAGTTGCCTCTGTATGATCTCAGCGCGCCTGTGATCATAGGAATGTGCTGGTTGGCGTGGCGGGTGCGTATGTCATCAACGTTGACAGCCAAAGGCCCGAAGAGCGCAGGCGTGTCGAAGCAGTTGGCCGCTTCGAGCAGCTTTGCTTTCTCTTCTTTGTCGCTTACCATCTCGCTCAGTCTTGCCAGCGATTCGGCCATGCCGCCCACCTCGCCGGCTATATACATGTTCCACATCTCGTATCTGTTGCCAGGCTTGGCTTGTCGGTCTGCCTTAGAGCCGTCGGTCTTCACGTATGTGCGGTAGTGCATTCGGTTCCATACCCACAGTCCCATGTCTTTGGCAATGAGCAATGCTTTAGCGGCTATCTCCTTGTCGTCTACGTTGTTTGCAATGTCGATGAGTCCGGCTAGTTGCTTGTGTATCGTGTAGTAAGGAGCCCATACGCCTTCCTCGTTGTTGTATGGCGCATATTTTTCAATAAGAGCCGGGTGGGCCGCTGGTATGGCATTAAGGTATCCGTAGCCATAGTTGCGGTAGTCTTTCTTGTATTCATCAAAAGCAGCCCAGTCGCCCTTCATGCTCTTCAGCACTTCTTCTGGGGCATAGTCGCGCGCCTCGCGGTATCTGTTGAGCGTGCTGTCCCACACGAAGGTGCGCTCTTGGCATGCTCTCAGTTCGTCAACCATGCGTCTTATCCTGTTCCTTAGTTCGGTCTTCTCTGGTGTTTCCTTGTCTGGGTCGCAAGAGGCAAAGGCGAAAGCCAGCGAACTCATGTAATGGCCTGAACCGTGTCCCTTAAGTTTTGTTGTAGGTGAGTCCCATCCGTCGGCTCTTTTGTAGCCTTCGGTGGGCAGTCCGTAGGTGTCGCGGTAGTTGTAGAGCTGTTGTGTGATGTCCCACGAAAGAAGAGTCTTGATGTTCAAGTCTCTGTTGCTTGTCAGTCGGTTTTTCCCCTTGATGCTCACAGAACTAAGCGGAAGCGTGCTTGCCACTGCCTTGCAACTTGGAGCTGTCCAGCTGTTGCTTATTGTCGACACTCCCTCATCGGCAGCAAGAGGAGCAACGTTGCTGAACACTTTGACACGGGCTGTGATAGGATAGCCTTTGTCGGTAGTGTTGTCGCCTATGACGTGTCCGCTTACCTCATATACACTGCCAGCTGGCGTTTTCTCAGGGTTGGCCTCAGTCTCTTCTGTGGCGCGCATGTAATTTTCCCATTTCACTTGCCTCCACTCGTGAGAGCCATCGCTGTATGTCACCCACACCTGCCATGGCAGACGTGGCACAGTGCCTTCTGGTGTGTCTACAGCCACAGGCGTTATGCTCTTTATTGAACGTTGCTTCTGCTTAGACGCTGTCATAGGTGCTTTGGAAACCTCGGCAGCTTGTGTGCATGCTGGCGCAGTAATACTCAGACATACCACGCTCGATAGGATTAGGTTGATTTCTTTTCTCATAAAAAGGTTAATCTAACATTTATTTAGTAATTCGTCTAACATTTTTCAACCGCTAAATTACGGAATCTATATATTTTATCATACAAAAATAATCGAAAAGTACGATTCTCACATCTCTTGTACTGCATTTTGGATTATTTTGGCTAAATTTGTATCATAATATCTCTCGCATAGGGATTTTCCCATTGCCAATAGGGAATCGCATTGCAAGTAATTTCGCCAGACATGCTATATTTGCAACATACGATAAGGAATGATGTGCGAATGAGTATTGTGGCAAAGCATATTGCAGACGCACTCACTCCACAAACAAATACATAATGACATTATGAAAAAGCTATTATTATTATCCATCGCCATCCTGCCGCTCTTATGCACAGCGCAAGATGATCTTTACTTCGTTTCCAAAAAGACGAAGAAGGAGACTGTTGAAAGGTACGACCTGCGTGCGCGCACAGAAAAGGTCGCTCCAGCCGACGTTGTTGACTATCATAGCAGCCGACGTGACGATGATGAATACAATCGTCGCTACAGCATCAATGAGACAGAGGCTGTGCCTGTGGATACAGTTGGGACTGCAACAGATGATTGCATTGATGATCCTGAATACGATTTCCGCTATTCCAGACGTCTCGTCCGTTTCCATTCGCCGCGTTTTTATGCTGCGGCCAGTCCTTACTATTGGGATCTTTATTATGGATGGGGAGCATGGGACTATCTGTATGTGACCTATGATCCTTGGTATTGGGACTACGGATGGGGATGCGGATTGACATGGGGACCTTGGAACTGCTGGTATGGTGGCATATGGGGATACCGCCCTCTTCATGCTTGGGCATACTGGGGATGGGGACCATGCTGGTGTGGCCCGTCTGTGGGACGTCCTATATACCGCAACAGCGTGCCACGCGAACTCAACTCGTCTCGTGGACACATGGCTGCTGCTGACCGCCTGCGCACTTCAGCCATGCGCGGAGGTCTTGTGTCGGCATCGCGCACTTCTGCTCTTGGCACGCGAGGCACAGCCACAGGTGTTCGCACTTCTGCCGGCACGTCTGTGCGGGGTACAGCCACACGCAACACTTCATCTTACGCCCCTGCTAATGGCAGATATGACGCACGTCGCAGCAATGCTGCAACACGTGCTGACGAGCGCCGAGGCAACTACAGTGTGCCATCACGCTCACAAAGCAATGTCAACAGCAGCACGCGCACTGCTACACGCACCCAAGGCAATGTGAACAGCAACACACGCATGCGCAGTGACAATAGCAGCAACACTCGCACATCCACTCGCTCTGACAATAACTATTCTGCGCCTTCACGCTCTTCTTCAAGCGGCAGCTTCAGCAGCGGCAGCATGGGCGGTGGCACACGCAGCAGCGGTGGAGGCTTTGGCGGTGGTGGGTCACGCGGTGGAGGCGGCGGTGGAGGACGTCGATAAAGTTTGGCGCACATGCTTTCATCACGTTGTGTTGCACCAGTGCTTCATAAATTTATTAAACGTTTTTTATCTTACATATAAATAACTAAATGTCATGAAAAAATACACCATCACCCGATGCGTCCTCTCTGGCGTCCTCGCTGGAGCCACCATAACAATGTCGGCGCAAGACAGCTACGACTCGCAGAGGTTCTCTTCGTCTGACCTCAACGGCACTTCACGCTATGTGTCTATGGGAGGTGCCCTTGGAGCATTGGGAGGAGACCTCACCCTCATGGGCACCAACCCAGCAGGTACAGCCATCTATCGCCGCTCGGATGCGGCTATCACTGCAGGTGTGCTTCTTGGTGATAAAGGTGCTCTCGACCATTCTTCATCGCGCATGTCGCTCGATCAGGGTGGAGCGCTCATTGTCTTCGACATGGAGAATTCATCTGGCAACGGGCTGCAATACGTCAATTTCGGAATCAACTTCACCAAGCGCAACAACTATTTCTTCAACCAGCGCACGGATGTTCAGAACCTTAATGGCATCTTCAGTCAGACAAACCAAATAGCAGATCTATGCGCACTGTCATACTCCAACAACTATTTTGGAAAACTCACAGACATGTCTGCTGCCGTCTTTACAGGCAACAACCGACGTGACGGTCTTCTCTATGAACGATACTATGATAGTGAGGGCAATCTGCTCGGCAGCACAGTTGATGAGTCAAACCGGGGTACGCCTGGCTTCCTCACAGAAGAGAACGCCAATAAGGTGACTCGTGTTGATTATACGCCAGTGGGAGCACAAAGCGCATACTTTGAGAAAGCTACCTATGGAGGCATCAACCAAGCAGATGTCAATCTTTCCTTCAATGTCTCCAACCGCTTCTTCTTTGGCGCTTCTGTAGGCATTTACGATATTGACTACACGCGAGAGACTTTCTATCAAGAAATGGGCGTCGACAATAATGTTTATGACTTCACCAACTGGTACAAGACCACAGGTGATGGCTATGACGTCAAGTTGGGCATGATTGCTCGTCCTTTCGAAGACAGTCCATTCCGCATTGGACTTTCAATACACACGCCTACATGGTATCGAATGACAGACAGCAATGGCTCTGTTCTGTATCTTAACGATGCACGCCTCAGCAGTGCCTTTTCAGATGAGTACGACTACGACATGCGCACGCCATGGAGGTTTGGAGTCAGTCTCGGACACACCATTGGCACAAGTGTGGCTATAGGAGCTGAATATGAATACACCGACCCGTCAACAGCTCATTATAGCGAGGCTGACGGTGCATACAGCAGTTATTTCAGCAACGTTAACCGTATCACCGAACAGACACTGAAAGGGCAGCATACTCTTAAACTTGGACTTGAACTCAAGCCTATAGATTCATATTCGCTGCGTTTCGGATACAACTATGTTTCATCACCATTCAAGTCGGGAGCTTACCGCACCATCGGATTTGATGGAGTGTACACAGAGACCCACTTCACCAATTGGAATGACACTCATCGCTTCTGCTTCGGAGCAGGCTACAGTTTCAAAGGTGGCTATATAGACCTTGCATACCAGTATCAGGCACAGAAAGGCGACTTCTATGCTTTTGATGATGTGGACCTCAAACCTACTAAGGTTGAAAACAACCGTTCGCAGGTTATGGCCACTCTTGGCTTCCGCTTCTGATGACTATATGCGTGAGTGATTCATAGTCATTTTATAATGATGGGGTGTTCTCGTATTTACCACAAGATAGAGTGAGTAAAATTCGTTAATCTCAAATCTAATGACCGACTGGGGTTAATAAGATGAATGCCTACTTATGAATTCAATATTTCGTTTTTTGTCTGACCAACTATTTTGGTGGTAAGCAAGAAGGACTGATGGAAAACATAAATGTTTTCGTCAGTCCTTCTTGCATGTTTATAAGCATTGCAATTTGTCATTTCTTATGCGACTTGCAATCTCATATATGAGTCAACTTGAAAAAGTGCCCTCAAAACAGAGGGGGTACCTCAAAATGCTTACAGCTTAAAACTAAAAAGCACAAGAAGAGCTATTCGGCATGCGATATTTAGCATTTACAAGCCTGCTTTTGGATTGTTTTTGCTATATAACTTTCAAATTGATAGTGCTCTGACTTTTGCAAGTGGGCTCATATATAATATAATGTGTATGCTTTTATATGATTATTGTCACATGTCGAGCGTGAGCGCAGCTCCAATCACACGGTTTTTTCTGTCATACTTGCTTGTGAGGTTGTTTTTAGTGCATGAGTAGCTGCTGTAGAATGTTTGGAAATATCCAGCCTCCACCGCCACGGCATCGGAAATGCGGCATTTTGCGCCAAAACCAACAGAGTTGCTGTTGGTCACGAATGAGATGTCGTTCATATAGTCGTCAGTGTTGGGATAGTTGGTGTTGTGCCAACCTGCGCTTACTGTCCATTGGCTGTTGATGTCGTATTCAACGCCGCCAGTGATTTCCCACGTGCCGCCGTTGAGCTTTTTGTTCTTGCCACCAGCTTTCGTTGCTTGCTTGTCGAAATAGTAATGGAAGCCACCGTTAAGACGAAGTGCTTTTATTGGTGAATATTGTGCACCAACATTGACAATGGCAGGCACGTCCTCTGCCACTGTGAGACCGTCTTCATAGTTGTCGAGGTCTTTGCCTTCTGTATTTTCATTCCACGATTGGTTGTCCAAACGAATGCGTGTCTTCAGTTCAATCTTTGCCGCAAGGTTGATTTTTTCATTCACCTTCCAGTCTGCACCTATTACGGGTGTAACACCCCAGCCATGCTGGTTGCAGTTGAGACCGATATTTTGCATGTTGTCTTGCAGCACATATCCAAGTTGCTGAGCTTTGGCGTGCATGGCGTTGGCCTCTTCGGCTGTTACGTAGCCAGCTGCTGTTATTTGCTTGATATATTCGTGCTGGAATGCGGTAAACTCTCGTGCAGTGTAGTAAGTGTTGTTTGCCACATACTGCATGCGAATGTTCTTTATGTAGCCAAAATAATTGTTTGTGGCATAGACGAGGCGCAGGCCACCGTAGATGCTGAGCTTGTCATTAAGCTTGTGTCCAGCACCCAATTGGAAACCAAACTGGTAGTTGCGTCCGTACATGTAGGTGTCGTATTTGTAATTGCAGAAACCATAGTCGGCTAATGCGATGGATAGGGCCGACACTTTCGACTCGAAACTTGGCAGACCTGAAGCAAATTCGCACTTGCCTCCGCCGCCTACTACGCCGAAGTGGAAACTGAAAGCCCAGCGGTTAGCATTGTATGAAGTTTGCAGCGATGGCAGTACTGGTGCTACAGCGTTGCCGCAATATTTCTTTGTGGATGAGCCTCTGTTGTCTGCTCCAAAGGCGAATGGAGTGTATGTGGCAGTGATGTCGCGGTTTTGGTGCACGTTCATTATGTTAAGCGCAATATGGAAGCCGTCGTTGAGGAATGTCACTCCTGCAGGGTTGTTGTATAGGGCTGATATGCCTATTATGGCATCTTGTGACGGGTTGCGCAGAAATGCTACGCTTTGGTTTGTGTTTGTAAGATAGCCACCAGCGTTTGCAGTAAAAGCAAACAATGATGAGGATGTTAAAAATAATGTTTTAAGGATGTTTCTTCTTGTGTTTTTTGTCATGATGTTTAGTGTATTTGTATTATTTTGTGCTACAAAGGTATGAAAAAATTAAATTATTTTAATAATTAGAGGAAATAAAATGTATAAAGTGCTTCTTTTATCATGATGGATGAGGCTCATTGCTCTTTTGTATATGGCAATGTGAAGTGAGTTGAGGATTATTGGAATTGGTATATCTGCCGCCTGATGCAGCGTGATTTCAAATATTATTCCTAATAGTGGTAAGTTAATAGAGACTGGTATATGTGGGACAATATTTGAATGTGATATAAAAAACGTGATGCGTTTCTTTGCTGACGGCTATTATTTTTATATATTTGCAACGCATAAGAAATGTGCAGATGCACATGAATGCAGTTGCAAGAACTTTATTGTTCAACTTAAATAAAGGGTTTATATGGGATTATTAAATTTTCTATTTCCTTTCTTTGGCACATCAAAGAAGCACCCGGATGCTCCGCATTCGACAGGCTGTGCTGATGACATTGTTTCCGATGACATGGATGATGATTTCGGTGATAATTTGAATGATGATGGTAATGAATATCCCGATTGCGATCACGATGATTATGAGAGCTGCAACGATGATGGGTTTGATGATGGCTTTGGCGGCAAAGGTGATGATGAGGGCAATTGGTGAAGGATAGGTAAGTGATGGAGAAGGATTGGAGGCAAAAGAGCAGGTGATGAGTGAAGATTGATAATGCGTTAGTGGTGATAGACGAGTGCGTAGGGTGGCTAATAAAAACACAAGCTGTGCAAATCAGTTTGGCATATTGCCAAAGCTTGTTTGTACAGCTTGTGTTTTTATATTCTATTATTATAGTTCTGGCGTGAACCACCAATTGTGATGTTAATCAACGCTGTCTTCCTTATTGTCATCTAATCTTATAAGTATTGGAACCTGATGACCAGTTTATTGCCTTATTGATTGCATGCTTTTTGTGGCATCAGAGTCAATGGATTGGGGCGTTTTAGTAATGCTTTCCATTTTGAAATGTTTATGTCATTTCGGTCGCCTGACCCAAAAATGTAGTGTGTAAGTTTTTATGTTGTGACTGCCGTCATTTGTTGTCTGCAGAAGCGAATTTGTTCATTCCTCTCAACATGTGGCGCAGGCATCCTATCAATTCTTGCGACTCTTGCAGCACATGCACAGTGAGCAGAAGCGTGTTGATGCTTTGTGTGTTGGCCGAAGATGTTTTGGCATCTGTATCCATATTGCTTGGTGTGAGGCAGTCGAGAGCCAGTTTTCGGTCGGAAGAAAGCTGGTTCTGTACATTGGTGCATTCATTGCGCAGATGTTCAGCGTTGGAATAGTCGCCCGATTCAAGCATCTTAATGGCTTTCTCATACATTGATATCACGGTGTCGCGCATATTGAGGAATCGTTGCTTGTCGCATTCAGGCAGTGGGGTGAAGTGGTTGCCCACATGTTCGCGTATAGGGTCATTTATGCGCTTCAGGCAGTAGAGCATCTGTTGGCATGAGTTGATGCCGAGATAATACCATGTGTTGCGTTGCATTATCGTTATAGGGTCGAGCTTGCGCATTGCCACAATCTCACGACGTCGCTGACGTTTGAGGTCTGTTCGTTCATCGTCTATGAGTGAAGAGCATTTCTTGAGAGGACGGTAACTCTCGTTGACAAATGAGTTGGTGGCACAACAGTATGCGTCAATGACAAACTGCAGACGCTTAGCGTTGCCTGTGCGTATGTGGTCGCAAAGGAGTATCCATATTTCTTGCTTAGATCGTGCGTGCATGATTTGCGCGAAGAGTGAGTCGTTGGCCTGTGGCTTTTTGTTTGCGTATATGACGTTGCTGCGCACGAGCAATATCACAGCCACTATGATGGAAACAGCCATTGCTATGTAGTTTCCGTAAAACATGATGACGGTCATGATGAAGCAGATGAAGAATGCCACGCCTGCTGTGATGAACCATCCGCCGATGACGCTGAGCACTCCTGTGACGCGGAACACAGCACTCTCGCGGCTCCATGCGCGGTCTGCAAGTGATGCGCCCATGGCTACCATGAAGGTGACGTAGGTTGTTGAGAGAGGCAGTTTGAGAGTGGTGCCGAGGGCTACGAGAAGGCCGGCAAGCACTAGGTTGACAGAAGCGCGCACTGTGTCGAAGGCTGCACCTTCTTCAAGCTGAAGATCTTCGCGGCGGAAACGTTTGTTGACGAAGGCTGCCACAGGAGCTGGCACTGCCGCGCATATTGCTGATGACACTTGTGTGATGGTGCGCACGAGCGAGCGAGCTATGGCTGACGAACCGAACATCTCATCGCCTTCGTCCTGGCGGCTCAGGTCTACGCTGGTCTTTACAACGTTTTGGGCTTTCTTGGAGAATATTAGTGACAAGACCATGACGAGTCCTGCTGCGAGCAGATACAAGATTGGTGTGTGCGCGCTTTCTTGGAGCGACTGCATCATGAAGGTGTCAGGGTTGCCAGAGCCGTTGGCTGTGAAATCGTTGTAGGCATCCAAACCTGTGAGAGGCACACCGACGAAGTTGACAAGGTCGTTGCCTGCAAAAGCCATAGCCAGCGCAAAAGTGCCTATCAGCACCACTGTCTTGAGAATGTTCACGCGCATGAGGCTGAGCAGGGCCATCACTATTGATGATGCTGCGAAGCAGATGAGAAGCACCACAACGGTGTTGTCGTTGATGGCGTCTTTCACATCAGCAGTCATGAACGATGCGCTTTTCAGACCGTTGATAAGGAGGAACCATATTATGGCTGTGGCAGAGAGTCCGCCGAATAGGATTGTCTTGATGGAGCGGTTATTGGGCTTGACAAATGAGAAGACAAGGCGTGAGAGCCACATCACCAATGTGCCGAAAACAAAGGCCGTGGCCACAGAAAGGAAGATGGCGAGAATGACTGATAGTGCCTTGTCTGTGTTGATCAGATTGCCCAGATTGAGCAGATTGCCGTCTGGACCTACTGCTCCATGTGCCATCTTCAGCAGGGCGAGAACGAATGCGCCTCCGAGAAGTTCGAATACCATCGACACGGTGGTTGAGGTTGGCATGCCTAATGTGTTGAATACGTCGAGAAGCACCACATCGGTTACCATCACGGCGAGGAATATGCACATCACCTCGTAGAATGTGAAATACTCAGGGGTGAATATTCCATGGCGAGCTACGTCCATCATTCCGTTTGATGTGGCCGCGCCAGCAAAAACACCGATGGCTGCTATTGCGATTATCACTTTGAATGATGCTGCTTTCGTGCCTATGGCCGAGTTGATGAAGTTGACAGCATCATTGCTAACACCCACCACAAGATCGAATATGGCGAGCATGCAGAGGAATACTACGATTCCTAAGAAAATCGTTTCTGTCATGTCTGTAAAAATGTTTATTTTTATTATCCTCTGCAAAGATATTGGCTTTATATTACATCCGTTTGACAGAAATGTTACGATTGTGTTAAGCGTGCTTGCTTGTCATTCTTTTTTGTGATGTGGCGCGTTTTTTGAATCCGAACAGGTCATCAAGTCTGTTTTCTTATTTGTTGAGGTGTCAAACCTGTGTGTTTCTTGAAATATCGGCAGAAGAAACTCACATCAGAGAAGCTGTATGTCCATGCAATCTCTTTTATGCTCAGATGACTGCTGTGAAGTGTCATTTTGATTTGCAATATGACATATTGGTCTATGATGTTTTTGGGTGTGTGGCCTGTTACTTGACGTACTATGTTAGTGAGATATTTGGGTGTGATGTTCATCAGCTTTGCATAGTAGGCCACATCTCTGCATGTCTTGTGGTTGCGCTCCATTAGGCTCATGAACATATTAAATAGTTCGCGCACGCGATGCGAGATTGCTTCGTCTGCGCTATGCTGTGGGTTGCGCTGTATGTAATCATGGAATCCTATGAAGAATGCTTTTAGTTGGCATAACACAAGTTGAGAAATACATGTGCATTCCGACTGGTCGAAATACACTCTCAACAGATGGAACATGCAGTTGATAATGTTTGTGACGACGGGAGAGTCTTGCCGGCAACGGTCATGGCGCAGCGACGAATAGACGGTCTGCTCCATCTGCAGGCTCGCTTCTCTAAGCAATGAGGCGCTGTATTTAAGCATGTCAGCGCTGAAGGGGCATGAACTGTTGCTTGTATTTGGCAATAACGATACGATGTCGTTGGGAAATACTGTTATAACTGCGCCTTCGTAGAGATTCCATTCTTTGAAATTGATGCGCATGGTTGCTTCGCCTTGGCGGCAAATGATGATTGCGCCATAATTTATTGCTTGCGGCTCGTTGCTCCATTCTTGTAGAGATGTGGATATGAGGCTTGCCTCTTGTATGTGCGACAGTTCGTTTTCTGTTTGTTGGAGCCGTATTTCGGATATGCTTGTTTTCATGATGAAGTGTTTGCTTTTGTTCTTTTTTCTATTGCAAATGTAATGAAATAATGTGATATAAACGATTAAGTGTTCTTAAATAGTCCATACATGACGTGTTTTTTAAAACGTTGCATTCTTAAAATCACCGTAACTTTGCATTCGAAATAAATATTATGGGATGCCTGTGCGCTATATATTATTGCGTGTGCTGTGATGACTTCTTTTTCTGTCGTTATAACACGATGTGAGTTCTTCTTATATATATGTATGTGCTGTCTAATGACTCGTGCCTTGGTTTTGAGTGCGAGTGGCATGGTGTTTCATGAAATACGTGCAATATTATAATATGTAATTTAATGCTAAGGATTTTTATGTTTGTAAGCCTTCTGTTGGCTGGAAGGCAATCATTAACTTTGGCCCAAGGTGCCATGCACGACGATTCAGTTGGTGCAGTTTCCACGTCTAAGCGTGTGTTTACAATTGAACAGCTTTTCGAATTGGTCGAAAGCAACAGCAAAGTGGTGAGCGCACAGAAAGAGTGTGCTGAGGCTGCTGCTTATGGCGTTGAGGTGGCCAAGAGCAAGAGGCTGCCAGATGTCGACGTGTCGCTTTCGATGTGTTATATAGGCAATGCTTTGATAACAGACCGCAACTTTTCAAATGTGCATGGATTGCGTTCGCCTCACTTAGGCAATGATTTTTCGCTTCAGGCACAACAGGTTGTTTATGCAGGAGGAGCCATCGATGCAGGTGTGAGGATGGCTCAACTTGGCAAGAAGAAGGCTGATGCCGGTGTGAGGATGACAAGGCAGAGAGTGCGTTTCATTACTTTGGGGCAGTTTCTCGACTTGTGCAAAGTGGATAACCGCATGCTTGTGTATGAAAAGAACATCGAACTGACAAATCGGCTCATTGCCGACATCAAGGAAAGGCAGCTGCAAGGAATGGCACTCAAGAATGACATCACACGCTACGAATTGCAGATGGAGTCGCTGAAGCTTGAGCTGGCGTCGCTGCGTAATACCAGAAGCATACTTAATCATCAGTTGTGCAACACGCTCGGACTTGATGCTGATGTGTGCATCGTGCCCGATGACAAACTTGCCAATGGTGTATTTGGAAAAGACGGTGAGTGGCATTGGCAGACTGTCGCAGCTGCCAGTTCGCCACAACTTGAGTTGAGCGGACTCGATGTCCACATTGCAGAACAGAATGAGAAGCTTGCCAAGAGTGACATGTTGCCTAAGGTGGCTATTGTGGCTGCAAACAATTTTAACGGACCTGTGTTGTTCGAACTGCCTCCTGTCAACAAAAACCTCAATGTCTGGTATCTGGGCGTGGGGGTGAAGTATAGTCTCGGTGCGTTGTATAAGAACAACAAGAAAGTGAGAAAGGCTGCGGTTGAGGTCAAACATGCAAGGGAGTTGCATGGCGTTGAGGCTGAAAGGCTCAACAATGATGTGCAAGAGGCCTATGTCAAGTATTTGCAGACGTATGTCGAACTTGACACGCAGCGTAAGAGCGTCGAACTTGCCAGGCAAAACTATGAGGTGATCAATTCAAGGTATCTCAATCAGCTTGCGTTAGTGACTGATATGGTTGATGCATCCAATCTTTGTCTTAAAGCCGAATTGCAGGAGGTCGATGCGCGCATTGGCATCGTTTATGCCTTCTATCGTGTGAAATATGTGGCTGGCGACATTTGATGTGATTGTGATTTGCTTATTGTTTTAAATAAAAAAATAATATAATATTATGACTAAGAAAGGAATAAATAGAGTGTACAATTGTATTGTGATTGTGTTGTTTATAGGAGCTGTCGTATGGGCTTTCAGCCATTTTGTGCATGGATATGGAACGGAATATACTGACGATGCGCAGGTCAACCGGCTTATCACGCCTGTCTGCACGCGTGTGCCAGGATTCATTAAGGAAGTGAGATTTTCCGACTATCAGCATGTGAAGAAAGGCGACACATTGGTCATTATTGAAGATGCAGAATATAGGTTGCAGTTGGCGCTGGCTGAGGCTGGATTGAAAGGCTCGCAGTCGGGTTCTTCTGCTGTTAGCGCAAGCATGAGCACCACTGCTGGCAATGTGATGTCAGCACAGGCAGCGATAGAGGAAGCGCATGTTGAGATGATGAACGCCAAGCGCGATTTTGACCGCTTTGCAGCATTGATTGATAAGGATGCTGTCACGCGCCAGCAATATGACAATGTCCGAACTCGCTATCTAAGCGCAAAAGCGCGCTACGAACAGGCTGGCGGACGCAAGTTTGCCGCTGCTTCCGTGCGCAATGTGCAGACACACCAGTTGGGTGGCTCGCGTGCTGGTGAGAGTGTGGCTGAGGCCCAACTCAATCTGGCCCAACTTAATCTTTCTTACACAATCATCCTTGCTACATGCGATGGTGTGATGGGGCGCAAGGACATTCATGAGGGGCAGCTCGTGCAGCCTGGACAGATGCTGGCACGCATTGTTGATGATAATGATGTGTGGGTTGTTGCCAACTATCGTGAATCGCAGATGGAGAACATTGCTGTTGGCAAGGAAGTGGAGTTTATGGCAGATGCTATACCAGGGGTCACGTTCCATGGCAAGGTTGAGTCGCTGTCGGCTGCTGCTGGTTCGGCCTATTCATTGATTCCTGTGGACAATGCTACTGGCAACTTTGTGAAGGTCGAACAGCGTGTGCCTGTTCGCATAGCCATAACAGACGATAACGACCCCGACATGGTTAACCTGCTAAGGGCGGGTCTGAATGTGGAAACCAAGATTAAATGAAGTTGCGTACTTAATTTTTTTACAATTGTGTTTATACGTGTTTTTTAGTTATGCCAGGACCTCCAATGCTTGAAGGACCATTCAGGGTTCCTTCATTTAAAGAATTTGTTCCTCGAAAGGTGCAACCATGGATTTATCTGCTTTTTGCTTTTGTCTTCCTCATGTCGGGCGGTATCTACGGCGGAGCCATGAGTCATGTCATGGGAGAATACAGTCTGAAGAGAGAGGATGTGCTTATGATCATCATGTTTAATGTGGTGGGTGTGGCCATGCCGTTTCCTTTTCTCTTTAAGATGAAGTTTCGTTTCACCAACAGACAGCTTCTGCTCAATGCGTCGTTGGTGATAGCTGCTTGCAACGTGCTCATAATGTATACAGATTCTGTGCCAGTGATGTGCCTCCTTGCTTATGTGGCAGGATTCTTCAAACTGTGCGGCTGCTTTGAATGCATGTCGAACATACAGCTATGGATGACTCCAAAGCGCGACTTCGTCGTCTTTTTCTCTTTGCTCTATTGCCTGGTGCTTGGCAACATGTCGCTATCGCCATGGGTAACGGAACATCTTATATATGTGTGTCAGGATTGGCGCTCAATCAACTGGGCTATGACTGCTGCATTGTTGCTCGTGGCGTTTGTCGTGTATGTGTCCACTCACAATTTCCGCTTCATGAAGCCTATTCCAATGATCAGCGTCGACTATCTGGGCTGCATTCTTTGGTCGGCATGGATGCTCGAGTTTATCTTCTTCTTTAATTATGGAGAATACTATAATTGGCTCGATAGCTATGTCATGCGAATGGATGTGGTGATGTTTGTGGTGACAGGATATTTTTGCTTGCAGCGCATGCGGCATATCCGCCATCCATACATTGTTCCTGCTGCGTGGAGGTACAAGCGTCTGGTGCCTTTGCTTGTACTCTTTGCCTTTGTGGAGTTTATGGGCAGCACCCCTAAGGTTTTGCAGACAGCTTTCACTGGCGGAGTGATGCATTGGGGCTATGTCACCACGAATGTTTTTAATATAGTGGAGTGGGGTGGAGTCATAGCAGGATGCATGTCATGTCTGGTTTGGTGCAAGGTGCTTAGGTGGACATACACAAGGTTGCTTGCCGTTGGCGTGGCTGCCATGGTGTGCTATCCTGTGATGATGTATTTTATGATTGACCGCTCTCTCTGTATTGAGGCTATGTATTTGCCCATTGCTCTTCGGTCGTTTGGCAATGCCATTTTCTTCTGCATGCTTACCGTCTATTTGGAAGAACTCATGCCCTTCCACCATTTCTTTATGGGGCTCACTATGGCTGGAATGGTGCGCAATGGACCTGTGTCGGCCCTATGTTCTGGTATGTATAGCTTTGGTCTGCGTTATCAGATGGCTGACAACATGTCGCGCGGTCTTCCTTATGATGCGGCCGATCTGTTGATGATAAGCATCCGCCAGTTATATGGCATTACATGTGTTATAGGCATTGCCGTTTTCATTGTCTTTCTTGTATGGGACATTCAGCCTGTCAGAAGCACTTTGAAGAAGATGCCTAAGTGGGCTTTGGTGGGCAAGAGATTGAAAAAACATTTTTATGCAGGCATGTGAGATGCCGCTTAAACCCAAATAGGTCATTAGATTTCATATCTTGTTAGTGTTTGTTTCGAGCAGGTTGCGGCAGTCAGCGTTGATGGCATGGCGGGCTATGTCGAAACGCAAATGGAAGCAAGATGCCGAAAGAAACGCTGACAAGAGTTGAAAAGAAGCTATAATATTATAATGATTTCTCTATTATGGTCTAATGACCGTTTTGGGTTAAAGAATGACTGACTTCAACTGGTTTGCTGGAGTTGGTGATAACAAGATAGAATATGGTCATCGCCGCTTCGAGGCCATCAGCCATAGATATGTAGTATATGACTATCTCTGTGCGTGAGATGTTTAGTGGTTCGGTCAATATGCTTTTGTCTTTTTGTCCGTCACATACATGCCTGTCAATATGCATGCTGCGCCAATGAGAAAATATGAAGTGATTTTTTCCCCAAGCACCCATGACGCAAAAATCATAGTGGTGATAGGGTTGAAATAGACCCATGTGGTTGCTTTGACAGCTCCAAGTTTTGAAATGCACCAGTTCCATGTGAGAAAACAAACCATGGATGCGAGGCATCCTAAAAATAGGAGATTGCCTACCACCACTGGCTGGGTTAATGTGGCCAAAGAGGGAAAACCTGGTTTGATGATATAATATGGGAGTATGGTCAGCACTCCGTAGAAGAATACTTTGCGCGTGATGAATGCTGCACCGTAATGGCTTGAGACAGATTTCATGAGCAATGAATAGAATGACCAGCATATGCAGGCTGTGAATGCCAATGCATCGCCGGCAGGAGAGAGGTGAAGCACGAACCGGCCATTAAGAACCACTATGACCATGCCTGCAAATGCGAGAAGCGAACCTGATAACTGTAATAAATTGATGTGTGCTTTGTCTTTGTATGCAAGCCGCACAAGCAGGGTGGCAAATAATGGACATGAACATACTATGAGCGAGGTGTTTGTTGTTGTTGTGAAATTCATGGCCTCATTCTCGCTGAGAAAATACAATGAGCCGCCTGTGATGCCGAGCAACGCCATCTTAGCCTCGTCTTTCAATGTGTCAGCAAATAGTCGCTTGTGATTGAAACAGAGCATCAGCACATAGGCTATGCTGAAACGGAGCGTGAAAATCTGGGCAGGAGAAAGTCCGTTAAGCATCAATACTTTTGTGGAGACAAATGTGGTGCCCCATATCGACACGGTAAAAAAAGCCATAAGATGATGTAAGAAATTGCTATCTTTTGACATGTGTGTGTTTCTTTTTCTTGTTTAATCGTGTATTAAATATATAATGTGCATGTAGGATATGAAGTGCGTGCAAGGTTCACATTGCCGATTCTGTGGAAGCAAGGGAGGCTGACTTCAATATAATAATATGCCCTTATATATATAAATATAATATAATATAATGTGTCGCATTACATATGAATTATAAATATGTTTTATGCGTTATTTCTTTTTGTGATGTTTAATGATGATGTTTATTTCTCGTACAAAGATACTGTTTTTAGTTGGATTGTGCATGGTCTTTTAGATTAAAAAGAACTAATTGCGCTGTCTCAAAATTATTTCGTGCATTATCTTGATATTTTTGTGTTGTGAATGCTGTGGATTGTTGTCTCCTTCTTGGAAATATGCTTGCAAGCTTCATCGCATCTTCTTGCCATCTTCTCATTTCCCCGTCCTCCATTTCTTCGGGAAGCCTTCGGGATCCGTTCGGGACGCGCCCCCAGTCCCATGCACCACACACATTCACCCGC
>CAKQYA010000032.1 GCA_934293005.1 uncultured Bacteroidaceae bacterium
CCATTCGCTTGTCGCTTGGGCTTCCCTTTCGGAAAGCGAGTGCAAAGGTACGCACTTTTATGTTACTGGCAAAACTTATGGGAAACTTTTTTGAGAATAAGCGCGATTTTGAATGAATGCGGACAGAATATCGGTGAATGAATGCAGGAATAGAGGGCTATAAGGGCGGCGAGGGGAAAATCACGGGGCGGGTGAATGTGCGTGGCGCATGGGACTGGGGGCGCATCCCGAACGGTTCCCGAAGGCTTCCCGAAGAAATGGAGGACGGGGAATGACACAAAAGAGGCATAAAAAAAACGATGGGGCAAAGAAAAGCACCTCATTAGAGTTGGCTCATGAAACGAAGCAATTAAACCAAATCGGTCATTAGGCAGAAGAATGATTAACTCAATGTCTATCGCCTTTGGCATAGTTCAGCAGAAAATTCAGTTAAAGTCATTTCAGCAACACTTTTCCTACATTGTAAAGTCATTCAGTAAAAGAATAAAATAAGAGTGAAGTTAATCAGTAAAACAACAAGAAAGATGTAAAGTGAAATCAATTAAAGTCAATGCATGTAACATCCATAAAAAAGTATCACGTTATACTTTATAAAGCATCCTTACCCTCTTTTTTTGACGAATAAATTATCGTTCTAAGACCTTTGTTATTATACGCACATTGGATAGAAAGACTTTGACTCAAACGATGACAAGAATTGAAAAGAATAAGCCCAATTTTCGAATGACCGATTTGGAATTAACATAAAGGAAGGAAATGGAACGACGTAGTCCAATGCGCGGCTTGGAGAACTAAGGCACGGGCATGTTCTTGTAATTTGAATATGGAAGGGGCTTATTGCGCTGTTGAAGCGAACTAACAATATTGTCCATGCTTCCGACTACGAAAAAGCGATATAGGTGACTCAGCCAAGTATCATATATTGCTTTACAAAGTAACCCCACCATCTTTTTAGACCAGATGACTTCGATGTTTGAGGCTTTTTATCGTATGGGCACATAGTTAGCCATCCGATGTGCCCATACGATTTCTGTCTACCGATTTACGATAAGCTTTACAAGTATCTTTTAAACATCTCGCGATACGCTTCAACTTTCTTTGAAAAAGCTAAGGGATATGCGCGCGAAGAACTTGGCAGACGATACAATTCCACTCTTGAATCAATTTCTATATGAGCATTCACTTTGGGGATATTTGGAACATCATAGTATCTGCAAATGGTCTCTGTAGCCCTTTCACCTGTCGTCACTACGGCTCTCAACTTTGGCAAATGAGAAATCATAGCGTGAATGTCGGTAGGCTCAACAACCTCAAGGAACTTGTCTGATGCATTATCCTTCAAGCGTCGCACAGCAGTGGCTGTATCATAGAAAGCTATGCCATGTGCAGAACAATGCTGAATGATGTCATCAATTAAAAAACATTTGGCAGACAAGTCAACAAAATGATTTCTGTCATTATAAAACAATTCTCCCTCAATACGCCAATGGTCATTGATGAAATTCGGATAATAGAAGTCAATACACCAACGTTTTCGCTGCGGAGGGAAACTGCCAAGGAATAAGACTTTCGCATTTGATGGCAGAAACGGGACAAGCGGATGGTACTCGATTTCACCAACACTCCTATTTATGTTCTGAATGTCAAGGTAGCCATTTTGCCTTACGCCACCAAATACGACATCTTTACTATTGCGCATATCAATCATAAAAAAAAATGTGACGCTTAACATGTCTTCCTATCAGACAAAACTCTTAAAAGAGAAAGCCGATTTTGTTTCAAGAAAGACTTCTACCACACATAAGTATTGAAAGAATGTGGTTGAACATTGATGTTCAGGTATTTTTTATTCACCTTAACTGACATTGCAGCATTATTGTCCGTGAAATTTCCAGCTGTAACAATGAATTTGCCGTCTTTATCACGGAATATCACCACAGGTGTCTTGCTGTAGTCGCGTCCTGCATACGCCACCATCTCTGTGCCAGCTGCAACAAAATGGCTAAAATGTTTATATGCATAATATTCTGCTGTATAACGCATTTTGCGAGTTTTGCTGTCTACTTGTATCATAGCATTCTGAGTCCACCCCCATGGCGAAATGCCATTATCCTTCAAAATGAAATTCCAGTTGTAATATTCATCACATCCATTGCCGATATTATCAGACAGGAGGAAGAATGTATGTTCACCTGCCTTCCAGTCCATCTGGCCATTTCCACATTCACTCTCACTCACCATGAAACGGTGATTGGGATATCGCTTGCGCATTTCAGGCAGGTTATTGCGGCATTCCCACTGTGTGCCTATACCTTTGATATTGCTTTGCAGAGTCTTATCATCAAGTATTTTTTCCACATAGTCGAGGCGATTCGTATTGATAGTGCCTAACCATAGTTCAACATCAGGATGGCGCTTTGACAACGTAGGAGCCAGATAATCATTATTAAAACGCAATGTGCCTTCAGCTGTCCATGGGCAACCTGGATAAGGAGTGTATGAATAAGCTTCATTCTGATACATTACCTTCGTGATAGGCAGTCCCTCATCTGCATAGAGTTCTATGAAACGGCAGAACATATCTGCGTAACATTGCAAATAACGTGGATCTTGAATAAAATAGTCTTGTGTGGCGAGACGTCGAGGAAATACGCCATCGCGATTTCCAAGAAGTTTCATCTCATCTGGGTCGGTCTGCTTGCTTTCATCCATATACAACAGATACCCCTGACGTTGATCCATCTTATTATATTGACTGGGAGACACAGGATAGTCATGGTTGATTTTCATCCACACAGGCGGGCTCCAAGGGCTCATGAAGAGTTTAAGCTCTGGCTGATATTTTTGTGCCGCACGAGCCAAAGGTATAATGTTGCGTTTGTCATGCTCTATATTGAAATGTTTCAAAGCAAAATCGCCATCAACATCATCACAGCTGTACCATCCACGTGAATAATCATTTGCATTCATAGACACACGTCCTAAAGTGAACTTCAAATCGCCATCAGGTGAGAACATGTTATACATCAGTTCATCCTGTTCGGAGCGTGCCAGCATATTGAACGCATCCCAGTCCAATTCATTAAATGTTGTGCCAAAGCCCACAAACGGCACACCATGTTCTGAAGCTTCAGCAACTACATTAGCTGCAGGCTTAGCAGACAATGCTGTTTTGCCTTTTTTCCATGCGACTGATTCTGTAGTTGTATAAGTGCTCACGCTCTGTGCCACAGCTCCATTTAAAACAAACAATGAAATAATTGTAATGAAGGTTTTTCTCATAGTTAGTATAATTATTGGTTAATTAGAATAATCTACCACATCATTCTAAATGCAAATTTAAATATAATTTGCGATACAAACAACAAAACTAAATATTTTCATCTATACTACACCCCAACAGGTCATTCAGCCGAGACATACACTAACAAGAATCGAAATCTAATGAACGATGCAGGCTAAAAACGATGTCTCATAATCACGTATACTCTTGAAGTCTCCATATAAGTTCTAATCACGACAACTGGCTATACACAAAACCACGTTGAATAATGAAAACCCACTTCAAATATAAAAAGGAGGAACAATGCAGAATTGTATTGTTCCTCCTTTATATTAAAAAGGGTATTTCCTAAAAATCGTGATCAAATGAAGAGAATATCATGTCAGCGTCAAATGGACGACGTTCTGCTGTCTGGAAGTCCTCCTTAGAACCAACTATAATCTTCTCAAAGTCACGGAGTCCTGTACCTGCAGGAATAAGATGACCAGCGATAACATTTTCCTTCATGCCTTCAAGCGGGTCACTCTTACCACGGATGGCAGCCTCATTGAGAACCTTCGTAGTCTCTTGGAATGATGCAGAAGACATGAAGCTCTTAGAGCCGAGGCCTGCACGTGTGATACCCTGAAGGATCTGCACTGACGTGGCTGGAATAGCATCACGAGTCTGCACGAGCTTGAGGTCACGGCGCTTCAGCATTGAGTTCTCGTCACGCAGACGGCGCGCTGTGATAATCATACCAGGTTCGAGAGTCTCCGAATCACCTGAATCAGTAACAAATTTCTTGCCCCAAATACGATCATTCTCCTCAATGAAGTCAAGTTTGTCCACAATACCTTGTTCAAGGAAACGAGTGTCACCAGCATCCTCAATACGCACCTTGCGCATCATCTGGCGCACGATAATCTCGAAATGCTTGTCATTGATAGACACACCCTGCATACGATACACATCCTGAACCTCGTTGACGATGTACTCCTGCACAGCAGTAGGACCCTTGATAGCAAGAATGTCTGCTGGAGTGATGGCTCCATCTGAAAGTGGTGTGCCTGCACGCACATAGTCATTCTCCTGAACAAGAATCTGCTTCGACAGTGGCACGAGATACTTACGCACATCACCGACTTTGGAAGTGAGGATGATCTCACGATTACCACGTTTCACCTTACCCATAGTGACCTCGCCATCAATCTCGGCAACAACAGCAGGATTAGATGGGTTGCGAGCCTCAAAGAGTTCTGTGACACGTGGGAGACCACCTGTGATGTCACCTGCCTTTGCAACCGAACGAGGTATCTTCACGAGAACATCACCTGCCTTAAGTTTCTGTCCATCCTCCACAACGATATGACCGTTGATTGGGAATGAGTAGGTACGGAGCAGTTCGCCATCTTTACCTGTCAAGATATGGCAGTAAGGAACAGCCGCACGATCCTTGGCTTCAGTTACGATGAGATCACGGAGGCCTGTAGTATCGTCAATTTCCACACGATAAGTAAGACCTTCCTTCACTCCCTCAAACTGAGCCACACCATCAAACTCAGTTACAATAACAGAGTTGAATGGATCCCATTCTGCTATAATCTGACCTGCTTCAACCACATCGCCAGTGTTTGCATACAAGTTGGCGCCATAAGGCACAGGCACAGAAGAGAGGACAATATTTGTATTAACATCGATGAAACGAAGTTCGGCAAGACGGCCTACAACAATCTGTCCATTTGGATGTTCTTCTGTTGGACGTGCCACCGTACGAAGTTCATCAATTTCAATCTTTGACCTATTCTTTGCTTTGATCTGAGCATTAGCAGCTGCATTACCTGCCACACCACCCGCATGGAACGTACGGAGAGTAAGCTGAGTACCAGGCTCACCGATAGCCTGAGCAGCAATGACACCAACAGCTTCACCCTTCTGCACCATACGTTGTGTTGCAAGGTTGCGTCCGTAACACTTCATGCAGACACCCTTCTTGCTCTCACATGTGAGCACAGAACGAATTTCCACGCTTTCAATGCCACAAGCCTCAATCTCAGCAGCCACGCGATCTGTAATTTCCTCGCCGCTGGCAACAATTAGTTCGTTTGTCTGTGGATTGACAATGTCATGCACAGACACACGTCCAAGAATGCGGTCAGAGAGAGATGCCACAATGCGGTCACCATCCTTGAGGGCTGTACATACAAGTCCACGTAGAGTGCCGCAGTCTTCCTCATTAATGATGACGTCATGCGAAACGTCAACAAGACGACGAGTGAGATAACCTGCGTCGGCTGTTTTGAGGGCAGTATCGGCAAGACCCTTACGAGCACCGTGAGTAGAGATGAAGTACTCAAGCACAGACATTCCCTCCTTAAAGTTTGAAAGGATAGGATTCTCGATGATGTTATTGTCTGATGCACCAGCCTTCTGTGGCTTAGCCATAAGACCGCGCATACCAGCCAACTGTGCAATCTGGTCAGCAGATCCACGAGCACCAGAGTCAAGCATCATGAAGACAGCGTTGAAACCTTGGTCAGCCTCTGTCATCTGCTTCATCAGAGTCTTCTTAATATTCTCATTTACTTTAGTCCAAGTCTCCACAACCTGCTGGTAACGGTCCTTGTCTGTGATAAGACCCATCTGATAGTTCATGGTAATCTGATCCACAGCATCATGGCCATCCTGTACTATCTGCTCCTTTTCCTTAGGAATAATAATGTCATCAAGCACAAACGACAGTCCGCCTTCATATGCTTTGCGATAGCCAAGATTCTTAATACCATCAAGGAACTCGCAAGCGCGAGCCATGCCGACACCCTTTATGACACGTGTGATGACTTTCTTCAAAGCCTTCTTTCCGATAACCTCATTGACAAAGCCAATCTCGTCAGGTATAACATCATTGATGATGATACGGCCCACAGTAGTCTCTACCATATGACGGATAGGCGTGCCTTCTTCATCCACATCTTTTACGATACAGCTGATGAGTGCATGCACGTCAACACGACCTTCATTATATGCGATGATAGCCTCTTCTGAACCATAAAACTTCAATCCTTCGCCCTTAGCTCCTGGACGTATCTTAGATGTGTAATATAAACCAAGCACCATATCCTGTGAAGGCACGGTGATAGGCTCGCCACTGGCTGGAGAAAGAATGTTGTGCGACTGCAGCATGAGCAGCTGCGCCTCAAGAATAGCCTCATTTGACAATGGGAGATGCACCGCCATCTGGTCACCGTCAAAGTCGGCATTGAACGCTGTACAAGCAAGCGGATGAAGCTGGATAGCCTTGCCCTCAATCATACGTGGCTGGAACGCCTGAATACCCAAACGGTGAAGTGTTGGCGCACGGTTAAGAAGCACAGGATGCCCCTTCATCACATATTCAAGAATATCCCAAACGACAGGATCGCGACGGTCAACAATCTTTTTTGCAGACTTGACAGTCTTGACTATTCCACGCTCTATGAGTTTGCGGATCACAAATGGCTTGTATAATTCAGCTGCCATAAGTTTTGGAATACCACACTCACCCATGTTCAGTTCTGGACCGACAACGATTACAGAACGAGCAGAATAGTCAACACGTTTACCAAGAAGGTTCTGTCTGAAACGTCCTTGCTTTCCCTTGAGAGCATCTGAAAGCGACTTCAATGGGCGGTTGCTCTCACTCTTGACAGCGCTGCTCTTGCGCGAGTTGTCAAAGAGCGAGTCGACAGCTTCCTGAAGCATGCGCTTCTCATTGCGAAGAATCACATCTGGCGCTTTGATTTCGATGAGTCTCTTAAGACGGTTATTTCGTATGATAACACGACGATAGAGATCATTAAGGTCTGATGTTGCAAAACGTCCGCCATCCAGAGGCACGAGAGGACGCAAGTCTGGAGGAGTAACTGGAATGTTGTGCATTATCATCCACTCAGGACGGCTCTTGCCATTGCTTGAACGGAATGCCTCAACCACCTGCAGACGCTTCAAAGCTTCTGTCTTACGCTGAACTGATCCATCCTTGTCGGCTGCTGCACGAAGTTCATTAGCCAAGTGATCAAGATCGATGCGTTTAAGCATATACTCGATAGCCTCTGCACCCATAAGTGCTATGAACTTGTTTGGATCCTCATCAGGAAGCAGCTCATTGTTAGGATCGATATTGTCCACAATGTCATAATACTCATCTTCTGAGAGCAACTCACCATTCAGCACATTATTCTCTGCATTCTCAGCCACACCAGCTTGAATGATGATATATTTCTCATAGTAAATGACTGCATCCAGCTTCTTCGTAGGCAAGCCAAGGAGATAACCTATCTTGTTTGGAAGAGAACGGAAATACCATATATGTGCAACAGGCACAACGAGGGCGATATGACCAGTACGTTCGCGACGCACCTTTTTTTCAGCCACCTCAACACCGCATCGGTCACAAACGATGCCCTTATAGCGTATTCTCTTATATTTACCGCAATGACATTCATAATCCTTAGTAGGACCGAAAATACGCTCGCAGAAGAGACCGTCACGCTCTGGCTTGTACGTACGGTAATTGATTGTTTCAGGCTTCAGCACCTCACCACAGCTATTCTCCAATATTTCTTCTGGAGAAGCGAGGCTGATGGTGATTTTGGTGAAGTTATTCTTTATTTTTGTATCTTTCTTAAAAGCCATGTCTATTAAATGAATTTGCTGAATTAATCCAATGTGATGCTAAGACCGAGACCGCGAAGCTCGTGAAGAAGCACGTTAAGAGATTCAGGAATGCCAGGAGTTGGCATTGGCTCACCCTTCACGATAGCTTCATACGCCTTGCTGCGCCCGTTGACGTCATCCGACTTGATGGTAAGAACCTCTTGAAGAACGTGAGAAGCTCCAAAAGCCTCAAGCGCCCAAACCTCCATTTCTCCGAAACGCTGTCCACCAAACTGTGCTTTACCTCCAAGAGGTTGCTGAGTGATGAGCGAGTAAGGACCGATAGAACGAGCATGCATCTTATCTTCAACCATGTGACCAAGTTTGAGCATATATGTCACGCCTACAGTTGCAGGCTGGTCAAATCGCATACCTGTCTCGCCATTATATAGATATGTGCGGCCGAAACGAGGTAAACCTGCCTTGTCTGTCCATTCACAGAGGTCGTCAAGACGAGCTCCATCAAAAATTGGAGTTGCGAACTTCACTCCAAGTTTCTTACCTGCGGCACCAAGCACAGTTTCAAAAATCTGTCCAATGTTCATTCGAGAAGGCACACCCAGCGGGTTGAGCACAATGTCCACAGGAGTACCATCCTCAAGGAAAGGCATATCCTCTTGACGAACGACCTTTGACACAATACCCTTGTTTCCGTGACGTCCTGCCATCTTGTCGCCAACACCAATCTTACGTTTCTTAGCAATGTACACCTTAGCCATCTGAATGATGCCCGATGGAAGTTCATCACCAATAGTGAGAGCGAACTTTTTACGGTGCAACTCAGCGTCAAGAATCTTATACTGCTTGAGATAATTAACAACAAGCTGGCGTATAAGGTCGTTGATATGCTCGTCATCAGTCCAACCCGAAAGCTGAATCTCAGTATAATTGATGTTGTGCAAAGCTCCTGCAATGAAACGAGCTCCATTTGGTATGATGTCAGCTCCCATATAGTCTTTGACACCCTTAGAAAGCTTGCCATCAGTCAGTTCAAGCAATTTATCAACAAGAATCTCCTTCAATCCGTCGACCTTGTCTTGGAATTCCTTGTCATACTGTGGTAAGATCTTTCTGTCTTCAGCCTTTGAAGCACGAGTCTTAATAGCCCTTGCAAACAATTTTTTGTCAATGACTACACCGGCAAGTGATGGTGTAGCCTTGAGGGAAGCATCCTTCACGTCACCAGCCTTATCACCGAAGATTGCACGAAGCAACTTTTCCTCAGGAGTAGGATCAGACTCTCCCTTTGGAGTGATCTTACCAATCAGTATGTCACCTGGCTCAATACGGGCACCAACACGAACAATACCATTCTCGTCAAGATCCTTTGTGGCATCCTCACTTACGTTTGGAATATCTGAGGTCAACTCCTCAACGCCACGCTTTGTCTCACGCACTTCAAGTGAGTATTCATCCACATGAACAGATGTAAGCAAGTCTTCACGAACCACACGCTCATTCAGCACGATGGCATCCTCATAGTTGTATCCCTTCCATGGCATATACGCAACAAGCAAGTTGCGTCCAAGAGCCAACTCACCAGCCTCTGTAGCATATCCCTCAGTAAGGATGTCTCCCTTTTTCACTCTCTGGCCTCTGTCACATATTGGACGAAGGTCAATTGTCATACTTTGGTTTGTGCGGCGGAACTTTGGAATCTTATATTCTTTAAGAGCAGGCTCAAAGCTTACGAATTCTTCTTCTTCCGTACGGTCATAAAGAACGCGAATTGTTGTTGCGTCAACATAATCAATCACACCTTCACCTTCTGCAACAATCATTGTGCGTGAATCTTCACAAACCTGCTTCTCAATACCAGTTCCAACAATAGGAGCTTCCGTCCGGATAAGTGGAACAGCCTGTCTCATCATGTTCGATCCCATCAACGCACGGTGAGCGTCATCATGCTCCAAGAAAGGAATGAGGGCAGCTGCTATTGACGCAATCTGCTGTGGAGCCACATCCATATAGTCAACCTCTGCTGGAGGAACCACTGGATAGTCTGCATCTTGACGGCATTTCACGACTTTGCGGATGAAGTGGCCATCATCTGTGAGCGGAGCGTTACCCTGACCAATAATCTTATTTTCCTCTTCTTCTGCTGAGAGATAAACAATATGATCAATGTCTATATCAGCAACTCCGTCGATAACCTTGCGGTATGGAGTCTCAATGAAGCCAAGGTCATTGATTTTAGCGTATACACAAAGAGAAGAGATAAGTCCGATATTTGGACCTTCAGGAGATTCAATAGGACACAAACGACCATAGTGAGTGTAGTGAACGTCTCGAACCTCAAAACCTGCGCGTTCACGCGAGAGACCACCAGGACCAAGTGCAGAAAGACGACGCTTATGTGTCACCTCTGCAAGAGGGTTTGTCTGGTCCATGAACTGTGACAGTGGATTAGTACCAAAGAAACCATTTATGACGCTCGAGATTGTCTTAGCGTTGATAAGGTCTGTTGGTGCAAAAACTTCACTGTCGCGCACATTCATGCGTTCGCGAATGGTGCGACTCATGCGTGCAAGACCGCTTGCAAATTGATTAGACAACTGCTCTCCAACTGTACGCACACGACGGTTTGACAAGTTGTCAATATCATCAACCACAGCCTTAGAATTGGCCAACTCAACAAGATATTTGATGATGGCTATGATATCCTCCTTTGTTAGCACACGAACATCTGAGTCGATAGACAGATTCAGCTTACGGTTGATTCGGAAACGACCTACTTCACCCAAATCATAACGCTTGTCAGAGAAGAATAGACCGTTGATAACCTCACGCGCTGAAGCATCATCAGCAGGGTCAGTATTACGCAACTGTCGATAGACATAAGTAATGGCCTCTTTTTCCGAGTTGCTTGGGTCTTTTTGTAAAGTATTGAAAATTATAGAGAAGTCGGCTGAATTAGCATCCTCACGCTGCACCAACACATTATCAACGCCGGCATCAAGAATCTTCTCAATAATATCTTCAGTAAGTTCTGAATCACGATCAACAACAATTTCATTTCTTTCTATGGAAACAACTTCACCAGTATCCTCATCTACGAAATCCTCATTCCAAGAATGAAGTATACGAGCTGCAAGCTTACGTCCAAGAACCTTTTTCAATTCAGACTCAGAGGCTTTCACTTCCTCTGAAAGGTTGAAGATGTCAAGAATGTCTTTATCATTTTCAAAACCGATAGCACGAAGCAACGTAGTGACAGGCAACTTCTTCTTTCTGTCGATATACGCATACATGACATTATTAATGTCTGTAGCAAATTCAATCCAAGATCCCTTGAATGGTATTATACGAGCTGAGAACAAAGGCTTGCCATTAGCATGAACGCTCGAACCAAAGAAAACACCTGGAGAGCGGTGTAGCTGAGAAACAACGACACGTTCAGCACCATTAATGATGAACGTTCCGTTATCAGTCATATATGGGATAGAACCCAAAAAAACTTCTTCTACCTGAGTGTCAAACTCTTCATGATCTGGGTCAGAGCAGTAAAGTTTAAGCTTAGCCTTCAAAGGCACATTGTACGTGAGGCCACGCTCAAGACATTCCTCTATAGAATAACGAGGAGCGTCAAGATAATAGTCCAAAAACTCAAGCACAAAATTGTTGCGAGTATCAGCGATAGGGAAATTCTCTGCAAACACTTTGTAAAGACCATCGTTCTTACGCTTTTCTGGTGGAGTATCAAGCTGAAGGAAGTCTCTGAAAGACTTTAGCTGAACATCCAAAAAGTCTGGGTAAGGCATCGGATTCTTTACCGTTGCAAAGTTGACTCGGTTGTTGATGATATGAGACATCTTAAATTATTTTGAATGATTTAATTCGTTTCCGATTCTGCCGAAAACACGGCAATAATATAGACAGTCAAAGCTGCTCAAGAAAGCAGCATAACCATATAGACACAAAAAGGTTAAGAACCCCCAACCTGAGGATTCTTAACCATAATTATCCTAAAGTACAAATTACTTAATTTCTACCTCAGCGCCGGCACCTTCAAGAGCTGTCTTGATTGCCTCAGCTGTAGCCTTGTCAACACCTTCCTTGACGTTGCAAGGTGCACCGTCAACGAGGTCTTTAGCTTCCTTAAGACCAACACCGAGAGCTTCCTTGGCAGCCTTAACTACCTGAAGCTTTGCACCGCCAACACTCTTGAGAACAACATCGAATGAAGTCTTCTCTTCAGCAGCAGCGCCACCTTCAGCAGCACCTGCTACAACAACTGCAGCAGCTGCAGGCTCGATTCCATAAGTTTCCTTAAGCTCGTTCTTAAGATCGATAACTTCCTGTACTGTGAGCGCAACGAGCTCAGCAGCAATAGCTTTAATATCAGCCATTTTATAAAAATGTATTAAAAGTTATTAATTGTTTTAATTCTACTATTTGATTACTCAGCTGCTGCCGACTCTTCACGGTTTTCCAATGCACTTACAACGTTCATGATTGGAGATTCGAGAGCTGCAATAACATCAGCAATGAGTTCGTTCTTGCTCTTGAGAGCGCAAAGCGTCTCAAGTTTGTCTGCACCTACATAAAGCGCATCTTCTGCAAACGCTGCCTTGAGAGCAGGCATTCCATTGTTTTTCTTTCCAAAACTCTTAATGAGACGAGCTGGTTTGTTAGCAGTGTTGCAGAACATAATAGCAGTGTTCTGCTTGAGTGCTGGAGTCAAAGTTTCAACATCTAGGCCAACTTTAGCAAGAGCCTTGATGAAAAGCTTATTCTTCACTACTTGAAGCTTAATCTCATTCTTGAAGCACTCACGACGAAGATCGCTTGTAGCTTGTGAGTTGAGTGCAGTTACGTCTACAATGTAAAAGTGAGGATAGTTGCCAAGTGTCTCGACGAGACTATCAATATGTAAAGCTTTATCTTCTTTCTTCATGATTCTGGATTATATTATTATTCAACAGACTTTGGGTCAATCTTTACACCCTTACTCATTGTGCTTGAAAGATAAATGCTCTTGATATATGTACCCTTAGCAGTAGCAGGCTTAAGCTTGATAATAGTGTTGATGAACTCTTGAGCGTTTTGAGCAATCTTCTCAGCAGAGAAAGAAACCTTACCGATAGATGCGTGAACGATACCAGTTTTATCAACCTTAAAGTCAATCTTACCTTGTTTTACTTCACGGATAGCTTTAGCAACATCCATAGTCACTGTGCCACTCTTTGGGTTAGGCATGAGTCCACGAGGACCGAGGACACGACCGAGAGCACCAATCTTACCCATGCAAGAAGGCATAGTGATGATGACATCGATATCAGTCCAGCCACCCTTGATCTTGTCGATATACTCTTCAAGACCAACATAGTCAGCTCCAGCCTCAGTAGCAGCAGCAACCTGGTCAGAAGTGACGAGAGCGAGAACTCTAACGTCTTTTCCTGTACCATTAGGGAGAGAAACCACACCACGAACCATCTGGTTAGCCTTACGTGGGTCTACGCCAAGACGGATGTCAATGTCGAGTGAAGCGTCAAACTTAGTGAAAGTAATGTCCTTCACCAACTGCGATGCCTCTGCGAGTGAATACTCCTTCCCTGCTTCAACCTTGTCAGCAACTGCTTTTTGATTTTTTGTAAGTTTACTCATTTGATTGAATTTTTAAATTATTTACCAGGGAATTCTCCTTTAACTGTGATACCCATACTTCTTGCTGTTCCAGCAATCATAGTCATAGCCGACTCAATAGTGAAGCAGTTGAGGTCTGGCATCTTATCCTCTGCTATAGCACGAATCTGATCCCAAGTGACTTCAGCCACTTTCTTACGGTTAGGTTCAGCAGAACCCTTCTTAACCTTAGCAACCTCCATGAGCTGAACTGCAGCAGGTGGAGTCTTAACTACGAAATCGTATGACTTGTCAGCGTAATAAGTGATAACAACAGGAAGAATCTTTCCTGCTTTATCCTGAGTTCTGGCGTTGAATGCCTTGCAGAAATCCATTATGTTGATACCCTTAGAACCCAATGCAGGTCCTACTGGAGGTGATGGATTAGCTGCACCGCCTTTAATCTGCAATTTGATTAATCCAGCAACTTCTTTAGCCATTTTTTAATTCTGTATTTAATGATTTAACGATAGAAAAAGAACTGCTCGCGTAACATCAAGCCAGTTCCTTTGAGACTTGTGAAAAGTTCAATTCGAGAGGAGTTACCCTTCCGAAAATCTTGACCGAAACCTTGAGTTTCTGTTTCTCTGTGTCAACCTCTTCGACAACACCGTCGAAACCAGTGAAAGGTCCATCATTCACCTTGATAGACTCACCAACGAGGAAGTCAACCTTGACAACAGGCTCCACATCTGATACGTTATCGTGTGCCCCAAGACCGAGCATAGTGTTGACCTCAGCCTGACGAACAGGCACAGGTTTATCTCCGTCACCGAGGAATCCGAGAACATTAGGTGTGTTTCGGAGCATGTGCGTGATCTCACCATCGAGAGCAGCCTCTACAAGCACATAACCAGGTAAAAGATTTCTCTTTGAAGGCACACGTTTATTATTAGCACCCACTTTGATTATTGCTTCTTGAGGGATGAGTACCTGAGCAACCCTATCCTCGTAACCATGGTTCTTCATGTCAAGTTCGATATATTCCTTGACATTGTTTTCCTTTCCACTGATAGCTTTAAGGACATACCATCTGAGTTTAGGTTTTTCAGAAGACTTTGAACTTAAAATCTTTAGTCCAGTCTTTTCATCAATTCTGAATTCTGATTCTGCCATATTATTCCCTTTTAGTTAAAGAGTGAATAAACGAGCTTCATAAGCTCCTCGAAAGCAGTATCCACGACAAAGACCAACAGTGCGATAATGATGGAAGCAGATAATACAAGTATCGCCTGAGAGGTCAGCTCCTTGTTACTTGGCCAAGTCACCTTGTGAACAAGCTCATCGTAGGATTCTTTGCAATATGATAAAATATTATTCATTTGTTTTATTATTTTGCACGGGAAGA
This sequence comes from uncultured Bacteroidaceae bacterium, assembly GCA_934293005.1. Lineage (GTDB taxonomy): Bacteria > Bacteroidota > Bacteroidia > Bacteroidales > Bacteroidaceae > Minthosoma. Next base: position 14,931 of record CAKQYA010000032.1, read on the forward strand.
GAGGCTCGAACTCCCGACACCTGGTTTTGGAGACCAGTGCTCTGCCAACTGAGCTATTCCCGTATAATGGTGTCGAGCAGTTCGGACTGCTTGACACCACCATATTTAGATTTTTATTTGTCGATGATTAGTCGAAGATCTCAGTGATCTGACCAGAACCTACTGTACGACCACCCTCGCGGATAGCGAAACGGAGACCTACGTTGATAGCAACTGGGTAGATGAGTTCAACTTTGATTTCCACGTTGTCACCTGGCATTACCATCTCAATGCCTTCTGGGAGAGAGATTTCACCTGTACAGTCCATTGTACGGAGATAGAACTGTGGACGATAGTGGTTCTTGAATGGAGTGTGACGTCCACCCTCTTCCTTCTTGAGGACGTAGATAGAAGCCTTGAAGCCCTTGTGTGGAGTGATGACACCTGGGTGTGTGATAACCATACCACGCTTAACTTCCTTCTTATCGATACCACGGAGGAGAAGACCTACGTTATCACCAGCTTCACCAACCTCAAGAATCTTACGGAACATCTCGACACCAGTAACGACTGACTTCTTGTCCTCACCAAGACCGAGGAGCTGAACTTCGTCACCAACCTTAACTACACCTGTCTCGATACGACCTGTTGCAACAGTACCACGACCTGTGATAGAGAACACGTCCTCAACTGGCATAAGGAATGGCTTATCGATGTCACGAACTGGCTCCTGAATCCAAGTGTCACAAGCGTCCATGAGCTCCATTACCTTGTCAACCCACTGTGGAACGCCATTGAGTGCACCAAGAGCAGAACCGCGGATGATTGGAGTCTCTGGCTCAAAGTCATACTGAGCGAGGAGGTCTTGCATATCCATCTCAACGAGCTCAAGCATTTCCTCATCGTCAACCATATCACACTTGTTCAAGAATACAACAAGACGTGGCACGTTCACCTGACGAGCAAGAAGGATGTGCTCACGAGTCTGTGGCATAGGACCATCAGTAGCAGCAACAACGATGATAGCACCGTCCATCTGAGCAGCACCAGTAACCATGTTCTTAACGTAGTCAGCGTGTCCTGGGCAGTCTACGTGAGCATAGTGACGATTTGCAGTCTCATACTCGATGTGAGCAGTGTTGATAGTGATACCACGCTCTTTCTCCTCAGGAGCGTTGTCGATCTGATCGAAAGACTTAGCTTCCTCACCGCCGAAGCCCTTCTCGTGGAGAACCTTAGAGATTGCTGCAGTAAGAGTAGTCTTACCGTGGTCAACGTGACCGATTGTACCAATGTTTACGTGTGGTTTGGTACGGACGAAAGTTTCTTTTGCCATAGCTAAAAAATATTCTTTAGAGTTACTAATTGTTTATCTTTATCATTTCTCTGCGAAGAGAGCTGTTAACGAGGATTGAACTCGTGACCTCTTCCTTACCAAGGAAGTGCTCTACCACTGAGCTATAACAGCCTTCAACGTGCACACTTGCACTTTTCTCTTCTATATATATAATGTATATATAATCATTATAATTTGCTCAGGTTATCTTGTCTCCCCAATGACGCATAAAAGCATTATACTCTTTAGCCACGTTCTATCGAGGAGGCTTAGAAAACCGTTCGCACGGACTAATCCATGCGAAACGGGTGCAAATTTAGGCATTATTTTTCAAATGCGAAATATTTCACAGACTTTTTTTAATTATTAGTCTGTTTTTCCTTGTATTTACCCAGCTGTTTTTCAATTGCAGCCAAAGATTCAGTTACTGCTTCTTCAAATGTATCGCAAATTTTCTCAGCGAACAACTCTGCTCCTGGCAGCACTACAGTTATACTTGCCTGTTTGTTCAGAGCTGTTTCTGGCTTTACGACCTTCAGTGACACCTCCACCTTCTTTATATCGTTGCAATACTTATCCAGTTTGCTAACCTTCTTCTGAATAAAATCCTGCAACTTCTCTGTTGCGTCGAACTTGATTGCCTTGATGTTTACATCCATAAGTCACTTAATTTATTGGTTGAACAAAACTATTATTTCTTGCGCGGATGCGCATTCTTGTATTCATTCTTCAACTCTTCAAACGACACGTGTGTGTAAATCTCAGTTGTAGCTACACTCTCATGCCCCAGCAATTTTTGTATGGATGTCAAATCCGCCTTGTTATTTAGCATCGCTGTTGCGAACGAGTGTCTGAGCACATGAGGACTACGCTTCTTGATTGTTGTCACCTTTGACAGGTTTGTTTTCACTATTCGCGACACCTGTCCAGTAGTGAGAGCCTTGCCCTTGTCTGTCACAAAAAACTTCTCGAATGGTCCTGCACCGCAGATACGGTCCCTGACACCAAGATATTCTCTGATTTCATTCTTCAGTTCATCACCAAAAGGAACTATGCGCTGTTTATTGCGCTTGCCGACCACCTTGACCTGCATGGTTTCAGTATCCACATCGGCGTCTTTCATTCCCAACAGTTCTGCACGTCTGACACCAGTCTCGTAAAACATCATTAAGACAAGCCTGTCTCTGACTCCGTTAAACGAGCGGTCTTCCTGAGTTATCTCAAGCAGTCTGTCCATTTCTGATTCTCTCACAAAAGCAGGCAACGGCCTTGCTTTCTTTGGTGCGGTGACTTTTTCCATTGGGTTGACGTCAACCAGTTTCACCATCCTAAGATACCTATAAAACGAACGCAAAACGCTAATTTTGCGGTTTACAGACGCTGCTGACAATCCCTGCTCATCAAGCAGATATATTATCCATTCTCTCACATCGTCCGCCTTCACAAATCTCCAGTCAAGGTCTTGCCCAAGACTTTCTATGAATTTGCGGAATTCTGCGAGGTCATAGCCGTAATACTCAACAGTGAACGGTGAGTCATTACGCTCTGCTCTAAGATAATCCAGAAATAAATCAGTCCATGTTTTCATGACTTATCGTTTTGTGCGACTAATTTATGATGTTTTAGCCAAACGACAAAATATTTCGACTGAAAACTTTACTTTTTCTCTAAAATCGCTCGCCTCTGCGAGAGATTTTTCATCATTGAGAGGATTATTCCTCTTCCTGACGGAGCTTGTTCACGTAAACAGCGTGCTGCATCTTGATGCGCTTAACAACAGATGGCTTGTCATACTGCTTGCGGTTACGTACCTCCTTAATTACGCCAGTCTTCTCGGCTTTTCTCTTGAACTTCTTGAGAGCTCTCTCAATGTTCTCACCTTCTTTTACAGGAACGATGATCATTTCAGTTGATTTTGTTTTGAAAATTGATAAAAGTGTTACATTATAAATAAATGCAGCTGGCCATCATTCAATAGCAATTCGCCATCTCAGATAAGCAATGCCACATTCTTTTTGTCAGTTATACCTAACGGGCTGCAAAATTACTGCAAAATTATTAAACCACAAAACTTTAGCCCGACTTTTTTGCAAAAAAGTACGTATAAGGCCCAAGTGTCACCTAATACTACAGTATTTGCAATACAGCAACAAACACAATTTGCACATATACACATAATTCCAATTATTAGACATGCAAAATACAGAAAAAGCTTGTCCTCATCATACAATTATGCACATTTTAGCCTTGCTTGGGCAATAAAACAAAACAAAAGGAGTTCGTCAGATGCTTTATGTAAAAAAAAAATTATACATTTGCACATTGAAGTGTATTGGATGTCGTATACCCAAAACGACGCAACATTTCAGTGACGACAAAGAACCTACAATATATAAACTTATAGCATTAGCTATTCAGTCAAAAAGACGGAAAACACACTATGGAAATAGGAGATACTGTAAGATTTCTCAATGACGTGGGTGGAGGCAAAGTGACAGCATTCCGCCCAGGAGGCATCATCTTGGTCGAAGACAAAGACGGGTTTGACGTGCCAGTGCCAGCCAGCGAGGTTGTGGTGGTTGAGACAAATTCTTTCAATATAAAGAAAAAGCCATCGCCCAAGGTGGAATTTGGTTCACGTCCATCACGTGAGCTAAATGACGGAACAAACCGCTTAGACGGGAAAACATACTTGAAATCGAAAGATGCCACATTTCAAGACAAGGATGATGACAGAGATGACAACCTTGAGGCCAGGATTGTGCGTCTGGAGATGACTATACGCAAACTTGAGACGCGCATAGCCCGCCTCGAAGATTCAAAGACAGCCAAAGAGAAAGAGAGAGTCACAGCTAAGCAGGCACATAAAAAGAATAAAGATGAGATATTAGAAATAGACCTGCATGCACACGAGGTGCTCGACACAACATCTGGACTGTCAGCTGCCAATATCAAAGACTACCAAATGCAAGTGTTCAACAAGACCATGCAAGAGCACATTGACGAAAAAGGGAAAAGAATAGTGTTCATACACGGCAAAGGCGATGGAGTGCTACGCAAAGCCATCATAGACGAACTGAAATACAGATACAAGACATGCGACTATCAAGATGCCTCATTCCAACAATATGGATTCGGAGCAACCATGGTCACCATCAGATAATATAATCAGCGAACAACACAACCTGCATCACAATTAAACGGACGTAATGTGTTTTATCTTAAAAACCATACAAACAGAAATCACCACATAGCGTCCACTTATCAGATGCAGAACAACTGGCAACACCGCCAAGGCAACCACATGCGCCAAGACGGCTTACCCGCAAAAACCTTAACTATGAAAAGAGAAGCATTCAAAATGTACCTGAAACCAGGCTGCAAGGAAGAGTACAAGAGACGTCATGCCAATCTCTTCCCAGAACTCAAAGCCTTGCTCAGCGAGAGCGGCGTGCGCAACTACAGCATCTACCTCGACGAGAGCAGCAACACCCTCTATGCATACCAAGAACTTGAGGGAGAGGGCGGCAGCCAAGACCTTGGTGCCACAGAAATATGCCAAAAATGGTGGGCATACATGGCAGACATCATGGAGACCAATCCAGACAACAGCCCCGTGTCAGAGTCTCTCCCCGAGATGTTTCACATGGATTGAAGAACACAACGAAAAACAAACAGTATTTTGAAACGAGAACATATAAGAAAATTTGACCCCAACGACACGTCAGTGACAAGCATGATGGAAAAGACACTGAAAGCCAATTGGGACAGACCCGCATTCACCAACTACGGATCGGGACAAAGCTACACTTTCAGCGAGGTAGCAAAGATGATAGCTCGACTGCACACACTCTTCCGCGCCTTGGGCATTGAACCTGGCAACAAGATTGCCCTCTGCGACAAAAACAGCGCAGAGTGGGCCGTATCATTTCTTGCCGCATTCAGCTATGGCGCAGTTGTCGTGCCCATACTGTCAGAGTTCAACACGGAGCAGATTCAGAACATCTACGACCATTCCGATTCCCGCATCCTAATCTGCGGCAGACGATACGCCGACAAACTGCAGGCACGCATACTTCACATAGAGAATTTTTCCATGAAAGATGAGGACGTGGCCATAGATCTCACATCATATACCGACATGCAGCCGCAAGACGTGTCCTTCTTCCGCGAAAAGCCTGAAGATCCTGCACTAATAAGCTACACCAGCGGTTCCACAGGCAGAAGCAAGGGAGTGATGCTTCCCTACCAGTCTGTATGGTCCAATGCTCACTTCGTTGACGAACTGCTCGAATTCGATTCAGGCGAAAACACATTCGCTCTTTTGCCGCTTGCGCACATGTACGGATTCTCATTCGACTTCATGGCAGAGTTTCTCTTGGGATGCCATGTGCACTTCCTCACCAAGACGCCATCTCCACACATTGTCACAGCCGCCTTCCAGCACATCAAGCCCATCGTGGTCGTTGTGGTGCCACTAATCATCGAGAAAATTGTGCGCAACATCATCTTTCCGATAATGCGCACGCCTCACATGCGTGCACTCACATCCATCCCGATGCTCAAGCAAGTGGTGTACAGACTTGTGCGCAACAAACTGCGACAAGCTCTTGGAGGCAATTTTTATGAGACTGTAATCGGAGGCGCAGCACTCAGCAAGGATGTCGAAGACTTCCTCCGGCTCATCAAGTTTCCATACACCGTTGGCTACGGCATGACCGAATGCGGACCACTCATAGGCTATGAAGATTGGTCCACATTCAAAAAAGGCTCATGCGGCAAAGCCGCGCCACGCATGGAAGTGAAAGTCCTGTCTGAAGACCCTGAGAACATTCCAGGAGAAATCATCACAAGGGGCATGAACCTCATGCTCGGCTACTACAAAAATGAAACAGAGACACTTGCAGCCATCGATGAAGAAGGATGGCTCCACACAGGCGATCTTGGTGTGATTGACAGCGAAGGCAACATCTTCATACGCGGCAGGAAGAAAAACATGCTCTTGGGCACCAATGGCCAAAACATCTATCCTGAAGAGATAGAAGACATCATCATGGCACGAACCATCTTCGAAGAATCAGTGGTGGTGCAGCGAGGCGAGAAACTGGTGGCTCTTGTATATGTCAGCGACCCTGCATTGCAGCACCACGGACTGACACGCAAAACGCTCAATGAACATCTCAGCACCTACAAGCGCCAGATCAATTCCATGCTTCCGCACTATGCAAACATCTCCGCCATAGAAGTAAGGGAGAATGAGTTTGAGAAGACGCCTAAACGCAACATCAAACGATACCTTTACACATAAGAGCACAAATAGGCAAAGAATACACATACAGATAATACAGATATTCACAAATAGCTAAACGTGGAATGCAGAGAAAGCGCAATACGTTTTCTCTGCATTCCACACTTCGTATTATGACATAAAAAGCTATCTCTTCTTCCTGAAAAAATCCTTCATCAGACGAGCGCACTCATCGCCAAGCACCCCACATTCCACTATCGTCTTAGGATGAAGAGCTTTAGGAGCATATTTGCTATACCCCCTTTTCTCATCTGATGCGCCATAAACAAGTCGCCCCATTTGACTCCACGCAATAGCTCCAGCACACATCACGCATGGTTCCAACGTGACATAAAGCGTACACTTGTCAAGATACTTACCACCTATACATTGAGCAGCGGCCGTTATTGCCTGCATCTCTGCATGCGCAGTCACATCACACAAAGTCTCGGTCAAGTTATGCCCCTTGCCTATCACTTTTCCATCAGCAACAACAACAGCCCCCACAGGTATCTCATTCTGTTCCCTTGCAGCAATGGCTTCCTCAAGAGCCATATTCATAAAATGTTCATCTATTGTCATATAAATAATTCCAAACTCTTACTTTGTTCATCCATCCCTTAGTTATCCGCACACTCGTCCAACTGCCACATAAACAAAACCAACGACAATGCGGTCTTCGCCTTTCTGCACTCAAGCGCTGTACACGATGCACAAAGATATGAAAATGAATCGTGATGAACAAAAGCAACAGCACATAGTGATTCAGCTTAAAACCATCCACCTGCTATTCAAGTGCAGACAAAAAGCGGAACTGCCTTATTGCAAACTCCAGTTGACAAAACAATCGTAAAAACACTTACGCCTTACACAAAGACGTCACAGCCAAAACACGACCAAGCAACAAACGCATAAATGTCAACAAAATAAATTACATTTGTGTTGAAATAGACAACAATTAACAACTTTTAAAAACCTTCAAGACTTATGGACACGTCAAAAAGATTCATCATAACAATCAACAAGGAAATTGGTTCAGGCGGCCGCACCATTGGCTGCAAGTTAGCAGAACGGCTTGGAGTAAAATTTTACGACAAGGCATTGGTGAAAGAACTCACGAAAACATTCAACCTTTCCATAGACGAATTGGAAAAAGCCAAATCTAAGAAGCGCAATTGGTTCGACGACTTCTCTGCAACCTACACAAACCGCTATCTTATAGACAAGCCCGTCACCCACACCACATACGCTCCAACATCTGAAAACATCTTCCGCGTTGAATCCAACTTTCTCCGCGACCTTGCTGCCGATGAGTCGTGCGTGATAGCAGGCAGGTCTGGCTTCTTCGTTTTCCGTAATGAGCCCAACACACTCAAGATAATGATTCAAAGCACATTTGAGAAGCGCGTCAAACGAATCATAGAAAAACAAGGTGTGTCAGAAGACGAAGCTAAAAAGATCGTCAGCACTATCGACAAACAACGTGAAGCATACACAAAAAACTTTTCAGGAACCAGCCGCTACGACACACGCAATTATGACCTTGTGCTCAATGTAGCCAATCTGACCGAAGACGAAGCCGTCGATGTCATCATGTCGTACATTAAATAAGGTCCATCCGACAAATGCGTATTTTTATCGACCATTTACCAATCATATTCTCTGATGTGGATACGGAATATCCATATCTGATGTTATGAAATAGCCATTCTCAGTACCGCTTTCAGTACCGTATAGCTGGTACTGGAGTTTATCTTAGGTGGTATTGGAGTAATACTCAGGTGGTACTGGACAGGCACTCAAATAGGTGCATTCCTCATATTTATCGCAACACATTGTGGGGGCAGCCACAAGCTTTTCAAGCATCAGTTTTGTCACTTCTTGCTCACAGGAAAAAACAGGATAACGCCACGCCTACGCATTTGTCGGATGAATCATTTTTATACACCAACCTTATTTTCATTCTAAAATGAAAAGATCTCCAACACTTATCTTGTAAGATAATCTATCACTTTCTCGTTGGCATCCCTAAGAGATTCACACGCCAGGCTGAAATTGTGAGAAAACTCTTCATAGGTCTCTGCTCCGCCATCGCACAGGTCTGTCACCGACTTAACAAACAGCACAGGTTTGCCAAGCAACGAACACACAAATCCCACTGCAGCGCCCTCCATGTCTTTAAGTTGCCCCCCATTCGACTTTATAATCTCAAGGTCGCACGGCTGCAAGTCAAGCGACGAGCCTGTAGTGACCTTGCCCTGTTTGAACCCCAGGGCAGCAGCCAAATCGGCACTGCCTGGCCACACCGGATAGTTGCCCAAACTCTGCGTGTACTTATCATCATCTCCAGCCACACGTCTGTCATGAAACATCACGCCATTGCCCACATACACGTCGGCAATATCAGCTCCATCACTTTTGAAAGCTCCGCACGTGCCTGAATTGATGATGATATCTGGATTAAGACGCTGTATGGCAGAAAGCGTGGTCAGCGTTGCCGCCTCACATCCCACAAGGTTGCTGCCATTCTGACGGCCATTAAGCACCACATAAAGTTTATTGCCATTCACCTCTCCTTCATAAAGCATGCATGGCAGCGGAGCAAAAAAACCCTCCACTTCTTTAATTCCATATCTATCGATGAAAGGCCTCGCTTCAGCCACCATCGCAACAACGTAACATATTGTCATTATTATATCTATATTGATTTAACATTTATCCTTCATTTGTCGCATTGCTCAGCGTACGAAACCACGCCATTTGCGTCACTATACATCATTCGTTTTTTGCCATTTCACTCATGCAAAGTTAGGTAAAATTAAGTCACCAAGCCACAAATTCACCTACATATGCCACATTCATCACCATATTTATTGACAGATAATGTATTTTGTGATAACTTTACACAATGTTTTCACCAAAGGCGCAGCATTGCAGCCATCATGAAGACAACACAAAATCATACTTAATAATCATTCCAATTTAATCACTTAGCAAAATGAAAGCAGTCTTTTTCACTATTGCATTCAGTCTACTGTCTTGCATGGCATCTGCCCAAGACAAGAAGGAGAATGTAAACAGCTTCTACGAGAAGAACACAGTGCTCAACTACAACGATGGCAACAATGCCGCAGGAGAGACCGCACAACCAAAGAAGTTTGACAAAAACTTCCACATCTATCTATGCTTCGGACAGTCGAACATGGAAGGCAATGCCCGCATAGAACCACAAGACCTTGAAGGCATCAACTCACGCTTCAAGATGATGGCAGCCGTTGACTTCAAGAACACTGGAAGAAAGATGGGCAAATGGTATATAGCCGTTCCACCGCTATGCCGCGAATACACAGGACTCACCCCTGCCGACTACTTCGGACGCACCATGGTAGAGAAGACGCCAAAGAATGTTACCATCGGAGTCATCAACGTGGCCATAGGCGGATGTTCCATAGACCTCTTCGATGAAGACAAGGCTTCAGCCTACATTGCCCAATCGGCCGACTGGCTGCAAAACTTCTGCAAGGCATACGACAACAACCCATACCGCCGCCTCATCACCCTGGCCAAGGAAGCACAGAAGGTTGGCGTGATAAAAGGCATCCTGCTGCATCAAGGATGCACAAACAATGGTCAGCGCGACTGGCCCGAACGTGTCAAACTTGTATACACCCGCATGCTCAAGGATCTTGATCTGAAAGCAGAAGAGTGTCCTCTGCTTGTTGGCGAACTGCTCTCACAGCAGGACAATGGCTGCTGCTCTCTCCACAACAGCGTGATAGCAACCATGCCTCTTGTCATTCCAACATCATACGTTGTTCCGTCACTCGGTTGCCAGGGCAATTTCGACAAACTACATTTCACCGCTGCAGGATACCGCGAACTTGGACGCAGATATGCTGAGGTAATGCTGAAGGCAGAGAAATGCTGCAAAACAAAAGGCAAGAAGAAATAATCCACAATCGGTCATCACACAAAGATAATTTGTGCGCTGATTTTTTTCCTTCAGCTTTTGTAAGCATTTCTTCAGCCATTTTATTTTCATAAGCATTTAGCTATAGTAAGATATGTCTTCAATGAGCACATCACAACCTGCTCGCAAGAAACGCTGACAAGAGTTGAAAAGAAGATTGAACAATTCGGAATGAAAGCATTTTCCTACATATGCTTTCCACAAGAGACGAATCAATGAGCATGCCAATAATCGCATGATTATCGGCATGCTCATTGTCATCTCCATCTCGTTCTACATATTCCCGCCATGCTTGCGCCACTCCGTGGGAGTGCACTTGTATTCAGCCTTGAATATGCGCGACAAATAAAGCGCATCGTTGATACCAACCATAGCTGCTATTTCTGAAATAGTGAAAGTTGTGGTGGATATAAGGTATGCTGCACGATGCAGACGACGCTGCTTGATATATTCGCCAGGAGTGTATCCAGTGACGCCTTTCATCTTCTTGAAGAAGACGGTGCGTCCCATCCCCATGCCGGCTGCAAGATCTTCGACATTAAATTCAGAATCGGATATATGCCTGTCTGCAATCTGTTCCAAACATTCCATAAAAGCGCGGTCGCTTGCGCTTTGGCTGGCATCACGTTGTAGATGTATATCACTTACAAGCTTGTTATTTTGTTCCGCAAGCATATTTTTCTCATCAGCCAAAGCTTGTTTCTCCTCAGCCAACTCATGCTTCTGTTTCACAAGCACTGTCTTCTCCGCTGTCAATTCGTCCTTTTTCTTGCTTAAAGCACTTATGGTGTGACTGAATCTCTGATTGCGACGTCTTACCATAAAATAAGCACAAACGCCAATGAACACAAAAGCGGCAATCAGGCCTTTTGCCCATGGCGATTCCCACCATGACGCCACCACATATCTTATGCTGCGGCGCAAAGGCTGTCTATTGACGCAGACCTCATCAGCATCCACACCCTTCATTTTCTCATCAGCATCATACACAGAAGGCGTGATAACGACAATGCCATTGCTGCTGCCAAATGCAATGCGCCCATCGGCAAGAAGCGCACCGCAATTCTCATTGAACACATTATTGAGCATATTCTTCGAGAAAAAATAATTTTTGATCTTTTTTGTCACAGGATTAAACCGAGAGATGCCAAAAGCTGTTGACATCCATACAAAACCTTCTTTATCTTCCACAAAGCACTGGACCATGTCATTGACAAGACTGTCCACACAGGTGTAATGTTCTATCCGTCCGTCTTCCCATACAGCAAAGCCCTCGCCTGCTTCCGACACATACACACGGCCGCTTGAATCGATAAACATTGAGCGCACCTCATCTGATAGCAACATGCCATTAGCCATGCTTAATCTGGTCACAAGCACAGGGGGCTTCATTTGAGAACGACATCTATCAAAAGCATAAACTCCATCGCTTGTGGCCACCCATAGACATCGGTTTCCATCAGAAGCCATACACCGCACGCGCTTGCTCCCATAACTGTCTTGAAGCAAATGGTGCCTCACACGCCCTTCCACAGAATCATACATCAATAAGCCATCGCCGAAAGTGCCAATCCACACACATGTGTCCGACTCTGCAAATATTGAATATATTTCATTTTGCCTCACCTCATCAACATGCTTTGAGTCTATATAAAGTCCACCGCCTTTTGTGCCTTTCCACAAATGGCCATTTCCTATTTCTGCCACACAATATACATTATGTTCAGACGATTCATGCAGCAGCACAGTTTGCAAGCAACTGTCGTAGACCCACATGTCACCACACTTGTTTGCCACTGCGAATTTGCCGTTGCCTATCTGCGAGAGTGTGCGGATGTTCTCACCCTCCATAATATATTCAGCTCCTTCATTTTGTGTGATGACGAGACGCGACACGCCTAAGTTGTCGGTACCTATCCACACCACGCCGTCACTATCCATAAAGATGCACTTGAGAGCATTTGTGGGCAATGGGCAATGCTTGGACGATGTGGTGAAATGTTGGATCTGTCCATTAGGCTCTAAGATGTAAAGTCCATCATCTTCTGTGACGCGCCATATGCGCCCTTGGGCATCACGAGCCTTTGTTTATGTTTTCACAGCACATATTTGAATCTCACATTTCACTAACGGAAATGAGTTGCATAAACAAGTTGCAAGTGTTGCCCACTGGCTTTTACTTTTCCAACGAGCTATCTCGATGCCGCTAAAACAACGATTTAAAAAATAGGTAAGCCTAAATACCTGTTTTTGAAAACCGCATCAGGCTGCCACTCCAAAAGGAGTTCTTGGACAAGCCAAGCATCCTCGGAGTTCCTCGGCTGATCGTCTTCGTGGAGCAAGCTCTAGCAGATTTTTCACATTGATTTGACACACTCATCATACACCGCTAGCCCTTTCACGGTCAGAAAATATTTCTGGCGAGGATGATGTGGCGAGTTCGGAAATTTCATTTTTACCAAGCCTTCAGTAATGGCTGGCGTAAGAG
>CAKQYA010000033.1 GCA_934293005.1 uncultured Bacteroidaceae bacterium
GTAGGTCGCCGCCTTCTTCAGAGAGCCCCTCCATGGCAAACGCCAGGGAGGGGCTCCTTGTTTTTTCCCATGGGGCTTCTTGCGTTTTCCCATGAGGCTCCTTACATTATTCCATGAGGCTTCTTGCATTTTTCCATGTGGTTTTTTGCGTTGTTCCACGCCGTGCCTTGTATTGTCCTTGATTAAAGGTCAGCGGATTCAGCCTCTGCTTTACCTCTTAATGATTTCTGTATGGTTTACTGTAGTTGCGAGATATAGGACGTTGTCTAATATCAGGGTAATATTTCAAATCATAATCTGTATTATTGTGGTATATGATAGCAATGCTGTCTATTTGGTATTCCATATGGGTGAGATGTTGCCGATTTAAATATTCAAGAGCAGCTTTCTTGATATTATGCATCTTTTGGTCTGTTATGGCAGTTTCTGGTGTTCCGTATTTGTCTGACGATCGTGTTTTGACTTCGATAAAGTGTATTTTGTTGTCTTTGAGAGCTATGATGTCTATTTCGCATCCTTTGTGCAGGTTGTAATTATGTTGAAGGATTCGAAAATTATTGTTCATTAGGTATAGTCCAGCAATTTCTTCACCAGTTTTACCCAATTGAGCGGCTAACATCTTTTTATCATAGTTTTCTTTTGTCTTTTCTTGAATGTGATTTAGCAACTGTTCCTGTGTCACCACTTTAGTTGGAGTGATAATGTGAGTTATTGTGTATTCTTGCGACAGATATTTTCCTACAAGAGTGAATCGAGGACTTTTCTCTGTGTTGGGTACATGGTCTATTATCATTATGCGAAATCCTTTGTCTGCACCATTTTTTATTCGTTCAATTCCCTTCATGATTGATTCATTAGACATAGCTTTTTCGTATGATATTTCACCATGCTTGTTTGTGATGTCAGAGTAATTTCTTTTAAAATACTCCCAGAATTTGGCATATAGGATATTATGCCTTTGTGTTTCCTCAGATAAGTTTCCTTCTTCTACGCAAAGGTTTATTATGCAGTTTATATGAAGCTTTACTGCAATGTTAATCAATTCGGCAGCATTGTAGATGTAGCAGCCATAGGTATAAATGATTGTTGATGCATTGGTGTTTTCCATCTGTCTGTAAATTATTACATTCTATTTTGTTTAGAAATTTATGTTCTCTATTTTAAATTGATTTCTTTCGTGAATAATCTATCTCATTTTCATTATTATATCACCCATATTCAATAATCTATCTCACGTTCAACACTATACATTGTTGTTGTTTCTTCTGGCATTTTGTTACCGCCAAATCTTGTTTATAGCCAGTATGCCTTCTATGTGTTCGCATCAATCTTGTCATGTGCGTATCATTCTTTTCGATATGAATATCATTTTTTTCGATATTAAAATCAACCTTGTTGATGTGAATAGCCGCATAAATGTGTACTAACGAACTATTGAGCCATTCAATTATATTTTTGTGCATCATTCCCATTTAGTGATGCTCTTCAGATAAGATGTGAGTTGTTTGGCCATTACATCATGTTGTTTCATCGAGGGGTGCCATGAGGCTCCATAACCGAGTGAGCCATCGTGAGTTTCAAAATCCAAGCGATACACATTAGTGTCTCCATTTGAAAGAGCGAGCCTCATCGTAGTGTCCATTGCATCCTTTGCCATCTTGAGGGCATTGCCTTTCATCATGCATCCAGAGAGAAATATGATTTTGGCATCAGGGTAGTGTGAACGTATTTGTTTGTATAGATTATTGAACCCCTTAGCAAGCAATGTGGAGTCGGCACCTTCTGTCGACGTGTCATTTGTGCCAAGATTGACGCAAACCACGTCTGGTGTGAAGCGTGCGAAATCCCATAGTTGGCTGTCGTCGTATAGCATAGTGTATTTATACTCTGTGTTCATGTTGACAGCGTCACCAGTTTTAGGTCCATTGTAATTTCTATACACTCCGATGCCGCTTCTTGCCACCACATAAGCTTGAGCCTTCAGCCATCGGGCTGTTTTAGCAGCATAAGTGAAATAATAGTTAGCAGTTTCCTCTGTGTAGGGAGCAGAAGCGTCAGCAGCTTCTATGCCATATCCGCAAGTGATGCTGTTGCCGATAAATTCTATCTTACGTGAAGGCAGAGGAGCAGGAGAGGTGAGAAAAGTATTGTTGTTCAGAATGAAACCATGAAATTCAGGTCTTGTATGGTATCCCTCACCGATATAAGTGATTGTAAGTTGGTGAGCATATTTGCCGTTGCCGTTCATGTCTTTATTAAGATAAGCGCCACTATCACCAGAAGCTATGATGCCATTGCTCTTATCGCATTGTTCAATATTTCCTTTGCTGCAATCATTCAGGTTGCAGCAATCATTAATATTACTGCAATAATTTCTATTTCTGCAATCATTTCCATTACTGCAATCATTAATATTTCTGCAATGTTCATTCTTCTCAATGCATAGTGTGACTATGCTGTCGTTGAGGAATCCTATTTTGAAAGGTTCGTTTTCATCAATCTTCACCATGAAATATCCGCTGTGAGGTTTCGCCTTCATAGCAATGCTGTTGCCCATGAAAGCTGTCCGTATCTCAGTTCCTGGATAAGTGAACGTGGGCCGATCAGGATTCGAGTCATTTATTCTGCCAACATATGTGATATGTTGGTCTGAAGGCTTGACAAGACGTGTCTTATCAGTCTGCGCAAACATCGCAATGCTGACAAATTGCAGCATTATAGTAGAAATGAAGTATTTGTTCATGACGGTTAAGTGTGTTAGATTCATAGCGTAAGAAAAGAATGAGGATTGAAATAATATTCATGAAGCAAGTTAGAGGAAAATAGCACAGTCAGGGAAAATGGCATATTCAAGAAAGGAAAAAATGAAGCACAACAGCAAGCCTCATCTCTGTCAAACGACCTGTTTGTGTTAAATGATTCATCACAACCGCTAATCTATACGGGGGAACCATATATCTTGGTTCCCCCGTTTTATAAATCAGCTGTCGTGTTGCGACAAGCGAGTTCATTTCTTCTTGTTGTCTTTCTTTATGCGTATGACAGAGAAAGAGTATTGCGGAATGTCTACCTTGATCGAACCGCTCACATTGAGAGAGCGAGTCTCGTTGATATCCCATGCGCGAGTCTTGTTAGGATTGCCGTTGCTTGCGAGAATCGACCAAGAAGCAGCAGGGGAGAAACCCTTGAGAGCGTCATCGCCAAGGTTTATTGTCATGCTTGAAGCCTTTGGCAGCATGCTGACAATCTTGATGATGATGTCGCCTGTGGCAGAGTCGATCACAACCGATTTGTCGAGACGCTGCTCCACAGCCTGTCCGCCATTGACGGTGAGGTCCGAATAAACGTATTCATGTCCAGCATTCTGTCCGAAGGCACGCTGAGTGAAGTAGTTGGCCGTGGGCTTCACCTCAGTGTTGTTGAAGTATATGAGGTCAGGGTTCCAACTTGTGTGTCCTTCCTTGGCAAGCAGAGGAGCATACGACGACATCACCACCACATCAGCATTGCGCTCCACATTGGCAAGATAAGCAGCCTCCACGAGAGCGTTTGACACGTTGTTGCCCTTCGAAGCCCATTCGCCGAGATACACCTTTGTGCCCTCCCTGTCATAATTGTCGTAGAAGTCACGGTGGTGGAAATACCATCCTGTAGAATTGTAATAGTGCTCATCCACTATCTCTATGTTCTTCTTCTTAGCTTCGCGCCATCCATATTCATAGTCGCTGCCTTCCCAGAAAGGTCCCACAGTGCCCACTACCGTAATCTCTGGGTGCGCCTTCTTTATGCCCTCAATGAGGAAATTGTATCTTTCGAGAAACACATCGCTTATGAGGTCTTCGTTTCCTATGCCAAGATATTTCAGGTTGAAAGGCTTGGGATGACCAGCCTTAGCCCTCATCTTTGCCAGTTCCGACGATTTGGCGTCACCGTTAGCCCATTCAATGAGGTCGAGCAGTTCTTGCAGATAGCTCTCCATCGTGAGCGGCTTCCCGTTGTATGTGTATGGTGAAGGCTTTCCGTTCAGGTCTTTCTCAAACGGTATGCCGCCCTGCTGTCCAGCACCTCCTCTGTGTGAGTTTTGGCAAGGCACGCCAGCAGCGAGCACAGGCAGAGGCTGAGCGCCAATGTCCTCGCAGAATTGGAAATATTCATAGAAGCCGAGTCCGCGAGTCTGGTGATAGTTCCAGATGTTCATGTCGCCCTGTCTTTCCCACAGGTCGCCTATCGTGGCTTGCCAATGGTATATATTGTCAATGCCCTGTCCGTGAGTGGCGCATCCTCCAGGAAATCGCACAAATTTAGGGTGCAGGTCAGCCACAACTTCAGCCAGATCCTTTCTCAGTCCGTTTGTGCGTCCGCGGAAAGTGTTCTTTGGGAAAAGCGACACGAAGTCGATAGCAGTCTCGCCCTTTTGCAGAGGTTCGATGATGAGCTGCGCTTTTTCTGTAGAAGCATTAGCTGTCAGCCACTTGTCTTGTTTCTTCCATTGCGCTGTTGGCTTGATTATGGTTGAAGCCACAGTGTTGCCGCCTTCCACCACCGACACCTTCAGAGCGTTGTTTCCTTTGGCAAATAGGCTGAGCAGATATTTTTCGCCTTTTTTCAGGGCTATGCCGTCCCATCCCTCGTTTATGAGTCGCGCGCCTGGGGCCGTAGTGGTCAGTAGCGAATAGTGCGCATTGTTCTTGTGTATAGGATCATCTGTTCCTATTTCCCATTCAGTGCCGTTGCCCTCAAGTCGCCATGCAGTCTTGGCGTTCCATTCTCTTCTGTCGCTGCTCGAATATTCAAAGTCCCGGTTTTGGATGAGTTCGGCATACAGTCCTCCGTCAGCCGCATAACTTATGTCTTCGAAGAAGATGCCCATAAGTTCGGGCGAGATGCTCTTTCTGTCGTTCCAGTTGATGGAAAGCGTGGCATTTATGTCATCAGCCATCGAAGCAATGTGAGCGCCGCTTGCCACAAAATCATCTCTGTCCATAGCACCGTTTCTGTCAGCATTGGCCTTTTTGTTGAGCAGGTTCTTCAGAGCTTGGTATGGCACCTTTATTATATTATTTTCCGAAGCCTTCTTCTGCTTCTCCACAATCTCGTCAAAAGTCATTTTGTCCACGTATGGGTAGTCTTGCGGCTTCCATAGAGAGAAATTCTCCGACGATGTGGTTGCAATCTGGGCGTTCTTCAAGTTCGGGATAAATGTGGCGTGGTAAGTTTTGCCATCGAAGGAGATGACAGGGTAGTAGAGTTTCTTCTCTGCGCCCCACGTGCCGTAGTCGCTTTCAAAAAGGTTGCAATGCACATGCTTCCAGTGCTTGCCGTCTATCGAATAGGCTATCTGGAAGTCTCTCACACCGTTTTGCACGTCTGGCTTCACAAACACCGAGTCGGGGTTGTTTGCTGATGCCGAGATGGCGCTCATGGCTAAGAATGTTGAATACAATAGATGTTTCATTAGTTAATTAGTTGTTTTATTATATATGTGACAAAGTTTCGGACGTACATTCATTAATGCCTGCCTCTCCCAATCGGTCATTAGTGATTGCAGGTGTTTTGTTTTTCAGAAGAGAGGATTTTGTTTGGCTTTTAATGAGTGATAGCGAGCTATTGCGAATTAAACCCAAATCTGTCATTAGATTTCAAATCTTGTTAGTGTTTGTTTCGAGCAGGTTGCGACAGTTGCGTTGAAGGCATAGCGGGCTATGTCGAAACGCAAATGGAAGCAAGATGCCGAAAGAAACGCTGACAAGAGTTGAAAAGAAGCAATAATGTCCTAATAAACTTTCTGTTTCGGTCTAATGACCGATTTGGGTTAAAAACAAGCAAAATGTTCTATTTCTTTATGAGTGTGAAAGTCTGTGTCTTTGATCCCATAGGCTCTGGGTCGAGATACAGTTGGTTGCCCACATACGATGCTACGCAGTTTGCAGCCACGGTCACAGTGACTGTCATGCTCTCCTCGTCGGTCTTGTCAAAGAGGTCATTGGCCGTTTCCGGTATCACAATGTCGAAAGAAGCCTTGTTTTGCCAACTGCCGCATTCGAACGAGCCGCTCAGTATGGCGGCAGGCGAAGCGGCATACACATATTTCACCTTCACATATTCGCCTGGGTCAGCAAGCGATAGAGTGGCCTTGATAGTGTCGCCAGCCGACACCTCCGTCTTGTCAAAAGTGACGCTGCCCATCACAGGCATGCGCGATTCTGCATCCGCATCGCTGTCACTCTTTATGAGTGTGAAAGTTTGTGTCTTTGATCCCATAGACTTTGGATCGAGAAACGGTGCGTTGCCCGCATACGATGCTACTTCGTTTGCAGCCACGGTCACAGTGACTGTCATGCTCTCCTCGTCAGTCTTGTCAAAGAGATCATTGGCCGTTTCCGGTATCACAATGTCGAAAGAAGCCTTGTTTTGCGAACTGCCGCATTCGAACGAGCCGCTCAGTATGGCGGCAGGCGAAGCGGCATACACATATTTCACCTTCACATATTCGCCTGGGTCAGCAAGCGATAGAGTGGCCTTGATAGTGTCGCCAGCCGACACCTCCGTCTTGTCAAAAGTGACGCTGCCCATCACAGGCATGCGCGATTCCACATCCGCATCGCTGTCACAGCTTGCCATAGCAGCGCAGACAAAAGCAGCCATGGCAGTCTGCGCAACAGTCTTAGTCGTTATCATTTTCGTATTTGTTTATTGTTGTCGGTTTGTTTTTTCTACAAAGGTATTGATTTTTGTGGAAATATGACTACCTTTGCATTGTAATTAAATATTTTTTACAATATGTTTAGCGGAATAGTAGAAGAATTTGCGACAGTTGTTGCCATAGAGAAAGAACAGGAGAATGTGCATTTCACGCTCACATGCTCCTTTGTCGACCAACTCAAGATAGATCAGAGTGTGGCCCACAACGGAGTGTGCCTCACGGTAGTGAAAATCTTCGATGGCAAGTATGTGGTCACCGCCATGAAAGAGACACTCTTGCGAAGCAATCTGGGCCTGCTCAAAGTGGGCGACAAGGTCAACGTGGAGCGTTCCATGATGATGAATGGCCGCCTTGATGGCCACATAGTGCAGGGACATGTTGACCAGACGGCAGAGTGTGTGGAGAAGACAGACCAGCAGGGCAGCTACACCTTCACGTTCAAATATGCCTTCGACAAGGCTATGGCCAAGAAGGGCTACATGACAGTAGACAAAGGCAGCGTGACGGTCAATGGCGTGAGCCTTACTGTGTGCAATTCCACTGACGACAGTTTTCAGGTGAACATCATACCTTACACTTACGACAACACCAACTTCCACCAGATTGAAGTGGGCAGCGTCGTCAACATCGAGTTCGACATCATCGGCAAGTACATTGCGCGCATACAGTCGTTTGAGTGATCCGCCACAGCTATTATATTATAAGTGTTATATATTATTATGTGTGGCAATATCATCAACGCGATGCAGCGCTTAGCTATGCTTGCCGCATTAGCCTTGTCGTCCGTCACAGTCTCAGCGCAGGAGGTGCTCAATGTCATAGGCGACAGTTATGTGGCCAACCACCGCCGCCCCGAGGAAGAGGCTTGGCACTATAAGATGGCCAGCCAGCTTGGCCTTAAATACAACAACTATGGCCGCAATGGCTCATGCGTGGCCTTCGACCGCACGCACGACGGGCCATACAATTTTGGCGAAGCCATGTGGGTGAGGTGCAAGGCCATGGACCCCTCGGCCCACTATGTGCTCATCATAGCAGGGCATAATGATGCTGACAAGGTGAAAGACAACGCCGATTCGCTCCGCATGTTTGTCGACTCGCTCGAGGTGATGCTCGATGAGATACGCACCATTTGCCCAAAGGCCAAGATAGGCTACGTCACGCCTTGGTATGTCAACCGCCCAGGCTTCGCGCAAGTGTGCAAAGCCATCAGCAAGGTGTGCCGCAAGCGCCGCATACCTGTCATGATGAACTATTCCAAAGATTGCGTGATACGTTTGCGCGATGACGAGTTCCGCAAACGCTATTTCCAAGGGACAAACGACACGGCGCATCTCAATGCCGACGGCCACGACCTCTTCTTGCCTGTGGCCCGCAAATGGTTTGAGAAATATATGCTCAATGATGCGTCTGGCCAAAGGCGTGTGAAAGACAAGTGATGGCACATGATGAGCGATGTGTCAGAATGTAACTATTTATTGTTCTCAATTCAGCTGTTTTTGTGCAAAGGTGTTACAAAAACAGCTGAAATACTTTACAAATATCGCTAATATCGCTATTTTTACAGTCAAATATTAGATAGTGTCAACCTAATTTCGTAATTTTGCATCGTGTTGTCACACACTCATCCATGCAATCAAGCAGACCATTCCTCCGCATGACGTCATTAAGAGGCTGAATGCTTAATGGTGCTCGCTTGAACCTGTCGTGAAAAAGCCGTCCCGGCATGACGGCGCTGATGGCAAAGGCCAGTGCCGATGAAAGTGCTGATGATGATGGCCGCATCACAATTCACTGAAAGAGGGTGGTGACTGTTTCACACATATATATAATATAGATATAAAGAACACAACAAAGATATGAAACATCAGTTACGCAGTGCTGTTTGCACAGAAGGTCGCCGCATGGCTGGAGCCCGCGCTCTGTGGGTGGCCAACGGCATGAAGCGTGAGCAGTTTGGCAAGCCAATCATTGCCATTGTCAATTCGTTCACTCAGTTCGTACCGGGACACACTCACCTTCATGAGATAGGTCAGATTGTAAAAGCTGAGATAGAAAAGCTCGGTTGCTATGCGGCTGAGTTCAACACTATAGCTGTCGACGATGGCATTGCCATGGGACACGATGGCATGCTCTATTCTCTGCCATCACGCGACATCATTGCCGACTCGGTCGAATATATGGTCAATGCCCACAAGGCCGACGCCATGGTGTGCATCTCCAATTGCGACAAGGTCACTCCAGGCATGCTCATGGCAGCAATGCGACTCAACATACCTGCAGTGTTTGTGAGCGGCGGACCTATGGAAGCTGGCAAGGTCAATGGCGAGAATGCCGACCTCATCACAGCCATGATCAAGGGTGGCGACCCTACTGTGAGCGATGAAGAACTTGAGGTGGTCGAACACAGCGCCTGCCCAGGTTGCGGAGCATGCTCGGGCATGTTCACAGCCAATTCCATGAACTCGCTCACAGAAGCTCTCGGATTCTCGCTACCTGGCAATGGCTCCATCCTTGCCACGCATGTCAACCGCGTGCAGCTTTTCAGAGACGCAGCAAAACTTATCGTGAAGAATGCCTTCGCGTATTATCAGGATGGCGACGACTCGGTGCTTCCGCGCTCCATTGCCACACGTCAGGCATTCCTCAATGCCATGACTCTCGACATCGCTATGGGTGCATCCACCAACACCGTGCTCCATCTCCTCGCTGTGGCGCAGGAAGGTGAAGTCGACTTCAAGATGTCCGACATCGACGCTCTTTCACGAAAAGTGCCGTTCCTCTGCAAACTTGCCCCCAACTGGCAAAAATATTCCATACAGGAGGAAAATCGTGCTGGCGGCATCCTCGGCATCCTCGGCGAACTCGCCAAGGGCAACCTCCTCGACTTGTCGTGCAAGCGTGTCAATGGCGCCACTCTCGGCGACGACATCAAGAAATATTCCATCACGGGCGACACTATCGACCCTGAGGCCGACCGCATATATCATTCTGCTCCAGCGGGCAAGTTCTCCACAAAGATGGGCTCGCAAGACACTCGTTGGGAATCGCTCGACACAGACCGCGCGAATGGCTGCATCCGCGACATCGAACATGCCTACACTAAGGATGGCGGCATGGCCGTGCTCTTCGGCAACATTGCCAAAGATGGATGCGTGGTGAAAACAGCTGGCGTGGCTCCCGAACTATGGCATTTCGAAGGACCTGCCGTATGCTTCGACTCTCAGGAAGACGCTTGCGAGGGCATTCTTGGTGGAAAGGTGAAGAAGGGCGACTGTGTGGTCATCACACATGAAGGCCCTAAGGGCGGACCTGGCATGCAGGAGATGCTTTATCCCACATCTTATATCAAGAGCATGCACATGGGCAAGGAATGCGCGCTCATCACCGATGGACGTTTCTCTGGTGGCACATCAGGCCTTTCCATAGGCCACATCTCTCCTGAGGCTGCATCTGGCGGCAATATAGGTAAGATTAAAGATGGTGACATCATCGTGATTGACATACCAAGCCGCTCAATCAATGTGAAACTCACAGACGAAGAACTTGCGGCTCGTCCGCAGCAGCCGCTAAAGCGCAAGCGTGTGGTCAGCAAGGCCCTCAGGGCTTATGCGCAGAGCGTGGCAAGCGCCGACAAGGGCGGTGTGAGAATCATCGACTGACAAGAAGAACGCTTCTTCACCACGAGAGCGTTGGTATGAATTTTTTTTTGATTTAAGTATACTAACAACTTAATGTTGCGCTGTTTATCCTCCGCGGGCTGATTCGAATGTGAGGTTGACGCTGTCTCAGACACTTGTCTGGCACATGCGGCATGAAGCAATGGATGAAATAGTGGCAATAAGATTGATGAAAATATAATGGCAGAGAAAATTAGAGGTGCAGAGGCTATGATGAGAGCCTTGGAACATGAGGGTGTTGATGTGCTCTTCGGTTATCCCGGAGGTTCAATCATGCCTACTTACGATGCACTTTATGATCATAAGAAAACGCTGAACCATATCCTCGTGCGTCACGAGCAGGGAGCTGTGCATGCAGCGCAAGGATATGCGAGAGTGAGCGGAAAGGTGGGATGCGCCATAGTGACTTCGGGTCCTGGTGCTACAAATACCGTCACAGGCATAGCCGACGCTATGATCGACTCTACGCCTATGGTGGTCATCTGCGGACAGGTGGGCGTGGCTATGCTTGGCACAGATGCCTTTCAGGAGGTCGACGTCGTGGGCGTCACTTCGCCTATCAGCAAGTGGAGCTATCAGATACGTCGGCCAGAGGACATCGCTTGGGCTGTGTCGCGTGCCTTCTATATCGCGCGCAGCGGACGTCCTGGACCTGTGGTGCTCGATTTTGCCAAGAACGCTCAGACTGGCATGGTTGAGTATGAGCCTGCCGATGTCAACTTCATCAGAAGTTATGACCCGGAACCCGATATCGAACTCTTCGACGTTCAGCTTGCAGCAAAGATGATCAACAGCAGCGTGAAGCCTTTCGCGCTCGTCGGACAAGGAGTGGAACTTGGCAATGCTTGTGGCGAACTGAAAGAATTTCTTGAGAAGGCCGACATACCATGCGGCACCACATTCCTCGGACTTTCTGCCATACCGTCTGACCATCCGCTCAACAAGGGCATCTTGGGCATGCATGGCAACCTTGGTCCTAATGTGATGACCAACCAATGCGATCTGCTCATTGCCATAGGTATGCGTTTTGACGATCGTGTCACAGGCAACCTCGCCACTTATGCCAAGCAGGCCAAGATCATTCATTTCGACATCGACCCGTCTGAGTTTAATAAGAATGTGAAGGTAGACCTCAAGGTGCTTGGCAATTGCAAGAAAACGCTTGCTGAGGTCACTAAGCTCATTGAGCCTGCTAAGCATGCTGCATGGGCTGATGGTTTCAAGCCATACGAGGAAAAAGAATATGACAAGGTCATCAACAAGGCGCTCCATCCTGAAGATGGGCCGCTCCTCATGGGTGAGGTGGTGCGCAAGGTGAGCGAGGCTGCCAACAATGAGGCTATCCTTGTCACCGATGTGGGACAGAACCAGCTGATGGCTTGCCGCTATTTCAAGTTTACCAAAAACCGCTCTGTCGTCACGTCTGGCGGACTCGGCACAATGGGCTTCGGCTTGCCTGCTGCCATCGGAGCTACCTTTGGCGCTCCCGACCGCAACGTCTGCCTTTTCGTAGGTGATGGAGGGCTGCAGATGACCATTCAGGAACTCGGCACCATCATGGAGCAGGGCGCGCCTGTGAAGATCATTCTCCTTAATAACAATTTCCTTGGCAACGTGCGCCAGTGGCAAGAGATGTTCTTCGCACATCGTTATTCGTTCACCCCAATGGACAACCCCGACTACGAACTCATCTCTAAGGGTTATGGCATTCCTGCCAAGACCGTCGTAGACCGCAGCGACCTCGATGCTGCCATTCAGGAGATGCTCGCCACACCAGGCCCTTATCTTCTGCAATGCGCTATCAAGGAAGAGGACAACGTGTTCCCGATGACTCCTCCTGGAGCAAATGTCGATGAGATGCTGCTCGAGTTGTGATGTCATTCAATGATTGTTGGTGATATGCCTGAGAAAACTTATGGCGGACAGTGCGGCGAGTGCTCCAAATGCGGCAAATGCCAAAAGGTGCTCAACCGCTCAGATTATGCCTCGACATCACTGCACACAGGTTCGTGCGGGGCATCAACAGATATGTCAAACATTGCCGATGCGACACCAAGACATGGCGTCGCAAAGGTGCAACCAAATAGAAACAATCCAGTTATGGAACAGGATACAAGCGAAAAACTCTACACATTCTTAATCTATTCTGAGAATGTGCCAGGTTTGCTTTCACAGATATCATCTGTGTTCACACGCAGGCAGGTCAATATAGAGTCGCTCAACGTGTGTGCGTCAAGCACGCCTGGAGCTCACAAATATACCGTCACTGCTTTTTGCGACGAATATACAGCGCAGATGCTTACAGCTCAGATGGAGAAGCGCATTGAGGTGCTTCAGGCCAACTACTACACCGATGATGAGATTTTCATCAACGAGACAGCCCTGCTCAAGATTTCCACACCTACTTTGCTCAACAATCCCGATGTGAGCCACAAGGTGCGACTCTATGGAGCTCGCATCGTGGAAGTCAACAGCACTTATGCTGTGGTGGAGAAGAATGGCATGCCACAAGATATAGTTCATTTCTATGACGAACTGAAAGAGTTCGACTGCGTGCTGCAGTTTGTGCGCACCGGACGCATCTGCATCACAAAGAGCCGCACAGAGCATCTTGATGAATATCTTGCTGTGCGTGAGGCTAAGAGGATTGCATCTGCCGACTGATGAGGCTCGCAGATGAATGATGCTCCATCGGCTCATGCTTCAAACAGAATAATTTCAAACCAAATAATAACCAGCAAGGCCTGGACTTGAAAAACAGATGTGTCCCAGGTCTTGCATAAAAACACAACAAAACAATGGCAAAAATGAATTTTGGTGGCGTTATCGAAGAGGTAATGACACGTGAGGAATTCCCACTCGACAAGGCGCGTGAGATTCTCAAGGATGAGACTATCGCAGTTATCGGTTATGGCGTTCAGGGCCCAGGTCAGGCTCAGAACCTCCGCGACAATGGCTTCAACGTCATCGTCGGTCAGCGTCAGGGCAAGACTTTCGAGAAGGCTGTCAACGACGGATGGGTGCCAGGCGAGACTCTCTTCTCTATCGAAGAGGCTGCTCAGAAGGGCACTATCGTTATGTGCCTCCTTTCTGATGCTGCTGTGATGTCTGTATGGCCTACACTCAAGCAATACCTCACTCCAGGCAAGGCTCTCTATTTCTCACACGGATTTGCTATCACATGGAACGACCGCACTGGTTGTGTTCCTCCAAAGGATATCGACGTTATCATGGTTGCACCTAAGGGTTCGGGCACTTCGCTCCGCACTATGTTCCTCGAGGGTCGTGGCCTCAACTCTTCATACGCTGTTTATCAGGACGCTACAGGCAAGGCTCTTGACCGCACTCTCGCTCTTGGTATCGGCATCGGCTCTGGTTATCTCTTCGAGACTACTTTCCAGCGCGAGGCTACTTCCGACCTCACTGGTGAGCGTGGCTCTCTCATGGGTGCTATCCAGGGTCTGCTCTCTGCACAGTATGAGGTTCTCCGTGAGAACGGACACACTCCATCTGAGGCTTTCAACGAGACAGTCGAGGAACTCACTCAGTCGCTCATGCCTCTCTTCGCGCAGAAGGGTATGGACTGGATGTATGCCAACTGCTCTACAACAGCTCAACGTGGCGCGCTCGACTGGATGGGCCCATTCCACGATGCTATCAAGCCTGTAATGGAAAAGCTCTACCACTCTGTTAAGACTGGTAACGAGGCTCAGATCTCTATCGATGCCAACTCTAAGCCAGACTACCGTCAGGGCCTTGAGAAGGAACTTGCTGCTCTCCATGAGTCAGAGATGTGGCGCACAGCTGAAGTTGTACGTCAGCTCCGTCCTGAGAACAACTAATCGGAGTCATCTCTCAACAATAGTTATATTTTTCAGGTCTCAGAAGGCAAACGCTTTCTGAGACTTTTCTTTTTACCCTAAATTCCTCTTCGTGTAGCATACATGTTTCTTGCCCCCAAAAAAGAGAGTAAGGATACTTCGTAAAGTATCCTAAGATACTTTGCAAAGTATCCTAAGATACTTGGCCAAGTATCCTAAGATACTTTTTTGATGGTGTTTCTCGTGAATTTTTCATTTTTTCTTTATTAGCTATATATTTGTCGTTTAAATATTTTGTATAAAAATATAATTTGTCTTATATTTGCATTTATAAACATATTCACTTCTGTTTACACTTAGACATTAGTGATTGTTCAATACTTAACAATATAAATGACCAACAATGATAATACTGCCTAAATCATGGTTTATGATGAGTGCTCAGAAAGGTGCTTGCTGCATTCAAAAAGACGTAGGTGTCTCCGTCGAAAAAGTCTGAAGGAATTAGGGAACAATTAAACTTATAACATCAAATAAATCTATTACTGTTTGTGAATAAAATAAACAAATCATTAGCAATGGCAATGTTACCATTGTTTTTTTCCTGCCATACAATGACAGACCGTAAAGATGCCGTCACAGTAGTTGCGGAGAGCAATACAGAAACGCTGAGTGATTCGATGGCACAGAATGTTATTGAATCAGTTGCGTTCATACCGTTAGAGGCCTCTGAAGAATGCGTATTAGGAAATGTAAGAAAGATACAAGTGTACAATGACGATGTGTATGTCATGGCTGATGGCAAACAGCGGCTATGCGAATTATACAGGTTTAACTCTAAAGGACGTCTTTTGAACAAGGTGGGCAACATTGGCAACTCCAAGAGTGAGTATTTAAGAATGGCATCCTTTTTCGTCCTGAACAAAGAGGTTTATGTGGCAGATGCAGACAATCGCAAGGTTTTGGTATATGGTGTGGACGGTGCATTTCACAGAAGCTATGACTGTGGGGAAAGCATTATGTTTTTGCACAACATGACTTCTCTTGATGACAAGACTGCGGCATTCTCTTACAACATCAATTTCAGCGAGAACAAGGCTCTGTATGATATTGTAGACCTGAGCACGATGAAGACTTTGCATACAATAGACACAGATTTCACCGCAGCAGGCAGCTATCCTTTTTCTCTAAATGAATTTTGCAAGGAAAGGGAAAATCTTTTGTTGTCCGTTCCATTTGAAAACACTATCTATAGGCTAAATAGGGATGATTACACATTGAATGATGAGTTGCATGTGGATGTGTGGGGCAATCTTCCCAAATTGCAAACATCCGACTTCACCGAAGCAGAAACCGCTGTGGAAGAATCGGGCACAGGAAAGCTCTATGGATTCTTTGTATCAGGAGATATATTGATTCTGAATTCGCTCGGCAGTTCTGTGTTGTGGAACAAAGACATAGGTAAAGGTCTTTGTGTGAAAAACTGCACTTCCATAAATGATGCGGGCTGTTTTCCTTTTTTCCCTCTTTCTATAACCTATTCCGATGAAGATGGATTTTATTCGGCTTTCAATGCAGATGAATTTCTGGCAATGGCTCAAAATGAGGATTCTGCCAAACATGGTAATGCTACATTAAACGCAGTGCTTGAATTTGTTCATAATAACATGAACCCTGTCATTGTCAAATACAAATTAAAGTACCCTGAATAGTTACCTTGAATGATTTTTTTATTATGAGAATTATTATGCAATCAAATGGAAAAAGAATGCTGCTCGCTGTTGTCTCATTGGCAATGCTGGCATGCGGCTGCACAGGTGTAACAAGCAATGTTACAGAAATAAATGTGCAGTTGGCTGAAAATGCTGAAAAAGTTTTATTTTATGATATGGTTAACTCCGTGAGCCTGACTTCACTAAAGGAGGATTCTTGCTTTGTTGTGGGTGATGTGAAAAAAGTGGAAGAGACCGACAGTTTCTACTTCGTTCTGAATCAGCAAAAAAACATGTTGGTGAAGTTTGACAAGAAAGGTGCACTTAGGTCGTCTTACTGCAAGATGGGACACGCAAAAGGTGAGTATATAACTATCAATGATTTCAGCGTGGACGAACAGCAGGGCATTATTTCCCTTTTGGCAGACTACACCAAAGTGTTCCTCCTTGATTTTTCGTTTAATGTCAAAGAAATGTATGAACTAAAGACTCCGTTGGAAAGGATATGTGCATTTGAGTCTTCCATATATGGGTACAGCATGCTAAACAATAAAATTGTTGCTGTGTCAGCCGATGGCTGCAATGATATTGTACAGGGAGTGCAACTCCCGTCGTGGGTATTTTCGCAGACGCAGGTGTTCTTTAAGACTGGTGGAAAATTGTTGGTTTCTTTGGAATGTGACAACTGCATCTACTCTATTGGCAATGACAGGACTGACAAGTTAGTTTCTTATTCGTATAATGGATATGACGAAATACTTAAAAGATACAGCAAAGAAGGTGCCGCTGAGAATGAAATGTTCCAGAATACTCCTATCAGGATGATAAGCATATCTCTTGATGACGATGCTTTAAGATTTATCTACTCGAAGGATATGATAGTAAGGTACGCCTGCATAGACTTGCAAAAAAAAGACGTCGTTGCTGATGGCTTGTTTATTGGAAGTCCATCACCAGAGTGGAACGGACAACAAAATGGATGGATTGCAGAATCATTCGTTGATGGAACAGAGTTGCCTGTAGACTCTGGCTATATGAAAAAAATCAAGTATGTGAATGGCAAAAATATATCAGGTCCAGTTGTTGTGAAATATTTCTTTAAGTAGAGGGTCGTGATTGGTTTCTATTGCGCCAATAAACCACAATTCAGAGTATGGCAGTACCAATGCATTGGTACTGCCATATAATATATAATGTGGTGAACCTATTGTTTCATCATACCCTCCGCATGGCATCAGCCCAATCAGTCAAATCCGTATTCACTAACCCACATCCAACTCTTCTCAGTAACAATAATAAGTATATAATTTCAATGATATTTTTAGTTAAGTGTCTAAAACGTGTAAAACATCACGTTTTTGATATTAAAAACGTGTAAAATATCACATTTACTATGTTTATACTTGTTCGTCAGAAATTTATTAGTATTTTTGCATTTAAAAATAATAGTAGCATATAGTATTAAAACGCTAAGTAGGCGTTCGCTAAATTTGAAAGTTGCTAATGGAATTAAAACGAGATTTACTTGATGGGTTGATTTCTTGGAAATCAAAACGCAAACGCAAGCCACTTATCTTGCAAGGTGCAAGACAAGTGGGGAAGACATGGCTGCTAAGAAAATTTGGTGAAGTGGCCTTTGATAATTGCGTTATTGTGAATGTTGACAAAGAACCTGAAATACGTGAGATATTTGGAAAGACAAAAGATCCAGTTCGTATTGTGGAACTTATTTCTCTTGTCAAAGGAATGCCTGTTTTGCCAAATAAGACGTTGCTTATTTTTGATGAGATTCAAGACTCTGACGAGGTGCTCAATTCTTTGAAATATTTCAATGAAGATGCGCCAGAATATGCTGTGGCATGTGCAGGATCATTACTCGGTGTTGCTATGCGCAAAAAACATACATCTTTTCCTGTGGGAATGGTTGATTTCTTTACGTTATACCCACTCAGTTTCACTGAATTTCTTCATGCTGTGGACGAACATCTATATAATATAGCAAGTTCATGGAAGAGAGGGGAATCGTTGCCTGAAATCATTCATGAGCAGCTTCAGGAGAAACTAAAAGTGTATCTTGTTGTTGGAGGAATGCCTGAAGCTGTAGTAGACTGGATTGAAACCAAAGATATGCATGAAGTCGAAGATACGCTTGATAACATTCTTAGAGCATATCCGCTTGATTTTTCAAAATATGCGACACCTGCTGAGATTATCCGAATTCAGCAAGTGTGGGATAGTATGCAACGTCAGTTGGCCAAAGATAATAAAAAATTCAAGTATTCAGAGATTGGTAAGGGTGCCCGTGCTCGTGAATATGAAACTGCTGTGGACTGGCTTTGCAGGGCAGGACTTCTTCATAAGGTGCATTGTGTGGAGACAGTTCGTATGCCTTTAAAGGCTTATAAGGATGAGGCTCTCTTCAAACTCTATCTTAATGATGTGGGCTTGCTAAGAAGAATATTTAATCTGAGCGCATCTACCTTGATGATGGAAAATCGTCTTTTTACAGAGTTCAAGGGCATCATCTCAGAGAATTACGTATTGCTTAGTTTATTGCGTCAGGGATTGACGCCATTGTATTGGTCGTCAGGCAATCAGGCCGAAATAGAATTTGTGGTGGAGAATGAAAATCGAATCATTCCTGTCGAAGTGAAATCTAAGGAAAGCGTCAGGGCAAGAAGCCTTTCCGAATTCCGTAAAAAGTATGATTCTGAATTGGCTGTTAGGCTTTCGCTTCGCAATATGCATTTTAGTGATGGCTTTCTTGATTTGCCATTGACATTGGCTGATAGATTTTCAGATTTTCTTTGAATTTTTGACCTCAAAGATAATTGTCTGTGAATTACGTTCCACTCATCTGCACAGCTGTTTTTATCCTGTTTATCGCCCTGTGGGGCAAAGTGTCGTCAGACACATGATGGTGAATGTCTCTGCTGCACGTCGTGAACTCGTTCGCGTAAGGGCATCAGAGACATCCACCATCATAAACTCGAAGCATGAGAGTTTGCCCCACAGGGAGTTTATATTCCGTTTTTGTCTTACACACCTCCGCATAAGTAGGTGTTCATAATTATTTTTATATTTGATGCACTCTATCTTGAGGCAGATTTTTCTTCTGTTTGATGGAGCTATGCGGGCATAGTGACTGATAAACAGAAGGAAAAGATGGCCAAGAGAGAGTGCGACAAAAATGAGAGCGGCTTACTTTGATATTATAAAATAATTTTGAACACCTACTTAGCATCATCCAGATTCATTGTCAATGAAATAACCATGAAAAAAGAGAGGATATGAACAATAATTATTTCGCGTCACATAAATTTACCTTGCAATTTCTTTTTTCTATAGGATATTTGTGCTATCTTTGCTAAAGATATCTCATGCCAAGAACATAAAAGCTGCCATGCAGCCCGATGTTAAGGCACGCGTATCTTGACCGATGACATAATCGCAAGTGATAATTAACAACGATAGCAATAATAAAACCTATTTATCGACAATGAGAAAAACATTAATGATGTTGTCGCTTTTCGCTGCGACACTTGTCTCTTCTCCTGCCTGCGCGCAGAAGCATGCAGGCACATTTGAAGCAGGCGAAAACACTTTCCTCCTCAACGGAAAGCCTTTCATCGTGAAGGCTGCCGAAGTGCATTATCCGCGCATACCTCGTGCCTATTGGGAGCACCGCATCAAGATGTGCAAGGCTCTTGGCATGAACACCATCTGTATCTACATCTTCTGGAACATCCATGAGCAGAAAGAGGGACAGTTTGACTGGTCTGGCAATAACGACGTGGCTGAATTCTGCCGACTGGCACAGAAGAATGGCATGTATGTCATCGTGCGTCCTGGACCATACGTGTGCGCAGAGTGGGAGATGGGTGGCCTCCCTTGGTGGCTGCTCAAGAAGAAAGACATCAAACTGCGTGAGCGCGACCCTTACTTCATGGAGCGCGTGAAGGTGTTTGAGAAAGAGGTCGGCAAACAGCTCGCTCCGCTCACCATCCAGAATGGTGGCCCTATCATCATGGTGCAGGTGGAGAATGAGTATGGCTCTTATGGCGTCAATAAAGAATATGTGAGCGAGATACGCGACTGCCTCCGTTCTGTTGGCTTCGACAAGGTGGCACTCTTCCAGTGCGACTGGTCGAGCAACTTCCTCAACAATGGTCTCGATGATCTGGTGTGGACCATGAACTTCGGTACGGGTGCCAATATTGACGAGCAGTTCCGCAAACTCAAAGAGGTGCGTCCTACGTCACCGCTCATGTGCTCTGAGTTCTGGAGCGGATGGTTCGACAAGTGGGGCGGCAAGCATGAGACACGTCCATCAAAGGATATGGTCGATGGCTTGCGTGAGATGCTCGACAAAAACATATCGTTCTCTCTCTACATGACTCATGGCGGCACATCCTTCGGCCATTGGGCAGGTGCCAACTCGCCCGGCTTTGCGCCTGACGTGACAAGCTACGACTATGATGCGCCTATCAATGAGTATGGACAGACAACGGCTAAGTTTGACGAACTTCGTGCCATGCTCCAGAAATATTCCGACAAGAAACTTCCGGCTGCGCCTAAGGCTATGCCTATCATCACAGTGCCTGCATTCGAGTTTAAGGAGTATGCTCCTATCTTCGAAAATCTTCCTGCTGCAATAATGTCGGAGAAGGTGAAGACCATGGAGGAGTTTGACCAGGGATGGGGCTCTATCATGTATAGCACCACACTGCCTAAGATTGACGGGCAGAGCAAGCTGCGCATCGAGGGTGGTCACGACTATGTTCAGGTGTATGTCGATGGCAGTTATGTCGGCGCTCTCGACCGTCGCAATGGCGATAAGGAACTTGTGCTCCCATCTGTGAAGAAGGGCGCGCGTCTCGACATCCTCGTTGAGGCTATGGGCCGCATCAACTTCGGACGTGCCATAAAGGACTTCAAGGGCATCGAGGGCAATGTGGACCTCACCATCAATATTGATGGCAACGACTATACCGCTCATCTCAAAAATTGGAAAAACTATCTTTTCCCCGACACATACGACTTTGCCAAGCAGCAGGTCTACAAGCCTCTTGCCAATCTCAGTCCGAAGAATGGCCTCGACCGTGTGCCTGGCTACTACCGCGCAACCTTCAACCTGAAGAAGACTGGCGACACGTTCCTCAGTTTTGAGACCTTTGGCAAGGGACTCGTCTATGTCAACGGACATGCTCTCGGTCGCATCTGGGAGATAGGTCCGCAGCAGACGCTCTATTGCCCAGGCTGCTGGTTGAAGAAAGGAAAGAATGAGGTCATTGTGCTCGACATCATTGGTCCGACCGTTGCGAAGAGTGAAGGTCTGGCTAAGCCTATCATCGACAAGTTGCAGAAGTCTGAGCCTCCTATCCATCGTCAGGAAGGCCAGAACCTCGACCTTGCAGGCGAGACAGCAGTGGCAGCAGGCAGTTTCAAGGCTGGCAACGGATGGCAGGAGGTCAAGTTCTCCGCTCCGCAGACAGGTCGCTACGTGTGTCTCGAAGCCCTCAGCAATCACAATGGCGATGAGTATGCATGCATCGCCGAACTTTATATCCTTGATGAGAATGGCGAGCGTCTCTCACGCGAACCATGGAGCATCAGTTATGCCGACAGTGAGGACATCATGACAGGCAACCGTGCTGGTGACAAGATTTACGACCTTCAGGAGTCGACATTCTGGTCTACTGTCAAAGGTGTGAAGTTCCCTCATCACATCATCATCGACCTTGGCAAGGAACGCACTGTCACAGCATTGCAGTATCTCCCTCGCATGGAGAGCAATGTGCCGGGTGCCATAAAAGATTATAAGATATATGTGAAAAAAGGTGCCTTCAAGTATTAAGGCATCCTATTGACAAGACATATTGCCTTAGGGCATATACCGTTATCAGCGCTCTGAAAGTGCAAAAGCATCAGATGACACAATGTCTGCCTATGCTCATGCTCTTTCAGAGCGTTGCTCTTATTATATATATGTGTGATTATATGTGTGGATGAAGTGCACCCTCCTTCGCACACCATCAGATATATCTGCCCATTCCGTATTCACAAAAACAGAATAAAAACCCCTGACGCATTCTGTGCCTTCGGCCTGTTGATGTAGCTTGTCCATGCCTTGCGAGAACGAGTTATAGCCGCCATGTCCCATCTCCCTCAACCGTGGCTGCCGCCACCCAGAACGCATCAGGCGATAAACCAAGCTTCGCCGATAAACCCCATTCGGAGTATCATACAATCATATATATAATGTGCTACCACAGTGAGAGACCACCAACGTTCCTCCCATCTGCACAGCGGTTTTTACCCTGTTTATCGCCTGATTGTTTTCGGTGTGGCGCCAGCCACTGTTGATGGAGATTGGTCATAGTGTCGAGAACTCGTTCTCGTAAGATATGGCCAAACTCCATCAACGAGCCGCAGGCACAGAAAACCATCAGGGGTTTTTACACCGTTTTTGTCAAAACAATGGATTACAGACTTCACGTGGGATAGAAAAAAACAGAATAAAAACCCCCTGTGGCGTCAACTCTCATTCTTCGAGTCATTTATGTAATTTGTCTCAGCAGTTCTTCCGTGAACAAGTTCCCGACGCCCAGCCGAGACAACTTCCATCAAGTGCTGTTCAGCACACATTCGCCCCATGGCGATAAACCATGCCTTTGGCTAAAAACCGCTGTGCAGGGTGTTGGTACTGTGTAATGAGTTGAATACAGATTGTACTGATGGAACTGATGCTATTCATAGAGATGTTTAGACTAAAACCGAAAGAAAACCGCAGTCCAGTTAATATACGCACAATAATCATCTTTCATCGTAAGTGCATTCCTCTGTATAATAGCGTGGCCCACATTCCGCATGGCGGTTTATAGGCGCAGCCCTGTTTGTCGCCTGGTGGTTTTCGGTGTGGCGCCAGCCACTGTTGATGGAGATTGGTCATAGTGTCGAGAACTCGTTCTCGTAAGATATGGCCAAACTCCATCAACGAGCCGCAGGCACAGAAAACCATCAGGGGTTTTTACACCGTTTTTGTCAAAACAATGGATTTCCCACTCATCTGGATAGCTGTTTTTATCCTGTTTATCGCCCTGTGGGGCAAAGTGTCGTCAGACACATGATGGTGAATGTCTCCGATGCACGTCGTGAACTCGTTCACGTAAGTGCATCAGAGACATCCACCATCATAAACTCGAAGCATGAGAGTTTGCCCCACAGGGTGTTTTTATTCAGTTTTTTTCTTACCCACACACACGCACATCATCAGCCCAATCAATAAAAATCCGTATTCACAAAAACAGAATAAAAACCCCTGACTCATTAGGCGATAAACCGAGCTTCGCCGATAAACCCCATGCGGAGTATCACACTATAATATATATGATGTGCTACCACAGCGAGGCCACCAATGTTCCTCCCATCTGCACAGCGGTTTTTATCCTGTTTATCGCCCTGTGGGGCAAAGTGTCGTCAGACACATGATGGTGAATGTCTCTGCTGCACGTCGTGAATCTCGTTCACGTAAGTGCATCAGAGACATCCACCATCATAAACTCGAAGCATGAGAGTTTGCCCACAGGGTGTTTTTATTCAGTTTTTTTCTTACCCACACACACGCACATCATCAGCCCAATCAGTAATAATCCGTATTCACTAACCCACATCTGACACCTTAATAAACACTCCACCAAACGCCCAACACGCATCTACAGACATATCATCTTGGTTACAATCGTTCATCAGTACGAGTAAATTTAGCACACGAAAGGAAAATAATACTCATATAATTGAAAATCTTCAATATTTTTTTGTAATTTTGCACTAATAATTCCTCATCCTGTAATGAGGAAGAACGCTGAATATTCATGATGCAATGATAATGCATGCGTCTTATAATAGGGGATATTTGACCATATGCCGATATAACTTGTTGATATACATCTTGATGCACAGATTGAGATGAACTAAGATTATATCCATTTCACATCCAACTGATTCGTAATCATCTTTTTATCTTTCTTAGCAACCCGCCATCCATGACAATACAGCATGAAAATGAAAAAGTGAAGTGGTACATCATGCACTCATATAAGAACGAAGCGAGAGCAGAAAAGATGCTCGCCGATAATGGCGAGATAGAATACTTCATTCCCAAAGAGCCTGTAATCCGCATCCGTCATGGAGAGAAACGTATAGAGATGGTGCCAGTCATCTCCAGTCTCATATTCCTCCATGCCAGTCAGAAAGATATTGTCAACTTCAAGAAAAACATATACAACGACCTGCAGTTCATGGCCCGCAAAGGTCAGGACGGCATTGTCCGCTACCTCACTGTGCGCGACAAGGAGATGGCCAACTTCCTCTTGATGTACAACCAGAGTGATAAAAAGATCACCTATATGCGTCCCGAAGAAATCAACATCACCAAAGGGCAAAGAGTGAAGATACATGGAGGTGCCATGGACACTATGGAAGGTCTCTTCGTCAAGGTGGCGCATAAGCGCAGCCGCCAGATTGTCGTCATCATCCCCGATGTCTTCGCCGCTTCGGTTGAAGTGGAACCTCAGTTCATCGAGGTTCTCAAATAATACCGCATCCAGCATGTAGCATATCAATCCGTATTCACAAAAACAGAATAAAAACCTCTGACTCATTAGGCGATAAACCGAGCTTCGCCGATAAACCCCGTTCGGAGTGACATGCTACAATATATATAATGTGTTACCACCGTGCGGCCACCAACGTTCCTCCCATCTGCATAGCGGTTTTTATCCTGTTTATCGCCTGATTGTTTTCGGTGTGGCGCCAGCCACTGTTGATGGAGATTGGTCATAGTGTCGAGAACTCGT
>CAKQYA010000034.1 GCA_934293005.1 uncultured Bacteroidaceae bacterium
AGATAACAGCATAAAGCAGAGATTATTTTCGTGAAATATAAACATTTTAAACAGGCCTTACTTTTTAAAGTGGGCTCCTAACTTAATTTATACTATTTGATGTTATTGTTTTGTGTCTTTATTTGCCAGCAAATGCTTGAATCTCCATCCATACAATGCGCATGCAGCAAAGCATATCATTGGAATGATGTAAGCAATTTGGTAGATGTGCTCGTTGGTGTGCATGATGTAGGCTGTGAGCTGTGGCACGCAAGCGTTGCCCACAATGGCCATGACGAGAAAGGCCGAACCAGATTTTGTCTGTGATCCCAATCCTGTGATGGCAAGCGAGAACTGCGTTGGATACATTATTGACATGAAGAAGGATATGGCAAGCATGGCATACATGCCAATCATGCCACCTGCGAAAGCCACTATCACACACAATGCAACGTTGGCAATGGCATATACGAGCAGCATCTTCTCAGGCGCAAAGCGTGTCATGAGCATGGTGCCAATCCATCGTCCTACCAAGAATGCGAGCATGTAAAGTCCGAAGAAAGTTGTGGCTGTGCCTTCATCGATGCCCACGTATGTGCAGCAGTATACGAGAAAGAGACTGTTGATGGCAGTCTGGCCGCCGTTGTAGAAGAACTGCGCAACGACTCCCCATAAAAGATGAGGGTGGCGGAGGGTGCTGAAGTCGATGAGCTTTTTGCTGATGTTGTTGCCTGTGCCGCTGTCAACAGCGTCTTCTTGTTCTTCTACCTTTGGTAGTTTTTGTGTGAAAAGCATTATAGCCACAAGAATGAGCACGCAGGCGAGGATAAGGTAGGGCAGTTTCATAGAGTCGGTCTCTTGGTTGATGTATCCGTCCCATCCTCCGGGAAAGTCTGCAGGAATGGTGTCGCGCGTATAGCTATTGCCGCTTAGCACGAGTTTGCTTAGAAACATTGCTGCTATGAAAGCTCCAAGTCCGTTGAACGACTGTGCCAAATTCAGACGACGAGTGGCGGATGCAGGATCGCCGAGAGCTGTGACATAAGGGTTGGCCGCTGTCTCGAGAAAGCACATGCCTGTGGCTATGATGAAGAAGATTCCGAGATAAACGCCGTAGCTTTTCACCATGGCTGCGGGCAGAAACAGCAGTCCGCCTGTGGCTGCGAGGAGCAGCCCGACTATGATGCCAGATCGGTAACTGAATCTCTTCATGAACATTGCTATAGGTATTGGGCACACGAAGTAGGCGAGCCAGTATGCGCTTTCTGTGAAGGAAGCTTCGAATGTGTTGAGTTCGCAAGTCTTCATGAGTTGCCTTATCATTGTTGGCAGCAGGTTGCTGCTTATGGCCCAAAGGAAGAAAAGGCAAAAGATTAGCGTGAGGGCGATAGTGTTTTTTTTCATCGTTTCGGTTTCTTTCAATTGTTACATGTTGCAGTGGGTATATGCCAGATGAATATAGGCTTGCGTGTGGCATTTGAAGATTTCTATTCCGACATGTTTCTGATGTACGGCAAGGCTGGCAGGTTGCTGAATCCGTAGAATGCTTCTGCGTTTTTGCCCAGGAACATGCGTTTTTCTTCATCGCTCAGTTCTGACGATTTGCATATGAAGTCGTATGACATCCTGTAGGTGATGGCTGTGATGGTGCGTGGGTAGTCGCTGCCCCACATGAGTCGGTCAATGCCTGCGATGTCGATGGCTCTGCGTATGCTTCTTATGGCTGAGGGGTATGGATAAAATTCCTTGTGGAACAGCCATGTTATTCCGCCAGATTCTATCATGACATTTTTGCCCTCAAGAGCCAGTGCCACCTGCTTCTCGAACGAGTTTGTTGTCACCATTCCGAAATGACCTATTGCCACCTTCATGTCAGGACACTCGTGTATCACTTCTCTCATCTCGTCGATTTGTCTTTCATCGTCGCCGAGGCATATGGAGAGAACCATTTTTTGTTTTTCCATGTATTTAAACATAGGTACGAGTTCCTGCAGTGGCATGGATAGACGGTGGGCAGGCAATGCTATGCCTTTAAGTCCGTTGTCGTGTATGGAACAAACGTCTAGCATGGCGTGCTTCGCAGTTCCTTGTGGAGTGAACTCAGGCATTCCCATGCAGAAAAAACGGTTAGGGTAGCGTTTTTGCACTTTGCCGAGGTAGTCGTTTTGATTGCCGTCAATGATTTCCTGCACAACGACAGCGGCGTTTACTTGCGCATAGTTCATGTTGGATAGAAATATCTCTGCAGTGTTCTTGCCGTCAATAATGAAGGGTGGGAGCATCTGCACTTCTTCATCCATGAAGATGCTTCGTCCGTTCTTTTGTGAAAGGATGCGTTTTCCATCCACTATGGTGTCTTGCTTCATCCACAGGTGTGAATGTGCATCAATAATTGTCATGTGGGTTTATTGAATGATTGAGTCCGACTGTAATATATATATACTGTAATATATATAATGTGTAATTGTTTATGAGTTGGCCCATGTGACTCTCTGCTGGTCGCCAATAATGTTTTGCACTTCTTTGACGAGATGCCAGTCAGGTTCTTCTTCTGCCCATTCGATGTTGCGTTGCACATTGCTTGGATTGGCTGATGAGAAAAGTGTGCCAGCGATGCGTGGATTGCAGACTGAATACTGGATGGCGAGCTTCTCAATAGGGTAGTTCTGTTCTTTGCAGAATAGTGCAGCCTTGGCGCAAGCTTCCACGAGAGGCTTTGGTGCAGGATGCCAGTCGGGCACACCGCGTTGCGTGAGCAGACCCATGCTGAGTGGTGAAGCGTTTATGACGCCTATGCCTTTGTTCTCAAAGTAATCGAGGTATTCAACGAGCTTGTCATCGTTCAGGCAGTAATGGCAAAAGTTGAGCACGCTTTCCACCATGCCTTCTTCGCAATGGTCTATAACCCATTTGAGGTTCTCCAATTGCAGGTCTGTGATGCCCACATGTCCCACTACGCCCTTCTTCTTCAGTTCGATGAGGGCAGGCAGGGTCTCGTCTACTACCTTCTGAAGTCCGCCAGGCAATGATGCTTGGAATTCTATGTCGTGCACGTTGATTAAGTCAATGTGGTCGATTCCAAGACGTTCCAGGCTCTCGTATACGCTTTCTGTGGCGCGTTTGCCTGAATAGTCCCATGTGTTCACTCCATCTTTGCCGTACCGTCCCACCTTTGTGCTGAGGAAATACTTGTCTCGTGGAATGCGCTTAAGTGCTTTTCCAAGTACGGTTTCAGCTTTGTAATGTCCATAGTATGGACTCACGTCAATAAAGTTGATGCCTCCATCGATGGCAGTTTCCACAGCTTTGCAGCAGTCTTCTTCGTTTGTGGCGTGAAACACGCTACCAAGTGATGAAGCTCCAAAGCACAGGTTGGAAATCTTCATGCCAGTTCTTCCTATTTCTGTGTATCTCATAATAAGTCTCTGTTTTGGGGAATAGTAAATGATTATTGAGTGCAAAGTTACATTTTTTCAAGAGACAAGATGTAGGATAATATTCACTAATGATAGGATGAAATTGACAAGTCGGCCTTTTTATAGTGACAGTCTTCCCTGGTGTGTCTGCCTTTCTCGCATGCGTTTTTTGATTTTTTCTACGAGCTCGAAATTTTTAAGGCCCCATCCTTTAGTTGCTAACAGGCTTGCAGGTGACTGTGAGGCAAAGCGTTCCACTATTATATCAGAGCGAAGGTGTTCCATGAAGTCTATGACAAGATTGACATATTCGTCAACGGTGAATAGGTAAAAGTCGGATGGGTCATTATTGTATTCTTCGGCCATGCGTGTTCCCTTGATGAGTTGTAATTGGTGAAGCTTTAGCATGGATATGGGTAGTGATGAGAGCGTTTTGGCTTCGTCCAACATGTCTTGTCGGTTTTCGCCAGGAAGTCCGAGTATGATGTGAGCGCCTATTCTAATACCTCGTTGCGCTGTCCTCATGATGGCGTCAACCGTCTGGGCGTGTGTGTGTCCGCGGTTGATGCGCTTTAGCGTGGCGTCGTATACCGACTCTATGCCGTATTCAACAAGCAGAAAAGTCCGGTGTCTTAATTCTTCAAGGTAGTCGAGCAAGGTGTCGGGCATGCAGTCGGGGCGCGTGCCGATGACTATGCCGATGACGTCAGGCACGTTTAGAGCCTCCTCGTATTTTAATTTCAGATTGTCAACAGAGTCGTATGTGTTGGTGTATGCTTGGAAATACGCAAGGTATTTCATGTCGGGATATTTGCGCGCAAAAAAAATCTTGCCTTCTTCAAGCTGTTGCGTGATGCTTTTGGTGTTGACGCAATAGTCGGGGTTGAAGGTTTGGTTGTTGCAGTAGGTGCAGCCTCCCTTGCCGATGCTGCCATCGCGGTTGGGGCACGTAAATCCTGCGTTAAGTGATATCTTTTGCGCCTTCACGCCGAGCTGGGCCTTGAGCCATGGCCCATATTCGTTGTATAATTGTATGTGTGCGTTAGGTTGTTGCATGTTTGGAACAATTTGTTTCTTCTCAACTCTTGCTTGCATCCCTTATCTGCCGCATGTTGTATCAGCCTGCATTTTGTTGCGGACGCCACGTCTTCAATATGCCAGCGGAAACCTGATTGGCACAAATGTGAACAAGAATTGATGTCGAAAGACTAATTTGAAATGAAAAATCAGCGCAAAAATAATTAAAATACTTGTAATGCACAAAAAATCGAGATAATCCTTTGTGGATTAGAGGGAAAGTTGTACCTTTGCATGCCTTTTGTGAAAAATGGGGTCAACCTCTAATCGAAAGGCTCTGTGTGGATAGCAATCCTTTAAACCTGGGAGTGCGGTCCGTGAAACGCAGAAAACCCAAAGGGCAATGTCTCGATGGGCACAGTACGTCAGCCAGCCTTGGCTGAGTTGGCAGCGAACACACATTATTAATTAAAACCAAAAGGTTAAAAATGCAATCAAACAGTTTCAAGACAAGCTACATCACGCCTGAGAACGCTAACAAGCAGTGGGTCGTTGTTGATGCTGCAGGTCAGACTCTTGGCCGTCTCGCATCAAAGGTAGCTAAGGTACTTCGTGGTAAGTACAAGCCAGTTTTCACTCCAAATATGGACTGTGGAGACAATGTTATTCTTATTAACGCAAGCCAGATTGTGGTTTCGGGCGCAAAGGAAAGCCAGAAAGTCTACATCACATTCTCTGGTTATCCAGGCGGTCAGCACAAGGCTACTTATGCTGATATGATCAAGCGTCCAAACGGTTACGAGAAGGTTCTCCGTCACGCTGTTAAGGGCATGCTTCCAAAAGGCATCCTCGGCAACAAACTTCTCCGTAATCTTTATATTTTCGAAGGCGCTGAGCACGACAAGCAGGCTCAGAAGCCAACAACACTTGATATCAACACCCTCAAATAAGAATAAGGTATATGGCAGTTAATTATATCCACGCAATCGGCCGCCGCAAGAGTGCCATTGCACGCGTGTACCTTACTGAAGGTACAGGAGAAATCGTTATCAACAAGCGCACACTCGCAGACTACTTCCCATCGGAGCTTGTGCAGTTCGTGGTAAAGCAGCCGCTCAACCTTCTTGGCGTAGCTGAGAAGTACAACATCAAGGCTACTCTCTGCGGTGGTGGCTACACTGGCCAGAGCCAGGCTCTCCGCCTTGCTATCGCTCGCGCACTCGTTAAGATTAACGAGGAAGACAAGAAGGCTCTTCGCGCTGAAGGCTTCATCACACGTGATGCTCGCTCTGTTGAGCGTAAGAAGCCAGGTCAGCCAAAGGCACGCCGTCGCTTCCAGTTCTCTAAGCGCTAATACTCGTATATCGTTTTTCATGCATGTGGCCATGCTGCCCCTACGGACGGCATGGTCATGTGTGAAGACGGAAAACGAATCTACAAGTTATCAGATAGCCGTTTAGTATCTAAACTTGCAGGATCTTTCTTTTTGAAAACGGAAGGAGGCTACTTGCAAGTTGGTTAACTACAATATTAACTCACAAAGAAAGTAAACAAATTAAACTTATTATGGCAAGAACAAATTTTGACTCTCTTCTCGCTGCAGGTGCTCACTTCGGTCACCTCAAGCGCAAGTGGAATCCAGCTATGGCTCCTTACATCTTCATGGAGCGCAACGGCATTCACATCATCGACCTTCACAAGACAGTGGCAAAGGTAGACCAGGCTTCTGAGGCTCTCAAGCAAATCGCTAAGAGCGGCAAGCGCATCCTTTTTGTCGCTACTAAGAAGCAGGCTAAGGAAGTAGTTGCTGAGAAAGCATCTTCTGTAGGCATGCCTTACGTTATCGAGCGTTGGCCAGGTGGCATGCTCACCAACTTCCCAACAATCCGCAAGGCTGTGAAGAAGATGGCAAACATCGACAAGCTTTTGAATGATGGCACTTACGACAAGCTTTCTAAGCGTGAGAATCTTCAGATTCGTCGCAAGCGCGCTAAGCTCGAGAAGAATCTCGGTTCTATCGCTGACCTTACTCGTCTCCCATCAGCACTTTTCGTCATCGACGTTATGAAGGAGCACATCGCAGTGAGCGAGGCAAACCGTCTGGGCATTCCAGTGTTCGCTATTGTCGACACTAACTCTGATCCACGTGCAATCGATTACGTTATTCCAGCAAATGACGATGCTACAAAGTCAATCGAGGTTATCCTCGATGCTGTATGCGGTGCTATTGGTGAGGGTCTTGAGGAGCGCAAGGCTGAGAAGGTAGACATGGAAGCTGCAGGTGAGGCAAAGGCTGCAAAGGAGACTGAGGCTCCAGCAGCTGAGTGATATCTGC
This sequence comes from uncultured Bacteroidaceae bacterium, assembly GCA_934293005.1. GTDB lineage: Bacteria > Bacteroidota > Bacteroidia > Bacteroidales > Bacteroidaceae > Minthosoma. Next base: position 6,748 of record CAKQYA010000034.1, read on the forward strand.
ATGTCAGACGTGAAACCGATAATATTTGTCCATTACAAATAATCAAACACTAATTAAATTATGGCAATTACAATAAAGGAAATCAACGAGCTTCGCAAGAAGACTCAGGCTGGTCTCATGGACTGCAAGAAGGCTCTTACAGAGGCTGAAGGCGATATGGAGGCTGCTATGGAAATCCTTCGCAAGAAGGGTCAGCTCGTTGCTGCTAAGCGTTCTGACCGTGAGGCTGCAGAGGGTTGCGTACTCGCTAAGGTCAATGGCAACTATGGTGCGATGATCGCTCTTAAATGTGAGACTGACTTCGTTGCTAAGAACGAGGACTTCGTTGGTCTTGCAAACAAGATCATTGACGCTATCGTTGCTGCAAAGTGCAAGAGCGTTGAAGAGGTTAACGCTCTCACTATCGACGGTGAAAACATCCTTGCTGCTGTCACAAACCGTTCAGGTGTAACAGGTGAGAAGATGGAGCTTGATGGCTTCGCTTACGTGGAAGGTGAGGATATCGTTGCATACAACCACATGAACCAGAATTTCCTCTGCGCTCTCGTAGTCCTCAACAAGAAGGGCTATGAAGAGGCTGGCAAGGGTGTTGCAATGCAGGTTGCTGCAATGTCTCCTATCGCTCTTGATGAAAACGGCGTTTCTCAGGAAGTAAAAGACCATGAGACAAAAAACGCTATAGAAAAGGCTAAGCAGAATCAGATTTCTAAGTCAGTTGAGAATGCTCTCAAGAAAGCTGGCATCAACCCTGCACATGTTGACACAGATGATCACATTGAGTCAAACACAGCTAAGGGATGGATCACAGCAGAAGATGCTGCTAAGGCTCGCGAGATCAAGGCTACTGTTGCTAAGGAAGCTGAGGCTAACCTTAAGCCACAGATGATTGAGAACATTGCAAAGGGTATGGTCAACAAGTTCTTCAAAGAGAACTGTCTCCTTGACCAGGCTTACATTGATGACAACAAGATTACTGTTGCGCAGTATCTCAAGAACATCGACAAGGACCTTACTGTTACAGACTTCAAGCGTTACACTCTTCGCGCTGAGTAATAATTATCGATTACGAAGATAGAACAACAGTATTTTATATAAATAATGGTGCATAGATAGCGTTATCTATGCACCATTATTTTTTTATAATCTCTTTTCTATATTATTCTAAATATGTCATTAGACCGAAATATAAAGATTATTATGATATTATTGCTTCTGTTCAACTCTTGTCAGCATTTCTTTCGGCATCTTGCTTTCATTTGCGCTTCGATATAGCACGCTATGCCTTTAATGCTGGCTGTTGCAACATGTTCGAAACAAACACTAAAAAGATTTATAATCTAATGACCGATTGGGGTTTAATAATGTTTTGTGTTAGAATGATTGTCTTTCTTTTTTTTCTTTGTAGAACCTAATCTTTATTTCAGCTTTTTCTTTCTTCTTTTTAGCGTTGTCAAGTTCATGCATTGTGTTAGCGAGAGCGTGGCACTTTGCTACAGCCTCGGTGTCTTTGGATGATAGATTGCTTGGAAGCTGCTTTGTATAATCGTCTTTGTCGAGGTCGATCTCTGTGAATGTGTATTGGCGCTGCTTGTCAATGTTCACAAGGAGCAGTTTGCCTGATTCTTCCACCTCGGGAAAAAACTTAAACTTGGATTTGTTGCCCGCATGTTGTGGCAACACATAATAGCCCATTGTCTGGTATTTTTCTTGTTTCTCAAAGACGAACCCTTGTTTTAGATCTTCGAGTTCGATTTCCTTGAATGCTATTATACTGTCAGCCTCTTGCATTTCATGGCGTGCGCTTGCCAAGTCTGTAGAATCTTGTTGACGGATTTCTGCTTTGCGCTGTTCCACACGCGATGGCTTGTTGTCGCATGAAAATATGATGGTCATGGCTGAAGCGGTCAACAGTATTGAAAGCGTTTTCTGATACGATGTTCTCATCATTTTTATTGGTGGTTGATGTCTGTGAAACAAAACTTTGATTTTGTGCAAAGATAGCCTTTTTGTCTGTAAATGACACGTTATAAGCATGTTTTTTTAAATCAGTATGCTGATAAATGACGATTCCCTTTCGTGTTTTAGTCACTTTTACTATCTTTGTACTTCAAATTATACTACTGACTATTAAATGATGAAAACACTCACTTTAGAGGAAAGAAAGCATTTGCTTGACCACCCATTCTTCCATCTCATTTCAGAAGCAGCAGAAGAATTAGGACTTGAATGTTATATCATAGGCGGATGGGTTAGAGATCTTTATCTTGGCAGGCCATCCAAAGATATAGATATAGTGGTTGTAGACAATGCAAAGAAGGTGGAGAGGCCAGGTGTGGCAATAGCTGAGGTTCTCAAGGCAAAAATAGGAAAAAAGGTTCATCTTGCAATATATCGCAATTTTGGCACAGCCCAGCTTAAACACAAGAATCTTGAGATTGAGTTTGTTGGAGCTCGAAAAGAAAGCTATGATCGCAAGTCGCGCAAGCCGGTAACAGAAGACGGCACATTGGAAGAAGACCAAAACAGACGTGACTTCACTATCAACGCAATGGCTTTGTGCCTTAATAAAGGGCGTGAGGGCGAACTCGTTGACCCTTTTGACGGATTGTATGATTTGGAGGATGGAGTCATTGTTACTCCCCTTGATCCTGACATCACTTTCAGTGACGACCCTTTGCGTATGATGAGATGTGTGCGTTTCGCCACTCAGCTTAATTTTAAAATTGAAGAGCGCACTTTTGATGCTCTTGGGCGAAACAAGGAGCGGATTAAAATCATTTCAAAGGAGAGGGTATCGGACGAATTGAACAAGATAATGCTGTCACCAGAACCATCGAGGGGTTTTGTGGAGCTTGATCGCTGCGGACTTCTGCCACTCATATTCCCAGAACTGGCGCAGTTGCAGGGAGTGGAGACGAGAAACGGACGTGCGCATAAGGACAATTTCTATCACACGCTTGAGGTGCTTGATAACGTGGCAAGGGCTACTGCTGATTATAAGAATGTGCCGAAAGGCTCAGATAAGTGGGAATCAGTCAAAGACCATGTGCTTTGGCTCAGATGGGCGGCTTTGCTGCATGACATAGGCAAACCTAAGTCGAAAAGGTTTGACCCTCTGCAAGGATGGACCTTTCATAGCCACAACGATATAGGCGAGAGGATGATACCTGGCATATTCCGCAGGATGAAATTGCCGATGAACGAAAAGATGAAGTTTGTGCAGAAGCTCGTGCAGTTGCACATGCGGCCCATCGCGATATCGGATGAGGAAGTGACTGACAGCGCTGTGAGGCGGCTCTTGTTTGAGGCTGGAGACGACATTGATGACCTGATGCTTCTATGTACAGCCGACATCACATCGAAGAATGAGATGAAGAAAACGCGCTTCAGGGAAAACTACCAGATGGTGAAGACAAAACTGGTGGAGCTTGAGGAGAAAGACCGCATACGCAATTTCCAGCCGCCTGTCACTGGCGAGGAAATCATGCAAATCTTTGGACTTAAGCCAAGCAGGCCTGTTGGCGTGCTGAAGAATGTCGTAAAGGAAGCCATCCTCGACGGGCTTATTCCCAATGAGCATGAGGCTGCAAAGCGGCTGCTCTATGAAGAGGCTGCAAAAATGGGGCTATCGCCTGTCAATGAGAAATGATAAAAACAACTAACTGATAAAAACCTAACAGACATGAAGAAAATCATTATGTTTGCACTCGGAGCAACTATGATGGCTCAGGCAACCATGGCGCAGACAAAGCAGGAGGTGATAACTGCTATTGAAAAAGTTAATGACTACTGGCAGAGTCATAATTCGGCCAGATGCAGGGGATTTTGGGACAATGCGGCTTATTTCACAGGCAATCAAGAAGTGTATAAGCTGACAGGCAAGAAGCAATATCTCGACTATTCGGTCGAATGGGCAGAATACAATCGTTGGAAGGGAGCCACACAGACAGATAAAAGCAAGTGGCTTTACAAAACATACGGTGAAGGCATGAACCATGTGCTGTTTGCTGATTGGCAGATATGCTTTCAGGTATATATAGATCTTTACAAGCAGGAGCATAGAGCTGAGAGGTTGCAGCGTGCTTTGGAGGTGATGTGTTATCAGGCTTCAACAAAGGATAAGGACTACTGGTGGTGGTCGGACGCTTTGTATATGGGCTTGCCTATCTTCACAAAGCTGTACACTGTGACGCATGACCAAAAATTGCTTGACAAACAGTATGAGTGCTTCTGCTGGACTGACAGCCTTCTCTTTGACAAAGACGAGCAACTTTATTACCGTGATGACAAGTATGTGTATCCGAAGGTGAAGACTGCATGCAACGGCGGCAAATCGTTTTGGTCCCGTGGCGCAGGCTGGGTGCTTGCAGGGCTTGCAAAGGTGCTGCAGGATTTGCCAAAAGACAGCAAATACAGAGCTATGTATGTGGACCGTTTCCAGCAGCTTGCCGCTGGTGTGGCACGTTGTCAGCAGCCTGAGGGATATTGGACTCGTTCGCTGCTCTGCCCTGACGATGCGCCTGGTTATGAGACATCAGGCACAGCCTTCTTTACATATGGCCTTCTTTGGGGCGTAAATAATGGCTTGCTTTCAGCCAAGCAGTATCAGCCCACAATAGATAAGGCATGGAAATATCTTTATGAGACAGCATTGCAGCCGGATGGCAGCATAGGCTATGTGCAGCCTATTGGTGAAAAGCCTGATCCTACTCGCACCGTCAATGCTAAGTCGCAAGCTCCTTTTGGCACTGGCGCATGGTTGCTTGCAGCATGCGAGTACACTAAATACATCAAGAAGTGACTTGATCATGAATGTAGCGCACCCGTTGATGAAGATGCCTCCTTGCCAGGCGTTGGCATCAGCGGGTCGTTTATGAATAACCTAATATGGTGATGAAGGAAGGGAACCACATAAAAATATATCATTGGCTCTTGCCGATAGCATGGCTGTACGGATTGGGAGTGAGAGTGCGCAACAAGATGTTTGATGCAGGCCTTCTGCAATCTCGAAAGTTCGACTGTCCTGTCATCTGTGTCGGCAATATCACTGTTGGAGGCACTGGCAAGACTCCTCATACAGAGTATCTCATACGTCTTCTCAAAGAACGCTATCGCGTATCCACGCTCAGCCGTGGCTACAAGAGGAGAACGCATGGCTTTATCATAGCTGATGCGCATTCTACCGTGGCCGACATCGGAGATGAGCCTTGTCAGATGAAACGTAAGTTTCCTGATGCCATTGTTGCTGTAGACGCTGACAGGTGTCATGGCATAGAGCAGCTCATGTCTCTCGACGAGCAGTCGAAGCCAGAGGTGGTGCTGCTTGACGATGCCTATCAGCACAGGTATGTGAAGGCGGGGCTTAACATGCTGCTTATGGATTTCCATCGTGTCACTTATAAAGACCAATTATTGCCAGCCGGACGTTTGCGAGAACCGCATGCAGGCATACGCAGAGCTGATCTGGTGGTGGTCACTAAGTGTCCTTCTGACATGACAGATGAGGATATGGGCAGCATTGCACATTCGCTTGGATTGTCAAAACACCAGAAATTGTTTTTCACGCGTTATGCTTACCCTAAACAATTGAATGCTGGTGAACGCCCCGTGTTGCTTACAGGCATAGCTTCGCCCCAACAGATGCTTGAGGATATGAGGAGGATGGTGCCAGATGTTCAACTGCTGAGTTTTCCTGACCACCACAACTTCACTCAAGAGGATTTGAATCGAATCAGGCAAGAGACGCAGGGACGCACAATACTGACTACGGAGAAAGATTTCACTCGGCTGCATGGACTTGACAATGTGGTAGTGGTGCCCATAGAGGTGCAGTTTGTCGGAAATAGCAAAGAAGATTTTGATAATACTATTTTAAACTATGTGAGGCTATCCTTGCATGAGAACAATAAGGAATAACAATATATGGGAACAGAAATATCTACAATAGGAGAGTTTGGCTTGATAAAGCGTCTGACGGATAATATTGAGATTAAAAACGCAGAGACGCATTATGGTGTTGGCGATGACTGTGCGGTGCTTCATTATGGAGACGACAAGGATGTGCTGGTCACTACCGACATGCTGATGGAAGGTGTGCATTTTGACCTTACATACATGCCTCTTAAACATTTGGGCTATAAGTCAGCGATGGTTAATCTTTCTGACATATATGCTATGGGAGGAACGCCTAAGCAAATCACGGTGAGTGTGGCTTTGAGCAAGCGTTTCAGCATAGAAGATATGGAAGATTTTTATGCCGGCATGCGAATAGCGTGTGATGCTCATGGCGTGGACATTGTTGGCGGCGATACCACAAGCTCGCGCACAGGCATAGCTATTTCCATCACCGCTATAGGAGAGGTGGAAAAAGGCAAGGCCATTTATCGCAACGGCGCAAAGGAAACTGACCTTATATGTGTGAGTGGCGATTTGGGAGCTGCATATATGGGGCTTCAGCTTTTGGAGAGGGAAAAAGACGTGTATTATAAGATGATAAATGAGGCTAAGACTGATGCTGAGCGCATGGCAATATCCCAGCCAGACTTCAGCGGCAGGGAGTATTTGCTTGAGAGGCAAATGAAGCCAGAAGCTCGCCGCGACATCATTGAGGCTCTGCGTAAGGCTGGAGTGCAGCCCTCTGCAATGATGGATGTGAGTGATGGACTTTCTTCAGAACTGTTGCATATATGCACTCAAAGCAAGTGTGGATGTCGTGTGTATGAAGAAAGAATACCTATAGATTACCAAACTGCTGTGATGTGTGATGAGATGAACATGAATCTTACCACAGCTGCCATGAATGGAGGTGAAGATTATGAGTTGCTTTTCACCGTGCCTATTGCAGACCATGATAAGATTGAGCAGATGAAAGGCGTGAAGATGATAGGCCATATCACGAAAGCAGACCTTGGATGTGCGCTCATCACACGTGACGGCACTGAGTTTGAACTTAAGGCGCAAGGGTGGAATCCTTTGAAAGATTGAAACAGAATAATAAACTTAATATCATAAATATTATGAGAGTGATTATCGAACCAGATTATGACGCCCTGTCGAAATGGGCTGCTAAATATGTGGCGGATAAAATAAATGCCGTATTTCAGAATGAGAAAAGGCCATTTGTGCTTGGATGTCCTACTGGGTCTTCTCCAATAGGACTTTACCGCGAATTGATAGAGATGTATAAGGCTGGCACTATATCGTTTAAGAATGTGGTTACGTTTAATATGGATGAATATGTCAATTTGCCTGAAGATCATCCAGAGAGCTATCACAGTTTTATGTGGAATAATTTCTTCAGTCACATCGACATCAAGCCTGAGAATGTGCATATACTCAACGGCAATGCTCCTGACCTGGTGGCAGAATGCGACAATTATGAGCGTCTGATAGCAGAGGCTGGTGGTGTTGACTTGTTTATCGGGGGAATCGGACCTGATGGACATTTGGCATTTAATGAGCCAGGCAGTTCGCTGGCTTCTCGCACACGAATAAAGACACTTACCACAGACACTATTCATGCTAACAGCCGTTTCTTCAATGGCGATCTCAATCTTGTGCCTAAGCAGGCGCTCACAGTAGGGATAGGCACAGTGATGGACGCTAAAGAGGTGCTGCTTGTGTGCAGCGGCCACAATAAGGCTCGTGCGTTGAAGCATTGCATTGATGGCGACATCAGCCATAAGTGGACATCGTCCATGCTGCAGATGCATCCTCATGCAATGGTTGTGTGTGACGAGGATGCTTGCGATGAGCTGACTGTTGGCACATATAAATATTATCTTGACAAGGAGAGAGGCAATCTGTAGGAAGCTCAAAAAAAGGCGTAACCGTCATTATTGACAGGTTACGCCTTTTGTGTCTACGGTTTGTCAGAAAAGTGATGTCTGTTTGCTGATTGGCTGCTTGGCGAGCCTTGAACCCAAATAGGTCATTAGACCGAAACGGAAAGATTATTCGGACATTATTGCTTCTTTTCATATCTTGTCAGCGTTTATTTCGGCATTTTGTTTCCATTTGCGTTTCGACATAGCCTGCTATGCCTTCAACGCGACTGTCGCAACCTGCTCGAAACAAACACTAACAAGATATGAAATCTAATGACCGATTTGGGGTGAACGGCGGATTTGTGATTGTTGGTTGTTTATGGCATGGATAGTCTTACAAAGCATATGTTATCCCAGCTTTCCATTCGTTGCACTTGCCTGTGTATGATGGATAATAGCGGTAGTTGCCATGGCGCATGTAATATTCGTGCATCAAGTTGAGACTGAGCGTGTGTGTGAGCTTTACGTTGAGGAACAAGCGATTGAGAAAAATGCTCTGTTGACCTTCGTCGCCCCATGAGTTGATGCCATCGGCAAACAAATCATAATATTGGTCTTTGTCGTTCACGTATTTGTCAAGTTTCTCAGGTGTGGTGCCTTTGATGATGAATAGTCGCATGAAATAAGCTTCATCACCAAATGATAGATGACGGTTGTAGATGAAGTTGAACTTATATCGTGCGGAAAAACCTGTGCCGAAGTTGTAGCGTCGCATGGCTGAATAATAGTCGGCGGTGCTGCCTCCGAGTGGCACGGCTGAGAGCATGAAGTCTTGCAGCAGGCTTACGGATGTTCCCTGTCGTTCGGCATGGAAGCCTGCACCGAAACTGGCAGCTTCTGATATTACAGCCTGGTTGCCTGCTGTCTGATTGCCATTGTCGCTATAATGATCTATGTATTTGATGTTTTGGTAGAAGCCTATGTCGAGCTTCCATCTGTGAGGCAACTGTCGCTGGATGGAGCCAATGCGTCCGGATATATCCAGTTCTCCTATTGTCGGATTGTCGGAATCAAGGTTTACTAATGCGTATAAGTCGAAATAGTCGAAGGCGCGTGTAGCTACGCCTTTGTCGAGATTGTTGTAATGGTTTCCATAGGAGAAGCGAACATCGAAATATGGAACATTTTTGCTATAGCGATGGCCTATAGTTGGATGCACATGTCCTATGTCTCTTATGAATCTGTTGCCAACTCCTACCTGGAATGTGTATGTCTCTGCTTCTTCCTTTTTGCCGCGGTTGAGATGGTCTACGCGGAACATCTCGCCTGACATGATTCGGTGCAGCCCTCGAACAGGATTGAGGAATGTGCCTATGATTTCCCTTGCCACACGTGATGCTCCTCGTTTTGAGTTGTCGAAGAATATGTCGGATGTGCGGTGTGTCACCTCACCTATGGCTGCGCCGCCTATACCGGTGGAGAGAAAGTCGTTTACGGCAGGCTTGTTAGTCTCACAAAAGAGTTCCCACGTGCATGATCCCAAAATGGGGTAGAGCAGGGACACGCCATATGAGAGCCCGTGTTCGCGTGCTGCATTGTAGAACATGCCTCCATGGTAAGGATGTGAAAACTGGTTGCCAGAGAAACTGTCGTTGTCCCATACCCATCCGTCTTTCAGATTGCGATGAATGACATCTCCTGTCACATACGCCCATGAACGGTCTTGCACATAGCGGTCCCATCCCAAGACGAGAGCGTTTATGCCTATGTCTTCCACTAATGCTTGCAGTGCTGGGCTTTTGGGTGCGCCATCCGCTTTCTTGCCGAAGAAATGTAATGAGCAAGTGTATGGCGATAGCGAATCCACTTTTTGAAGATGGGTGCGTGTGCCTGTTATGGAGTCGTACCATACTGAATCAACTGCATTTTCAAGAGCTGCTAAACTTGGCAAAGTGATTGCTGCGAGAAGTGTGCAGACAGACAATCTTTTTATAATCATAAATGTAATAATGTGCTTAATAGTAAATTCGGTACAAAGTTACGACATTTTTTGTTATTGATTTGGATAAAAAAGGTTGCAGTTTTGTTCAAAAAGCCGTATCTTTGTAAATGAATGGTAATGTCTGCTGTCATTTTGGGGCTAATTAGCGTTTATTTGCGCTCTGCGGAATAAAGGCTTGCGTGTTTATAATGCGGGGATGCTTTCTTTGATAATAAGAGACTGCCGTTGCAAATAATGACTTGGGCTAATAAAATGTATAAGTATTATGGCTAAGGATAAAATAGTGTATGTGTGTGGAGAATGTGGCTACGAAAGCCCTAAATGGATAGGGCGATGCCCGTCGTGCGGAGAATGGAACTCATTTACGGAATTCCGTGCTCCAGCCAAGGCTTTGGCTTCATCGCAGAAGGTGGGTGCGCAACGTCCGCATTCTTCTTCGCCAGTGTCTATGTCGAAGATACCTACTGACGAGTCTCCGCGCATCAATATGGGCGATAATGAGCTGAACCGTGTGCTGGGCGGAGGCCTTGTGCCAGGCAGTCTCACTCTGTTGGGAGGCGAGCCAGGCATAGGTAAGTCTACGCTTGTGTTGCAGACGGTGCTGCGCCTGAAAGGTAAAAAGGTGCTTTATGTGAGTGGAGAAGAGAGCGCGCAGCAGCTTAAGCTTCGAGCCGACCGCATCGTCTCTGACGTTAATGGAAAACCTGTGTATCAGGCTCATGCTGATGTGCAAGTGGTGTGCGAGGCTATGATTGAGACTGTGTTTGAACATGTCAAGGCGGTTGGGCCAGACTTGGTGGTAATAGATTCCATACAGACTATGGCTACCGACATTGTTGAGTCTTCGCCAGGAAGTGTCAGTCAGATTCGTGAGTGCGCATCGCAATTGTTGAAGTTTGCAAAGGAAACTGGCACACCTGTCATTCTTATCGGCCATATCACAAAGGAAGGAGCGATAGCCGGCCCGAAGATTTTGGAACATATGGTTGACACCGTGCTTCAGTTTGAGGGAGACCGCCATTATATGTACCGAATAGTCCGTTCCATAAAGAACCGTTTTGGATCTACCGCAGAATTGGGCATATATGAAATGGTGTATAATGGTTTGCGGCCTGTTGAGAATCCTTCAGAACTCCTGCTGAGCGATGTTGGGCCCGAAGATAGTCTTAGCGGTGTTGCTGTGGCTTGTTCTTTGGAAGGTGCCCGTCCTCTGCTTATTGAGACCCAGGCTCTGGTAAGCACAGCAGCCTATGGCACGCCACAGCGTTCGGCAACAGGTTTTGACATCCGGCGTCTTAATATGCTCCTTGCTGTGCTGGAGAAGCGTGTTGGGTTTAAGTTGCCGCAAAGGGATGTGTATCTGAATATAGCCGGAGGCATAAAGGTGTCTGATCCTGCTATCGACTTGAGTGTGATAGCGGCTGTCTTGTCGAGCAATGTAGATACGCCTATATCGCGTGACGTTTGCTTTGCTGGAGAAGTGGGACTAAGTGGAGAGGTGCGTCCTGTGAGCCGAATTCTCCAGCGCATTGCCGAGGCTGACAAACTTGGGTTCAGCAAGATTGTGGTGCCTAAGGTCAATATGAATGGACTGAACACAAGCAAGTTCTCTATACAAATTGTTGCTGTGCGTAAAGTGGATGAGGCTCTTAGGGAACTGTTTGGGTAGGATGAAGCCATTAAGTAACATTAAATAATAATACTATAACCATATAAATTTGTGTGTGTGATTTTTTTTCTGTAATTTTGCACTCAATAAATAACAGATAATGTATTATGTCAGTTGTGAAGACGAAAGAACTTCTTGTGGATGTGGCACGTCAATTGTTTGCTAAAAATGGCTTTGAAAACACGTCAATGAACGACATAGCCGTTGCTGCCAATCGTGGACGCCGCACTCTATACACATATTTCAAAAGTAAGGAAGAGATATATCTTGCTGTCATACAGACAGAGCTTGAACGACTTTCGCACCGTATGGAGGAGGTTGCGCGTAAGAACATACCGCCAGAGGAGAAAATAGTTCAACTTATTTTTGCGCATCTTGAGGTGATGAAAGAGGCTGTCTATCGCAATGGCAACTTGCGTGCTGAATTTTTCAGAGATGTTTGGAAGGTGGAGGCTGTGCGTAAAAATTTTGACAAGAATGAAATCAACTTGTTCCGACGCATCATGAATGAAGGTATCGACAAGGGTGTGTTTGAAATACGAAATGTGCGTCTCATGGCTGAGATTACGCACTATTGCTTGAAAGGATGTGAGGTGCCATACATTTATGGACGATATGCGGCGCAAGACGTTGGCGAGCTATATCCTTATGTGAGAAATATGGTCTTCAAACATTTGGGACGCAATCTGAAAGCTTGAAATAATTCTATACCATTTCATTTGATGGCTCGATGGTCTCCATCAGAAAAATATGAATGATTTGATATAATGCCAAGACCACTCAGAATTAAAAACACTTTAATAATAAGAATTATAAAATGGGAATTTTAACAGGTAAGACAGCTCTTGTCACAGGAGCTGCGCGCGGCATCGGTAAGGCTGTCGCTATCAAGTTTGCTAAAGAGGGCGCAAACATTGCATTCACAGACCTCGTGCTCAACGATGACATGGCTGCTGGACTTGAGGAAACTCGTAAGGAAATAGAGGCTATTGGTGTCACTTGCCGTGCGTATGCTGGCAATGCTGCAAGCTTTGAGGAGACCGAGGCTGTCGTTAAGCAGATTCATGCTGATTTTGGTTCTATTGACGTGCTTGTTAATAATGCGGGCATCACTAAGGATGGACTCATGCTTCGCATGACAGAGGCTCAGTGGGATGCTGTCATCAATGTGAACCTTAAGTCTGCCTTCAACTTTATTCATGCTTGTGCTCCTATCATGCTTCGTCAGCGTGGAGGCTCAATCATCAACATGTCTTCTGTTGTTGGTGTGCATGGCAATGCTGGCCAGTGCAACTATTCTGCTTCTAAGGCTGGCATGATAGGTCTTGCTAAGTCTATCGCTCAGGAGCTTGGTCCTAAGGGCGTGCGTGCTAACGCTGTGGCTCCTGGCTTTATTGAGACTGCCATGACCGCACAGCTTCCAGAGGAAATCCGCAAGGATTGGATGAAGAAGATTCCGCTCCGTCGTGGCGGTCAGGTGGAGGATATCGCCAATGTTTGTCTCTTCCTTGCTTCTGATATGTCAAGCTACGTGTCTGGACAGGTAATCCAGATTGATGGTGGCATGAATATGTAAAATTCATTCATTTGCATATATAAAAGAAGAGGACTCGATGCCGAAGCTCTGCTCTGCCAGAGTCGTTCTGTGTCGATCCTCTTTTTTATATATAGATATTCACAATCAAAACAATAAGTCATGAAGGTAGTTTACGAAGACAATCATGTCATCATCGTGTCAAAACACACGGGGGAGATAGTGCAGGGGGATAAGACGGGCGACACCACACTATGTGATACGGTCAAAGCATATATAAAAGAAGCTTATGCTAAGCCTGGTGAAGTGTTCTTAGGGGTGGTTCACCGTCTGGACCGTCCTGTGTCAGGACTTGTCATGTTTGCACGAACATCGAAGGCTCTAGCCAGGCTTAATGCCATGTTCGCTAATGGCGAAGTGCGTAAGGTGTATTGGGCTGTGGTGAAAAACCAACCTCCTAAGCAACATGACACTCTGACGCATTGGATTGTGCGTAATGAAAAACAAAATAAGTCGTATGCTTATGAGCGTGAGGTGCCAAATAGCAAGAAGGCTGTTCTCGACTATCAGGTAATAGCACATTCTGACCGTTATTATCTTGTTGAGGTCGAACTGAAAACAGGACGGCATCATCAAATACGCTGCCAGTTGGCAAAGATTGGATGCCCTATCAAGGGTGACTTGAAGTATGGAGCTCAGCGTTCAAATCCTGATGGAAGCATCTCGTTGCTTAGCAGATACATGCGGTTTGTGCATCCTGTAAGCAAAAAAGAGATAAATGTTGCGGCTCCTCTTCCGGATGACAGGCTTTGGCAATCTTTTGCTAATGCCGTCAGTTGTTTTTCTTCAGATACCACAGCACGTTAGATCGTTCTCGCTTTAACGTTTGCCGGCATACACCCATGAATTGCTCTTTGCTGATGCTTCTGTATTTTTTCAGTTCATCAACATACCATGAGGCATTTCCAAGGGTTTCATAAATGGACAGATTCTCTGCCAATTTTTGTCGGTTGAGCATTTCTGTGGCTTTTGTCGTCTCGTATTTGTTTTTGACCTTCTCCAATTCACTTTCTGCGATACCATTCTTGTTGAGAGCGTCAATTTCTTCCCAGACAGCGGCTTCTGCTTCAGACATGTTTACACTTTCTGCAGGCATGCCGCAGATGTATAGCAATCCTGTGTCTACGCGTGGTTGTATGTAGGCATCGAGGCTTGTGAAAATATGTCTTTCTTCTACCAAATGTTTGTTGAGACGGCACGACTTGCCTACCGACAGTATGTCGGAAATCATGTCGCAGCAATGAAAGCCTTCTTGCATCATGCCTGGTATAGGAAACGATATGTAAAGCACATTGGCTGGCACATCGCGCTCAACTGTCATGCGTCTCTGTTCTGTCTGTTCTGGTTCTTGGGGCAGCGGAGTGCAGTCAATAATGCGTCTTGGCACTGGGCCGAACCATTTCTCAGCAAGGTGTCTGACTTCTTCCATGCTTATGTTGCCCACTATGCTGAGCACAGCATTGTTTGGTGCATAGAAACGGTAAAAGAAATCTTTCACGTCAGACATTTTTGCGTTTGCGATATGTTCCAACTCTTTTCCTATTGTTGGCCACATATAATGGTGCTTCTTGTATGATAGTGCTGACATGAGATGCGAGATGTCGCCATATGGAGGTGTGAGGTAGCGTTGCTTGAACTCTTCCATGACAACTTTCCTCTGCACTTCCAGGCTTTGTGGCGTGAAGGCCAGACTGTTCATTCTGTCGCTCTCAAGCCAAAAACCCGTCTCTATGTTGGCCACCGGCACAGTGAGGTAATAATCGGTGAAGTCGGATGTCGTGTAAGCGTTGTTGTTGCCCCCCGCCAATTGTAGCGGCGTGTCATAGTCGGGAATGTTTTTGCTTCCGCCGAACATCAAATGTTCAAATAGATGGGCGAAGCCTGTCTTGTCTTCACATTCATGTTTGCTGCCTACATTGTAGAGGATGTTCATCGTGACCATCTGGGTTGAATCGTCTTGTTTATGTACGATTCTTAAACCGTTTTCTAATGTGTGTTTATTTAATTTCATTTGTGGATGGTGCTTTTGTTCTACTTGATAGTGCACTGATGTTCTTTTCTTTTGTGAATCTTATATATGCGCAATGCTTTCATTCTACGATGTACGCCTTCTTAATTGTCACTTCTTGAAGTGGCTTGTCGTTGCTGTCAGTTTTCACTTTTTGTATCAACTCTACGGTTTTCATGCCTTCGACAACCTCTCCGAATACTGTGTATTCATTATCAAGCCAAGGAGCTCCGCCGCGCATCTTATATGTTTTGCGAAGTTCATTTGGATATGTTATTGGCGGGTTTTCAGACATCTCATAGTTGGCTTCGTCCTGCAGTTTCTCCAAGGCGTCGCTTAATCCGTATTTATCTCTTTCGCTTCTCAACTTGTCCAGCTTTTCTTTGTTTTCGAATTGTTTCTTGGCGAAAAGTATCTCTGCATCTCTCTGCAATCGAGCTGTCTCGAATCCATCCATGTCCTCTGTTTGGCAAGTGCGTCCTGTCACGATGTAGAACTGGTATTTGTCGCTTTCGCGATTAGGGTTGTCTTCGTCGCCTTCTCGTGCTGCTGCCAACGCGCCTCTCACGTTGTAGTGTTCTGGCCATTTTATCTCTGCTGGAATGGTTTCGGGTATGGTGTCTCCGTTCTTGTCCAATTTCACTTCATATCCCATGGGACGGGTGCATGGATCGCCTGTCTGAATCATGAAGTTTCGAATCACTCTGTGGAATGTCACCCCATCATACATGCCGTCTTTGACATTTTTTATGAAATTGTCCCTGTGGCCAGGGGTGTCGTCATACAGTTTTACTCTGATGTCTCCTGCTGTTGTTTCCAGCACGACCTCTGTGCTGTCGTTAGTGCTTTTGTTGCATCCGGCACAAACAAGGCTGAATATCCATGCTGACAGCATCATGGTTTTCTTAATGTTCATTTTGTTATATGTTGTTATTCTTCTTTTATAATAAGAGTGTTTGCTTTTAATGTAATCTTTTTAAACCGTTTTGTTTTCTTTGGTGGATGTTCCAAGTTGTTCGAAAACATCAACGTGGCTTTTTGCATCTATCGCATTCTTTAATAGGCATTTCTTATTTTTGTGTTTACAAGTCGCTCTTCTTGCATGGCACCTTTAAACTTAGTGTAAATATGCATCAGGATATAAATGGGTCAAATTCATAAAACACAAATGCTTGTGTGAATAAAATGAATGATGGTTTTCCTGTTTTCTGCCAATTGAACGTGCCTACGGCTAAGAATGCGTGTCATGACAATGCTCTTGTTATACTAAATAAAGGTAGTAGCCATGTTTTTCCAATTCACTTTTGATGGTTTTGACATGCTCTTCATCTCTGGTTTCCATTGTCAAACGAAGTACGCAAGCATTGACTTTCTTGCGGTTGGCCGAGCGGTCGTGATGCACTCCTGTGATATTCGCGCCTAAACTTGAGATGACGGAGCATACTTCAACAAGTTCGCCTGGCTTGTCATCGAGTTCCATTTCCATGGTGCACAGACGACCGCTTTTGGCAAGACCACGAGTGATGACGCGATTCAGAATTGTCACGTCAATGTTGCCTCCGCTCACCACGCATATGGTCTTCTTGCCTCTGACAGGGATTTTATTGTACATTACTGCTGCAACGCTGGCTGCGCCCGCTCCTTCTGCAACCATTTTCTCACTTTCAATAAGTTTCAAGATTGCCGCACATATCTCGTCTTCACTCACAGTGACAATTTCATCCACATATTTTGAGCATATGTCAAATGTGAGGCTTCCTGGCTCTTTTACGGCAATGCCGTCTGCTACGGTAGACACGGAGGAGAGCTTCTCTTGTTTGTGGTCATGCAGACTTTGGACCATGCTTGCTGCTCCTTCGGCCTGGACTCCATAAACCTTTACCGAAGGATTGAGTGATTTGATGGCAAAGGCTATGCCTGATATGAGGCCTCCGCCACCTACAGGCACCACTACGGCTTCTACGTCTGGCAGTTGGTCGAGAATCTCCAAACCGATAGTGCCTTGGCCTGCTATGACGTTCTCGTCATCAAAGGGGTGCACGAACGTGTATCCACATTTGTCTCTCAATTCAAGAGCTTTCTGATATGCGTCATCGTACACTCCTGGCACAAGACACACCTCAGCGCCCAAGCGCTTGGTGGCTTCAACCTTGCTGATGGGGGCACCTTCTGGCAGGCAGATAAGACTTTTGACTCCCATGGCTGTGGCGCCGAGGGCAACGCCTTGTGCGTGATTTCCTGCAGAACATGCAATGACTCCCTTAGCCTTTTCTTCGTCTGTTAGCTGTGATATTTTATAATATGCACCACGGATCTTAAACGAACCTGTCTTTTGAAGGCATTCTGGCTTGAGGTACACATCGCTCTCAGGATTAATCTTAGGTGTATGGACTAACTCCGTTTTCCTTATTACCTTGCTCAGCACAAATCGAGCTTTGTAGAAATGATCTAACTGTAGCATGTGAATTGTATTTTGTGGATTCGTATATTGATTATACCTTTATGGTTGTTATCATTTGTTTTGCCTTACAAAGATACATATTTATTTTTTAACTTGCAGATTGATGTGCAAGAAAAAGTATAGATACATATTGTATACATACATTTTATATATATTATTGCTCTATCTGTAGTGTATGATATTAAGCAACCTAATTTGTGGATTGTTGTCTCCTTCATAGGAATATGCTTGCAAGCTTCATCGCATCTTCTTGCCATCTTCTCATTCCCCCGACCTCCATTTCTTCGGGAAGCCTTCGGGATCCGTTCGGGACGCGCCCCCAGTCCCATGCACCACACACATTC
>CAKQYA010000035.1 GCA_934293005.1 uncultured Bacteroidaceae bacterium
GACAAAACCCTGAGCAACTTTTTGTTGCTCAGGTGCTTATAAAAAACATTAAATTATAGTGTTGCGGAAATAAGGGTTATGAAAATACTTCAAGTAATAACATCCCTCAATATAGGCGGTGCTGAGAAGTTGATATCAGAGATTGTTCCAATGCTTAGGGATAAGGGTAACGAGGTAGATGTACTTGCTTTTGATGGTGCTGATACGGCTTTTAAGAAGAACCTGCTTGATAAGGGAATAAAGGTGTATTCTTTTGGTAATGGGTGTAATGTCTATAATCCACTCTATATTTTCCATCTTGTGAAGATGATGAAGAATTATGATATTGTACATACTCACAATACTGCTCCACAACTATTTGCTGCCATCGGCAGCATGTTATGCTCTGTCGTGTTGTGCACGACAGAGCATAACACTTCCAATCGTCGTCGTGATTGGAAGTGGTATGCTACTATTGACAAGTGGATGTATAGCAAATACAGTAAGGTAATATGTATTAGCGATTCTACAGAGATCAATCTTAGAGAATTTATAAACGAATCTTCTAATAAGATTTGTACTATTCTCAATGGGATTAGTGTGGCACGTTTTTCTCAATCTATTCCTGTGGAAAAATCCACAATTACTAAGCATCCTGAACGTAAGGTTGTTGCTATGATTGCGGGGTTTAGATACCAAAAAGATCAGGAAACACTAATACGTGCGTTTAAGAACCTTCCTGAAGATTATGAACTATGGTTAGTGGGTGATGGCGAACGTCGAGCAATTATTGAGCAATGCATAAAAGACAATCATCTTGGAGATAGTATCTTGCTTTTAGGACTTAGAAGTGATATCCCTTCTATTTTGAAGTCGGTAGATGTTGTTGTTCAATCTATCCATTGGGAAGGTTTTGGGCTTGCTGCGGTAGAAGGTATGGCTGCAGGAAAGCCCGTTGTTGCTAGCGATGTTGAGGGATTGGCGCAAGTTGTTGAAGGAGCAGGCGTACTCTTCCCTTTGGGGGATGACAAAAAACTTGCTGCTACTATAAAGTTATTGCTGGAAGATAAATCTTACTATCAGCAAGTAGCAGCCAAGTGTTGGAAACGTGCACAGATGTTTGATATACAGAAAATGGTGGATGCGTATAATGATGTGTATATGCGGTTAGCTGCTCATCATAATGATTCGTATTAAGATGAAACGAAATCATAAAGAACGATTCGCTCTGTTACCGTATCCCAATCCTTGGACTTTGCATGTGAGGTGATAATTAAGATGGCTACAATGGTGTATCGGATGCTACGTCTATAAAATGCATCCACAACAATTAATTGTTCTTTACTATGCTTCGCAACAAAAACAAGATAATTCGCTCCGTTACCGTATCTCAGTCCTTGGACTTTGCTCGTGAGGTGATGATTAAGATGCGGGCGATGGGGTATGAGATGGTGGCGGTGACGTCGCCGGGGCCTGAACTTGATAGGCTGAGGGATATGGATGGTTTCCATTGTGTGGAGGTGCCGATGCAGAGGCATATCTCTGTGGTGAGCGACTTGCGATCGCTCATTAGGATGATAGGGGTGTTCCGTAAGGAGAAGCCTCAGATGGTGCATTCTATGACTCCTAAGGCTGGGATGATATGTATGGTGGCTGCATGGCTCACTGGTGTGCCTGTGCGTATTCATACGTTTACTGGGCTTGTGTGGCCTACGGCTACGGGGCTTAAGCGTCGTATTCTGATGCTGACAGATTGGCTTACCTGCGCGTGTGCTACGCATGTGATTCCAGAGGGACAGGGTGTGCTCAATGATTTGAGGGATGGGGGCATAACCAAGAAGCCTATGAAGGTTCTTGGTTATGGCAATGTTATGGGGGTGGATATGGAGAGGTTTGACCCTGCTCGTTTTGGGCCAAAGAGGGATTCTTCGGTGTTTACCTTTGTGTTTGTGGGGCGTATAGTGGGGGATAAGGGTATCAATGAGTTGGTGGAGGCTTTTGTGAGGCTGCATGGTGTACATAAGAGTACAAGACTTGTGTTGGTGGGCAAATACGAACATGGGCTTGACCCTGTGAGCGACACCACTCGTGGGCTTATAGATACTAATGACGGCATTGAGGCTTGTGGGGCCAAGTATGGCGACGATCTCTTGCAGATGTATGCTGAGGCCGACTGCTTTGTGATGCCGTCGTATCGTGAGGGCTTCCCTAATACTGTGCTTGAGGCTGGTGCTATGGGGCTGCCCTCGATAGTGACTGACATTAATGGTAGCCGTGAGATTATAGTGGATGGGAAGAATGGACTGATTGTTCCCTCTAAGAATGCTGCTGCTCTGCACGATGCTATGGAGCGTATGATCACTTGTGCTGATGCTCGTGAGACGATGAGGGGGAATGCGCGGGAGATGATTGCGTCAAGATTTGAAAAGAACTTTGTGCAGAAGTGCCAAATTGAGTTTTATAAGGAAGTTTTAAAGTAATGCAGATGTCTGTAACTGAGAGGGTCTTGCTATGCCTTATATATGGTAGTGTGACTGGTAGGGTTGGCAGCATTGGCTTGGACGCGCGTTCTGGTGTTTGCTGGCAATCGCTATACTCTCTTGCTATGCGTCAGGGTGTGGGGGCTATTGTTTTGGATGCCATAGGTATGTTGCCTTCTGAGGTGCGTCCGCCTAAGCCTTTGCTATTGCAATGGATAGGGCAGGGGGCTGCTATGGGGCGTATGTATGCCGAGCATAGTGGGAGGATTGCTTCGTTGGCTCGCTTCTATGGCGAGCATGGCATAGGGGTGCTGTTGCTCAAGGGGTATGGGTGCAGTTTGTGTTATCCTAAGCCTGAGCATAGGCCTGTGGGTGATGTGGATGTTTATCTGTTTGGCAGGCAGGATGAGGCTGATGCTTTGGTGGAGAAGGAGTTGGGTATTGAGGTGCATCGCCAATATCATAAACATTCTACATTCTGCTATGGTGGGGTGGAGGTGGAGAACCATGCCAAGTTCATCGGCGATGTGTCGCACAAGAGCAACGTCAGGTTTGAGCAGATTCTGATGTCGGTACTAAAGAGGGGGGAGTGCCTGCCTAGCCCGATGGACAATGTGTTGCTGCCTTCGCCTACGTTTAATGCCTTGTTTCTGCTACGTCACACTGGCGAGCACTTTGCCTCGAACGAGATTATGCTTAGGCATGTATTGGATGTTGGCTTGTTCTTCCTGCGGTATCATTCGCTGATAGATTGGACTATATTATATAAGGTATATAGCGAGGAGCGTATGTTGCAGTTCTTTGATGCTATTGCTACTATATGTGTGGAGTATCTGGGTATGGATGCTGCTTGCTTTGTTTCGGACGATGGGAGTTGTGGGTACAGGACTAATGTTGCCTTGGCTGAGCGTGTCATTTCGGATATATTCAGGGAGAAGGATGTGCTGCCTATGTCCACAGCTGGCATAGATACTCTGGGCAAGAAACTCTGCTATGCCATAGGTAAGAGCCGTCGATGGTGGCGTAACCGCTGGAAGTATAGGCTTGTGTACGACGAGAGCCTGGTGGAGTCCTTCTGGTGGTTGGCGAGGAATAGGATGTAGCTTCTCTTAAATCAATAGTTCGTTAAAAATTCGCCACGCCTAAGCTGCTCTGGCAGTAAATAAGATGAGTTCTTTGAAAGGTTTGTCAATAACTTGCATGTCTGGGCTAATCCCGAACACGCAAATAAATCGTTCAAGCATATAAGCATTGTGTATAAAAGACTTGCAGGAGGATATGGAATAGGTTATTCCGAGCCTCTTACATGCCGCTTTTGCTAAGTTGATAGCTGCGAGCGACGCATTGAAGTGAAAATCCAACTTCCTGAAGTCGGTTGACTGACAGTTGGTGATTCCTGCATGCTGCTTGCCATCTCTAAAGCAAAATTCCAGCTGGAACCTGGTTCTGTAATAATCCAGCACCTCGCGTCCATTCATGGAATCGTCTGTAGAGAAATAAAGTTGCCACTTGTCTGTTCTCCCGTCCATTGGATACCAAATAGCCAAGGAAACATACCTTTTGAGAGCTTTTGCATATGCTCTCAATCCGTATAGCCTTCCCTTGTTCACCTTGTATTCTTTGCACCGGGTCAGATCTAGATTGGCAAAGTCAATCCTGCCGTCAAACCACTTGGGATGGCCACGTTCCCCTGTTTTCTTTTCCAATGTCGGATAGTACAGGATCACGTCATTCCGAAAGCGGCTGATGACATGGAAATCGTTCTCACACATAGGCGTTATGAAAGTTTCCTTGGAAAAGAATGCGTCTGCAACCACCGTTCTTGATATGCTCTGTATCTTGTCTTTTCTACTGATAAGATAGCTGCTGTACCAGTCAACGAGATTCTTGTCCATATTATCCAAGGTTTTACAATCCGGCGTCTGAATGGAACCTAAAGTCATGCATTCATGGTTGTCGATGTCAATGACACCAATGCCCATGATTTCCAATCCACGCTTGTATTCTCCTGCACAACCAGACCAGAAGTAACCTATCCAAGGTGTCTTCTTGCCTGATTTGGGGATATAGGAAGGATCGATGGCGATGGCTTTTCTTTTGCCTGTGAGATGCTTGCTGATGATAGAGCCGTTGAATGCAAACCAGTCGAAAGTTTCATGCTCAAAAAGGTTACGATAAGTCTGTTCTGAGAAACAGCCATATCTGCCCAATTGAAGGAAGTTTATACGATCTGGAATAGCCATGAATAATTTCATGGTGTCCATGAACGTTTTTTTCAAAAGGTTTGTGTATATTCGCAATTGATTTGAGAGCCGACAGGCACTCAGATTGGTATTGCATAAGGAGTGTTTCTTTAGTCATAATCAGAAGAGTTAGAAGACTTCTAATTTACTAAAAAATAATGAATTATGCAATACTTTCCACCTTTATTATCAGCAGGGTAGCACACTTTTTTAGCACACTTCTTCATGCTTAACCATTCGTTTTTGACAACATTTCAATGACCTCTTTAGTGTTTCCGAACCAACTTTTGTCGGTTCTATTGTTTAACTTTTAATTTTTCGGTAAAATTTACCGAAGTATTGTTATATAATAAGTAACTGTTTTGAATGTGGCATCATGTTTCTTGTACACAAAAAAATGTTGGATGATATACGGTGGCCATCATTTTAGACTGTGCTTTAAGTGTTTTTATAGAAATGCGATATTTTTATATTATAATGTTGCTTATTTGTACTATTTTACATATATTTGCACAATCTTTTGTAATAACCAATGAAAATTGAAACCAAACAACAGATACTTCTATTATAAGTATAAATATAAACATTACTAACATTACTAACTTTTAACTGACAAAACTATGAAGAAATTCTACGCTTTAGTGGCGTCTGCCATTATGCTTATGCCTACAATGGCTACTGCACAGAGCATGACTCAAGACAATGAAATTCTGACTGGATGGAACTACCGACTGGAAAAAGATGTTAACTTTGTGTCTGGCATCATCAATGAGGGCATGAGCGGCGAAATTGCAGTCACACCAAACGACAAGCTTGAATTTGGTGCAGAGGATACATCTGTCAAACTTAATGGCTATGCTCCAAACCGTCTTACAAATAATGGACTTGAGTTTATGGGTGTATGCCAAGCTACAGGTTATGTCGATCTTGTAGCAGGCAAGGGACTCCGCTCCACAAAGAATGAGCGCTGGATCGTTGTAAACGATCTGCGTAAGGGCCAAATCATCTCATTTGAGATATCTAATCAAGACACAACGAGCTTTGTCGTCAACTCGATAGCTTGTAACGCTAAGACCGGGTGGCAAGATACACCATGCGATCCACTTACGGTGGAGCCTATCTCTGGATCTGTGCATGAACTGCAGGAATTGGCAGAAGAAGGCTCGGCCGACACTTACCGCTATTTCAAGGTCATCAATGCTGGCTCGCTCTACGCTAAGTTTAATGGAAAGAGTGCTAATTATATCAGTCGCATGCAGATATGGACAAGCAATGAGGATGCAGAGGCTGTGACTTCGCCTTCCATAAAAATGGTTGGTGTCAACGGCGAAGCCCGCAACATGGAGTTCACCAGTGGAACATCAACGCTCGGCGCCTCATGCTCGACCTATTATTCGCTTAATGGCTCAGACCCAGTGTTCCTTAAAGATTCGGAAGAAGTGGACTATTGGGAGTATACTTATAAGACCGATGGCGAAGGCAACAAGGTGCTTGATGAAAATGGCAACCCTGTGAAGGAAGACTCTACAGCTGTGTATAAGCGAGTGCTTGATCTTGACGAGGTGGCAAATGTTGGCGACTATGGCGACTATAAGTTCAACCCAGAGGATGGCTATATCACAGTCAGCTCATCTGATGATGAGGATGGGGATGGCATTGTCACAATCAAGTATGCCACAGTGTCAGAGAATGGAGTTCTCTCTAACATAGTATCAGAGAATGTCAATGTTGGCGAAATAACTCTGAATGTTCCGACGCTCACTCTTACTGGCATCAATGGCAAGGAGAGAACTTACACTATCGGCTGGACACCAAACACGTTGTGCAATGAGGACTACTCTATGGTTATCGAGAATAAGGAAGGGGCTTACATCGAGACAGAGGCTAACACTGGCATAGGTGAAACTGTGTCTTCTTCTGAATGGGTCAAGGTGACTGTGAAGGTCAATGGCTATGCGGATGGTGTGGCTGAATTGGCAGAGGTTGACGCATTCGACACAGATCTTCAGAAGAGAACTGACATCGGCAATGAGATGAGCGCAGACCACAACTGGGACTTCTGCTCACTTTTGGAACAGGCCCTTAAGCAAATAAATGGCGAGGTGTATGAGAAGTATGTTGTCAAGAATGAAGAGACAGGTGAGGTGCTTCGCGAATATACTGTTGAACAAGTGGAAAATGAGTTGGTGCCAGAAGAGGATGTCGACAAGATTGAGCCTGTAGTGAAATACTTCGGATGGGATGGAGCAGACAATCGCAACGCAGCTCGCCATTGGAGAACTCACGTTCCTACATTCGAAGTGGATGGTGAGGGAAATCCAACAGAAACAGTGGCTTCTGTGGCTTATGCAGAGGACGAAACTGGCATCCTCAAAGGCATCGTGGCTGACAATTCACATCCAGACTACAGTTGCATGGCTATCTTCACAGACCAGAGTGGCGTTTTCTACATGACTAAGGGCACATTGACAATCAATGACGTGAAGTATGGAGAATATGTGATGCTCAACACAAGCGCAGGCATTACGGTCACTAAGAATGAGTCGACAGATCCAATGACATTCACTATCAATCAAGGCGTGTATGTCAAGTCTATTGATGTTTATACATACGAAGGACTTCCTGAGCCTGACAGCATTGAGGATGTTGACGCTGCAAAGGCTGAAGGTGCCGCTGCAATCTACAACGTTAATGGCATCTTGATTTCATCGCCTCAGAAGGGCATCAATATCATCCGCACAGCTAATGGAGTTAGAAAGGTTATGGTGAAATGATGAAAAGTGCTGTATCATCACTTTGAATTGCATAAATAGAAAAGGCACCGTGTCGAAAAGCACGGTGCTTTTTTTGTTTCTTACTGATAATTCTATATGATATTGGGCCTTTTTTTACGGCACTGGAATTTGATGAACGACAACGCAAATGTTTCTTGTGTGTATGTGCAGCGTCTGCCGATGTGTTGAAAATGTTTGAAGGCGTCTCGTTTCTCAACGTGACGCCTTCTATGTAAAATCCTTTACGGTATTAGTCATAAGGTAAAAAAGATTATTTGTTTTTGGATAACGGATGCAAAGTTACACTTTAAAATTGAATAAACAATGATACTTGCCATTGTTTTTGTGGCATAATGTGCGTTTTTTTTGAATTTTACATGCTACAATGGTATGAACAATGAAAAACTTTTGTAATTTTGCATTCTAAATGGAATAAGAAGATAAATTATTAAAGATACATCATACATAATGAGTACAGAAGAATTTGTAAATGCCGCAAGCGAAGATGTGAAAAAGCCTTCGCTTAACTTCATAGAAGAACAGATTGTGAAGGATCTTGAAGAGGGAAAGAATGGAAAGAAGGTTCAAACACGCTTTCCGCCAGAACCCAATGGATATCTGCACATCGGACATGCTAAGGCGATAGCAATCGACTTTGGCATGGCGCGTAAATATGGCGGCGTGTGCAATCTCCGTATGGATGACACCAACCCTCAGAAGGAGGATACTGAATATGTTGAGGCTATTAAGAGGGATATTGAGTGGCTTGGCTTCAAATGGAATCAGATTCTTTACGCAAGCGATTATTTCCAGCAACTTTGGGATCTTGCGGTAGAACTCATAAAGCAGGGCAAGGCCTATGTGGATGAGCAAACTGCCGAGCAGATTGCGCAGCAGAAGGGCACGCCAACCCAGCCAGGCACTGAATCGCCTTACCGCAACAGACCTGTGGAAGAGAGCCTGCGCCTGTTTGAGGAGATGAACTCTGGCAAGATGGAGCCTGGCAAGATGGTGCTGCGCGCCAAAATTGACATGTCAAGCCCTAACATGCATTTCCGCGATCCGATAATGTACCGTGTGCTTAACATGCCGCATTGGCGTACAGGAACAACATGGAATGCTTACCCTATGTATGATTACACACATGGCCAATGTGACTATTGGGAGGGGGTGACGCACTCTCTATGCACACTTGAGTTTGTGAGCCACCGTCCGCTATATGACCTTTTTGTCGACTGGGCTAAACAGACCGCTGGCGACGACAAGCCACTTGACGACAACCGCCCTCGTCAGATTGAGTTCAATAAGCTCAACCTTACACACATCCTTCTCTCTAAGCGAAATCTTCTCGTGCTTGTTAAAGAAGGCGTAGTGAACGGTTGGGACGACCCGCGCATGCCGACTATATGCGGTTTCCGACGCAGGGGCTATAGTCCTGAGGGCATTCTCGCTTTCATTGATAAGATTGGATACACTAAGTTTGACGCTCTCAACCAGATGTCGCTCTTCGAGTCTGCTGTCAGAGATGACCTTAACAAGAGAGCGCAGCGTGTGAGTGCTGTGATTAACCCTGTCAAACTCATCATCACCAATTTCCCTGAAGGAGAGACAGAAGTGTATAATGCCATCAACAATCCAGAGAACGAAGCTGATGGCACCCATGAGATTGAGTTCAGCCGTGAACTGTGGATAGAGCGTGACGACTTTATGGAAGATGCGCCAAAGAAGTTTTTCAGGCTTGGCCCGGGCAAGCAGGTGCGTCTCAAAAACTCTTATATCATCCAATGCCCTGAAAATGTCGATGACTGTGTGGTGAGGGATGAGAATGGAGAAATAGTGGAGATACATGCAGAACTGATACCTGACACAAAGACCGGCCAGGCTAACAGCAATATGAAGATAAAGGGCAAGACCATTCATTGGGTGAGCTGCAAACATTGCCTTGAGGCAGAAGTGCGCAATTATGACCGTCTATGGATGGTGGAGAACCCGCGCGATGAAGTGGCGGCTTATTCAAAGGAACATGGAGATGTGAGAGGCATAGAGGCAATGCGCCCATTCCTCAATCCTGACAGCCTTGAGGTGAAGACTGCATATGTGGAGAAATGGCTTGCCACTCGCAAGCCTATGGACTATCTGCAGTTCCAGCGAATAGGTTACTACAATGTAGACCCTGACTCTACGCCAGAGCATCTTGTCTTTAACCGCACCGTCGGGCTGACAGATGCATGGAAGAAGATTAAGTGAGGTCGAATAGCTAAAGCACAAGGATTTTTATATGATAAATGACTATTTCGAGTCAGAGATATTCAAAGCAACCCTTCAGAACTATGAAAAGTGCATGTCTGATGATGGCGTTGTTTATCTCGATGCAGAGGATTTCATGGATATCGCAGATTATTACATGTCCTTAGGCCATTATGACAAGGCTGAAGAGTGTGTGAATCTTGCCATGTCTCAGCATCCTGATGATGATGGCGTGATGGCTGTGTGCTGTTCGTGCTATATTTGCCAGAAGAGATTTGAGGAAGCCAACGCACTTCATAAAAGAATGGATGCGACGATGCCTGACGTGATGTATCAGCGTGCTCAAATACAGTATGCCTTGAATCACAACTATGATAAAGCTACTGAGATATGGCGCAAGTGGATGAAAATTGTCTTGGAAGATGATAACTCTGCTGATACTGAACGTGATTGCTATGCGCATGTGATCGCATCTGTGCTTGAGCTGCGCGAATATTCTGCTTTCGAAATAAGTGATGAGGATAGTGAATACCTCAATTTATGGCTCGATGAATATGTGGATAAGTTTGCCCCGCTTGGCGAGTCAGACTATGACGAGGTGATAGCCGACTCGTTTATTGCCACATTGATGCCAGATACTGTCATAGCATGGTATAATCCAATCCTTGAACGACGTCCTTACATGACTCGCGGGTGGAGCCGCCTGAGTGTGGCTTATCTTGTGAAAGAAGAGTTTGACAGCTGCATTGAAGCTGCAGATTTCGCTCTTGCTGTCAACCCCGATGATTTGGATGCTTTGACGGCCAAGGCCAATGCGTTGCTATACCTTAAGGAATGGGACGAGACTCTTGCCTTGCATAAGGAACTGCGCGAGAAGGGTGGCGGGAAGATACATAATCTCAACATGGCCACAGCCTATTTCAAGACAGGGGACCCAACAAAGGCTTTCCTGTGTCTCAAGGAACTGAAAGATGAACTTGACAAATACCTTGAGATGTTGGAAAGCGGCGAAGAGGTGGTGCTGCGCAATGTGCCACAGCCCCTTGAAGGTTTGGGGTATGGGGATTACACCATGTTTTATGTCCAATTGTGTCTCGACATAGCTGACAGGCTCAGAACCAATGGCTATTACAAGGAAAGCAATCCTTATCTGAAGGCTGCTCTCAAATATGATGCAGAAAACTATTATATATATACGTATCTTGCAGAGAATTGTATATTTGACAATGATTGTGAACAGAGCCTGAAATATTTCAGAAAATCCATGGACTACTGCGGCGTTGAGCATAGAGTGGAAATAGGCGTTAAGCTTGCCATGTATCTACTTGCCAATTCGTCACCGTCGCATTGTGAAGAATTGCTCAAGAAATGTGAGGCTTTTGACAATCTCACAAAGAAGGAAATGGGCTTGATAGCTTCAGCTTATACCTATTTGTATTTATTTCTCGAGGATGAAGAAAAATTCTTGTATCATTATGACTGCTTTCTGAAACTGAATTCGGGTGTCAACGATGCATTCGAACTGTTCATGCCTAAAGGATTGTCGGTCGATGAAACTTTGGATTACGCAAAAAAACACTTTCTTGAGATAAAAAACTTAGTGTTCAACCGTTTGAGTTCAGATGGCGAGTTGCCGTTAGATGGCGAGTTGTTATAAGATGATGTTTGCCATTTTTTTCTTCCGATGAGTTTGGAAAAGAAATGAATGAAGAATGCCTAAAGGGCAAAATGACATAAACATAAAATATAATAAAACCGAATATATAATTACATTTATATGATGCATAATAAATTCAAGGGTATGGGCATTGCGCTCATCACACCATTTACTCAAGAAGGCAAGGTGGATTTTGTGGCCTTGCGACGTCTGCTGGATTATCAGTTGTCTAATGGAGCTGATTTCCTTTGCATATTGGCAACAACAGCCGAGACGCCAACTCTAACAGAAGAAGAGAAAAATCAGGTTAAGGATTTGGTGGTTGAGAAGGTGAATGGTTCGGTGCCTATCTTGATGGGATGTGGCGGCAACTGCACGGCTTCTGTCGTTGATTCTATTCATAATGGCGACTTCGATGGCATTGACGGCATTTTATCTGTGTGCCCATATTATAACAAGCCATCGCAAGAGGGTCTGTTCCAACATTTTAAGGCTATTGCTGATGCTGCGGCTGAGCGTCATCTCTCTGTGGTGCTGTATAATGTGCCTGGGCGTGTTGGCGTTAATATGACTGCTGACACAACTCTTCGTCTTGCAAACGAGTGTGATAACATCGTGGCTGTCAAGGAGGCATCAGGCAACATGACTCAGATAGAGGACATAATAAAGAACAAACCGGCTAATTTTGATGTCATTTCTGGTGATGATGGCATCACTTTCCCACTCATCACCATAGGTGCATCTGGTGTCATTTCGGTCATTGGCAATGCTCTGCCTAAGGAGTTCAGCCGCATGGTGCGTTTGGCTCTCAGTGGCGATTATAAAAATGCCTTGATCATACATCATCAGTTTTCAGAACTCTTTAAGCTTCTTTTCGTAGATGGCAACCCTGCAGGAGTGAAAGCTATGCTCAATTCTATGGGACTTATAGAGAATGCCCTTCGGCTTCCGCTTGTGCCATCACGCATCTCAACATTCCAAAAAATCTCTGCTATTATTAAAGAATTGAATGTGAAATGCTGACATGTCTGCTGACAGAATGTCCTTGATTATACGCAAAGCGGCCCCGTTGTTAGACGAGGCCGCTTTCTTTTTGTCATATAATCATGGCTTTTTGCGGTCGCGATATGTTGCTGTGTAAATACACGCTTTATGCATCTTCAAGTGGTTAAATCGTCACCTCTTGAGTTCTTTTTGTTTAAAAGAAGTGAAATAAAGACTCAATGTTTTTCTGCCTTCAATAAAAACCGTTATATTTGTACGTGAAAATAATTAATACCTAAGCAATATGAATAACAAGATTCAAGAACTCACAGAAAAACTCCTTAACGAGGGAGTAGAAAAGGGTAATGCTGAAGCTGAAAAGATTGTAGCTTCTGCTAATGATAAAGCCGCTCAGATTGTCGCTGATGCCAAGGCTAAGGCGGAAGAGATAATAGCTGCAGCTAAGAAAGATGCAAAGGGCGTGGAAGAAAATACAAAGAACGAAATCAAGATGTATGCAGCCCAGGCTGTCAATGCCCTGAAAAGTGAGATTGCCAATGTTGTTTGCCAGAAAATTGTCAGTGAGACAACAGCTGAGGTTGTTGGCAATAAAGACTTCATGAATGAGTTTATGCTCAAAATGGCTGAGAAGTGGGGCGCCGGTGAAAACATCGTCATATCCACAGCAGATGCTGCAAGCCTTAAAGCTCTTTTCTTGAAGAAAGCTAAATCTCTCCTTGACAAGGGTGTGAAAATTGAACAAGTGAACGGACAGAAGGCACTTTTCACAGTGCAGCCTGCTGATGGTTCATATAAGGTGAACTTTGGCGAGGCTGAGTTTGAAGAATACTTCAAGAATTTCCTGCGTCCACAGTTGGTTGAAATGTTATTCTGAATGATCTGATGGGAAATTACTATTGCTTAATGGCAGGTCTGCCAGACATCTCGCTCGATGACAACAAGGCGAGTGTGAGCATGGCGGAGCTGAAGGAAGAAATGGATGGTGTCTTGTCGGCAGCAGACAAGAAAATCATCTCGTATTTCTTTCTCCAGAAAGACTGCCTCAATATCATCGAACTGCTCAAAGATCGCAACTCCAAAGTGGCAGAGGATGGCAACATGACCATGGAACAGTATGTTGACCTCTTCACTTCAGCCACAGAGATGAACTTCAACGTGCATCGTTATCCTGCGTTCTTGAGTGAGTTTGTGCGCAGCTATGCTTACAATAAGGACAAGGCTGGCTATTTTGCAAAAGATGACATGCTGTATCAGTTTTACAAGTATGCCATCGACACATGTCCAAGTAAGATGGTTAGAGCGTGGTACCAACTCAATCTCGACGTGACAAACATACTTACGGCTATGCTGGCACGCAAGAATGGATGGAATGTTTCTGACTTCATCCAAGGTGAAAACGAGGTGACTGAGATGATACTTACCCATAACACCAAGGACTTTGACCTTATGCATGAGTTTGACTATGTTGCGGAACTCATGAAGATAGTCGACTGTGAAGATCCTGTAGAGAAAGAGAAAAAGATTGATGCCTTCAAATGGCTGTGGCTTGATGAGTGCACATTCTTTGAACCATTCTCTATTGATGCAGTATTTGCTTATCTGTGCAAACTCGACATGCTCGCTCGTTGGGAATGTCTCGATGTGGAACAAGGACAGAAAGCCTTCAGGCAAATTATTGAAAACTTGCGTGGGGCTGCGAAAGTGCCTGATGAGTTTGTGCGTAAATGATTAGAATAATAAAAAAGAATACTCTATATGACAAAAGGAACTGTTAGTGGCGTTATTGCCAACATGGTGACCCTTTCTGTGGACGGGCCTGTGAAGCAAGGCGAAATATGCTATATTGAGACAGGTGGCGACCGACTGATGAGTGAGGTCATCAAGGTTGTGGGCAGCGACGTGTATGTCCAGGTGTTTGAAAGCACACGCGGACTTAAAGTAGGTGCTCAGGCCGAATTTACAGAACACATGCTTGAGGTGCAGCTCGGACCAGGCATGCTTTCGAAGAATTATGATGGTCTGCAGAATGACCTCGACAAGATGGAAGGTGTGTTCCTCAAGAGGGGACAATATACAGAGCCTCTCGATGCAGAGCGCGAGTGGGACTTCACTCCTTTGGCAAAAGTGGGTGACGAAGTGGAAAGTTCGGCATGGCTTGGAGAAGTCATCGAGAACTCGCAGAAACTGAAAATCATGGTTCCTTTCCAGATGGAAGGAAAGGCCAAGGTGAAAAGCATCGTGGCTGCTGGAAAATACAAGATTCACGATGTGGTGGCTGTGCTCACTAAAGAGGATGGCACTGAAGTGAAAGTGGACATGGTGCAGCATTGGCCTGTGAAATTTGCCATGACTAATTATAAGGAAAAGCCAAGGCCATTTAAGCTGCTCGAGACTGGCGTGCGCACCATTGATACCTTCAACCCGATTGTTGAAGGTGGAACGGGATTCATTCCAGGACCTTTCGGTACAGGTAAGACTGTGCTCCAGCATGCTATTTCAAAGCAGGCTGAGGCTGATATCGTGATTATTGCTGCTTGCGGCGAACGTGCCAATGAGGTGGTGGAAATATTTACCGAATTCCCTGAACTCGTAGACCCTCACACAGGTCGCAAGCTGATGGAGCGCACCATCATCATCGCCAACACATCCAACATGCCTGTGGCTGCTCGTGAGGCTTCGGTATACACAGCTATGACCATGGCTGAGTATTACCGCTCGATGGGACTCCGTGTGCTTCTTATGGCCGACTCCACCTCACGATGGGCTCAGGCTTTGCGTGAGATGTCAAACCGTATGGAAGAGCTGCCTGGTCCTGATGCGTTCCCTATGGACCTTGGAGCATTGATCAGCAACTTCTACGGACGTGCCGGATATGTTTATCTCAACAATGGCGAAGTGGGTTCTATCACTTTCATCGGAACGGTATCACCTGCCGGAGGTAACCTTAAGGAACCTGTGACTGAGAACACCAAGAAAGTTGCTCGCTGCTTCTATGGACTTGAACAGGAACGTGCTGACAAGAAGCGTTATCCTGCTGTCAATCCTATTGATTCTTATTCCAAGTATCTTGAATACCCAGAGTTTGCAGAGTATATTTCAAAGAAAATAAACGACAGTTGGATACCAAAAGTTCTGGATTTGAAAACTCGCATGCAGCGCGGTAAAGAAATTGCTGAGCAGATAAATATCCTTGGTGATGACGGAGTGCCTGTAGACTATCATGTGGTGTTTTGGAAATCGGAAATCATTGACTTTGTCATCCTTCAACAGGATGCTTTTGACGAAGTGGATGCTGTCACCTCGCTTGAACGACAAGAGGACATTCTGAACCTGGTGACAGAAATATGCGATAAGGACTTCAAATTTAAGGACTTCCTTGAATGTGTGGACTTCTTCCGCAAACTTATCAACTTGTGCAAACAGATGAATTATGCTGTCTATAAGAGTGAACAGTATAACGAGTTCGTTTCACAGATTAAGGAAATGATTAACATCTAAATGACATGGCTACAGCTTTTCAAAAAGTATATACAAAGATAGGCCAGATAACAAAGGCCACCGTGTCTCTCAAGGCAAGAGGCGTGGGATATGATGAACTGGCTACCATCAATGGCAAGCTTGCACAGGTGGTGAAGATTGCTGGCGATGACGTCACTCTTCAGGTGTTTGAGGGAACAGGAGGCATTCCTACCAATGCGGAGGTTGTTTTCCTTGGCAAGGCTCCATCCCTTAAAGTGGGAGAGCAACTTGCAGGACGTTTCTTCAACGCATACGGTAATCCTATCGACGGTGGACCTGAGATAGAAGGCAAGGAAGTTGAGATTGGCGGTCCGTCAGTAAACCCTGTGCGACGCAAGCAACCGTCGGAACTCATAGCTACTGGTATTGCAGGAATCGACCTTAACAACACTCTTGTGTCTGGCCAGAAGATTCCGTTCTTTGCCGATCCAGACCAGCCTTTCAATGAGGTTATGGCTATGGTGGCTCTTCGCGCGAAGGTTGACAAGATCATTCTTGGCGGTATGGGTATGACTAATGATGACTACTATTTCTTTAAAAACACCTTCTCTAATGCAGGTGCGCTTGATAGAATCATAGCTTTCATGAATACAACCGAAGATCCTGCCGTTGAGCGACTTCTGGTGCCAGACATGGCCCTTACAGCTGCGGAGTATTTTGCTGTTGAGAAACACGAGACAGTGCTTGTCCTTCTCACAGACATGACTTCGTATGCAGACTCTCTCTCTATCGTGAGCAACCGTATGGACCAGATTCCATCAAAGGATTCTATGCCTGGTTCGCTTTATTCTGATTTGGCTAAGATTTACGAGAAAGCAGTTCAATTCCCAGAGAGTGCAGGCGGTGGCTCTATCACTATAATCGCTGTGACAACATTGTCTGGTGGCGACATCACACATGCCGTTCCTGATAATACTGGTTACATCACTGAGGGCCAGCTCTATCTCCGACGTGACTCTGACATCGGTAAGGTCATTGTTGACCCATTCCGTTCATTGTCTCGACTGAAGCAGCTTGTGAGTGGCAAGAAGACACGTAAGGATCATTCTCAGGTGATGAATGCTGCCATACGTCTTTATTCCGATGCTGCCAACGCTAAGACTAAGTTGGAGAATGGTTTCGACCTCACCGACTACGACAACCGTTGTCTTGACTTCGCAAAGGAGTATGCAGGCAAACTGCTTGCCATTGATGTCAACCTCGACACTACTGAGATGCTTGACGTTACATGGTCGCTCTTTAAGAAGTATTTCAAGATTGAAGAAGTCAATATCAAGAAAGAATTTACTGATATCTATTGGAAATGACAATTTCATTAGATATTCATAATTGAATATATTATGGCGATAAAGTTTCAATATAACAAGACATCGCTTCAGCAGATAGAGAAAAACCTGAAGATGCGACAGCGCACTCTCCCTATAATAAAGAATAAGGAGACAGCGCTTCGCCTTGAGGTGAAACATTGCAAGGAAGAGGCTGATGGCTTGGAGAAGAAACTGCAGGAACAGATTGGCGGCTATGAGTCGATGTATGCCTTATGGGGTGAATTTGACACGTCGCTTGTGACGTTGAAAGACGTTCAACTTGGCACGAAGAAGATAGCTGGCGTCACAGTGCCTGTTTTGGAGAACATTGAGCTTGAGGTCAAGCCTTTTGGCCTTTTCTCTGCTCCTAAATGGTATTTTGATGGTATCAATCTGCTGCAGGGACTCGCTAAGACGGCCGTAGAGCGAGAGTTTGTGCTGGCAAAGCTGGCTCTGCTCGATCATGCCCGCAAGAAAACCACTCAGAAGGTCAACCTTTTTGAGAAGGTGCAGATACCGGGCTATCAGGAGGCTGTGCGTAAGATTAAGCGTTTCATGGAAGACGAGGAGAATTTATCCAAGTCTTCGCAGAAAATCCTGAAGTCTCTGCAAGAGGCGAGGGCAAGAAAGGAGGCTGAGGCTGTATGATTAAGGATATGAAAAAATTCGTGTTCCTCGTCACAGACAAGGAATATGACTCGTTTATTTGCGACATACGAGCTTTGGGTGTGGTTCATGTGGACGAACTGCAGCATGGTGCTACAAGCCAAGAGTTGCAGAGCAATCTTGAGAAGCGTGAGCGTATCACCAATGCGAAGAAGTCTCTTAGCTATGCATCTGAAATGTATAAAGATGAAGCTGATGCTTGCAATGAACACTTTAATTTTGACAAGTCTGCTGATGGCATGAGTGTGGTGTCTCGTGTAGAGTCGCTTTTGACTGAGGAAAACAAGGTCAAGCATGAATATGATGCTGCTATTGATGCTATTGAGCAGCTGGCACCATTTGGTGAGTTCAGTTGGGACAGCATACATGCCTTGGAGCAGACGGGCCTTCATCCTTATTTCTATTCTGTCAATTCAAAATTGTACAAGGCGGAGTGGACTGACAAATATTATGCAACTCCTGTTGGAGAATTCAACAAAAAAATATATTTTGTTGCATTTGCAAGTGGCAATGAGATGCCAGACATCACAGCTGAGCGTCTCTTTCTTCCCGACCGTTCGCTCTCTTCATACATAGTTTTAAGCAAAGAAAAGGGCGATAGGCTGCATGCTATACACGCTGAACTGTTTGCTATAGCATCGGAGCAGCGCCAATGTGTGGATAATGCTCTTGCTTCAACGGATGACGACATACAGTTGTCAAAGGTTCATCTCAGTCATGAGGATATGGCAGGCGGCGCAGTCAAGCTTCTTGTCGGATGGACATTGGCTGAAAACGCTCAAGATTTGATTTGTTATCTTGATAAGAATCATTTCTTCTATGAGGTGAGTGACCCGGAGTTTGACGATGACGTGCCGATCAAGATAGAAAATAATAAGTTTGCCACGCTCTTTGAGCCTATCTTGCGCATGTATTCTTTGCCAAACTATCACGACATAGACCCTCTTCCGTTCTTTGCACCTTTCTTCATGCTTTTCTTTGGATTGTGCATGGGCGACCTTGGTTATGGCATGATAATAGCAGCTGTCAGTCTTGCTGTCATTAAGATGAAGCCAGAAGTGGCGTCATTTGGAAAGCTTGGGGTTTTGCTCGGAGGCATGACAATGGTTTGTGGCTTTGTCACAGGATCGTTCTTTGGAATCAACCTTGCCACTGTCGACTGGGAATTTATGAAGCCGCTCCAGCCATATTTTATCAATGACTCGATGAAAGACAGTTTCTTTGGCTATTCACCAATGATGGTCATCTCTGTCATCATAGGACTCATCCAAGTGCTTCTTGGCATGACTATGGCTGGATGCAAAGCTGTGAAAAACTATGGCTTTATATATGGCGTGGGTAAGTTTTCATGGGTGGTTCTCCTCTTGAGCGCTACAGTTCTATATGGCTTCCCACTTTTTGGAGCTGTGATTGCCTCTGGCGTTAAGTATGTCCTCTATGCTCTCATGTGCGTGTCGATATTTGGCATATACTTCCTCAACAATCCAAGTGCTTATAAAAAGCCAAAGGCTGTAAGCAAGGTTCTTGGTCTTGGAAGTAACATTGGAGCAGGTTTGTGGGCCACTTATGGAAATGCCACAGGTTTGCTTGGTGACCTCCTGTCGTACATTCGCCTGTTTGCCCTTGGTCTGACAGGTGGCGTGCTTGGCGGTGTGTTCAATACGTTGGCCATGGACATGAGTCCGCAGATTCCTGTGGTGCATGAGATAGTGATGCTTATTATCCTTCTTTTTGGTCATGGCATCAATTTTGCGCTATGTATGATTTCATCGTTTGTGCATCCAATGCGACTCACTTTCGTTGAATATTTCAAGAACGCCGAATTTGAAGGCAACGGCAATGAGTACAAACCATTCGCTTCGTGCAAGGCTGCAAAAAATTGATATTTACTATCAGATGCTTTAGGCTTGCATAAGTCTGATGTCTGGATTAGTTATTATATAATTATTTTTTAACCAGGCTCCTTCTATGTCGTGTTGAGCCCTTCTCATGGGTGACAGAAGTGTGGCCACAAATCAAATTTATCAAACAATTATGTCTCCAGTACTTTTAGCTTACATCGGAGTTGCCCTCGCAGTAGGTCTCTCTGGTATCGGTTCTGCTTATGGCGTGACAATTTGCGGTAACGCAGCCATTGGCGCATTCAAGAAAAATCCAAGCGCAAGCGGTTCTTATATCGGTCTTGCAGCTCTCCCTTCATCACAGGGTCTTTATGGATTCGTTGGATTCTTCATCCTCAATCCGCTTGTGACAGAGAACATCAGCATGTTTGCAGCATGTGCAGTGCTTGGCGCTGGCCTCGCTCTTGGTGCTGTGGCTCTTTTCTCAGCTATACGTCAGGCAAAGGTTTGCGCTAATGGCATCTCTGCTATTGGCGGAGGTCACAATGCTTTCGGTACGACAATGGTTCTTGCCGTGTTCCCTGAGCTTTACGCCATCCTCGGCCTTCTTGTGCTCATACTTATTTCAGGCTCAATCCAGGCATAATGATGTGTGGTATCAGGTGGCATGCTGATGCGTTTTTGAGAAAGCAGGCGGTTTTCTGTTGCAGATAGGAGACCGCCTGCATATTCTTTCCCTTTCCATTTTATAGCATGTGTTTCTTATGGTCAGACGTATGCTTCATTCTCTTTCATATCTCTATACTTCTTTTATATATAAATGAAACTTCATATCCGTTACCTTCTCTTGATTGCATGTATGGTGCTTGCGCATGATGTTCATGCACAGAAAAATTCTGTATATCAAAGCTACATTGACAATTATAGCAGTATGGCTGTTGACCAGATGCGTAAGCATCGTATACCTGCAAGTATCACCATGGCTCAGGCTTTGCTTGAAAGCGGTGCTGGTAGAAGCTACTTGGCTGTTAACGCAAATAATCATTTTGGCATTAAGGTGAGTGGCAATTGGAAGGGAGGTTATGTGCTCCGTGATGATGACAGGCGTAATGAGAAGTTTCGCAAATACAGAAATGTAGCTGAAAGTTTTGAGGACCATTCTTTGTTTTTGAAGCAGAGCCGTTACCAAAGGCTTTTTTCCCTCGATGCTTTGGATTACAAAGCATGGGCGAGGGGACTTAAAGCATGTGGCTATGCTACGCTTCCCACTTATGCTGAGCGTTTGATAGGAATAATCGAGACGTATGAACTGCAATATCTTGATGAGGATAGATTTGGAAAACGCCGCAAGGGGCATAATAAGGTTAATCTTCCTGTTGTGGCCGTTGTGAAGCATGATGTCGTTTTGGTTAATGGCAAACGATGTGTTGTTGTGCGTGTTGGCGACACATGGGAGTCGCTTTCTAAGGAATTGAAAGTCTCACGACGCCGTTTGCTGAAATATAATGAGGCAAGCAAAGACATGGCTCTTGTGCCTGGCACAAACATTTTCCTGCAGAAGAAAGCGAAGAGGGCAGAGTCGAAATACAAGAAATATTGGCATAAGATAAAACCAGGTGAGTCGCTTTATTCTATCAGCCAGGAATATGGCATGCGTATAGAGAGTCTTTACAAACTCAACTATAAGGATGATTCTTATGTGCCAATTGTAGGTGACCTCTTAAAGGTGAGATGATAAAATGTTCTTATGATTTTTAAAAAGTAAGGTATTTGTCGAAGTGATATCTGATACTTTCGATGTACTATATATTACTTTACTGTGTATTGATTCAATAAAACTCTTTATGGTTGATAAGGAATAACTTTGTTTCTTTATGCTTTAACAAATACGAAGCCCCAACTTTATGAGAGTTGGGGCTTCATGTTTATGCTTGGTGACATGTGTCATCTTGTGTCGTTTGGTCATTGTGAATTGCATTATCCCAAATCGGTCATTAGATTTCAAATCTTGTTAGTGTTTGTTTTGAGCAGGTTGCGACAGCCTGCATT
Source organism: uncultured Bacteroidaceae bacterium (assembly GCA_934293005.1). GTDB lineage: Bacteria > Bacteroidota > Bacteroidia > Bacteroidales > Bacteroidaceae > Minthosoma. The sequence goes on from CAKQYA010000035.1 coordinate 21,768, forward strand.
GAAGGCATAGCGGACTATGTCGAAATGCGAATGGAAGCAAGATGCCGAAAGAAATGCTGACAAGAGTTGAAAAGAAGCAATAATGTCCTAATGATTTCTCTGTTTCGGTCTAATGACCGATTGGGGACTATCAGAGTATTTATTTGTTCAGCAGTGTCAAGTGAGTCTGAAATCACTTTATAGGAGAAACTTTTATATTATCATAGAAAGGAGTGCTTGTTTTATCTTTGAATTGCAGCGCCATCAATCCAGCCATGCCATGATTGTAATGTTCATCTTGCAACGTCGCTATTTGTTTGTCGTCAACATATGCCTTTATATTATTTCCTTCAAATCGCAATCTCAGGTTATACCATTTCTTTAATGAAAACCTTTTTAGTTGTACTGTAGCCAATGTTTTTTCTCCGCCAACAGAATTATCTCCATAAGCCATGATGTAAGCTTGTTGTTCCATGTCGCCAACAAGTTTTTTCTTGTCTATCTTGCCCCTAACCACGACAAGCTTGCATTCTCCCTTGTCGTTAATCTGCAGGTAATAACCTTTAGGTATGATGCCATACCCTGATCCCACGTCACATATGCGTCCCATCACGGCTGCGGCATCGCCAGAATTAAGTTTGATGTCAGCCGATACCTCATAGTCTTTCCATGCGGAATCGCCATATATGGTATAAGGGTTCCAATCGGGTGCCCAAGATATTGCTGGAATTTCAACCTTTTGTTGCATGCACTTTCCTTTTCCATCAGGTCTGTCCGTTATTTCGAATGCGCCGCTTATATCGGCAGTATATCGAGGGAGATATCCTCTTTCTTTAGGATTGCCATATTCTTCAAAGTTTTCACAATAAGGAAAAGGGAATGCTTTAGATTGCGGTATGTTCGAGAATGTCCCTTTTTGTTGCCCACGAGTGGTAGAAAGCGAATAAACAGTGTTTGGCTTCAGTGTTAAATTTATGCTCTGCTTTTCAGGCTTAATGTCTTCTTGGCGAACGAATTGAGCCGAACTGTCACTTTGCCATACACAAAGGCTCTTCTCTGGCATGCCTCCTTTTAAGGAAATTGTAACTTTCTTAGTCTCTTTTGCGCCTTTGGTCTCTATAATGATGGAATAATCCTTTCTATCGGGCGATACCAATGTCACCATAGAACCACCGCCTTCAAGTTGAATGCAGCCTCCTTGAAGATAGTTCCATCCTGTTTGTGTGAATTGCCCGTAATGAGCATATCCCCATAATGCTTTCCTTACATTGTAATGTCCGCTCCACGGTTCAAAGGCATGAATGACAGGAGGGTCTTGTGCGTAAGGCTCCATGGGGTATATGCCTGCTATATCATACCAGTTGACCACTTTTGTTGCGCCGCTGCGTATATAGTTGTGGTTGAAACATTGTACAAGGCTGATTAAGCAGTCAAAGTCTTTCTTGTACACATGATCCTCTGAATTCCAGATAGGCTTGCCCATTTCTTCAGCCATACGTTGTGTTTCATGTGAGGCCTCGCCTCCTTCATATAGTATATGTGCGCTGATTACATCTATTGCATCTTGAAGCTCTTTGTCTTTAGCCATGTCGTCTACAAAATCTAATTTATTCCCAGGCCAATTGTCGAAGGCATGCAATTTTACATGACTGAATCCATGTGCATTTAAAGATTTGCGTAGCGTTTTTGCGAAATCATAGTTTACTCCTTTCTCATTACGGCACCCTATGGCATCAAGTTGCAAGCCATAGACATCTCTCAGTCCTTTAAGCCAATTCACATAATAATCGGCTGCATCTTGTGAAAAGAAAGTGCCGTTGCCAATCCATCCTGGCGCACTCCATGCTGTGGCGTCAAGCGTCAGCATGGGATTTCTTTTTTTAGCTTCTGTCAGTATCCACCAAGTGTATCCGCGATGATAATTCACTTCGCCACGTTTGCGTTCATGGCTTGGCATGGAGCCTTGTGTGGAGTTGCCATCGCCAGGTATTTCCACAAGCAGTGCGCTTACAGAGGCTCCGAACAGAGGCTTGTATACCAAATCGAGAATCTGATTGCGTTGTTTTTCAGGGTAGTCTTTTAGAAGCACAGAAGTTGCTCCGCCGCCATTAACCACTCCAATGCCGTCAAACCGCTTGGCGCTTGCATTCCCATCAAGCGTTACTTCTTGACGCAATGAGTCGGTTGTCACAGCTTTGACCGAAACGTTAGATAGTAAAGTGATGATGCCTATGGTTGCTAAAGCCCAATTGTTTTTAGGAGTCAATTTGTGTAAGGCCAAACACGAAAATTGTATAAAATTCATAAGTTGTCATTTATTGTTATTGTTATACATGTTTTGTTGCAAAATTATATAATAATATGTAATTAAACAGATGATAATTCATTACATAGAAATGATAATTCATCAACATTTGCGAAGACAACGGATAATCATCAATTGTGAACGGTTATTCTTCAAATAATATCGTGAGCATGTTGGGTTTCATTTATTTTATCTATCTTTGTTGATGAACCTTATTTCCGCAACACTATAATTTAATGTTTTTTATAAGCACCTGAGCAACAAAAAGTTGCTCAAGGTTTTGTCATGTCAGAAATTTCACTTATCTTAGTGTTGCAAAAAAAAACAAACAAAATCCTGAATGACATAGCAAAAATACAAATAAAATCTGAGAAACTCACTCCTTTTGGGGGAATTTTTTCTATTATGGAGCAATTTGATGCTCT
>CAKQYA010000036.1 GCA_934293005.1 uncultured Bacteroidaceae bacterium
TGGTCTCGCTGATGCATGCAATCTTGGTTCCATCCAGAGTTCCTTGCATGGCCTTGTCAAGTTCTTGACAAGCTTTGGCTAAAAATGGAGCTATATTCATAAATAAAAGTTTTTTCTTTGTTTACAATTTATGTCCGCAATGTTGACAAAACTTCCATGAAGCGTCTATCGCCTTATGGCAATGAGGGCATACGGGATTTTTCTTGATCATGTTCTGATAATCCTCGCTCTCTACCCATTTCAACATCTCTCTGACACGGACAGATGTAAATGGATGGTCTTGATCCATCACGGCATAGGTCTGCAATGTTTTGTTCCACAAACCATTCTTGCAGAAAGCATCATAGAGGTCGGCTTGCTCAGCAAGTTCTTCAAGGTTGAGCTCTGAAGTGATTGACTTCGGACCGCCAGCCAAGCGTGCAAACATCGATGCCGTAGCCTTTGGACCAACAATATAAGCCGCTGCACGGTCGCAGCTCAATTCACTCTTGCGTTGCCAATACATCAAGGCATAGTGGATGGGCACAGCGAGTTTTGCCAATGTCTCAAACATACCAGAAGCATTGGCTATAATCTGTGCCAATGTATGATAGAGCATATGACGACAAGCGATGTGTCCACATTCATGAGCCACCACGCCAATGAGTTCATCTTCCGACATCATGTCTACCAAAGCAGATGTGATGGTGATAGCAGTCTGTGTGTCGCCAAAAGCATAGGCATTGGGCGATGGATTCATTTCCAAGTAAAACTCAGGCTCTTTAATTTCCAATCGCTCGCAAATGGGAGGAAGAATATTGTAGAGTCGTGGCAACTGTGTTGGTGACAACTTCACCTTTGAAGCCATGTTCAGTCCCGTCTGTAACTGTTCTGCTCCAACATCCATTACTTTCTTGACAATGGTCGAAAGCATGGGAATGGCTTTCAATGCATTCAAAGCTGCAGCATCTTCAGGATGTATAAATTCTGTATATTGCATTATTGGTTTCTGTTATTTCAAAAAGTTTCAATAATCTGTATAAAGTCGTTCGGTATGTAAGCCGTCGCCACATTGCAAACACCTTCAAGAACCACAATTACACGCTGTTGTCCTGCAGCTCTGCCCACACGTCCGATGACTCCAGTGAACGCCCCTTCAATAACTCTCACCAAGTCGCCGCTTTTGAAATGGCAGCGTTCTGGCGGCAACACCATGATGTGTTCGCTGTTCACGCTTGTCAGTTTGATGAAGTTAAGCATTTCGTTGTCGGGAATGGTGACGGGAGGATTCTTGCCAGTATCTTTCTCCACAGGCTTTGTTTTGTCGGTATAGTATTTGAGCCATTTGGCAGTAATGGCAGGCTCTTTCACGAACTCATGAGACTTCTGCCGAGTCATTCGCGCAAAAATAATATTGGGAAGCAAAGGCTCATGCACGAACTTCCGCTTCCCTTTTATCTCTTTTATGACATAATGCATCGGCAAATATGTCTCAACGTTTGCAGTTTGAAGAACCCCAAGAGCTTTCTCTGTTCTTCCATAAGTAGCACGCAATACGAACCACTGCTTCTTCTCTTTATGGACACAATCCGAGGACACCCCTGTATGGGAATTCTCTGCATAATTGCTTTGAACTTCGGGGGAGGTGCAGGAGATAAGTCCAGCACTGGAGGGATTGTTACCGCCTCGTCGGGTGTCAGCATTAGGCAATGCTGGCGTATGCTTCTTAGATTCGTTGTTCATAATCTATGGAATATCTCTTTACAAACCTTATATGCGCTAACAGAATGTTTAGTTCCTCAATTGGTTATATTGTTATTAAGGTTTCCACTCAGCAAGCGACGTTGCGGGTTTGCTAACAGGAAAATCCGACACAAAGATACAGACTTTTTTGGATAATATACAACTTTTTTATTAAAAACTATTACTGTCCGCTAAAAGTTTTTATTGCTGTCCGGTAAAACTTTTTCAAACAAAATAAATTAGGGCTGACACTTCTCACGATGTATCAGCCCTTTTGGTTACTTTTGTTTTCGCTAAATATAACCTCAAACTATAAACAAAGGTACACATTTTAACCATAATCGCATTAGGCAGAAACAATGATTTACTCAATGAATATTGTGCCTTTAGCATAGCTCAGCAAAACAATCCAGTTAAAGTCAAAGTTTTATATGTATCTCCAGAAACGATCATGTGAAGCGTTTCAGCAACACTTTTGATTTGGTTTTTCAAGCCAATGTAACATCCATAAAAAGTATCTTAGGATACTTTGCCAAGTATCCTTACCCTCTTTTTTTGACGAATAAATCATTGTTTCCATGACCTTTGTTATTATACGCGCATAGGATGGAAAGACTTTGGCCCAAACGGTGGCAAGAATTAAACCATATTTTCTAATGACCGACTTGGGCTCAAGACAAGCAAGAGAGAGATGGCGTAAAACACATTCGGTTCGTTTTGCATGCAAAATCAATGATTGACAAGGTTCTGCCAATTCACATAGCAGTCCACTCGTATAGTGATTACTGTGTTGGATGCGCGGCACACAAACCTATGGCGTGGGCCAGGAAGGACTCATCCTTAACCCACATCTTCCCTGATGATGCGGTAGAGGATGGCATGCTCCAAAACCATCGGTTTGTTGTGCGCAAAGAAAATCTCGCCACTTACTGGTGCCTTAACCTCTTCCAACACGCTGCTATCATACGGGTTGAGTATGCGTGCCAGCACCTCTCCCTCGCTCACCGACATGCCAGTATTCTTCAAGTGATAGAAAATGCCAGCCTTTCTGGCTATCACATTGAAGAGGTCATTTTCATTGAGCGCCATCGATTCATAGCCGGCACTTTTGTTCTTATAGCAAATAATTCCTTCCTTGCTCATGAATCGCAAGATGGCCTCCACACTCTGCAAGCTGGTACCGTCCTCCACACAGTTGGTCTGACCGGCATAAATGTGACATAAGGAGAAGAGTATGTAACATGCGAGAAAGTGTTTGTGATAAAATTGGATTATCTTTGCAGCAATAAAATAAACTTTTAAGACATTCCAGAATATGTCATGTCAAATATGACTATGAGAGGTCTTGTTTTTAATGCGAAATACAATCTATGTCAACGAAACCGCAAATCCTAACCATTCCGTATGTGGGCATATCCATGATGTGCATGGCATGCTTTCTTCCTCCAGTGCGTCTGTATATGGATGCGTTGTACTTGCCCAGGTGCCATCTTTTGCTGGCTGGGTTGTCTGTGTGCTTGTTATCCTTTCCTTTTGCCGCAAGGATATGTGGAATGAGGACATCGCTGTATATGTGTATGCGCTGCCTTATAGATAAATATTAATAGTAAAAAAATGATTTCCGCGACTTTTGTGTAGCGAAGGTTTTTCTTTGTGATAAGGTATAAGCAGGAGTTTGTGGAATTAGAACTGTAAAAAAAATGAGAACAAAATTTTATATCATCATATGCATGCTCCTTATGGCAATGTCAATGGCTGCCCAGAAGCTCAGGTGGTGCTCCCCTTATACAGGATACTCGAATACTGAAAATTTCAAGATAGAGGAGGTTGTGTTCACATCTGGTAGTACCATAATTCAGGCTGATGTTGTAGGAGATAGTGGTGATGTGTTTCAGTTGTCGTCAGAGGCTTATCTGAGCGCAGATGGCAAGCGCTATCCTATATCTAAGGTAAAAAATATAAAATTGGATAAGCCTTTCACTATGCCTAACAGTGGCAGAATGCATGTGGAGATGACTTTCCCTTCTGTGCCAAGTGATGTGAAGACGATTCATTTTGCAGAAACAGACAGGGATTATGGTTGGAAATTGTGCAATATCCGTCCAGAGAAAGATTGTCTGCATGCATGTGTGCCTTTAGAATGGGAAAATGTGACGAATGCTGTACTTGATACCCTTCCATCGTCTAAATTCAGTAATGATACAACGGTGGTGGAATTGAAAGTGCTGAATTATACACAAGATATGGGGCGCTCATTCAATATCTCATATTCACCTGTGGATTATTGTCTTGGACGACATACGTGGAGCTCGGACATATCAGAAGATGGTACTGCAGCTGTACGTATACATACATGTTACCCTCTTACTGTATATGCGCAGATAGGCAATTCGTCACTCATGCCTATAGTGGTTATGCCAGGCGGAAAACTGTCAATGCTTGCAGATGCAGGAAATATGGGTGGCTCCTTCAAACCTATGGCCTTTAAGGGTACTCTTGCTTCTGTCAATTATGAAATAAATGTGCCTGAATATAAGTGTGTCGTTGATTATGACAATTCGCATAACAATATGCGTGCTATAATATCGTCAGGCAAGGATGTGTCCAATCAGGCGAATAGCAAATATTGGGATATTGAAAGAAAAATACAAGAGTTGGAATGCTCAGAAGCGGCAAAAGAGTGGCTGTGTATGCATAATCTGATAGAATATATTAGGTATAGGTCAAGTATAAACCTGTATGTGAGGCGACAGGTTAGAAAAGATTTAGAGACTGCTGGCAGTGATATTCTTAAGAATAAATCGTTGAAATATAAGATAACAGGAATAGATGTGTGTCCGGAAGAATCATTTCTACAGCAGAAACTGTGTACTTCTGGGAAAATGACTCTGTATCCGAAATTTTATTCTTTCCTAAATATGTATGCCAGCGGTGTGGAAGCATCGGAACTTTGTTGGGATGTGAAAAATTTCCATGACGCAGTGGTTTCTGATGCGATGTATTCTTCTGATGAAGCCGATAAGGATGCTTTAAAGATAAAAGATGAGAACCTGAGAAATTATTATTGGGAGGTGAAAAGAAGGAGGCTGCTATATGTGGATAGCATAAGGAAAATGCCTCATGTACATTTTGATGAATATGAAGGAAATGCATATGATGATATCAAAGCAAGGTTTTTCAAAGATCATAAAGGCAAGTATCTCTTCATGGTAGCCTATAATGGTAGTGCGGATGGAAACGGTAAGGTGCTTGATGTTTTTGACTCTTTGTCTTGTGGTATGAACAAAGATAAATATATCATTGCGTGTGTGGATGTGAATGTGGTGTCTTCAGGTGTGGAAAAATGGGCTGATTCTGTTAATGGAAGACTTTGTGAAATGTATGGCGGACTGAGGTCGCGCTATGAACAGATATTCTATCCTGACTATAATTATGGTGATGTGGGGTGTTATTTTAAAGTGTTTGACCCTGAAGGAACATGTGTACTCTCTACAAAAAACCAATCGGAGATGATTGACCTGATGAGGAAAATTGTGAAATGACATTTCTTTGAGGGGCATGCCTGCTTGTGGGTATGCCCTTTCATAATTGCACCAGTAAGTACAAACGCTATTATCTCGCCTCTGTCATTGCACGCAAGGTGGAGCTTAAAGCCATGGCACCAACCCATTGTTCCTTTTCCGTCAGTGGCAATTCCCTTGAATACCTTATTGGCATAGCTCCCAGATTAAGGAAGAACATGAGCTGGAAGAACACGCGGCTTTCCAACTCCACAAAGCGGTTGTACGACACGTCTTTCGGAAAATAAGACTTCATCGTACCCTTAATGAAGAACAGGTAGTAGTGCTTGAAATTGCGGAATGTACCGAAATGGAAATACAACAGGATAGTCATTATTTCACTGTCTGACAACGATGCTGCACGCCGTCTGCGCTTCACTCCGCTATTGTCTTCCAGCAAATTTCCTGCATTTTCAGCATCAAAATGTTTGCAAAACTCGTCTATAATACAAAAAATCCTGTAACTTTGTAATCGGTAGTCATATCAAATATATTTGCAACTTATTATAATTCACCTATAAAGGTACAAAATGTTTGTGCGATTACCAATTTTTTATTACTATTTCTTATCCCGAACTGGGGTATATTGTTTGTAGAATAACGTTATATCAATTTAAAAATTGATGGAGGCTTATGCTTGGAGTAAATAAAAGAACATTGTTATTAGTGGCATTGCTATTTTTATCAGTATCCTCAATATGTGCGCAACAGATAGGAAATGAAGCGCCGATAATGTCGTATCTCCGCGAGGCTATGCATTTCAACCGCGCCATACCTCAGGAGAAGGTATACCTTCACTTGGACAACACAGGCTACTTTGAGAACGAGACAGTGTGGTTCAAGGCTTACCTTGTCCGCACAGACCGTAGCTCTCCGAGCGACCTGAGCAAGGTGCTGTACGTTGAGCTCATCAACATGTCAGGCGATGTTATAAAGACGACGAAATGGCCTGTGGACAGCCTCGGCCAGTCTCGCGGTGACCTGAAGCTCGACTCCCTGTTGGGGTCAGGTTTTTATGAGATACGCGCCTACACGAGGTACATGACCAGCTGGGGCCCTCTCGCGTGTTACTCACGCGTCATCCCCGTCTTCAAGAAGCCCTCGGAGGAAGGCAACTACAGCGACCTGTCCATCAGGCCGCGCCTGTACAAGCACCGTGACCCCAACAACCGCGACCGCAGCGACTCGCTCCATGCCAAGGCAATGGACGAGGGTCTGTCCAGCTCGGAGATGCTGAAGACCATCAGTGTGCAGTTCTTTCCCGAAGGCGGCAAGCTCGTTGAGGGCAAGAAGAGCCGCGTGGCGCTGATGGCAGCCGACGACAACGGCTATCCATACCAGTCGGAAGGCTTTGTCGTGAATGGCAATGGCGATGTCCTCGCCCTCGTCAATACCGACAGCCTTGGACGTGGCGTGTTCGAGGTCACCCCCGACGGCAGCCCACTCTCAATGCAGATGCGCAACAGGAAAAGCGGCGAGTCACGCTCAGTGCAGATTTTTCCCCTTCCTCCTGCGGAGAAGGAGGGGTGCGTGCTCACCCTCGATGCCGTGAGCGACGATATGCTTGTCAGCGTTCAGTGCAGCGACAGCCTCGTCGGCAGCCCTCTTGGGTGCGTGCTGATGCATGAGGGCAACATCCTCTACTGCGACACGATGGAGGCCCTTCCCCTGGTTGAGATAGAGCTTGACCGCTCTCGCCAGCATCCAGGCGTGAGCCAGTTTACGGTGTTTGACAGCCTCGGCCGCATCCTCGCCGAGCGCAGGTTCTTCATCTGCCCCCGCTCCTCGTCAGATGACCGCGTCCTCGTCAGTTCCGCAGCCACTCGCCTCAGGCCTTGCGGCAAGGTGATCCTCGATGTGCAGAGCCTCCCCTACTCCACCATATCCCTGTCGGCCATAGACGCCGGCTCGATGACCAACGGCAAGCAGGGCAACATTCGCACCTGGCTTCTGCTGTCCTCCGACGTGCGCGGCTACATAAGCAATGTTGACTACTATTTCGAGTCGGACGACAAGGCCCACCGCGAGTCGGCCGACCTGCTCATGCTCACCCAGGCATGGCGGCGCTACGACTGGGAGGAGATGGCCGGCGTGAAGCCCATGGCAAACCCTCAGCCAGTAGAGGACAAGTTCTACGTGTTCGGCAAGCTCAACGTGTACCGCAAGCATAACCCGGCCAGCCATGTCGCCATGGAGGCCTTCCTCTACAACGAGAGCGGAGAGAGCCTGACCGGCTCCACAGTGACCGACAGCCTCGGGCGCTATGCCTTCGAGATGCCATTTGTCGACGGTGAGTGGAAGATGCAGATATACACCCGGCTGAACGACAAGCGCAAGACCTACTATGTCGGCATAGACCGCCAGATATCGCCCTTGCCCCAGTATGTTAGCCGCTCAGCCACCAGCATACTTCATCCCCTTGCTCCCAACCTGTTTGTGCTCCATGCCGATGTTGGAGAGTCTGGCGCGGAAGAGGAAGAGTTCATTCCCATTACGAAGAAGAACCATGTCCTCAAGAATGTCACGGTGAAGGCCCGCCGCCGCTATTTCACCAACGACGACTGGAAATACAAGAACGAGTCGTGGGGCAGGGAGCACGCCACGCTTTATTACGACATAGACAGGGAGCGTGAGGACATCCTTGACCGCGGTCTGCCCACGTCCACCATCTTTGAGTTTCTCTTCATGAGGAACTCCATGTTTCAGGCTTCTTCAAGAAGTGTGTTGTCAAGCAGGCAGGAGACGGAAGGGAAAAATGTGGAGCTTCATGCCAATGAGCACTTCTCCTATGGCGGCAGGCCCATAAAGTGGATTGTGGACAATGGCGACACGCAATGTGTCTTGGATACAGGCTTATCGACTTTGTCGAAAATAGGTAAAGTGCTTGGTACACAAATTAATTATGCAGAGATGGTGTCAGACGAGATTCCTGCAGGCGTGACAAGTAATAACGGCACTCTGCTGGATAGTTTCTTCCCGATATGGATGGAGGAGATAAAGAGCCTGTATGTCGTCCCTTACAGTCCGAAGGAAGTGCACCAGGCAGTGCGCGTGTATCTGTATACCCACAAGCGGTTCACCACGGAGAGCCAGAAGGGCTTGCGCCGCACCTACTTCCAGGGCTTCAACAAGCCGTCAGCATTCCAGATGGAAGACTACAGCGTAGTGCCTCCTATGGCCGACTACCGCCGCACGATATACTGGGCTCCTGATGTGCGTACAGATGCCAGCGGAAAGGCAAAGGTCGAGTTTTACAACAATTCCACTTGCCGTGAGATGTACATCAGCGCGGAGGGCATGAGTGATGATGGCAAGATCCTTTGCAACGAGGAGTGACATAGAGGGAAGTGCCACTCATGGGGCGTGGAATGTGTTTTTATAAACGGAATTCTTCGACATGGCAAGATGCTGGGCAACTTTTTGTTGCCCAGGTTCTTAAAAGGTTAAAAAAAAATCTCCGCAATGCCGGCATAGACATTACGGAGAATATTCATATTCTGAGCACCAATGACATATCGTGTAAAGCAAGCAGGATGTTAAACACCAATCGGTCATTAGACCGAAACAGGGAAATTATCCAGACATTATTGCTTCTTTTCAAATCTAATGACCGATTTGGGTTAAAAAATATTTTTAGCACATGCTCACCACACTTATCCGTGCCCAAGCTGCATCATATACATTGTTCAACGTTCCAGACGAAGGCACGCAGGCCAAGCATCTGATTGTCATCATCTATTTTCTTAAGACGAGCAAGAAGGGACTGCACTCTTTCGTCTTCGACGATGGCAATGATAGAACTGTTCATTGATGGCCAGGCATGCGAGCCAAGATGCGGTTCGCCTGTTTTTGAGCCACGTCCACCAGTCTGCGGGAAGAAGGTATAGCCACGCACATTTGAATCATTGAGTGCATCTATGACATTTTCTTGCTGCGCCTGGTCGTATGAGATAAATACTGACTTCATGTTTATTTGGTATGAGCTATGAATGTTGTGTACTGCATATTATGAGACTTGGCAAACTGCGTGATAGCACGATTCGTATTAAACGCATGCCCCAGAGTTCATAGCACGCAGCACACAACTTCATTGATTATTATTTTTTCTTTGTTTCAGCCTTTGTGAGTTGCTCCTCATCTTTGTGTTCCTTCCAGTAAGCATCGAGCTCACGCTGTTCTCTCAATATACGACGCTGACGTTTGATGCCGACGCCACCGAATATGCAGAACATTGACGGAACATAGATAAGGGTGAGGATAGTAGACACTGTAAGACCTCCGATGACTGCGATACCCAGTGGGCGCCACATCTCTGCACCAACACCATGGCTGACTGCCATTGGCACCATACCAAGGATGGTAGTGAGCGTTGTCATGAGGATTGGGCGCAGACGAGAACGAGCTGCCATGACTGCAGAATTGACAAGTCCGATGCCACGCTCGCGAAGCAATTGGGTGTAGTCGATGAGCACAATACCATTTTTCACCACAATACCGATAAGCATGATTCCACCAAGAATTGACATCACATTCATAGTTGTGCCTGTTGTCACCAGTGAGATGATAATGCCCGAGAAGGCAAATGGCACAGAGAGCATGATGATGAATGGATATGTGAGCGACTCAAACTGTGCTGCCATCACAATGAAGACAAGGATGATGATGAGCAAGCCAAGAGTGCCGAGGTCACGGTTGGAATCTTGCTGGTCTTCGTATGATCCAGCCACCTGCACTGTGACGCCCTGTGGCACATCCATTTTCTTCACTAATGCGTTGCCGAGTTCGACACCTTCTGAAAGCGCATGTCCATCGGCTATGATTGCTGATACGATCACAATACGCTGGCGGTCCTTACGCTCAATAGTTGGCGGAAGTGAACTTTCTTTCACTGTGGCAATGTCGCGCACACGCACATTCTGACCTTGAGAGTTTGGAATGACCATGTTAAGGATATCATCAGTAGACACACGTGCTGTCGGTTCGTAGCGCACCTTGATGTCGTACTCCTCACCATCCTCACGGTAATAACTCATGAGCGAGCCATTGATGAGCGAGCGCACGGCAGTGGATGCTGCAGAAAGTCCTATGCCCTGACGAGCAAGTTTATCACGGTCAAAATCTATAACAAGCTCTGGCGTATAGTCTGAACGCGAAATGTTGACCTGGCTGATGATTGGGCTTTCTTTAAACTTGTTTGACAGTTGCTTTGCAACATCATAAGTGGCATTGAGGTCATAACCATAAATCTCGAACGATGCTGTAGACTGTCCACCCATGCTGCTGCTTGAGCTACCGCCAAGGTTTACCTGATACTTGTCGAGTTCTGGTATCTGCTTCAGGTCAGCACGCATCTCATCACAAATGGTAGCAAGACCTTTATCACGCTGGTTGGATGGAACCATCATGATATTGTACGAAATGATGTTGGTGCCATTGTCCTGAAGAGAAGCGAAGGTGTTGTCGTCGCCAGCCTGACCTACTGTGAAGTTGCATGATTGCATGTCGTCTCCATAACGGTCCTGCCATATCCTGACAAGCTTCTTAGCCATAGCCTCAGCTTTCTCCACACGCGTGCCCACTGGCAACTGCACTGTGACTCCCACACGACCCGAGTCGTTGGCAGGGAAGAACTCGCTCTTGATTCCGCATACAGCAGCCAAGCCGATGCTTGCCAAGAAAAGCACTATGCAACCTGATATGACTGTCCAACGATGGCGCACAGCCCAGTTGATGCGTTTCTCATACCAAGAGTCGAGCTTATCAAGCGACTTGCCCACAGGGCCATAAAGCACCTTAAACATCTTGCTTTGCTTCTTCTGCAAACGAAGGAGGAGCGAACAAAGCATAGGAGTGAACGACAAGGCACTTGTGGTAGATACAGTCATGATCACACACATCATCCAACCAAGCTGCTTGAAGAGCACACCCGACACGCCCGACACCATAGTCAATGGGAAGAACACTGCTATCATCGTGAGCGTTGAAGCTATAACAGAGATTGCCACCTCGTTGGTTGCATGGATAGCCGCCTGTTTCGGACTAGAGCCACGCTCTATATGCGTTGTCACATTCTCAAGCACAACTATGGCATCATCGACAACGTTACCGATGGCGATAGAGAGACATGAGAGAGATATCATGTTGAAAGAACCGCCCGTGGCATACAGATAGATGAACGAGGCGATAAGCGACATTGGGATAGTGATGACAATAATCATCGTAGCACGCCAACGTCCAAGGAAGATGAACACTACAAGCGCAACGAAAAGCATTGCGTAAGCAATAGTCTCTTCAAGAGAGCCAATGGTGTTCTTGATGTTGTCAGATGTATTGACAATGATGCCAAGCTTCACGTCGGAAGGAAGGTTCGACTGCAGCTGTGGAATCATTGACATAACCTTGTCAGAGATTTCCACAGAGTTGGCACCACTTTGTTTTTGAATGATGATCATCGCACCTTGCACATCGTTGGTGAATGTGCGTTGTGCACGCTCCTCAACGTTATCTTCTATGCGAGCCACATCGCGCAGATAAACGTTGACACCGTTATGCGTGCCCACGATGACATCTTTCATTTGCTGCGGGTCATTGAATTCGCCCTCTACACGAACGGTGTAAGTCATCGAACCTATATCAATGGTACCATTGGTTGTGTTCTTGTTCTCTGCAGAGATGGCTGAAGCTACTTGAGCAGGACTGAGATTGTATGCCTCCATCTTCTGAGGATTCATGTAGACATTGATCTCACGTTTTGGGGCACCAGAGATACTAACCGTACCTACACCGTCAACACGCGCAAGAGGATTGGCCACATTATCGTCAAGAATCTTGTAAAGAGCTTTCTGCGACTCCTGAGCCTCAACAGAGAGGATGAGAATAGGAATCATGTCGGTAGAGAACTTGAACAAGATAGGGTTCTGAGCCTCTTCCGGCAAAGAGTTGGACACCATGTCGAGTTTGTCTCGCACATCGTTGGTGAGCACATTGATGTCGTAACCATACTCAAACTCGAGTGTGATGACAGACACGCCCTCACGGCTTTTACTGGTGACATGCTTGAGGTGCTCTACAGAGTTGAGCGTGTTCTCAAGCGGACGTGTCACGTTGTTTTCGATATCCTCTGCACTGGCACCTTGATAGTAGGTGAGCACCATGATGGTATTGGTGTCAATATCCGGGTAAAGGTCTATCGGAAGCTTTATCAGCGAAAAAAGACCAAAAATTATCACCGCCAGAAAGCAGAGACTGGTCATAATCGGTCGTTTGACCGCACCTTCATATATACTCATATTATATTTGTCTTGAACTTTATTGTTGTTCTTTTATTTAATGTCTTACATCACGAAAAGCGTTCATCACATTTGCTCAGTTGAGCGGCACATTGATGTGGCTCACGAAACAGATGAAGAATGCAGACCAGCCGCGATGAAGGACCATCACTTTCATTCTGAGCGAGGTTTACTTCACAACCTCAACCTCTTTGCCATTGGCAAGACGGCTATGTCCGGCTATTACAACTTCATCACCAGGATTCACGCCACTGACAATCTCATAAGAGGTGCCTATGTGCTGTCCAAGCTCAACTTTATTGTAAGAGACTTTGCCACCCTTATACACATATACATAACGGTCGCCTGCACCTACCTGCTTAACGATTGCCTCATCTGGCACAATCACATGGTTGGCAGATCCATAATTGATAGTGGCGCGGGCAAACATGCCTGGACGCACCTTCTGTGCAGGATTGCTGATTGTGACTTCGACAGGGAATGTGTGAGTGTTGACATCTATAGATGGGTAGACGATTGTCACCTTGCCTGTGAACGCCTCACCGTCATAAGCGTCAAGAGCTATGTCGACGGGCATGCCCTTCTTCATGAGCTTGTAATAGTTTTCAGACACATTGACGAGCAGCTTTACAGGGTTTGTTTGTTCAATAGTGAGGACTGGCTGTCCACTGCTGTACATATCGCCATTGTCATAATTGCGAGCTGTCACCACGCCGCTGATAGGAGCCACGAGCTGAGTGTTCTCGGCAAACTGCTTATACTGTGTAGACAACACATCGAGCTGCATCTTGGCATTGTCATACTCAGCCTTGCTTGCGCCACCTACTTGATAGAGCTGTTGGGTGCGCGCAAACTCCACCTTTTGGTTTTCGAGCTGCAACTTCAGCTGTCGCAGGCTGCTGGCGTCGAGCTGGACGAGCACTTGGCCCTTATGCACCTGGTCGCCGACCTCCACATAGATTTTCTCTATACGGTAAGGAGTGTTAGGAGCAATGTTGTTTTTCACGTCACTTTCCACTGTGGCTGTGTATGTTTCAGACTGTGGAATGTCCCGGCTTGACACCTTAGCGATTTTCACTTGTGGTTTCTCCATCTGGAGTGTTGCCGTTTCTTTTTCAGAACTCTTGTTGCCACAAGAAGCGGCAAGCATTGCAAGAGCTGCAAGCGATAATGTCTTGATATATTTCATTGTTCTCTGATTATTTTCGATTACTTTTGTTGTAATATTACTGAATCGTCAAGCTTGCGCTTCTCATATCTCTTGTTCGTCGTCACGAGAATATTCAGTCCATGTCTGACTTACAGTTACACGTAAGGCACCATGGATATAACGAGGAGCCAAGCACTTATGATTGGTGTTACTTGAGATATGTCTCACGACCAAGTGTAAGGTCGAGGTCTGCCCTGTTTGTGAGATAGTCGTAGATTGACTGCACATAAGTAAGTTCGGCCTGTGTGCGTGCCGTCTCGCTTTGATTGAGTTCAAGGATTGTGCCTCGTCCCACCTCATAGCGTTTGCTTGAGATAGACACGGCCTTATCAGCTTGTCCCACAGCCTCTTTATTGCTCTCTATCTGCGCTATTGAGCTTGCCATGTTGCTCTTGTAGCTTTCTACAGCCATATTGAGTTGTCGTTGAGTATCTGTGCGAGTATCCTCAAGTTGAGCGAGCTGTATGCGGTTGCTTTTAAGTTTTGTCCATGATGAAGCATGGAAAATTGGTATGCTGACAGAGAATGCAAGTGTGGAACTTGGCGAGTATTCGTACTTAAACAAGTTCCAATCCTTGTTTGACACACTCTGATACTGTCCTGTAAGCTGAAGAGCGGCCGTAGGCATAAAGTTTGTCTTCAAAATCTTGCGTGTGCGCTCAAGAAGCTTTGCGTTATAGTCAAGTTGACGCATTGCAGAGTTGTTGGAGAGTGTGAGTTCTTCTGAAGTAACCTGTGGAAGGAGAAGCTCTGACTCATAACGATTGAGACTATCTTGGATATTGATATCCACGTTGGCCGTCACTCCCATGAGAACTTTAAGTTGGAGAAGAGCCAAGTTCAGTCCGGTCTGTGCGCTCACCACACTTGAATTCATGTTGCGCATCTGCACCTCAGCACTTATCTTGTCATACTCGCTTACAGATCCAACTTTGAATTTATTGTTCACCACATCAAAATTTTCCTTGCTGGTGTTGTAGCTTTTCTGCATAACTCCATAGCTATCTTTAGCAAGGAGTGCTGAATAATAAGCCTTCGTCACTTGGTTTATCATGTCAAGACGGCTGCTTCGAGCTTTTTCTTGAGCAAGAAGAATATCTTCCTTAGTCAGTTTCATGTTTTGATACACAGCTGGCGCAAACAAAGGCAAACTCAGAGTGAGCGCGCCTGTTGCAGTAGATGTGCCATCTTCTCCAAACTTCATTTTCTTTCCCGCAAGTTTCATCTCTGCGACCTTGATGCTGTGCGAGAAAGAAAGGTTGGCATCGAGGGTTGGCAATAACGACTGCCAAGCTTCCTTGTCTGCGACCTTCTTCAGTTCCACATCTTTGTCTGCCACACGGATGGTTGGATTCTCCGCGAGAGCTATCTCAATAGCTTTGCCAAGTGTCAGGTCAAGTTGACCCATTGCAGGCTGTTGCTCTTGAGCGTCAATGTTCAGTGTACTTGCTGCAAATACACAAATAGCCATTAAAAGCTTTTCAAAATAGATTTTCACTGATGATTTCTTTTATTGTTAATACTTATTACCTCAAAAAATTCTGTGCAAAGTTAGGTATATTTACAAAACTGACCAAACCTATTTAACACATATTAAAATAAAAGAGAGAACAAAACAGACAAAAAGAAAAGTTAGTCGACTTTTAGACCCATTCCATCATAGTATATTTAAAGAAAAACCTAATCTTTGTGGTGAAAAAGAATACTTTAGTCAGCATCATTAGTCCTATATGCATGCTTATAAAAATGTCAAGTTTCCACAATGATTTCTTTACCACGCAGAGCATCTTGCAGCTACACTTCTGCAGCATTACACAACATGGAAATCGTTTGCCATCAGCTGTCATATTAGACGCAAAAAAAAAGACAACTATCTTCAATTAAACCCAAATCGGTCATTAGACCGAGGCACATTAGGGGGCTGGTGATAAGAATCGGCTCCTTCATGGACACATCGATTAGGGGTGCACGTGCACTGTCGCCACTCCACAATGACAATCACTTACCAACAAACCCACATGAATATCCATGTAACCTGCAAAAACATCTGAAAGATGTGCTCAAATGCGCCATAATCGGCAACAGACACTACCACGATAGCAGACAAAAGGTTTGGAGGTGTAAAGGAGTCACAAAAACCTTTGCAAAAACAAGATTGTAGCACCACAAATATAACAAAAAGACACCTGCACATGGTGTGTGCTCGCACACATGTGCTATCAAACATGTTTTAAGATTTGGTTACATTATAGAAAGTGCCTACCTTTGCATTATCCTAAAAACAATCTTTTTACCTTAAAAAAAATTAATACTTATTGAGAACGAAAAGCGCCAATCGAGATGATTCGCGCTTTTTCTTTTATCATACAAATACTGTTCAATCATATTATCATGAACCAAGCAACTTTTGAATGGATTCTATCAAAAACAAAGCGGGCAATCCAATTGAATCGCATGAATAGTTCATATCCTCATTCCCCAGAAAAGACGCGCACGCCATTTGCTGAAATTGATGTCAACCCGGTCGTCCCCCAAAAGAGAATTAGTCATGACAAACGTGCATCCAATAAAATGATTGGATTTGAGCGTGTAAACCAAAGCCAAGCGTTCCGTCAAAATGGCATCAGGAAATTGCGTGTCCATATCCGACCTCATTCCATCCACACGCATGTTGCATCGATTGACAATGACCAAAGTTGGCAAAGCCGACACATGCAAGAGCAAACGCTTGCTCGCCACCCAATTGTAGCCATAACCACACCCTACCCCAAAGTGTCCGAGATACACTCTCATGTCAGGCATTCCAGCCGGTTTGTCCGAGGTAGTTTTCACACTTCCGCCCATATAGGAGAAACCTGCCAGGAAAGACCCAGCGCTATGACGCTGCACATACGACTGCGAGAATGCGGCTGGCATAGAGAAGCACTTCCCATTGAAAGCATAATATCCATTCACGTTGAGCATAGCAAGGGTCATGCCACCCTCGTCAAGATGAACGAGGTCGTCTCCTATATGCGTGTCGCCTGACACGGTTTTGGAATCCAGAAAAACAATGTCTATGCCATAGCGATTGGCATAAGCATTCAAGTTGGCCTCAAAATTGTGCCCCTTGCCAAAAAACTTCATTGGATTGATAGCGACGCCTGCCGAGAGACCACGATAATTGACACCAAGGCTGAGAGTGTTTTTATACCCAGACCGCAAACGTCCATCACTCCGCACTCCGCCTCTGCGGGTAGAAGCATCAAGCATTGAACCTGATGCATTAAAACGCATGCGTACCATCCATGCCTCAAGCGGCCGTGAAATAAACGATGTGTCGTAATCTACGGCATAATATTTTGCAGTCACTACACTATCCACTTTGGCCCTTACCTCTTCACGTTTCGCCTTAATTCGTTCTTTTTTTTGTTCACGCTTTTTTTTCAACAAATCCTTTTGAATTTCATGTCTCTCACGCCTTGGCTGCGCATGCTCCGCAGAAGTTTCAGTCTGGGCAAAGGCAGAGAAAAAACATGATAAGAAAACGGCCGCAGTCATTGCCATATTTAAGACGAATCTATATTTTGCAATACCTTTCATGTCACGCACTTGTAGTTTACCATTGCAAAGATAACTATTTTTGCAACAACAAACAATGACTAATACACCCGACTCCCAATTTATCATGGCATAAACGAGCTCATTTAGTTTTTTTTTTGTAACTTTGCATGATGAATAATACAACTCACTAATGAACAAAAAGAAACTCAACATTGTATTTCTCATAGCAGGAAGTGAACCGCTAGGCAGCGCAGGCATGCAGGCTGACATAAAAGCAGTTACGGCCTGTGGGGGATATGCAGCTTGCGCCGTGACGGGAATTGTGGATGAAGACACTCAAAGCGTGAAGAGTGTCACTCCATTGCCAGCCGCATTAGTTGTAAGCCAAGCACAGTCGTTTCTCAATGACGTGGGCGCACAATGCATCAAGACAGGTGTGCTTCCCACAGCCGACATCATAGAAGGTGTGGCCGATGTGCTAAAAGAACATCCTGACGTCAAGAAGATAATAGACCCTGTCATAGTAGACAGCAACGGCAAACAACTTGTGAGCAATGAGAGCATTAAGGCTTACAAAGAAAAACTTTTTGCCCTCGCAACACTCATCACGCCCAACAGAAGGGAGACAGAGGTGCTCATCGGCCGCAACATAAGCAATATAGAGGAGGACTTGAAAGAGTTGGCCAAATGGGGATGCAGCGTGATAGTGAAGAGCATCGAGGACGGAGATAATCTTATAGACGCACTTTATAATGCTGAGACAAAGGAATTCAGACTCTTCAAAAAGAAACGCATCAACACGCACAATGTGAATGGCACAGGCGACTCTTTTTCTTCTGCCATAGCCACTTACTTGGCTAAAGGCTATTCTCTTAATGATGCTGTGGAGAAGGGCGAGGAATTTATAAACAAGGCCATAGCCCTTGGTGCTGAATACGAATTCGGACATGGATACGGGCCTGTTCATCCTTGTTTCATGGAAGACAAAAACATACACGAAAGGATTTACAACTGAAGAACAAACTCAGACAGATGAGGGAAGGTCGTTGTAATGGCACGTGACATACAAAGAAAAACAAACTACAGAATACACAAAACAACACTATACACTATTATGAAACTCAAAATTGCAGTTTTGGCCGGTGATGGCATCGGACCAGAAATTATGGAACAAGGCGTGGCTGTTTGCAATGCTATCGCCAAAAAGTTTGGACATGAAGTATCTTACAAAGAAGCTCTCTGCGGAGCTCATGCCATCGACGAGGTGGGTGACCCATTCCCAGAGGACACGTTCCAGACATGCATGAATGCTGATGCTGTGCTTTTCGCATCAGTAGGCGATCCTAAGTTTGACAACAACCCTAATGCCAAGGTTCGTCCAGAACAGGGACTTCTTGCCATGAGAAAAAAACTCGGCCTCTATGCAAACATCCGTCCTGTGACCACATTTGATTGCCTCGTGCACAAATCGCCACTCAAGGACGACCTCGTCAAAGGCGCTGACTTCATCTGCATACGCGAACTGACAGGCGGCATGTATTTCGGAGAGAAGAAGGAAGGCAACGACTATGCTTACGACACCAACGCATATTCACGTGCAGAAGTAGAGCGCATTCTCAAAGTGGCATATCAATATGCTCGCCAGAGAAGGAAGCATCTCACCGTGGTAGACAAGGCCAATGTTTTGGCATCAAGCCGTCTATGGCGTGCCGTTGCACAGGAGATGGCACCACAATATCCTGACGTCACAACCGATTTCATGTATGTGGACAATGCTTCAATGCGCATGATACAGGAACCAAAATTCTTTGACGTCATGGTGACAGAAAACACATTTGGCGACATCCTCACAGATGAAGGCAGTTGCATCACAGGTTCCATGGGACTGCTTCCATCTGCTTCAACAGGTGAGCACACACCTGTGTTCGAGCCAATTCACGGAAGCTGGCCACAGGCTAAAGGCTTGAACATAGCAAATCCTCTGGCACAGATTCTCTCTGTGGCCATGCTTTACGAGTATTTCGGCCTAAAAGAGGAAGGCTCACTCATACGCAAGGCTGTCAACGCATCACTCGACCAGAACGTGCGCACTCCTGAGATTCAGGTCGAAGGCGGCGAAAAGTATGGCACAAAGGAAGTGGGCGCATGGATTGTCAACTTCATCAACAAAGCATAATTCGTCGGGGACGCTATAGTGTTCCTTTACAGATTATTTTTCTCTAACATCAATCTCCACTATTCTCACATCAACAAGCCATCATTGCTGTATAGCAACAGAAAGGCAACTGATGCAAGAATGGCGTTAGATTGATGTTTGATTGATTTAAGCTTCTGATAAAAAAGACATCCAAGCACACTTAAATCATCAAGAATAAGAATTGTTGGATAACACAATAATATAAAAAGCACATGCCACTAATATTACCAGATCAACTGCCTGCTATAGATGCTTTAAAGCATGAGAACATCTTCACCATGGGATACCGACGTGCAGATAGCCAGCAAATACGCCCACTACGTCTTGCTGTGCTCAATCTCATGCCTTTAAAAATCACTACTGAAACTGATTTTATCCGAATACTCTCAAATTCAGCCCTTCAGATTAAAGTTGACTTCATGAAAATAAAGTCGCACACAAGCAAAAACACACCTATGGAACACATGATGGCGTTCTACCGCAACTTTGAGGACATGAAGAAAGAGAAGTATGATGGTCTGCTTGTGACAGGAGCGCCATTGGAGTTTATGGACTATGAGGAAGTGACCTACTGGAAAGAGCTGCAAGAGGTCTTCACATGGGCGCACCACAATGTGACAAGCACCATCTATGTGTGTTGGGCTGCCTTCGCTGGCCTATACCATTTCTACGGAGTGCCAAAACACAACACTCCGCACAAAGTGTTTGGTGTATTCAAACATAAGATGCTAAACTCTGAACTTCCTATCTTCCGTGGCTTCGATGACGAGTTTTTCGCTCCTCACAGCCGACATTGCGAGTTGAAAAGAGAAGACATAGAGAAAGTGCCAGGACTCGACATCATCGCGGAAAGCGATGAAGCAGGAGTGACTATCGTGGAAGCGCGCAATGGTCGCGAGTTCTTCATCACCTGCCACTTTGAATATTCGCCACTCACACTTGACGGAGAATACAAAAGAGACTTGGACAAAGGCCTGCCCATCAACATGCCACAAAACTATTATCCTGACAATGACCCTTCAAAGCGCCCGGTAGTCAGATGGCGCGCAGCGGCCAATCTTCTTTATACCAATTGGCTCAACTACTACGTATACCAAGAGACACCATTCAATATCAACGACATCAACTAATATCTTATATATGAGAAGCATCGAACTTCTGGCCCCAGCCAAGACCGCAGACATCGGCATTGAAGCTATCAAGCACGGAGCGGATGCCGTATATATCGGAGCTTCGGCTTACGGAGCCAGAGCTGCAGCTGGCAACAGCATCGATGACATAGCACGCCTTGTGGCTTATGCACATTTGTTCAAAGCTAAAGTGTATGTCACAGTCAACACCATCATCTTCGACGAAGAAATGAAAGATGTAGAGACTTTGATATGGCAGCTTCACGACATTCAGGTAGATGCTCTCATAATTCAAGACCTACGTCTGTTATCACTCAACTTGCCTCCTATACCGCTGCACGCAAGTACGCAAATGGACAACCGAACAGTGGAAAAAGTGCAATATCTTCAATCACTCGGATTTCAGCAAGTAGTGCTTGCAAGAGAACTGACCACACAGGAAATTGCAGATATACACAAAGCATGCCCAGAAACCATGCTTGAGGTATTTGTACACGGTGCCTTGTGCGTGAGCCTTAGCGGTAGATGCAATGCAAGCGAAGCTCTGTTCGGGCGAAGCGCCAATAGAGGTGCTTGTGCACAAGTATGCCGCATGTCTTTTGACCTTACGGCCAGCAGAAGCACCAACGACAGCACTGCCGAGCAACGCCTATGCTTGGCTCGTGGCAAACATCTGCTATCGTTGAGAGACAACTGCCAGATAAACAATCTTGAGATTCTACTGCAAGCAGGCGCTTCATCTCTCAAGATAGAAGGACGCTTAAAGGACGCTGACTATGTGAAAAATATCACAGCTGCTTATTCCAATGCTCTTGATGCTGTCATAGCCAATCATCCTGACGAATACTGCAGAGCTTCTTCTGGACATGCCACACTGAAATTCACGCCAAATGTATATAAAAGCTTCAACCGTGGCTATGTTAAAGCTCCATGGTGCCCCGAAGCGAATTTGGACACGCCAAAATCTCTTGGCGAACCTGTAACTAAAGAAACTACTATCCATAACGGTGACGGACTATGCTATATTGACAAAGGCACGCTTATGGGTTTTAGCGTGAACAACGCATCTGCGTTCAAACCAGCAAGAGGCGTTAAGTATTTCCGCAACCAAGATGTGGAATGGGAAAAGATGCTGAGCAAACCATCGGCAGAACGCAAGATTTATGTCGACATTGCAATAGACGACAACGGAATAAGCATGACAGATGAAGATGGATTCACTGCTCATGCAGCATTTAATACGACCTTCAACTTAGCGCATACTCACCAAACAGAAAACATCAAGAGGCAACTGAGCAAGTTGGGCGGCACAATTTTCGAAGCACGTCATATGGACGTAAGCTTGAAAAAGAACTATTTCATTCCGTCATCCATGCTCAGTTCGTGGCGAAGATATTTGACCGAACACTTAACAAATGAGCGCATCACATATTATCCTCTCTCACGCCAAAAGCACAACAGGGTTAACATCATCACAGAAAAGCCATTTGAGGAAACTCACGACATGTCAATGCCTCTTATGACATGCAAGTATTGTATACGAAAGCAGATTGGCATGTGTCTGAAAGATAATGCCATCCACTCACGTGAAATGCATAATCTACAACTACACATGGCAAACGGCAAAATATTTAATTTGGAGTTTGACTGCAAGAACTGCATGATGAAATTATATTTGAAAGAATAAGGTCTATGATAAGCAAGTGTTCATTTTCATTGAGAATCCAACATAATCTATTCTGACATAGACATTTCTTCTTGATTAAGGGGGCTAAGCGGCAAACATGACCTACAAGTCAAAGTGTTGACAGGGCTTAAGAACTTCACATTCGGCTGGCTTAGCGACAACATGACCGACAAGTCAAAGTAACATATATTCAGAAAAATGTGCGGCAAACAAAAGAATGAAGCACTCGATTTCAAGAATAAATTGAAACGTTGAGTTAATCAAGTATCTTTTCACATAAATAAACACCATACACCAATGAGACTTCTTGTATACATAGCAATCGCATTCACCATCATCTCATGCGTCGGCAACACCACAACACGTCCGACTGAAAAAATGAACGAAGACTCCACATCAACAATTGTTGTGGGCAAAGATGCCGACTCTATCACCAAGATAGACAGCAGTTTCATTGATGTGTCACAGCAACAGGCCGACTCCATCATTTTTCGTATCACACATCATTACTCACTCAACTTCAACTTTCTTGTAAAATCCGATTCCCTTACACTAGTGCCACGTGAAGGAGACATCATTTCTGACACCTGCATTGTACGTGCAGGTGATATTGTAGCTGTTGCCGACATTAAAATAATACCAAGCGACAGCATCGACTCCATATGGGTAAAGGTGGCGAGCAGCCAAGTGAACATGGGTTGGATACCAGAGCACGAACTGCTGAAAGGAGCCACGCCCGATGACATTATCTCAGAGATAATAGACATGCTTTCGGGCAGCCGTATCATATGGATGACTCTACTTGCTTTACTTGGAATCTCAGGACTTATCATTAAAAAGAAGGGAAAATCCACTTTTGAAAAAATTCATGACTTTGGTTTTCTCAACCAAATGAACAGTCCTTACCAATACGTATTTCTCATAATAACTGCAGTTCTTGCATCATACTATGCAACAATACAAAATTTTGTACCTGAGTTTTGGCAAGAGTACTACTTTCACCCAACACTCAACCCACTAGTTCTTCCACCTACCATGGCTACACTACTCATCCTTGCATGGCTTGTTATCATCACATTTCTTGCTGTCATAGACGAGGTTTATCATAATTTCTATTTCATTCCAGGCATCACTTTCCTAGGAAAACTGTTAGGAGTGGCCATGCTCGTTTATCTTCTCGTATCATGGACAACACTAATATATATAGGCTACCCAATACTGATTTTTGTCATAATATATTTAGTAAGAAAAATATTAAAAGTAGGGAAAGATAATATACAAGATTGACAAATCATAGATAAACTATTAGCTTCAATTGTTAGAAGTCAAAATGACTAATAATTGGATAAGTAGGTGTTCAATATTATTTAATAACATCAGAGCAAGACACTCTCATATTCATCGTACTCTCTCGGTCATCATTTTCTTATATATATCAGTCACTATGCCAGCTTAGCTACATCAAAAAGATGGAAAATCGGCCTCAAGATAGAGTGCGGCAAGTATAAAAAATAAATATGAGCATCTACAGAACTGAGATTAGTATGAATCTCTGACATGCATTCATTAAAAAGAGATAATGCTGAGACAGAATCAATGACAATACAAGAGACTGGTGTGGAACAACGCAAGAAACACAATGGGAAAACGCAAGAAGCCCTCATGAAATAACGCAAGGAGCCCCATGGAATAATGTAAGAAGCCTCATGGGAAAACGGAAGAAGCCCCATGGAAAAACGCAAGTAGCCCCATGGAAAAAAACAAGGAGCCCCTCCCTGGCGTTTGCTATGGAGGGGCTCTCTGAAGAAGGCGGCGACCTACTCTCCCGCATTGCGGTGCAGTACCATCGGCGCGCCCGGGCTT
>CAKQYA010000037.1 GCA_934293005.1 uncultured Bacteroidaceae bacterium
TGAAGCTCTTCGGTCTAAGGCATTCAAGCGAGTCCACAGATTCCAAATCAAGTGGTAGAAGTCAATAGGCCGAAGTCTTTTTGTGTCGTTAATGACAATCATAATAGGAGTGCATCTTATGATGCCATTGGCATACTCTTCAACCAAATGCAATAGTTGTGGCATTAACTCCTCGGAGAAATATTGGGCAACAACCCTTCTTATGTATTCCTTGCATTGAGTGACAGCCTCCTGTCGTTCTTTTTCCTTGATATTAATCTCTTGCACAGGCAGAACATTATGATCTTCTATCTTTATAGGCTTAGGTTTTTTGTCCGTATATTCAGGAATAACAGGTTTTCTTGCTGATGGCTTGTGTCCTGTCATTCCCTCCTTACATACTGACAACAGGACTACATAGACAGAATAAGAGACAATGCCTTCAATGCCAATGGAATATATTCCCAAAACAACATGGCATTTCAATCCATTAACGACATAAATATAGGAGGTGGCGCAAATGAACAGC
Organism: uncultured Bacteroidaceae bacterium; assembly: GCA_934293005.1. Classification (GTDB taxonomy): domain Bacteria; phylum Bacteroidota; class Bacteroidia; order Bacteroidales; family Bacteroidaceae; genus Minthosoma. The sequence continues at coordinate 509 of CAKQYA010000037.1, forward strand.
GTCATTATCAGGTAAATGTTGGTATATACGATCTTTGTAATATTCATAATATGATGCGATTATGTGAGTTTTGTTAATACAAAGTTATCGCTCATTCAAGCAAAGAATAGAAAGGACTATCAGATAACAACCTTTTTGAGGGGTAAAAAGCAAAATTGGTTCCATTCAGAAGGTAGAATAGAACCAATAGAGAAGGTCCAAGCCTATCGTCTTCAACGATAAAACTTGGAATTAAAAAACTCAGAACTGCTATTTCAGGGTAATCCTATTGACCGTCTCACGTTTCTTGTCATTCACAAGGTCGGCATAGATTTGTGTTGTGGTGACATTCTTGTGTACAAGCATCTTGCTGACCGTATAAATGTCTGTGCCTGAGGCAATCTGCAACGTGGCGTAAGTATGACGGAAACAATGGAATGAGATATGCTTCTTGATACCAGCTGTTGTAATCCATTTGCGGAGTGGATAATTCACCATGTTTCTGGTAAGTCCACGAAAGACTTTGCCTTCTGTGCGTTCACCGCAGAGTTGTAAGGCTTCATCACTGATGGGGAGCATCGTTTCTGTATCCGTCTTTTGAATTCGGATGCGGACACAGTAGCCAAGGTCGGGAGCCAACTGAATGTCATCCCATGCAAGATTGAGGATGTCGCTGATTCGTAGTCCTGTAAGGCAGGAGAACAGCGAGGCTTGTTTCAATACCGGAATGTCGCATGGAGTGGCAGCTAACTTCTTTAGTTCTTCTGAAGTTAGAAACTCCTTGCGCACATCGTCAGTCTCAATCTTTTCCAAGAAATCGTTCACATTTTCCTTAATCATCTTTTCTCGATAGGCGATGTTGAGGAAACCACGGAATGTGGAGTAATAACCAGCTGCCGAGTTCTTGCTGATTTTAAGATGTGTGAGTCGGAGCTGGTTTGCTCCGAGCAGGTATTCACGGAATTTCTTGCAGAGGTCTACCGTTACCTCTCCACAAGTGCAATGGCCTTGCACGAAGTTGAAGAAGTGTTTGTATACAATGTCCCATTTCTGGTCTTGTCCTCTACATTTCTTCTTATAGTAGGCGAGGAAATCGCTTTTCATCTTTTCATGGTCAAGGAAGTCGAACTTCTCGTTGATGAGCGAAGTGACTCTCATGCAGCGTATGGCTTCGGCTCGCTCAATCATAGAGCGGTTAAACTCTCGTTCTGCATCATTCCTTGGCTTGGCAAAGATGTAGATGCCAAGATATTCCCTGCGTGTCATCTTCATCGTTTCGGGATTGCGGATGGCAGGATAGAAATCGAGATATAGGGACAAGCGTCCGTTGGTGATGGGGCGTCGGAGTAGCGACACCGTGGTACATGTGTGATAGTGTGACATAAAATTTTTCGTTTTGATGTTTTGTGATTGAATGTGCGTGCAAAGTAAGGCGGTTATTCTTGCAGTGTCGGGTTATTCGTGAGATAACCGCAGACAAGTAAGATATAACCATAACCTTACCGCTCAATAGAAGGTGGTGCGAACAGTTCGTCCAACTCTTTCTTGGACAACTTCACATACTTTCCTTCTTGTACCTTGGGAATGTTGTAGGTCTTCGCATAATGATAAAGTTGGTCACGGGTAACATGAAACTTTGCCATAGCCTCTTTTACGGTGTAGTATTGTGGCGCATCAGGTTCGGCAATGCCTTTGGCAATATCCACATGGCGTTTGGAGTAAAGCACTTCCTTCTTTATTCGCTTCTTGGGTATCTTGAAATTAGAAACAAAAGTATAGACGGCCGTGGTAGTCATATTGAACTTCTCCTTCATGTCTGCCACAGAATACCATTCCGTGATGCTTACGTCCACGGCTTTCTTGGCAAAGTAAGCGTCAATGTGTTTCTTGCTCCAATAAGACTTGCCACGCTGAAACACTTTCGGAAAGTTCTCGCACTTGGCAATCTTGTACAACCCCGACTCGCTGATGCCATACTTCTGAAGGATTTCAGAGGTTGTGTAGAACTCGGTGATAGGTTGGCTTGATTTTCTTTTACGTTTTTCTTGGTTGTCGTCAAGCATCACATCAATATCTTTCCTTTTGATGAGAGTAATACGAGTGCTAAGGTGAGAGGCTTTTAGCAAACCTTTATTAATAAGGTAATAGACATTACGAGTAGACAAGCCCAACAAGACAGCCACGTCCTTGGGTGGCAAAATTGCTTTGTCTTTGATGTTCTCAATAGGTCGGGCGTTTGTTTCCTTTTCTATGGTGGCAACTCGTTGCTCCCTTCTCCGTTGCTTGTAGTCTCTTGAATTACACGTTTTACTACAAAAGCGTGTCGTAGACTTCCATGCGACAAACGTCTTTCTACAATACTCACATACTTTGTGAATTTCAATTTTGCTTGCGGTCATTTTCTCAATTTGTTTGGTTAAACATGTTGTTACTTCTCCCTGTTAGACATCTTGATAAAGGAACTGTCGTGAATGGTAGCGCACCATTGCGAAATTCCTCTATCACCTTGCCAATGCTCAGAGTCTCTCTTTTCCCTTGCGGTACGAGAGCGGTACGAAAATAGACGCAAAAACGGTCACCATCGATTGGTATCGAGAGTGACCGCAAAAAAGAAAAGCGCTCGGAGTGAGCGCTTTAACTATAGAATGTGAGATTTGTTGAGTGTTTTTAATAGGCAATCACTTGCCGATGCAAAAGTGGCTGAAAATATTATTCAAAGTGTCTTGAGGGGTTATATTGCCTGTGATGTCTGAGAGGTTGTCGAGCACTATGCGGAGGTCTTCCGCTATGAGGTCGCTGCTGATGCCATTCTCCATGGAACTGATGACACGGGAGAGACTGGCATGGGCTTGCATGAGCGAGTCGTAGTGGCGAGCCGAACTGACAATGGTGTCGTTCTCGTTGATCTCTGGAATGTCGGACGCTTTGTAGATGAGTTGCTTCAGTTGGATGATGTTGGTGCCATATTTTGCTGATATGGCCATTATGGGGAATGGGGTTATGGCTTGACAGGTTGGCGTGTCGATGGCATCTGCAGCTTGTGGAATGAGGTCCGACTTGTTGCGGACGATGATGAGCGTCTTGCCTTCGCCAATGTGGCTGTTGATGTCATCCATCTCTTCCTGTGATGGTTGCGCATCGATGAGCCATATTATTATGGTGGCGCGCTCCATGGCTTTGTATGTGCGCTGGATGCCTATTTGCTCCACAGAGTCGGATGTGCGCCGTATGCCTGCTGTGTCGATGAAGCGATAGATGATGCCGTTGATGTCGATGCAGTCTTCAATGGTGTCTCTTGTGGTGCCATGGACATCGGAAACGATAGCGCGTTCCTCGCCTATTAACTGGTTGAGAAGGGTTGACTTGCCAGCATTCGTCTTGCCTATTATCGCTACAGGCACGCCATTCTTGATAGCCTGTCCGGTCTTGAAGCTGTGGGCAAGGTGAGTGATGTGGTCATCTGTCTCATGCGCGAGGGAGAGAAGTTGGGAGCGGTCTGCAAAGTTGAGCTCTTCGTGGTCGGAGAAGTCGAGCTCAAGTTCGAGCAGGGTGGTGAGATGCAGAAGCTGGTCACGCAGCTGTGCCAGCCTGGTGCTGAAGTGTCCTTTGAGCTGCGACATTGCCATGTGGTGCGAAGCCTTGCTGGTTGATGCTATGAGGTCGGCCACGGCTTCCGCCTGCGAAAGGTCGAGTTTGCCATTGAGGAAAGCTCGCTGGGTGTATTCGCCTGGCTTTGCAGCACGCGCTCCATTCTTGATGAGGAGATTGATGACAGCGCTGAGAATGAAGCGTGAGCCGTGGCATGATATTTCTGCTGCGTCTTCTCCAGTGTAAGAATGTGGCGAGCGGAATATGGACACGAGCACTTCGTCTATGACGGTATCGCCGTCGAGGATGTTGCCATAGAGCATAGTGTGCCCTTTGGCTTCCTTGAGGCTGCGCGAGAACACGTTTGAGAGTATGTTGAAAGTGTCGGGGCCAGAGATGCGGATGATGCCTATGGCTCCTCCTGCAGGTGTGGCAAGCGCGCATATGGTGTCTGTGGTAAGAACGTTGTTCAGCATTAGTGTGTGTGAGTTTGTTAGGCTTAAATGTGGTGAATAAATGTAGCGTTTGCGCTGTCTGCGGTATTGCGCTACCTTAAGATAGGGGTTGCCTGCGCTTGTGTGGCTCTATGTGGTGAGATGTTCATGTCAGATGCGGTCGAGCACCATTTGTATGAGGGAGTCGATAGTGTTCTGATAGTTAGTGTTCATCTCTGTGGTGTAGCGGTTGGCTATGACCATGCAGCAAGTCATGGCTTTGTGTCCGAGCATGGCTGACAATCCAGCCACAGCCGATGACTCCATTTCGAAGTTGCAGATGCGCAGGCTTTCATATTCGAATGCTTCAACCTTCTTGTTTTGTTCAGGATCCTGTATGCGCAATCTGATTTGCCGTCCTTGCGGGCCATAGAAGCCTCCGCATGCTATGGTGATGCCTCTGACCATGTCGTCTTGGGCAATCTGCTCTATGAGATCAGGGCATGCTTGTGCCACGTATGGCGCGCCTTTAAGCGGCGACCAGTCCATATGGCGCTTGAAGGCCTCTTCGAGCTGGAGGTCGCACACATTGTTGCGCTGCGCATAGTAGTTGAGCAAGCCATCGAAGCCTATGCTCTTTACTGACGCGATGAACGTGCCCGTGGGCGTGAAGGGCTGCAGTCCGCCGCATGTGCCTATGCGGACGATGGTGAGGGTGCGATGCGCAGGCCGTTCGGTGCGAGTGGCAAAGTCGATGTTGGCAAGGGCATCGAGTTCGTTGAGAACGATGTCTATGTTGTCGCATCCGATGCCTGTGGACAGCACGGTGATGCGTTTTCCGCGGCAGGTGCCTGTGATGCTGTGAAACTCGCGGTTGCATGTGTCGTGCTCCCTGGTGTCGAAATGTGCAGCCACGGTGTCGACACGCGCCGGATCGCCAACGAGGATGACGCGGTCAGCCAGTTGGTCGGGTCGCATGTGCAGGTGGAAGATTGTTGAATCGTCGTTGATGATGAGTTCGGATGGTGGGAATTGTCTCATAGGTCTTCTGGATTTTAAGGGGTTGCGTGAGTGGAAATGCATTAAGTAGGTGTTCAAAATTATTTTATTTTATCAAAGTAAGCCGCTCTCATATAATTATAAAAATAATTATGAGCACCTGCTTAGAAGGCACAGGCCGCGTTTCTGAGCGTCTTAATGCGATTGAACTATGCTTGAAGATGTGTGTGCAAGCAGGTCATTTGCTTAGCTCAGCTTTGCGCACGGCCTTTTCGAGATCATGCACTTCTTGGTTGAGTTCGGCCACACGACGCTCAAGGTTGAGGATCTGCTGTGTGGCCTTTGGCGAGACGTCTCTTAGCTGCTGAAGCTGTTCTGTCAGATTGTCCAGGTTGCGTTTTTTCTGCACCCATTGCTGGCACAGCTGTCTTGCCTGAGCCGATGTGAAGTCGTTCAAGCAGTAGCAGTCTTTCTCGTCGTTGAGAATGAAAAGGAAGTCGTGATGCGCGGCGGTTCCAGCTTTGTGGCGCAGGGACGAGAGGCGCTTGAGCCCTTCTTCTTTATCTTTCATCTCTTCAGGAGTGTAGGGCAGCGACTTGGTTGATGAGAGAGTGGCGAAAGCATGCAGCACAGAAGGGTCGGCAGTCTCGTAGTCGATGGTGCGGCGCGACTCATTGGGAACGAAGGTGTATATGCACACATATCCCTCAGGCTGGTAGCGGTCGCTTGCGAACCATCCTATGTTTGCGCTCTCGTTGATGACGAGCATGTAGTCGTTGGCCGGAGAATTGTAGGGGTAACCCATGTTTTCGGCCTGGTAGAATCGCTTACCTTCGGAGTCGTATCGTGTGACGTAAAGATCGTAATTGCCATACCCCTCATTGGAGCGTGCCGCAAAATAGAAAATCTGTCCGTCGGGCATGAGAAACGGGTAATTGAGGTCGGCGTTGTCAATGCCAAGTCCTGAGATGGTTTGCTGGTCGGTCAGACGCTGGTTGGATTCATAGTAGCGCATCAGTTGCATGCATGTGTGAGCGGTGTCGCTTTCTTCTCTGTCGGCTCCAATGACGATGCCGTTCAGCTGCGTGTGATAGTATGTGCGCTCACCGTTGCGTGAGAGTCGCAACGTGCCCATCTCGTCAGATAGTGTGTATGCAGAGAGAAAGTCGTGCTTGTTGACCACGATTGTGTCGAGGATGACAAGCCTGTCCACACCTCTCAGTCCGCGCTCTCCCACAGCACAAGCGTCAAGGGCTTTCTCGTATGACCCTGTAGGCTGTTTTCTGCGCTTGGCCTTATTCATGAGAGTTTGTGATTGTGTCCTTACCGCTTTAAAGCGCTGCATCATCAATAGCGAGTCAATATCATGAATGCCAGTGATTTCGTTCAGGTAAGGATAAACAGCTGGCGCAGCAGCTGGAGCGATGGAGTCGGGAAGGCTCATCTCAGAACACGCCATTGTGCATGTTGCGTTTGCGCTGAATGTGACCATCATTGATGAGGCTGCACATAGAAATGTTGATATAAAAATATTTTTCATCTTATTTGCTTTTACCGTGTACTTAATAATGGGCATCTTTGATGACCGATTTGTGATAATGGATTGCTTGCCAACTGATGGCATCAGGACTTAGCCATGGCATAGTGCGTCACGCAAGTTCGACGATAGTGATGCCAGCACCTCCAAAGCGCACGTCTTCATCGTAGAAATGCGTGACTGGAGGCATGGTGGCAAGCTGCTGCCTGATAAGAGTTTTGAGTATGCCTGAGCCTGTGCCATGCAGAATCTTCACTCTTGAGGCACGAGCCACGCAAGCGTCGTCAATGAAGTATGTCACAGCCTGTATGGCCTCATCGCCTCTCATGCCACGCACGTCGATCTGCTCTTTGAAGTTGAGCATGGTGTCGCGAATGTCGTCCTGCGTCTGCACACTCACGAAAGTGGCGGCCACATTGCGCTCTTTCTTAGGAGGCTCAGACAGTTCAAGACGCTTGAGCTTGACATTGGTGGTGATATTGCCAAACACCACAAGAGCCTCGTTGCCGCTGATCTTTTTTATCTGTCCGATTGTGGCCTGCCCTTTAAGCTTGACATAGTCGTCCTGTTTCAGATCGTTTGATGAAACTTGCGGCTTGGCGGTGGCAAGCGCATCAGTAGCCTTGTTAGCTCCATTGGCTTTCTTTTCTTCTTTGCGCTTGCGCTTGGCCAAGAGTTTTTCCATCTGCTTGCGAATCTTCTCGTCAGCGAGATTGGGGTCTATCTTTTGTATTTCCTGCTTGAAGTCGGCGAGGTCCTGGCGTATCAGACGTGTTTGTTCTTTCTCAGCCTGCGCTTCCTTGATGTCTTTGATGGTCTGCTCAATCTTGGCATTCGACTCCATAAGCATCTGCTCGGCCTCTTCCTTAGCTTTGGCTATGATGCGCTTGCGCTCGTCGTGCAGCTTCTGTATTTCCTCCTCGTAGCGTTGTATGGTCATCTCCATCTGCTTCTCGTGCTGATGGATGGCCTGGCGCTTCTGCTCCCAATAGCGTTTGTCGCGCACGATGTCCTGCAGATACTTGTCGGAATTGATGTAGTCCATGCCCACAATCTCGCTTGCACTTGCTATCACCTCATCAGGAATGCCAGTCTTTCGCGCTATTTCGATGGCGAACGAGCTGCCCGGGTTTCCGATAGAGAGCTGGAAGAGCGGCATCATCTTTTGCCTGTCGTAGAGCATGGCCCCATTCACCATGCCTTCGGTTTCCTGCACATAGTGCTTAAGGTTCTGGTAGTGCGTGGTGATCACGCCAAATGCGTGACGGCGGTTGTAGACCTTGAGCATCGACTCGGCGATGGCGCCTCCAATCTGCGGCTCTGTGCCTCCGCCAAATTCGTCGATGAGGATAAGGCTTGCTCCATCGCAATGCTTCATCATGTTCTTCATGTTGAGAAGATGCGACGAATATGTGGAAAGGTCATTCTCCAAGCTCTGCTCATCGCCTATGTCGATGAAGATGCTTCGGAAAATGCCGAAAATGCTGCTTGGCGCCACAGGCACAGGCAGGCCGCATTGGAACATGTATTGCAAGAGTCCTGTGGTCTTGAGACACACCGACTTTCCTCCCGCATTAGGTCCTGATATGAGCAGCAGGCGTTGTTTCTGCGTGAGTTTGATGTCGAGAGGCACTACCTTGCGCGGCTCCTTGTCGGGATGCTTCGTGTTGTGCTTTGCAAACTTAAGTTCAAGAAGCGGGTGCATGGCAAGAGACCAGTCGATAATCTGCTTGTTGCTCATGCGCGGCTCTGTTGCCGAGATGGCAACAGAGAGTTTTGCCTTAGCTCGTATGAAGTCGATGTCTGCGAGAAACTGGTAGCTCAGGAGCATGTCGCCCACTTCAGAGCGGACGGTTTGCGTGAACTCCATCAATATGCGGTTTATCTCTTTGCGCTCTTCGCTTTCCAGTTCGCGTATCTTATTATTGGCCTCCACAACCTCGGCAGGCTCTATGTAAATGGTTTTGCCTGTGTCTGACTCATCGTGCACAATGCCGCGCAACTTGCGTTTCATGGCCGGAGCCACAGGTATGACAAGTCGGCCATCACGAAGGGTGGGGGCAACGTCCTTGACGACGAGGCCATCGTTTTTAGCTGAGCGGAGGATGCTTTGCAATGTTCGCGACACGCTTCCGGCTGTGGCAGCCATTTCGCGCCTTATCATGAGAAGGGCAGGTGAGGCCGTGTCTTTGACATTGCCATATTTGTCGAGAATCTGGTCTATGCGTTTGACAAGCTGCGGATAGGTCTTCACATCTGAAGTCAGCGCATAAAGGTGCGGATATGATGGCACGGTGTCTTCTTCGTCGTCGAAGGAATGGAGGTAAGACACGATGTTGCAGATTGTGAGGAGCGAACGTTGCAGATTGAAGAGCTCTTCTGTAGTGAGGCTCGAGTTTTGTATGCGTATGCGCTTCAATGACAGGCGGACATCGAAGAAGTGCTGATCTGGAAAGTCGCCTTTGCCAAGTATGCCGACAAACTCCATTGTCTGCTTGACATGAAGCCGGATGTTGTCGAAGTCGGTAGAAAAAGCCATGCTTGCCACTTGCTCTTGTCCGAGCGGGCAGAGGCAATATTCAGTCAGAAGCAAGCGTATGGTGTCGAAGCCGACTTTCTGTTCGTATGTATTTGGATAAATCAAAGTGTATGTGTCTTGAGTTGTTGGTTTGAAAATTATTTGCCTGACGCTTGCTGTGGGCCGCATCTGAGCTGAACACAAAGCAGAATGCATGCTGTGATGCTTGATGAAGCCTCATTCGTCGTGCAACGGCAGGGGATGAAGGCGCGGCAGGTTTATATCGAGAGTTCTTGGGCGAGAAAAGCCGATGTGATTCCTTTGCCGCTTTTCGCTACGTCTTCGGGAGTGCCTTGGGCCACGATGCATCCTCCGTCACGTCCTCCTTCAGGTCCCATGTCGATGATGTAGTCGGCCATTTTTATCACATCAAGGTTGTGCTCAATGATGATGACGCTGTTGCCCTTGTCCACAAGACGGTTTATCACAGACATCAAGGTGCGTATGTCGTCGAAGTGAAGTCCTGTTGTTGGCTCATCAAGGATGTAGAGTGTTCGCCCCGTGTCTCTCTTGGCCAGTTCGGTGGCCAGTTTGACACGCTGGCTCTCTCCTCCGCTGAGTGTGCTTGAAGGTTGCCCAAGTTTGATGTATCCCAATCCCACCTCCTGCAGCACTTTGATCTTGTGCAGGATGCGTGGCTGGTTCTCAAAGAAGTCCACAGCCTGGTTGATTGTCATGTCGAGCACATCGGCTATGCTCTTCCCTTTGAAACGCACCTCGAGGGTTTCGCGGTTGTAACGTTTGCCGTGGCATGATTCGCATGGCACAAGCACATCGGGCAAGAAATTCATCTGTATGGTCTTGTATCCATTGCCTCCACATGTCTCGCACCGTCCGCCAGCCACATTGAACGAGAAGCGTCCTGGCTTGTAAGAGCGCATTTTGGCTTCGGGCATCTCAACGAACAGTTTGCGTATGTCGGAGAAGACATCCGTGTATGTGGCAGGGTTGGAACGTGGCGTGCGGCCTAAAGGCGACTGGTCTACGCTCACGACCTTGTCTATGTTGTCAGCGCCTTCGATGCTCTTTAAAGCCAGAGGTTCTTTCTGCGAATGGTAGAAGTGTTTGCTCAGATAAGGCTGAAGGGTCTCATTTATGAGGGTCGACTTGCCGCTTCCGCTTACCCCGGTGACGCATACGAGCATTCCAAGAGGTATGTTTGCTGTCACGTTTTTAAGATTGTTGCCGTCAGCACCGTTGATTCGGATGAACAGGCCGTTGCCTTTCCTCCTTTGCTGCGGCACATCTATAGCTTCCTCTCCATTAAGGAAACGGGCTGTGAGCGTGTTGGTGTGGAGCATCTCATCTGGCGTGCCTTGAAAGACGACCTCGCCTCCGAGACGGCCAGCTCGGGGGCCCATGTCGACTATGTAGTCGGCTTGCAGCATCATGTCTTTGTCGTGCTCCACCACTATGACCGTGTTGCCTTCGTCTCTCAGATGTTTCAGAGAGTTGATGAGCCGTATGTTGTCTCGCTGGTGAAGTCCGATGCTTGGTTCGTCAAGAATATACAGCACGTTGACCAATTTAGAGCCTATCTGTGTGGCAAGCCTGATGCGCTGGCTCTCTCCGCCGCTGAGGCTTACGGAACTACGGGAAAGGCTCAGGTAATGCAGTCCGACATCAAGGAGAAATTGCAGTCGAGTGGCTATTTCTTTGATTATCTCATGTGCGATGATGCGCCTGCTGCTGTCCATCGTTGTTTCCACCTGCGTGATCCAATCGTAGAGGTCGGAAAGCTCCATGTCGGCCACCTCGCTGATGTTCTTTCCGTCTATGCGGAAATGCAGGGCCTCTTTGTTGAGTCTTGCGCCATGGCATTCGGGACACACAGCCAATTCGTCTATTGCCTCGTTCCACTTTTGAGCCATCTCTTTCTGCGACTCTATGTCGAGGCTCTCCATTTGCTCAGCCATCTTCGCGTAGTCGATGCTGTCCATGTCAACGGCAGACACCATGCCTAAGCCCTTGCAATGCGGACATGCGCCTTGCGGAGAATTGAAAGAGAAAGTGTGGGGAGAAGGGTCACGATAGCAAAGACCAGTGGTAGGACACATGAGACGGCGTGAGAAATGCTTGAGGTCTCCCGATTCTTTGTCCATCACCATGATCTCTCCGTCACCCATCTTCATGGCTGTCTCCATGCTCTTATGAAGCCGCAGTCTGTCTTTCGCGCTCACGGCTAGCTTGTCAACAACCACTTCGATGCTGTGGTTCTTGTATCTGTCGACCATCATTCCTTCGGCCAATTCAATTATGCCGCCATCGACACGCGCATGAAGGAAGCCTTTTTTGCGTATGCTGTCAAACAGTTCGCGGTAGTGGCCTTTGCGGTTCACCACAAGCGGCGCAAGAAGATAGATGCGCTTGCCGTCGTACCGTTCAAGAATAAGGTTGTTGACCTCTTCGTCGGTATATTTGACCATCTTCTCACCTGTTTCATAACTGTATGCTTCTGCAGCCCTTGAATAGAGCAGGCGGAGAAAATCGTATATTTCAGTCACGGTGCCCACAGTGGAGCGCGGGTTCTTGTTGGTGGTCTTCTGTTCGATGCTTATCACAGGCGAGAGGCCTGTAATTTTATCCACGTCGGGACGTTCCATGCCTCCAAGGAAATTGCGGATGTAAGCGCCGAACGTCTCGATATAGCGGCGCTGGCCTTCGGCGAAGATGGTGTCGAAAGCAAGCGACGACTTGCCGCTGCCGCTCAGTCCGGTGATGACTGTGAGTGTGTTGCGCGGAATGTCAACATCAATGTTCTTAAGATTGTGCGCTTTTGCTCCTTCAATGCTAATCATCATTCCAGACCTCCTGTGGTGCTGCTCTCGCTGAATCCTTTCAGCACATTGACAGCTTTCTTAAACTTGTATTCTATGCCATCGCTTCCCAATCCGTAGAGATTGAGGAAGTATACTCCATCTTTCACATATTTCCCATTATGCTTACCGTCCCACAGGACGAGTTTGTTGGGCTCACCGTCAGCATGATCTGCGTTGTCGAGCGAGACGGAATGGACTGTTTGTCCCCAACGGTTGAAGAATGTGGCTTTGAGTTTGACAATAGACTGTGCCGTGATGCGGTAGAAATCGTTTATGCCATCATTATTGGGCGAGAAACCGTCGGGACATGTCAATTTGGATTCGCTTATGACCACTTTGATGGGTTCGGACTCATATTCTATTGTGTCGCCAGCATGTGTGAATGTCACATACAGTTTGATGCCGTAGCCGCCAGATTTGGTGAGTGTGTAGTTGGTGTCTTCCTCGAAACGTGTCATTATAGGCTTCTCTTCCGTGTCGTTCATGCTCCACAGACGCCATTCGCACACATAGCCGTAGGCATCGGGATTGTTGATGTTTGCTGTGAGGGTGATGTCGAGAGGAGCCTGGGCTGTCTGCGATTCGCCAGGTGCGACCTCCATGTCAGAGGCCTCGTCGACAGAATAGAAACTAACGACTGGCGAAGCGTCCTGGGCAAGAGAGCTAAGATGGAAAGCAGCCATCAAAACAGACAGCATGAGGGTCTTGAATACGCTCATTTTTTTGTATGGTCTATTATATCTCATAATGTATGTTTGTTCTTTGTTAGTGCAAATTTACTTATTATATTCTATAAAATTGCATTAAAATCGAATAATTTGAATCAAGAGACATCGTTAATGAGTTGCGATTCTTTTTTTTTTGCTAATTTTGTACTTCAAATATAATATTACAAGCAATATGCGAACACAAAGAAACGTATTTTTCGCCATGGCGCTATTATTTGCCATGACTCTCAGCGCACAGTCGGCCAAGACATCCAAGCATGAGGTGCAGATGGGTGAGACACTCTACAGCATCGCTCGAAACAACAACCTCACAGTATCCGACATACTGCAGGCCAACCCTGGTCTCCAAGCAGACAAGCTGATTGCAGGGCAGACCATCATCATACCATCTGGCACAGCAGCAGCGAACAAAGCGGTTGCCGCGCCTTCTACTAATGGCTTTAGGCAACAAAGCAACGACGTGAAGCCATTGCCGCTATACAAGACAACCCATGAGGTGATAAAGAAAGAGACTGTTTTTTCAATATGCCGCATGTATGGCATTACAGAAAGCGAACTCTTGGAAGCCAATCCTTCTATTAAAGGCAGCAAAGTAAAGAAAGGAACTGTGCTCAACATACCATATTCAGCCATGGAGAAAAATCAGCACGCTGAAAAAATGCGGCAGGCTGCTGAAAAAGCACGGATGGAATGGGAGAAAAAGCATGCGCCTGTGAAGGTGGCTGTGATATTGCCTTTTGATGCTGCCGACAGCAAGATAAGCGCTGAGGCCCAGAAGATGACCAACCTGTACCAAGGGTTCCTGCTTGCTGTCGACTCGCTCAAGAAGAGCGGAGTTTCGGTGGATGTGCATGCCTATGACGAACTGGCAAGTTATTCAGCCGTAGATAATATTCTTCAGCGCCAGGAACTGAAAGACATGCAGCTCATAGTGGGGCCTGTAAGATCATGGAATGTGAAAAACGTTGCTGAGTTTGCTGCAAAGAACAACATCATTCACGTTGTGCCTCTTGCCAACGAGACGTCGGTGGTCGATGCGCGCCCCACAACATTCCAGGTGAATGTCAACTCGTCAATGTTGCACAGCCAGGTTTATAACAAATTCTACGCAGAGCATAAAAACGACAATGTCATCTTAGTAAACATTAATGATAAAGATGACAATGCTGATTACATCATAGGACTGAAGGCTTTTCTTGAAAACAAAGGCTTGGCATACAGCAAAACAAGTATGGATGAGATTGCTTCCATAAGAAGCCTTCTTATTGCAGAGAAAACAAACATCATAATCCCAACAAGCGGTAATGCGCATGCATTCAATCAATTGTGCGCTCGACTCGACAATGCCCACGTTCTGACAGACTTCAGGGTTCAGCTCTTCGGTTATCCTGAATGGCAAACATTTGCAGGCAAGTATGACACTTTCCTCAGCAAATACCGCTGCCAGTTTTATTCGACGTTTTTCAGCAATGACAACACTGAACGATTGAAACGGTTCAATTCAACCTTTCGCAGATGGTTCAATCAGGAACAATACAACAGTTTGCCTCGATACGGCGAACTGGGGTATGACATTGGCGCATACTTCATCAAAGGCATAAAGGAGTTCTCCGACCAGTTCTGCACCAACCTGCACAACTTCTCCTACCAATCGATGGAGTTTCCTTTCAATTTCGAAAGGAAAAACCATGGTTCTGGCTACCAAAACAAATCCATTCTTTTTGTCACATACAGAAGCAATGGAAGTGTGTCTGTGAAATAAACAAAATGTGGAAAGAACAAACAATGCGCAACATGTCTCGGTCCAACAGACAGATTGCGGGTTGTACTCTTAAGTAGGTGCTCATAATTGTTTTTATATTTGACGCACTCTATCTTGAGGCACATTTTTCTTCTGTTTGATGGGTCTATGCGGGCATAGTGACTGATAAACAGAAGGAATAGATGACCAAGAGAGTGTGTGTGACAAATATGAGAGCGGCTTACTTTGATATAATAAAATAATTTTGGACACCTACTTAACACACAAAACATCCTTATAATGCAAATAAAGAAAATCATACCAGCAGCATTCATTCTGCTTTCGGCGCTGGAAGCAAAGGCACAGGTGGGTGAACCGCGCAATGACCTTTCTGTAGGTTTCACAGCTGGCTACACAATGAGCAAGATGGATTTCATGCCCAAAATAAAGCAAGCTTCCAAGGGAGCACCCATGTTTGGCTTAGCTGCTCGATATATTTGTGAGAAATATTTCACAACCATTTGTGGAGTGGAACTTGAGCTCATGTACAACAACCTCGGATGGGAAGAAGTGATTGAAGATGGCTCAAACAACACTTACAAGCGCGATTTAAACTATGTGCAAATGCCTTTGCTCATGCAGATGGGATGGGGGCGTGAGCGTCGTGGAGTGAAGTTTCTTTTCGAGGCTGGTCCGCAGCTTGGGCTTTATCTTTCGGGCAAGGAGCATAAAGGAGGCGGAACATGGAATCCGTCAAACCGCCCCAACAATGTCACTCATCAATATGGACGTGAGCCAGACCACACCTTTGACTATGGAATCGCTGCTGGCCTCGGCCTTGAAGCATCCACACCTGTAGGGCATTTCTTGCTGCAAGGACGTTATTATTATGGCTTGGCCGACATCTACGACAATAGCAAGAGAGGATTTTTCAGCCGATCAGCCAATCAAACAGTTTATGTCAAACTCACATATTTGTTTGATATTGTCAAGACAAAACTTTGATTCGCGCGTGCGCGGCATTCAACACCCATAAAAAAGTATCCTAAGATACTTGGCCAAGTATCCTAATATACTTTGCGAAGTATCCTAATATACTTTACAAAGTATCCTTACTCTCTTTTTTAAGCCGAACAAGAATTATGTTTCCATCACTATAATCTATTTTGAATGTAGGTTGGAAAAGACTTCGGCGTAAACGCAGACAAGAGTTGAAAAAACGATCAATGCTCAAACCGTTGCGGCTTCATGACCTATTGGGGTTGAACATAAAGAAAATCGGCCATTAGAATTTCTCGCTGTATGACGCTATGAAATTCTAATGGCCGATTGTGCTGATGCTGAACATCTGAGCGTGAACGCTTATTTATCTTTCTTGCCAAAAAGAGAGAAGTGGACGTATCTTTTTGGATGCAAACGCAAATCTTCAAGGAGTTTGGCCGAATTGGCAAATGTGGAATCGAGATGAACAGCAATGCTGTTGTCGTTCATAAGCATGCCGAGCGAATTGTCTGTGCTGTTCATGGCGCAATTGAACTTGTAGGTCATCTGCTGCATGTTGCCCAACGTGGTGTCGGCCTTGTTGGCCAGTGCCACCATGTCAATCTGATTCAGCTGGCCAGTCGTTGTCTCGAGGTTAGCGCAGATATTGTTGGCCTTTCCCACGAGTGTGGGCACATCTTTGCCAAGGAGGCTGTTCATGCAAGCAGTAGTGGTTTTGAGGTCCTCTGTCACAACAGCCATGTTTGCCATTGATGTTCTCAGAGCAGGGTCGTTGACGATGACATTGACAGCATTGAGTATTGAATCGACTTTAGGCAAGATTTTCTCGACCTGTGGCAGCATGTCGCCAGCCGCAGCCATTATGTCCACCATAGGTGTGCCTTTGATGGTGTCGCCAACATTCAGAATGGATGTGGGGTCGGGCCCGAGCTTCAAGTTCATCATTGCGCTGCCCAGCATTTCTTTGGTCATGTATACAGTTGTACCTCTTGGAATCTGAAACTTTGGGTCGACGCTTATTTCAACGGTAAGCATTTGTGTGCTCTGATTGAAGTTGATAGCTTTCACGGTGCCTACCTTCAATCCGTTGGCACGAACATCAGATGATGTGGGCATGCCTTGCACGTCTTTCATTTCGACGAAATAAGAAACGTCGTTGCTGAACATCTTGAGTCCTTTCAAGAATATGATGCCAACGTAGACAATGATTATAGCCACTACGGTGACGAGTCCGATTTTCACTTCTTTGCTTATTTTCATAATGTTTATCTGTTGTTTCTATTTAAGTATTGTGTGAGCTTAATTATCTTGTTAAGTGTTCGGTGTGCGTCAATGAACATGCCACGTATCGTATGCGTGTTAATTGCGATGTGCGTTGTATTGTTTCTTTATGATGAAGCTATTCAGTGAAGGTCACGATAAACGCTTCGGGAAATTTGTCAAGAATGGAAGCGCGTATCTTCTTTGCCTCAGCGAGCGTGTTTGCTGAGCCATACGTGTAAGTGTATCTTCCTTTGTTCTGGTGCATTTCGCATTTCAGGCCTTTGAATTGCCTGTCGTTGCTTTTCAGACGCACGGAGCCTGCAAGTATTTGCACTTTATAGACCGTTTTTGTTGTCTTGCGTGAAAGAGAAGCACTTGTCTTGGCTGTCGTCTTAGCTGTTGTCTTGACTGTAGTCTGCGCGCTTGCTTTTTCCGACTGCGCACTTGCCTTAGCAGCTGTTTGTGCGCTTGCCTTTTCAGACTGCTCGCTGTTGTTCTTCGCATCAGCAGCTGCCTCATCAGCCTCGTCATAATTGCTTTCAGCCGTGGCTGGAGTGGCAAGAGAAGTGGCATTGCGTCCTTGTTGCTTGGCTGAGTATCTGACTATGGCATTGTATATGCTGTTTGCCATTGTTTTCTGTCCGCTGCTTGACATGAGGAATTGCTCTTCAGATGGTGTGGACATGAAGCCGACCTCCAGAAGGACGCTTGGCATGTAGGTGAGTCGAAGCACGGCCAGATTGGCTTGTCTCACGCCCATGTCTCTTCTCTTTGCGGTGTTGACCATCTCGTATTGAGCCAGTTTGGCAAACTCTACGCTTTGCTTCATGTCGTGATCCTGCATCAGTTCGAACATGATGTTGCTCTCGGCAGACATGTCGTAGTTGTATTTCTTTGCAGCGTCTCCCTCGAGAGCAATGACGGAGTTTTCTCTTTTCTCCACTTCAAGATTTGTGCCAGCAGTAGAGAGGCTCAACGTGTATGACTGGACTCCGTATGCGTAACGCGAGCCCTTAGGGAGGGAATTGACGTGGATGGACACAAACAGGTCGGCTTTGGCCTTATTGGCAATCTCGGCCCGTCGTCCCAATTCGACGAACACATCTGTTGACCTTGTGTATATGACTTTGATCTCTGGGTGTTCGCTGTTGAGCATCCGTCCTATTGCCAAGGAAATGTTTAATGCAATGTCCTTTTCCCTGTGCGACTTTAATGTGCCCATTGTGCCAGGGTCTTTGCCTCCATGGCCAGCGTCAATGACCACCACGAAAGGTTTGCTGTCGTTGGCCGCAGCCATGCTGATGGAACATAAGGCAAGTCCTATATATATAAATATGTGTAAGAGTTTCTTCATGAGATTATAAAAATATATGCAAAGATACGAAAAATTGGATTATCACATATATGTAAAACAAAAAGAATACCCAATTGGATATTCTTTTTGTACTTATAGAACAATATGTTCGTGCGAGTGTCGGTTTGGCGTGTGCAGATATTCTGCTTGCCAATGAAACGACATGCGTCCTTCAAGTTTGCTCATACGAGCCAAGCCGTCACAGATTGATGTTCATCTTCACGCCCCCCATGAACCAGAAGCCAGGCTGCTCAATGTTGGCATAGTCGTAATACTTGTGCCCTGTGATGTTGTTGCCCTGAAGATACAAGGTGTAGCGTGGCTCCTTCCACTGCAGCTTGAGGTCGAGCGTGCCGAATGTGCCATAGCTTTGTGTTTTGCCTGTTTTGGCGTTGTCGAATTCGCCCTCACGGTTTTTGAGCGCGAAGTTCCATTGAGCAGACATGTTGCCTACAATTTTGTGGTCGAGAGAAACTGTGAGCTTGTGTCGGAGGAATGTCATGCGTGAGGCATAGTTGGCCTTCTGTTCCTCGTTCACTCTGTGCTTGTAGTTGTAGCAGTATCCTACAGTCAGTCGATTGAGGATGTCTTGCTGATTCCACAAGCCTGCAAGGTTCAAGCCCACAAGAGCCTCAGCTCCGATATTGTCGATGTCGCTGTTGGCAGTAGTGTACACACTTGCGCCTTCATACTTGACCCAGTCTATCATGTCTGTGCCTTTGCGGTAAAAAGCTTTAATCTGCGCATTTACATTGCTGCTCACATAGTTGGCGCCAACGTGCCAGTCGGTGCTCTTCTCTGGCTTGAGCATGCTGTTGCCAAGCAGGCCCGGGCCGTTGTAGTAGAGGTCTGTGTAGGTAGGGGTGCGCAAGCTCTGGTTGAATGAAGCGAAGAGCTTGATGTCGCCGAGACGCCAAGAGAGGTCAACACCCGGATAGAGTTTCATGCCTCCGTCGACAGACGTGTTGTGATTGGCAAGCACACCTAATGAGAGAGTCACATTGTCGATGATGAAGTTGTGCTCGCCATATATTCCCACGTTGCTTCGTCCATCCTTGTACTTGTAATACGCATCGTGGCCAGGCACCTTGTATTTGTGCTGTTGGTCCTCATCAAGTTCCTTGCCCAAACGCGTGGAGAGAATGTTTTCACGGCGGAATTCAAAGCCGATGGCACTCTTGCCCAAAGCCCACGACGTGCTTGCGCCAATGTTGGCTCCATAAACATTTGTTTGATGGAAATTCTGGTAATCGGCAGGCCTGTCTCTCCACCACACATAATGATCGAGAGAGCGGTTCCAGTAAATCTGCACAGGCACATTGACCTTGCCTGTGTATTCTGCGCTCGCGGCCACAAGATACCTTCTGTTCTCTTCATATTGCGAGGTTGAGCCAGTGCCATAAAAAGTGTTGGCGCCATAGTTCATCGTGCTTGCTCCCGCCTGCACGCTTGCCTTGACGTGTTCCGACTTGTACGAGCCGTTCCAGTATCCGTTGGCCTTGTTGAAATCGTCATTGTAAGTGCCGCCATCGCTTCTTGTGTATCCTCCGCTCACTCTGTTGGCAAAGCATCCGCTCACGATATTTACAGAAGCATTAGCTCCCAATGTGCCGTAAGAGCCGCCGTTGACATGGGCCCCGAGCATGCTTCTGCCTTCTTTTTTAGTCACAATGTTGATTGCGCCCGCAAAAGCCTGGCTGCCGTACACGCGGCTCGCTCCGCCTTCGATCACTTCTATGCGCTCGATGTCGTCGACACCCACAGGAAGGTCCATAGTGAGGTGGCCCGTATGAGGGTTGGAGATGTTGATGCCATTGAGGAGCACTGTGAGCTGGTCCTCTGTGCCTCCATTGACGCCTATGTCGGTCTGGATGCCGAAGCCGCCTCTCTGTCGCACGTCCACACCGGCAACCATCTTCAGGAGGTCGTTGACAGAATGCGCGCTCATGCCCTCAATATCTTTGTTTGATATCACCTGGACAAGCCTTACCGCTTTGTCGGCAGGCATAGGTGCGCGCGTGCCAGTGACCTCAGCATTGTCCAAATCTATAGTCTTTATATTGTTCTCCTGTGCCATCATGGCACCTGAAACCATTGCAGCAGCAACGGCTGTGTAAAAAAATCTCATGTGTGTGAAATAAAAATATTTGGAAATAATTGTGGCAGACCATCAAAAGAACCTGCCTATAATGTCAATCTTATCGCTCGAGCTTATTTCGCCAGGGTTAGTGCCTGGCCAGCCCTCAGGGACGTCCATATCCCATTTCTTGTAATATTCTTTCCAAAAATCCGTCACCTTGCCGCTTCTGTCGTGAAACGACATGGCTATTTGAGGAAAGACATGACTGCCATCATGGCCCAGATAAGCATAATGCACCAGTTCGCTACAATAAATGGCCGAATCGCCTTCAAGATACTGGAAATCGTAAGGTCTGCCAATATAAGATTTAGCCCTGTAGACCGTTGCGTCGGCAATGCTTCTGTCTTTCAGTCTGCCGACCACGACCATGGGCTTGCCATCAGCATTGTGGTCGTTGTGCTTCAAAAAAGAATCGATAGGATTGAGCCACACGCCATGCTTTGATGAGGCTTCAAGCGCAAATACATTGCCATCATCGTCACGGCACACTATGGCCACATGAGAAACTCGCAGAAGGTCCACGCCTTCTGTCACATTTACAATGGCGGCGGCAATGCCGTCGCGCGACTGGCTCACCACGCTGAAGAGCAAGTCGCCGTTGAGAAGAGCGTCAGTCGCTATAAGACCAGCGTTCTCTTCTTGGCAAGTGGCGTTGCCGTCCATCTCAGCTTCTGCCTCATTGTTGTGGCACATGGCCATTCGAGCTGCCGAAGAGTCGGGACATGCTGACGCGAGGGTGGCTACACTAAGCATGCCTATGGTGACCTCTTTCTTCAGACTGAGAAAGATTGCATCGCCATGACGTGAGAAATGTTGCCATCTCACAGCACCTGCCTTCTTGAATTGATGTTGATACTTCATTTTGTTTGAAAAATATTTAATAAAATGGGCTATAAGCCCCAAATGCGCTATTGCGAGTGCACTGCTCAATCGCCCGAAGACAATTAGCCGGCAACGGGTGCCAAGCATATATGTATCCATGCTGCACGAAATCTATCTGCACGAAGTCCAGCTGCATTAAATAAATGCCGCACGAAATCCATTCCATTGCCGCACGAGAAATCCATCGGCACAAGCCATTCTCGCATCATTCACGCTGCCGCTTCAGATTTCTCTCTGCGTCCATTCTCAGGAAGATGAACAGAAGCAATGTGAATCCCCATAAAGACGAGCCTCCATAACTGAAGAAGGGTAGCGGGATGCCGATGACAGGCGTCAGGCCAAGCACCATGCCCACATTGATGAAGAGGTGAAACAGAAATATGCACAAGACGCTGTAGCCGTAAACACGGCCCATGGTGTCGGGCTGCCGCTCAGCCACCACAATGAGCCGCCAGATAAACAGCAGGTACACTATCAGCACTCCTGAAGCTCCGATGAAGCCTTCTTCTTCCCCAACGGTGCAGTAGATGAAATCTGTATGCTGCTCCGGCACATATTTCAGTTTGGTCTGCGTGCCATTGAGAAACCCCTTGCCCGTCAGTCCGCCAGAACCTATGGCTATCTTCGCCTGGTTCACATTGTAGCCAGCACCTCTCGGATCATCCTTCTTGCCGAGAAGCACCTCGATGCGAGTGCGCTGATGGTCGGCAAGATGGTCGAAGATAGTGCTGCTCGCATAGTAAAGGGCTGTCGACATGATGGCAAACCCGGCTATGAGCACATATTTGTATGATTGCTTTATGATTGCCATGACTATGATGCTGCAGACGATGAGGATGCACACTCCAAGCATGATGTAGCACACGTCGAATGGAATGACGTAGGTTGCAAACAGCAGCGCGAGAACCGTGATTCCGCCTGCTGCCGACGCCATTATCTTGACCATCGTGACACACTTTCCATACACGAGCAGCATGCCTATCGTGAACACCATTGCTAAAAGCAGCACAGTGAATTCACCGACAGAAACGGGCAGATAACCTATCATCTCATCGCTGTATTTCATTCCCACCACAAAATATACCACGCAGGCAAAGCCGCAGAACAGCAGCGAGCCTGTCATTCCCTCGCGAAAAAGCATGAGGAAAAATGCCAAATACACCAAAGCGGAGCCTGTCTCCTTTTGGCACACGATGAGCAGCATCGGAAACACTATGAGAGCCACGCACACAGCCATGTCTCTGGTCTTCCTCATGCTGAAATTGTAGCGGTCTATGAATTTGCCAAGGGCCAAAGCCACTGCAAACTTAGCGAATTCGGCTGGCTGTATTTTTATGGAACTGCCTATGGGCAACCACGAGCGCGAGCCCTTAGTGTCGGGAGCAATGACGATGGTCACCATGAGCAAGAGCATCAAAGCTCCATAGATCACGTAGGCTGCTGTGTCGTACACACGTTTCTCTATGAGCATGAGGACAATGGCAAGGACAATGGATGTGCCGGCCCACACAATCTGCTTGCCTGAGCTGCTTTCCCATCCGAACAAGTTGGGATTGTTGAAATCGTAGCATGCGCCACACACGCTGAACCATCCCCATATGATGAGGGAGAGATACAGCATGATGGTGATCCAGTCGATACTGAGAAATATGCCTTTGTTATCTTGTTCTTGTGTCATTCTTGCGTCGTCAATGTTGCTCAATTATATTTTAAGCGTCGCTCTATTGTATTTTTCAGCGTTGCCTAATTGTATTTTTCAGCGTTGCCTAATTGTATTTTTCAGCGTTGCCTAATTGTATT
>CAKQYA010000038.1 GCA_934293005.1 uncultured Bacteroidaceae bacterium
CGAACACTCGGAGATATTCATTTCTGTTTTTTATCCCAACTGGCTTATAATTCGGGAATTTTATCTAAATTTGCATCGTATTTCAGCATACGTTGTTACTATAAAAATAAGAAATGGCTAAACCGCATCAATACGTTGAACTGAATTTGTTTCCTGAGGAAGAAACGGAACAACAACAGAACTCTAACGGCAACAATGATCATGATTTCTGTTTCAGCAAAGAGTACGACTTAACAGACTTATTTGAAAGACTTTTCAGGTCTGACTTCCGCAGCCGATTCCATCTCTCAACGAAAGACAAGGAATATATTGCCGAAAAAGGCTTGGCAACCATCCGTAAACATGCAGAAGATTTCGTTGCCAAACGACTTGCGCCTGCCGTAATTCCAAATGATGGAAAACAAACACCAATGAGAGGTCATCCCGTGTTTATCGCTCAACATGCAACAGGTTGCTGTTGCCGAGGCTGCTTCTCCAAATGGCATCACATACCAGCAGGAATACCATTGACGAAGGACGAACAGCAATACGCCGTAGCGGTATTGATGACGTGGATTGAGAAGCAAATCTGAAATGCATAAAAAGTTTCGCAAGTGAACAAAAACCAGCTTGCGAAAGTTCTATTTATAAAAAACAAGTAACTTTGTACACATTTTTGTTTCCAAATAACAAAACAACAGATAAATACACATGTGCATATCAGAACAACATATCATCGACATCAAAAACATTCACAAAAGGTTCGGAGACAAGATAGCTCTGAAAGACATCAACCTTCATGTGCGCAAGGGAGAATTCATGACCATACTTGGACCATCAGGATGTGGAAAGACAACACTCCTCAGACTGCTTGCAGGCTTTGAGACGGCTTCGGAAGGCGTCATAGCAATCAGCGGCAAGGATGTCACAGGACAGCCTCCATATAAGCGCAACGTCAATACTGTGTTTCAGAAATATGCGCTCTTCCCTCACCTGAACGTGTTTGATAATATTGCCTTCGGACTCAAACTGAAAGGAACAGCAAAAAAACAAGATAAACATGAAAGTGAAACGCGCACTTAAAATGGTGAACATGAGCGGCTATGATTATCGCGACGTCAACTCATTGTCGGGCGGACAGCAACAACGCATAGCCATAGCCCGTGCCATAGTCAATGAGCCTGAGGTTCTTTTGCTTGACGAGCCTCTTGCAGCCCTCGACCTCAAGATGCGCAAAGACATGCAGCTCGAGTTGAAAGAGATGCATGAACGCTTAGGCATCACCTTCATATATGTGACACACGATCAAGAAGAAGCACTAACACTAAGCGACCGCATCGTGGTGATGAGCGAAGGAGAAATACAACAGATAGGCACACCTACCGACATCTACAATGAACCAGTAAATGCTTTCGTGGCCAACTTTATCGGTGAAAGCAACATTCTCGACGGCACTATGCTCCACGACTGCCTGGTACATGTGGCGGGGAAAGACATACCTTGTGTAGATAAAAGTTTCAGCAAAGACGAGTTGGTGGATGTAGTGATCCGTCCAGAGGACATAGAGGTGTACAGCGAGTCAGATAGCACTCAATTTGTTGGCAAAATAACATCTTGCATCTTCAAGGGCGTGCATTATGAGATGTGGGCCACTACAGACAATGGATACGAATGGCTCATACAAAACTACAAGCACTTCGATGTAGGCCAGACTGTTGGCATGAGCATCAGACCCGACAACATACACATAATGAAAAAAGAACGAACCGAGAATGTCTTTGAAGCAAAAATGTCTGGCAAAGACACTATAGAACTGCTTGGCTGCGAAATTCGCCATGATTTGCCACAAGCTACCAACGGAAATAATCTCGTCAGGGCCACTGTGGCATTTGATAAGATTGAACTTTTCGACAATGAGGAAGAGGGCACATTCATGGGCGACATCAGTTTCATCCTTTTCAAGGGCAATCACTATCATCTCACCATCGACACAGACTGGGGCGAGAAGATATACGTGGACACTCACGATATATGGGATTTGGGCGACCATGTGGCAATAACAATACCAGACGAAGCCATTAATATATAGAACAGACATACAATGAGACAATTATCATCACACATAATGTCATTTTCTTCATCACGCCAAAGCTGGGCCATCCCTTATGCCATATTTGCCACGGTGTTTGTGGTGCTGCCACTTGTGCTCATCGCCGTGTTTGCATTCACCGATGAAGACGGCCACGTCACCCTATACAATTTTCAGAAGTTCATGGCCCACCAAGAAGCCATCAACACATTTGTATATTCCATAGGCATTGCATTTCTCAACACAATTATTTGCATAGCCCTTGGATACCCAGCCGCCTACATCCTGTCTCAGACAAAGATGAAATATGCGCCAACCATCATCACTTTGTTTATTCTGCCAATGTGGGTCAACGTGCTGGTGCGCACACTTGCCACAGTGGCATTGTTCGATTTTGCCGACATTCCACTTGGAGAGGAAGCGTTGCTCTTTGGCATGGTGTACAATTTCATTCCGTTCATGATATATCCTATCTACAACACACTCCAGAAGATGGACCGCAGCTATGTGGAAGCAGCCGAAGACCTCGGAGCATCCCCATGGCAATGCTTCTTCAAGGTTGTGCTGCCACTCTCCATGCCTGGCGTGGCAAGCGGCATACTTATGGTATTCATGCCCACCATTTCAACATTCGCCATCTCCGAACTGCTCACTATGAACAACATCAAGCTTTTCGGCACCACAATTCAAGAAAACATAAACAACTCCATGTGGAACTATGGCGCCGCTCTCTCGCTCATCATGCTCTTTCTCATAGGAGCATCCACATTCATAGCCAGTGATGACAGCCAAAAGGAAGGAGGCATGAAATGAAACATAGCCTTCTTTGCAAAGAACAAATGAAGAAAATATTCTGTCAGGGCTACTTGTGGCTGCTGCTACTGCTGCTATATTCTCCAATAGCCATCATAATGATATATTCATTCACAGAAGCAAAAGTGATGGGCAACTGGACAGGTTTCTCCTTACAGCTGTACAAGAACCTTTTTGTTGCAGAATCACACCACTCACTTACAGCGGCACTCGTCAACACCATCTCCATAGCGTTAGTCACAGCTACAGCCAGCACCATCTTTGGCACATTCACAGCCATAGGCATCCACAACCTGCGCAACAGGCAGATTCGCCAAGCCATATCATTTGTCAACACAATACCCATTCTCAATGGCGACGTCATCATAGGCATATCCCTTTTCCTGCTCTTCATCACCTTGGGCATACCTCAAGGCTACACAACCGTAGTGCTATCGCACATCACATTTTGCCTGCCATATGTCATCCTTTGTGTGCTGCCAAGACTAAAGCAGATGAACCCCAACCTCTACGAGGCCGCTCTCGACCTCGGAGCCACCCCTTTCCAAGCTCTGCGCAAGATAATCATTCCAGAGATTCTGCCAGGCATGGTGTCTGGCTTCATGCTTGCCGTCACTATGAGCATCGATGACTTTGCCGTAACCATATTCACTATCGGCAACGAAGGATTGGAAACACTATCCACCTACATCTATGCCGATGCGCGCAAAGGCGGACTCACTCCTGAGTTGCGTCCACTCAGCACTATAATATTCATTGTAGTGCTTATAATGCTCACCGTAATCAACAAACGCACAAAAAGCTATGGAAACAAGAAAGCGTAACGACACTCGCAACGAAAACACTTCATTCTGTCTGCGCCTAACAGCCTTCGCCTGCAAAATGCTCACAGCATTTATCGCCGCACTTTCTTTTGCCTCATGCTACCAGAACGAGAACCGTGATGAGATTTTAAAGGTATACAACTGGGCCGACTACATTGACGAAAAAGTACTGACAGATTTTCCACAATGGTATGAGAGACAAACAGGAAAGAAAATCAGAGTCATCTACCAGACATTTGACATCAATGAAGTGATGCTAACAAAAATTGAGCGCGGACACGAAGATTATGACGTTGTGTGCCCATCAGAATACATCATAGAACGCATGTTGCGCAAAAATCTACTCTTGCCCATAGACACATGTTTTGGCAACACACCCAACTACATCAACAATGTGTCGCCATACATCATTCAGCAAATAGACGCCACAAGCAACAATGGCCGCATTGCACACCGCTATGCAGTGCCATACATGTGGGGCACATGCGGCATCTTATACAATAAAGCGCACGTGCCACAAAAGGACGCCAAAACATGGGGCACCCTATGGAACAAACGCTATCGCGGCAAACTTCTCATGAAAGACTCTTACCGCGACTCTTATGGCACAGCTCTCATATGGGCTCACCACAAAGAATTGGCGCAAGGGAGCATGACTGTGGACCAACTGATGAACGACTATTCTCCATCTGCCATAAACACAGTTCTGAAACATCTAAAGGCCCTGAAGCCAAACATTGAAGGATGGGAAGCTGACTTTGGCAAGGAGACCATGACAAAAGGCAAAGCATGGCTCAACATGACATGGAGCGGTGACGCAGCATGGGCCATAGATGAAGCAGATAAAGTTGGTGTGAAACTCGGATATGAAGTGCCAGATGAAGGCAGCAACGTTTGGTTTGACGGCTGGGTCATCCCACGCTACTCGCGCAATTCCAAAGCTGCAGCCTTCTTCATCAACTACTTATGCCAAACACATGCAGCCATTGCCAACATGAAAACAACAGGCTATGTGAGCAGCGTGGCCAGCAAAGAAATACTTGAATCCATGAGCGACACAAAGGCTTACCCACAAGAGACAGACCTGTCCTATTTCTTTGGCGAAGCCGGACACAAGGCACATCTCAACCCCATAATGTACCCTGACAGCAGCGTTGTGGCGCGTTGCGCCATGATTCACGATGCAGGAGACCATATGGCAGAGGTTCTCGACATGTGGTCAAAGGTGAAAGGTGATAATCTCAGAAACGGGCTTGCCATATTCCTTCTATCTGTCATAACCATACTTACGGCATTTGTAGCCGTCAAGAAATACAAGCTATACAAGCACAAGCGCCTGTCAAGAAAGCATAGAAGGCACCACGTCATCAGGCTTAGCATGAAATAGCATTATTCCCATTAGGCAAAGAAACATGACAAAACAAGAAGCACAACAGCACATCTTATGCAAAATCACACAATCAAATGAGCAATAATAAACACTATACATCATTATATAAATGGGGCAAGCCGTTATTAGCAGCTGCAGTGTTCGCCATGTGCCAAACTCTTACAGGCATAATGCTATACGCCACAAACAAAACCGTCAACGATATAAATAAGAAATGCATTAACTGTGACAGCGGCACAGAACACCTGCTTACACCATCACAACTTGCTTTGGCCATCCTCATCAGTGGAATGGCTACGGTGTGGATCATAAACAAAATGAATATGATAAGATGGAAAGAGACATTCAGGACAAACCGCATAGATTGCACTACAGCCATATATGCCATAGCAGGTTCTGCCGCAGGAATATTTTCTACCAACATCATGCTTGAATTATTGGGTGTGCCCAATTCGATGGAAGACACTTTCCAGACCATGAGCAATTCCACATTCTGTATAACCAGTATTGCTATCACAGGACCTGTGGCAGAAGAACTCATATTCAGAGAAGGCATTCAAGGCACCTTACTCAGAAACGGTGTCAAGCCATGGATGAGCATAGTTGGATCGGCTATAATATTTGGCATAATACACTTCAACTGGATGCAGACGATAGGAGCTGCATGCATTGGCACATGCCTGGCTGTAGTGTACTGGAAAACACGCAGCATCATGCTCACATGCATCATACACATCGCCAACAACAGTATGGCAGTAGGAAATATTATATTGATTAACACAAACAAGGAATTGCCAAGCGCAACTGAAATGTTCGGAAGCGTGCATGGCGCAACAGCAACATTGATAATATGTCTTATTGCCAGCATCAGTTGTTTAACGCTTATGTGCAAACACCATGACCGCCACAAGGAATCAAATGCAGCGTATTGAAAGTTGAAAACAACAAATAAATCTATTTATTATCTTTCATTCAGTTTTTTATATTACCTTTGCCCTGTCATTACAAAGCCAACGCAAGAGCAGACCATAGAAAAACACTCATAAACGCTGGCTGCTGATGAACAACAGCAAATCAACAACAAAAAAACTTAACGCAAATCATTATCCTACAATGAAACATTTCTTTAAAAACGTATTGTCTACTGTGGTAGGCATATTTGTAGCGATGGCTTTGTTGTCGTTACTTGGCCTCTTCAGCATATTTGGCATTGCAGCCATAAGCAGCGCCCCATCACAAGTTGATGCCAACAGCGTGTTGATGTTAGATCTGAAAGGTTCAATCAATGAGAGAAGCCAAGAAGACCCATGGTCTGCAATCATTGGCAATGATGCTATGCAATCACAAGGTCTCGATGATATCATCACCGCAATAAGCATGGCCAAAGATGAGAAAAAAGTCAAAGGCATCTACATCAAGGCAGGAACCTTCACTGGCGCACGCCCAGCCACACTGAAAGCCATACGCCGCGCTTTGACCGATTTCAAAAAAAGCGGAAAGTTTGTTGTGGCATACGGCGACACCTATACACAAGGAGCCTACTACATCTGTTCCGTAGCCGACTCTGTGCTGATAAACCCTCAAGGCATGATTGACTGGTGCGGACTAAGCAGCCAAGTCGTGTATTACAAAGATTTGCTGGACAAGATTGGAGTGGAGATGCAAATTGTGAAGGTCGGCACATACAAAAGTGCAGTAGAACCTTACATTCTCAATGAGATGAGCGAAGCCAATCGCGAACAGATATCAACCTACTGCAGCGAAACATGGAACGAGATGGTGATGGATGTGTCAAAGAGCCGAAAACTGTCAGCAGACAAATTGAATGCGTTGGCCGACTCGTCCATGCTGATGCGCGGCGCAAACACTTACAAGACATCTAAACTTGTAGACAAATTAGCATACAGCGACCAAGTATCAAACACCATAGCTGCCATGATGGGCAAGGATTCGGAAGAAGACTACCACATTGTAAAAGTGAGCGACATGGTTCAGAAAGCATCAAGCACACCTAAAGGACTCGGAGGCAAAGCCGTCGCTGTCTACTACGCAGTGGGCAACATAGTCAACGAACCATCAGGCAGCTTCTCCTCAGAGGATGAGATTGCAGGTTCAAAAGTGATAAAAGACTTAAAAGAGCTGGCCGACAATGATGATATAAAAGCCGTTGTTCTGCGAGTCAACTCTGGAGGCGGTTCAGCCTATGCAAGCGAACAGATATGGCACCAAGTGATGAATATCAAAGCCAAGAAACCTATTGTTGTAAGCATGGGCGACCTTGCAGCTTCTGGTGGATACTATATAAGCTGCGCTGCCGACTACATATATGCAGAACCAACAACATTAACAGGTTCTATAGGCATCTTCGGCATGTTCCCCAATGCCGGAAAACTGCTTAACGACAAGCTGGGCGTGCATTTCAGCACAGTTAAGACCAATGCCATGTCCGACTTTGGTGATGTCACCCGTGCCTTCACCCCCGAAGAGCGTGCTATGGCGCAAGCTTACATCAACAAAGGATATGATCTTTTCACTCGCAGATGCGCAGACGGCAGAAAGATGCATCAAAACGAAATAAAAGCCATTGGCGAGGGACGCATTTGGACAGGAGCGCATGCCCAAAAGATTGGTCTTGTCGATGAACTTGGCAGCCTAAATGATGCCATAGAAAAGGCCAAGAAACTTGCCAAGATTGACGATGCTACCGTGATGGTTTATCCTGCCAAAACAAGCACGCTTGAAAGCATATTGGGAAGCCTCACAGAAAGTAGCATCACAGACAGCAAGATGCAGGAAGCGCTTGGCGAATACTATAATGTATTTTCAGAAATAAAGAATGCAAACAAAAAAACAGGTTTGCAAGCCAGCATGCCGTATAGCTTGATACTTAACCTGTAATTGCCACACAATTAATAACTATTTTAAACATCAAGGCGGACCTGTGAAAAGTCCGCCTTGATGTATTATTGTTTAATCATACAATATATAATAAGCCCTTTATAAAGCAAAGAAGCGAGTGTATAGCCAATATCCTATAGCACACCCTTGCTGCTTGGAAGCTGATACTTGTAAATATCACGTTTCACAGCCATCTTAATGCTACGCGCCAAAGCCTTGAAGATACCCTCTATCTTGTGGTGTTCATTGTCACCCTCAGCTTTTATATTCAGGTTCATGCGAGCCGCATCACTGAACGACTTGAAGAAATGGAGAAACATCTCAGTTGGCATGTCACCTACCATCTCGCGTTTAAAATCAGCATTCCACACAAGCCATGGCCTTCCTCCAAAATCGAGAGCAACTTGGCAAAGACAATCATCCATAGGCAGCGTATAGCCATAACGTTCTATGCCACGCTTATCACCCAAAGCTTTACCAATGCACTCACCCAAAGCAATGCCTGTGTCTTCAATGGTGTGATGCTCATCAACATTCAAGTCGCCATTCACATGAATGCGCAAATCGATTGAGCCGTGCTTGCCGATTTGTTCAAGCATATGATCAAAGAATCCAAGACCTGTAGAGATGTCACATTGTCCTGTGCCATCAAGATTAAGCCGTATGTCTATGTCAGTCTCTTTTGTCGTGCGGCGAACGGATGCAATTCGTTGTCCAGCAAAGAGAATCTCTGTGATTTCATCCCATGATTTCACATTGTCACCAAGAATGAGGTATTTGCATCCGAGATTGATGGCAAGCTGCTTGTCGGTGGCACGATCACCAATGACATACGATTCTGACAGGTCATAGCTTCCATCCATATACTTAGAGAGCATGCCAGTCCCAGGCTTGCGAGTTGGCAGATGGTCCTCTGGGAAAGAGCGGTCGATTAGAATGTCATCAAAAGTGAAGCCTTCGCCTTTAAGTGTGTTAAGCATAAGATTGTGAGTGGGCCAGAAGTCTGCTTCGGGATATGAATCAGTGCCCAAGCCATCTTGATTGCTCACCATGACACATTCAAAGTCAAGCTTAGTGCTTATAAAGTTAAGATTGCGAATGACACCTGGCACAAACTGGAATTTCTCAAAAGAATCAATCTGCTCGTCTTCAGGTTCCACAAGTATAGTGCCATCTCTGTCTATGAATAAAGCGCGTTTCATTGTTTTTTCGTTAAATCAATATGAATAATATCAAGAGTAACATATAATTGTTGCGACCTCACGCATATTGTCTGAGAGCGCTGAGCAGCCTTCGGTTTTCTTCAATTGTGCCTATAGTGATGCGCAAGCAGTTGCCGCATAAATGCACCTTATTGCGGTTACGCACCACGATGCCTTTGCTGACAAGATACTTATATATGCTGTCGGCATCCTTCACTCGTGCAAGAAAGAAATTAGCATCAGTGGGGTAAATTTCATCGCATATAGGAAGCAGCACAAACGATTTCATCAGCGATTCACGCTCTTCAAGAATCATTGACACATGACGCTGGAGCAGCGCTTGGTCCTTAAGCACTTCAATTGCTTTATTCTGAGTGAGCACATTGACATTATAAGGATACTTCACTTTATTGAAGAGAGCTATAATCTCAATACTTGCAAATGCCATGCCAAGACGTATGCCAGCTGCCCCCCATGCTTTAGAGAACGTGGCAAGCACTATGAGATTGGGGTATTTAGCCAAGTCAAGACGCATCGGACGATGTTTGGAAAAGTCGCTATAAGCCTCATCCACTATGACTATGCCTTGAAAACCATTTACAACCTTTTCTATCTTGTCTCTGCTGAAAGCATTACCTGTTGGGTTATTAGGAGAACAGATAAAGATTATTTTTGTATTGTCATCGCATGCGGCCAAAATGGCATCAGGATCCATATCATATTTTTCATTGAGCGACACTTTACGGTATTCAATATCGTTAATGTCGGCACACACCTCATACATTCCGTAAGTAGGGTCTATGGCTACCACATTATCCACACCCGGGCGACAAAAGATACGGAAAGGTAGATCTATAGCCTCATCACTTCCATTGCCAAGAAAAATATTCTCTGCAGGCACGCTCTTGAAAGGTGAAATAAGTTGCTTCACTTTTTCCTGCAAAGGGTCAGGATAACGATTGATGCCATTAGAGAATGGATTCTCATTAGCATCTATAAAAACATCCGCTTTTGTTCCCCTAAACTCATCACGGGCGCAGCTGTATGGTTTCAGGGCCCAAATATTAGGACGAACCAATTCCTTAAGATTTTTCATATTGCCAACGTTTATAAGTATGTAGCCTCATTTTTTAGTGATTCTATTCTGACAGTCATCGCATTTTTATGCGCATCGAGTTGTTCTGCTTCTGCCATCAGCTCTACAGCATGTCCTATAGTCTTCACGCCTACAGGGGTGAGTTCTTGAAATGTTATCTTTCGGCAGAAGGAGTCAAGATTCACGCCACTGTAAGCCTTGGCATAGCCTGATGTAGGCAATGTGTGGTTTGTGCCCGATGCATAATCACCAGCCGACTCGCATGAATAGTTGCCTAAGAACACACTGCCTGCATTAGTCACACGCTCAGCAAAGTCCATATAATTATCAACTGCAAGAATGAGATGTTCTGGAGCATATTCATTTGTGATGTCCACAGCCTCGTCAACATTCTTCACAATAATGAGCTTTGAATATTTCAGAGAACATTCAGCAATATCTTTGCGCTGCAGCAGTTGAAGCTGCTTGTTAAGTTCCACATTGACACGTTCAGCCATCGCTTCGGATGTAGTGATGAGGATCACTTGTGAATCGCGTCCGTGTTCAGCTTGCGAAAGCAAGTCAGCTGCTACAAACACAGGATTTGCCGTATCATCTGCAACGACAGCCACTTCTGATGGTCCTGCAGGCATGTCAATAGCCACATCGTGCAGACTCACCTGTTGTTTTGCAGCCATTACAAACTGGTTGCCAGGACCAAATATCTTACTCACCTTCGGTATAGACTCGGTGCCATAAGCCATGGCTCCAATAGCTTGCACACCTCCAGCTTTGAATATTTTACCCACGCCAGCCACTCTTGCAGCCATGAGTATGGCAGGATGCACTTTTCCTTCTTTATTAGGCGGCGTGCACAACACTATCTCACCACAGCCAGCTATCTTAGCTGGAGTGGCAAGCATCAGCACTGTTGAAAAAAGAGGGGCTGTGCCACCTGGTATATAAAGGCCCACTTTTTCTATTGCGACCGCCTTCTGCCAACATGTGACGCCAGGAGCCACATTCACTTTCTCTGTTATGAATTTTTGCGACTCATGAAATTTCTTTATATTGGCATGCGCCAGCTCGATGGCCTTTTTCAGTTCGTCGCTAACAAGCGATTCTGCTTCATTCAACTCATCTACGGTAACAGAAAGAGATTCAAGATTGACCTTATCAAACTGAGCCTCAAACTCCTTTACCGCATCATCTCCTTTATCTTTTATTTTATTGAGCACAGACATTACAGTGCCAGTCAATTCTGCAGGATCGCAGTGCGGACGTTCAAGCAAAGACGCCCACTCTGCCTTCGGGGGATACTTTATTATGTTCATATTGTAAATCTGTATGTGAGAATCATTTTGACACATTCATAGTTTCATCATCTCATGGTGAAACTGCATAATCAAAGTATCATCTTCTCAATAGGTGTAACCAAAATGCCTTCAGCCCCTAACGACTTAAGCTGCCCTACAATCTCCCAGAAATGCTTTTCATCAAGCACTGCATGGACAGAGCACCAATCATCGTCTGCTAACGGAATGATAGTCGGGCTCTTCAAGCCTGGGAGCACCTTCACAATTTGGTCGAGGTTAGCCTTAGGAGCATTCATACGCACATATTTCTTGTCGTCGGCTATAAGGACAGACTCAACACGGAAGAGAAGATCGTCAAGAATAGCCTTTTTATCGTCTGTGAGATTCTTGTTACCAATAAGCAGAGCCTCACTTTTCATCACCACTTCCACCTCTTTGAGGTTGTTGCTAATAAGTGTGGAACCTGAGCTGACAATATCAAAGATGCCATCGGCCAGACCGATGCCTGGAGCAATTTCCACAGAACCCTGAATAACATGGATATCAGTATTCACATTATTCTGTTTAAGGAAGTTACGAAGAATATTTGGATATGACGTGGCTATTTTCTTGCCATTAAACCACTCCACTCCAGAATAATCCACTGCTTTAGGTATGGCTAAAGAAATGCGACATTTGCTGAAGCCAAGACGCTTCACAATGTCAGCGTTCTCATTGCGTTCCACAAACTCATTTTCACCAACAATACCTACATCAGCAACGCCGTCAGCCACTGTTTGCGGAATGTCATCATCTCGGAGGAAAAGGACCTCCAATGGGAAATTGGACGACTGCACAAGTAGAGTGCGTTTGTTTGAACCGATTTTGATGCCTGTCTCTTTCAGAAGATTCATCGTGTCTTCATACAGGCGTCCCTTTGATTGAACTGCAATTCTTAACATCTTGTAGTGATTTATTTTTATTGTTTGTATTTTAATTCATTAGAGAATAAGTTTCCCATTATTTTCTTCGTCATGCATACATGCAACGTTCAAATTTCACAGTCGGCCTGCCATCATGTTATAGCACCTTGAAAAGTAATGATGCTTCTGCAAGATGGCAAATAAGTAGCCATCTTAGTGTCGTGCTGTTTGGTCTCATTCTGCTTGAAGAAATCAAGGATAGCACCAAATGTATAGCGGCTCGTGTCGAAAACGACATAGTTGTAGTTGCGATAGAGCACATCAGTACTTGGCATGTCTCCCATACGCGAGTGAAACACATCATAATCAAGCCTATGCTTGTCGGCCAAAGCTTTCATATCTTCAAGGTTGCATCCATCTCCAACAAGCAAAAACCTCTGATGTCTTTTCCTCCTGTGCTGTGACGACAACGCATTGGCCTTCTGAACCACATATGCCATCATTCCCTTTGCCACAATGACGACAGTGATGAAAAACGAATAAAGAAAACTATAATGAGCGAAATGCTTCTTGAAAAAAATAATCATCGCTTTATGAAAAGCATTGATATATCTGATGGAGTCTTTCTTTGTGCTTTCACCTTTGTAGTGCAGTATCTGCAAAGGCAAGTAATAGTTTTGGTATCCCCCTTTGAGCACACGATAGCTCAGATCGATGTCTTCACCATACATAAAAAATGTCTCGTCGAGAAGACCCACTTTATTCAGTGCTTCTTTGCGGATAAACATGAATGCGCCACTCACAATTTCTATTTGGTTTATAGAATATCTATTCAGATATTGCATGTAATAGCATCCGAACA
This sequence comes from uncultured Bacteroidaceae bacterium, assembly GCA_934293005.1. Taxonomy (GTDB): domain Bacteria; phylum Bacteroidota; class Bacteroidia; order Bacteroidales; family Bacteroidaceae; genus Minthosoma. The sequence continues at coordinate 13,351 of CAKQYA010000038.1, forward strand.
CTCTGCTTTTCGGGAATAATGTTCCCAAACCAGACATCTTGCAGAATGCGACAAATGGCGTTGGCACACCTCTGCGCGACTCAGGCGCAAATGTGCCATCCACTTTAAGCATGCTCACTCCACACATGCCAGCACTTGGGGTGCTGTCCATGAAACTTATGCACTCCCTAAGTGTGCTTTCGCCAATAAACGTGTCAGGATTGAGCAGCAGCACATATTTTCCCCTGGCCTCTCTTATTGCCTGATTATTAGCTCTGGAAAAACCGACATTCACCTTATTCTCTATGTAACGCACCCACGGGAAACGGTTTCTCAGGTAAGGCACAGACCCATCGGTGCTGCAGTTGTCCACAACAAAAACTTCGCCACATACACCGCACAGAGCCTTCTCAACAGAAAGGAGGCACTGCTCAAGATAATGCTTGACATTATAGTTGACTATGATTACAGAGAGTTCCAATTCTTTTCTTCTTGATGTATTATATCTTCATCTTTTCATTGCTGGCCTTGTCTTCAGCATTAACTTTGCAACGATCAATCGCGTCATTGCCGCATACAAAATCTTTGCTTAGCCTGCACACAGGCATATGCTGGTGAAACGTCAGGCTTATAACAGGCATGCCTAATCAGTCGTTATTAAGCCCGTCAAGATAATCAGACACTTTTTTCCGCGATGGCCAGCAATAAAGAGTGGAGGCAATAGCCACCACTGCGCATAGAGCGCCTGTTACATTTAGCGTAAGATAGTAAACCACAATGCCGAGCACAGCGTCAATGCAGAGAATGCCCATTCTAACAGCGCTCCAAGCATGATATGTGCCAAGCGCCTCATCATTGTTCATGCGTCTTAATCCTTTTGTTGTGTTGAGGGCAAATAGTTTCAACGCTAAAGGCACCCCCACCACCGTAAGAATTATCACAAACGTGTTGACTTTAAATTCCGCAGCTGAATTAGGCTCAATAGCTCCATTGGCTATCACATTCATTTCGCCAAGTCCTATGGCCACAGCAGTGGCGCTCCACGCCATAAAGGCCTCCGCCTTAAGCACCTTAATCAGCTTGTCTATGTATTTTATCATTTTTATCCTTTTTTATATAGTCTTTCATGCAACAGATTGTTGCAAGCCCAAAATGCGCATTTGCTTGGCTTAGTCACATTTCCGAGAATGGCACCCTATTGGCAAGCGAACGCCCAAGTGTTATTTCGTCTGTATATTGAAGTTCGTCATTGATGCTCATGCCTCTCGACAGTACAGTCTGTTTCACTTCGGCATACGGCTTCAACTTGCGCGAAATATAAAAACTCGTAGCATCGCCTTCCATTGTGGAACTAAGAGCATATATGATTTCCTTCACATTTCCTTTCCCAACCCTTTCAACCAGACTTTCTATCTCCAATTGCCCAGGCCCCACACCATCCATTGGAGAGATAACGCCTCCAAGCACATGATACAATCCTTTATATTGTTGGGTCTGCTCTATTGCCATCACATCCTGCACATTTTCCACCACGCAAATGATGGAAGCATCACGCGAAGGGCAGGCGCATATCTGGCACACATCGTCATCACTGATGTTATGGCACACTTGGCAATAATGCACATTGTGACACAACGTCGATACAGCATCTGTGAAACAGTCTATTTTGCCCACATCAAGCCTGAGCATGTGAAGCACAAGCCTCATGGCTGTCTTTTGTCCCACACCAGGAAACTTAGCAAATTCATCCACAGCCCTTTCGAGCAGGATCGACGAACATTGTTGATTCATTGTGTTTTTTAAGTGATTTGAAATGCAAAGATAGCATTTTTCATCGTGACAACAAAAAAAATGCACTTGTAAAGCAATTCACAAGTGCATTTGATACATTTAACAATGAATATGTCTTATCTTGGCACAAATTTACACCTTATATTATTATGCAGTATCCTATGCCAAGAAGATTCACGTATTCCTGCTGTCATTTCTTTTTCCTCTTGAACAATCTCACTACAGACATCACCGTGGCTGCAATCTTGAAAGCAGAAAAAGCATAACTTATATAGTTCAAGTATTTATTGGACGATGTCCGCGGAAGCCCAAAACGACAATGCACAACATCATCAATATCATTTCTCAACCTGCGCACATCATATTCAACCTGACGTCTCGCTGCGGCCTTTTCTTGACGAAGTTGTGCCAAGGATGCAAATCCATTTTTCATCATGCACCACCTCCTTCCTCATAAACATCAAGCTCCTCAGCCAAACTCTCTGCCAGCCTGCGAAGCTGCTCGTCTTCCTTATGCCTATTGAGCATCCGTTCAGTCAGCGTTGAATGGCTCAGAAGCATGCGGCTAAACATCCGCACACAATGCGATTCGATGAGCTGCCGTCTGAACAAGAAAACCACAAGCAGAAGCAGAAGCAACACACCGCTCAATATGAAATAGCAAAGAGACTCATCACCCAACAATGGAGTGAGCACTTTCACGAGGCCGAAGCAAAAGAAAAACAGGGCAAAAGACACTAAAGCAAAGGCCACGGCTGCCAATACGGCAGCCGTGGTCAGTACCGTCAAGCGTTCAGCAGCCTCGAGCCTGAGATAACGCTCAAGCCTCACAGCAAGCTGCCGCAGATCTTTCTTTATGCGATTTGTCACGTCTTGATTCATTCCGTCCAAATACTATTCAGCATCGAAGTCCTCAGCAGGCACACATTCTTTCTTTCGGCCCAGGCTTTTGATTTCGTCTACGAGCCTGTCGAAACTTTCCTTGTCAAGTCTCACACCGCGCTTTTCAAGCGCTTCCTTAATTTTAGCACGCTGATCAGCTCCTTTCTCTGGAGCAAATAACAGACCAACTGCAGCGCCAGCAATAGCACCGCCCACAAATGCAGCAGCTAATGCAAATCCTTCACCTTTTGTCATAGTCGAATCATTTTTAAGGTTTACAAATAAGTTAATTATCTCTTTTCAATGTTCAAATATACGACTTTAAACAGTATACACAAACGTTTTTCTCATGTTTAACGTTTTTTTATATTGTATTATTTCCTTGTATGGCAAAATAGGACTAACTTTGTACTACATATTTATCTAAACAGGCTTCACATCAAACTACACAGACGATAAAGGAGGCATTTCAAGCAAACAACAATAATCAAACAATAAAGCAAAAAACACTTAGATTATGAAGAAAACACTCATCCTTGGAGCAGCATTCATAGCAGCCCTCAGCATCGTATCATGCAAATCGTCGGAAAGCAGCTATAAGAAAGCATATGAGAAAGCCAAGGCTCAAGAGATGGCAAGCACAACGACAGACCAGGCCGACACCGCACCTGTAACAGTGACTCCTGTTGTCACCACTCCTGTTGTTGAACAAAACACTGCTAACGACCGTCAAGAGCGCCTCAACGTGATGAATGGAGGCACGCTCAAAGCCTTCAATGTGGTATGCGGCTCATTCAGCAAGATTGAAAATGCCAACAATCTGCGAAACACACTCGTTTCCAAGGGCTATTCAGCACAAGTTGCACAAAATCCGGAAACAGGCATGTACCGCGTCATCGCATCGTCATTCGACGATCGCGCATCAGCAGTAAGCTCACGCGACCAGCTTCGCGGCACTTACCCTGACGCATGGCTTCTCTACCGCACGTATTGATGCTCCTGCAAACGCAATGCGCATCATGAAGAGAAATCATTAATTATTGATGAGACACAATCGAAGTGGCAATTTGCGCAAGAGCAAGTTGCCACTTTGCAATAATGCACAATAGCGCTTCGCTACATACTCTCACGCAAACACAAAAAAACGACATTCTCTCAAGAAAAAAACAACACATGGAGACACTACTACGAATAACAGAAGAAGCAAGCAACATGATGTGGGGCTGGCCCATGATCATACTGCTGCTCGGCACACACATATATCTTACCATACGGCTGAAATTTCCTCAGCGCAAGATATTCACAGCCATCAGCATATCCTTCAAGAAAGACAAAGACTCATCTGGAGATGTCAGCCAGTTTGCAGCTCTCGCCACATCGCTTGCCGCCACAATAGGCACAGGCAACATCATAGGCGTGGCCACAGCTGTAAGCCTCGGAGGACCAGGAGCCGTGTTGTGGTGCTGGTTGACTGGCGTTTTCGGCATAGCCACCAAATACAGCGAAGGGCTACTCGCCATCAAATACCGCAAGAAGACCCCAGACGGGCGCATGATTGGAGGCCCAATGATGGCTTTAGAAAGAGGCATGGGCCAACGCCGGCTTGGCATCGTCTTCTGCGCCTTTGCCGTCATCGCCACATTCGGCATTGGCAACACAGTACAAGCCAATGCCATCAGCGAGAATCTCTCTATTGTATGCAGCGATTTCATTAGTCCCATGCGCACCAAGATGTTGGTAGGCTTCATTCTCTCAGTCACAGTGGGATGCTCCATCATAGGAGGCGTGAAAAGCATTTCAAGGATATGCACGGCACTTGTTCCCCTCATGGCTGCACTATACGTCATTGGATGCATTTACATCCTATGCATCAACCACGACTATCTTGGCCAGACCATATCACTAATCATAAACGAAGCCTTCTCAATCAAAGCCATGGGAGGAGGCGCCACAGGCACCGTGATTATGTGTGCCGCCCGTTACGGAATAGCTCGCGGACTATTCTCAAACGAATCGGGCATGGGTTCAGCTCCAATAGTGGCAGCCGCCGCCCAGACACGCAACCCCGTGCGCCAAGCGCTCGTATCGTCCACAGGCACCTTTTGGGACACCGTGATCATATGCGCCATAACAGGACTGGTCATAGTGTCAAGCATCATAGCCAACCCTGAGATTAGCCAAAACGACGGAGGCATGCTCACAAAAAAAGCCTTCAGCATGATACCCTACGTTGGCACCCCAATTCTTACATTCGGCATCATCACCTTCGCCTTCTCCACCATCCTCGGGTGGAGCTACTACGGAGAACGCGCATTAGAATACATCGCAGGACGTAAGAGCATCATCTTCTTCCGCATCGTGTTCATCCTCGTGCTTTATTCAGGAACCACCATGAGCCTGGCTCTTGTGTGGAACATGGCTGACATCATGAATGCCTTGATGGCCATACCAAACTTGATTTCACTCATCACCCTCTCTGGCGTCATAGCCAAAGAGACCCAGCACTACCTCTGGGAAAAGAACCTCGATGAGGATATGAACGAAGAAGAACTGACGGAAACGGAAGGATAACACATCATATTTGACATTATAAAATAAAATTGAGCACCTACTTAAACAATTACATTTTTAATATATAATGATAGAAGATTTATGCGTTATCATGCTTACAGCGGGCATCACAAGCCTACTGTTCAAACTATTCAAGCAACCTGTGGTGCTTGGCTATATAGTGGCAGGCATGTTCGTCGGGCCGCACATGCTCGGAGAGTCATGGGTAAACAACACTAAAAACGCAGAGACATGGGGACAGATAGGCGTGCTCTTCCTCTTATTCAGCCTTGGCCTCGAATTTTCCTTCAAAAAACTCATCAAGATGGGCAGCACGGCCACCATAGGCGCAGGCGTAATAGTGGCAGGCATGATGAGCGCAGGCATGTTGACAGCACACCTCCTTGGATGGAGCAGCATGAACGCTCTTTTTCTCGGCGGCATGCTTTGCATGTCGTCCACAACCATCGTCTTCAAAGCCATAGAAGAGGCCGGACTGCAAAACCACCGTTTCGCAGGAGTGTGCTTTAGCATCCTCATTGTAGAAGACCTGTTCGCAGTGGTTCTCATGGTTCTCCTCACCTCCATAGCTGTAAAGAACACATTTGAAGGACATGAACTATTATGGCAAGTGGCAAAACTCGCCACCTGCATAGTTGCATGGTTCATGCTTGGCATCATCATCATACCGACATTTCTGAAGAAATTCAAGAAATATCTCAATAACGAAACGCTCACAATCTTTACAATAGGCCTTTGCCTCGGCATGGTTCTTCTATCCGTGCAGGCAGGATTCTCAAGCGCTCTTGGCGCATTTGTAATGGGTTCAGTGCTTGCGGAGACTATTGAAGCGGAACGAATAGAGCACCTTATACAGCCTGTGAAAAACATCTTCGGAGCCATATTCTTTGTGTCTGTGGGCATGATGATCAACCCCTCATTGCTTATTCAATATTGGTTGCCTATCACCATCATCACAGCAGTGGTGATTATCGGCCAGATAATCTTCGGCAGCATCGGCACACTGCTCTCAGGGCAACCTCTGAGAGTGGCTTTGCAGACAGGATTTTCACTTGTGCAAATTGGAGAATTCGCATTCATCATAGCTTCTCTCGGACAAAGCCTGCATGTCACATCAACTAAACTCTACCCTATCGTCGTGGCAGTCAGCGTCATCACAACATTCCTCACGCCATACATCATGCGCCTTGCATATCCCACACTCGACTTCCTTGAAAGCCACATGAGTGAACACACACGCAAGATGCTCAACAGTTACACCGAACGCAAGAGCATGAACAGCAGCAGACGCATACGGCCACAAGCCATCAGGCTGCGCCGCATAACACGCCTCACCCTCATAAGCATATCAATGGCTCCGGTCATCAACCAATTGCTCAGACTTTTCAATGAGAATCTCTATGCACGCGAACGACTTGCAGAATCTAAGCGAGGACTTGAACGCGAAGCAGAGAAGACACTGCTCAGCATAGATGTCAACATAGCTGAAATTGACATGCCTCACGACACTGCATTCGCAGGCAAAGCTCTGAAGGACCTTAACATCCGCAGCGTTACAGGAGCCAACATTGTGCGCATCATACGTGGCGGCGTCAACATCAACATTCCAGGAGGCAACCACTGCCTTTTTCCCGATGATCGAATCATCGTGGCAGGCACAGAAACAGACATCAGTCATTTCCAGCATATAATAAACGACAGCATAGTCTCTGACGGTCAAGAAAAGCATGATGACAGCATCATTATAGACAACTACACCATCACATCCACCTCACCCATATGCGGCTTAAGCATTAAAGCATCTGGCATAAGAGAGCGTGGCCACTGTGTCATCATCGGAATAGCACAGCGCAATACCGATGACACTATCACAAACCCTGATCCGAGCATAATATTATCTGAAGGAGACACTATAATTGTAGCTGGCGAGAAGCAAAAGATTCACGATTTTTTCTGCTGACCAAGTTAAACAGGCTGATTCCCTTTGATCAAATGTCTTCAATTAAGAATAAAAAAAATAGTATCAACAATCTCTCGACCATTGATACTTAGTGTTATGAAAAAACGAATGTCTAAATGATGAGCAGAAAACGAGACTCGAACTCGCGACCCCAACCTTGGCAAGGTTGTGCTCTACCAACTGAGCTATTTCCGCAGTTAACATTGATTCCTATTTTCACAAACTGGAATCAAACTTAATCCCTTATTTTTATATGAACCATTATTTCAAATTACCCTTGAGCGGAAAACGAGACTCGAACTCGCGACCCCAACCTTGGCAAGGTTGTGCTCTACCAACTGAGCTATTTCCGCATATTCATAATAATATTGATGTGCTCACGACAAGAATCGAACTTGCACGTCTCTCAACACTCGCACCTGAAACGAGCGCGTCTACCATTCCGCCACGTGAGCATCAATTCACGGTTTTGAGCGGAAAACGAGACTCGAACTCGCGACCCCAACCTTGGCAAGGTTGTGCTCTACCAACTGAGCTATTTCCGCATATTCATAATAATATTGATGTGCTCACGACAAGAATCGAACTTGCACGTCTCTCAACACTCGCACCTGAAACGAGCGCGTCTACCATTCCGCCACGTGAGCATCAATTCACGGTTTTGAGCGGAAAACGAGACTCGAACTCGCGACCCCAACCTTGGCAAGGTTGTGCTCTACCAACTGAGCTATTTCCGCATA
>CAKQYA010000039.1 GCA_934293005.1 uncultured Bacteroidaceae bacterium
CGGATTTTCATTATTATCGTCGCTATGAGGGGCTACGTCCGCTACTCTCTGTCTGTGACTAAAAATTAATTCAGTAGCCCCTAAATAGTGGCAAAACACTAGACAGCCTTTCGCAACTGTTCAAGACTTACGGAAATGGAAATATCACAATTACAATAACAGAATCATTTTAATCATCTCCTCTTGCTACGGAATAACGATTTTTATAAAAATTGTCATCCGTAACAAGAGGTTCAAAAGGTTTAATCTATGTTGATTTATGCTTGTAAAAAACTTATATAATATCAGTTGTATTCAAGAGACTACAGTCATTAAAATTGTAATATAATATTAGTATGATATATACAAAGAACTACATGGTGCTTATCCTCATGTTTAATAGCCTTTTCTTAAAAGGCATGTCGCAGCAAGAATCCTACAGACTGGTAGAATTGCGCAGTTCCTATAATCAACTTGCATCTGCCGACACTCAAAAAACACAAGAAAATTTCTTTTGGAGCTTTCCGCAAAACTGGAGTGAATTTCTTATTATGGATTATGAGTTGTCCCATCATCATAAAGAAGATTTTTCCTTATATATAAAAAAGTTTGGTGAACTTTCCGCTATCAACGATACTTTGTATTGTGCTAAGCTCATAGCTATTACCCGTGGTGCAGCCCTTGATGCTGACGGCCCCAATATGCTGCATCGTCTGATACATAAAACAATGGGAGATGATTCGCAAGAAATCAATTGTCATACATCAAATAAAACGGATAATAAGCTATTTATCATGCTATGGCTTTTATCACGTGAATTAAAAGGAGATGTCATGAGATTTTGGCAATTCTATTGGTCTAGTTTATACTTTGAGGAAGACGATGGCGTATGTAATGACTGCAGTTTTAATGATGACTTTTATCGTTTGCGCGACATACTCGTAAAAGAATATCCCAGCATGGTAGAATCCATGACCATTGCCTATCAATATTTTCATCATGGAGTAATATTTCTAACATCTTATCCTGATATTCGGTCAAGATAAAGAAGTGATTTAAACTATTGCTGTCCGCTAAAATTCAAAAGAGCATAGAAATCCTATCCGCAATGCCCATAAAAAGGCGTTGCGGATGATTTTTTGAAAAAGTAAGCCCCCTTAGTCAAATAAAGACGGTTCAGGAGGCCTTTCCTTTGCCTCTTCAAGCATCTTCGCCCAATCTTTTTCTGGTTCTTCAAGGAAAGTATAGCAGTTCACATAGTACATGAGCATAATTCTTACCATAGTTGCCAGCCCAGAAAAGCTCCATGAGCGTTTAATGCGTTTCTGTATGATCATTAAAAGCAGATTTGCTATAAGAGTAACCCAAATCTGAATTTTTATGGCATTGGCACTCTCTCCGTAGAAATATCTCAGAGGAAAATTCTGCTTCAGTTGCTTGAAAAGAAGCTCAATCTCCCACCTTTTGCGGTATATGGCGATAATTTCTTCGGAAGGCATGTCCATATCGTTAGTAAGTAGCGATATCAATTTGGGCTTTTTCTTCTTGAGGCCAACATATGTGACAATCCTTGCCTTGTGCTTGATTTCTCCTGTTCCCTTTATATGCTTTGCAAACTCAACGATCTGCACTCTTTCCTGCATAAGTCCATTGGGATTCATATACATTGTGTCTGAGAGTGTATTATAGACAAGATTCTTCTTCATCTTTGTGACATATATTACACCTCGACTGGTCATTTCCTCGAATTTGGCGTATTCTATATATGCCCTGTCTAAAGCAACAATATCCCCTTCATTATAATTGGTTGGTTTCAGCATGAAACTATCATTTGTTGCAGCAGACGTAAACTTTATGTCGGACGGAACACCCTCATTGGCATGGATGTTTGTATGAACTTTTATTCCACCTTTCTTCTTACCTGTCTTTGGATTGCGTCCTACTCCCTTGAAAAGCAGGTTGGAAAACAATGATATGGTAGTTGAATCTATGATTTGCAGGCGATTAAGCCAGGATGGCACCTGTCGTTTTCGGCTGTCCGAGGAAAGTTCGTCTTTGTAACGTGCATATAAACTGCGATATGTGCTTTCAAACACGGATTCTGGCCTATGGGCATTGGCATCAGACAATGTGCTGCGTCTTGGCATCATGTTTATGCCAAGATGTGCTAGCTTACGAGCTTCTGGAAACATGGAATCGGTTATCTCACGAAGAGAATCGAATCTTTTAATGACTGCATAGAGCATGACAACAAGATGTTGGTAAGCATCAAAGTGCTTTACATAGCGTTCTCCTTTCTTTTCACGACTGAATTTGAGAATTTCATGCTTGTCAAGCAAACTAATCAGTTGACCATACATCGGCTGTCCGTTAAAATGTGTACCTTTGTTCATAGTTACTGGAATTATATTTTGCAAAGACAAAGGTAACTTAAAGGGCTGAATTCCAAGCGAGGAATCCAGCCCTAATTTATATCGGTCGAAAACTTTTAGCGGACAGCAATAATTCTTTTCAATTCTTGTCACCGTTTGGGCCAAAGTATTCACATCTTATGTGCATATAATAACAAAGGCCATGGAAATAATTTATTCATCAAAGTATATTAGGATACTCGGAAAAGTATATTATATTACTTTGCCAAGTATATTATATTACTTTGCCAAGTATATTATATTACTTTGCCAAGTATATTATATTACTTTGCCAAGTATGTTATATTACTGTCTTTAGCGTTTCTCTTGATGGTGGCGAAGAAATAGTGAGTGAGTTTCAAACCAAAGGCCGAAGCGAGGAATGGAAAATTAATGTGCTTGGCAATCATGCCACACGTGTGCTGACATTGCCAATGCCTCGTACCGCTAATCACACATTGACTGTTAAAGCCATCGATGAAGGTGTGGTGCTTGATCAAATTTGTGTAATGTCTGCCAAGAGGACGAAATGACTGATTCGACTAACTTGTAAATGCAGTATTCTTAGTCTGAATAAACCTGTTTCGGACATTGGATATGGACAGATTGTGCATTGTCGGTTCTTTTCTGCTCTTGTCTGAGCAGCTTTCAGCATTATGTCTCTCGTTGGCATTTCATCAGTTTGATATCTGGCATAACTGGTTGTTGGAACATGGGGTGACTGATAGTCACATCATTGAAATACAACTTGACGATTTCCGAAACAAACGGTTGAGGAAGCCTGATGCCTTGCTCGACTATATAGATTCAAAGGTTATGGATGATGGCAGTCCCTAATTATGATTTAGAACATGGTAGGGATGTGATGCAATAATAAAACGGTTATTATACAAAAAATAAAGGTGAAGTCTCACGACGTCACCTTTATGCCATTAAAAAATGAAACCTTAATCTTTTACTAACCTAAAACCTATTGTATAACCTATGTCTTTTTTACTCTATTCTAAATTATTATCCTAAACAATCTTTTTTAGCCTTAAAAGCTAATACTTGTCGAAAGAACTTTGTGTCGCACTTAATAGTACTGGAAATTTTTCTAACCAATATGTTCTTTTCTTATTGTCATTTTAAAGAATCTACTTGTTCTTTTCTTTTGACAATGCAAAGGTACGGCCTTTACGTGAGTTGTCAATAAAAAATGAGAGAAAAGTGGTGGTTATACTATGATATGTTGATACGTATCAATAAATGTGTACGAACACATGTTGAAATTGTGCATATGTGTGCGCACACATGTGCTGTATGACATTATTGTTTGATACATGCAAGTGCTTTTAGTCTATCGTTAGTTTTTATGTCTGAAGCTATTGATGAATGATGTAGCATGAATGCGTGTGTAATGCGGCAAAAGACTGTCTTTTATGAAGGATATTGTTTGTTATTGTTATCTTTTTGCGATTTTTTTTTTATTCTTTCATTGCTGTGTGTAAAAAAAAGTGTAACTTTGTATCGCATTTGGTTCTCCGTACAATAGAAAACTGTTGAAGCGAGCTAAGATGGGAATGCAGTGAGAATCTGCGACATTACCCGATGCTGTGAGTCCTTTTTTAAAGGTCTGCCGATAATTATCACTGGGTGTTTAACCATAGCTAATGAGAGTTAGTTTACAGTGGTTGATGATTCATCTGGGAAGATAGAGCAGATTGAGGATGAAGTCAGAAGACCTGCCATTTGCCAATGAGACGTGTGCCTGCGGGACTACAGGCATGAACGTGAACATAAAATTTACATACATGATTAAGAAAGTATTAGTTGCTAATCGTGGAGAGATAGCAATACGCATCATGCGTAGTTGCTATGAGATGGGCATCCGCTCGGTAGCTGTTTACAGCACGGCCGATCGAACGTCGCGTCATGTGCTTTATGCTAATGAGGCTGAATGCATTGGCGAGGCTGCAAGCAGCGACAGCTACCTCAATGTTGACCATATTATTGAGGCGGCTAAGGCGCATAATGTTGATGCTATCCATCCTGGCTACGGTTTTTTGAGCGAGAATGCAGAGTTTGCCCGTCGTTGTGAGCGTGAGGGTTTCATCTTTATTGGACCACGTCCTGAGACGATGGAAGAGATGGGAGATAAGATTAGTGCGCGTCGCAAGATGATAGAGGCTGGTGTGCCTGTGGTGCCTGGAACGGAGAAGCCGCTTTCATCGGCAGAAGAAGCGTTGGAGGTGAGCAAGGCGATTGGATTCCCTGTCATGCTCAAGGCTTCTATGGGCGGTGGCGGCAAGGGCATGCGTCTCATTGAAAGAGAAGAAGATGTGGTTGAGATGTATAATGCTGCCAAGAGTGAGGCCATGGCGGGCTTTGGCGATGACACTGTATATATAGAGAAGTTTGTTGAAGAGCCTCACCATATAGAGTTTCAAGTATTGGGTGACAAGTATGGCAACGTGGTTCATCTCTTCGATCGTGAATGCTCAGTGCAGCGTCGTCATCAGAAGATTGTGGAAGAAAGTCCATCACCATTTCTCGACTACAACTTGCGCATGGAGATGGGCGCAAAAGCTGTGGCTGCAGCCAAGGCTGTGGGTTATGTTGGTGCTGGCACCATCGAATTTCTTGTAGACAAATATCATAAGTTTTATTTTCTTGAGATGAACACTCGTCTTCAGGTTGAGCATCCTGTAACAGAAGAAGTGGTGGGTGTCGACCTTGTGAAGGAACAGCTCAACATAGCCGACGGTCAGCCTTTGATGTTCAAGCAGGAAGATATACGTCAGCGTGGCCATGCCATTGAGTGCCGCATATGTGCTGAAGACACCGAGCATAATTTTATGCCATCGCCAGGTGTCATCCAGCAGCTGACGGAACCTCACAGCATAGGCACGCGCATCGACTCTTATGTGTATGAGGGATATGAAATACCTGTTCATTACGATCCGATGATAGGAAAGCTTATCGTATGGGCTACTACGCGTGAGTTTGCCATTGAGCGAATGCGCCGTGTGCTGTATGAATACAAAATAACGGGATTGACCACAAACATACGTTATTTGCGACGCATCATCGATGTGCCTGATTTCAAACAGGGCAATTATAACACATACTTCATTGAGCGCAACCAAGATCGCTTGCGGCCGCGTCCTGGCTTCAAGAACGACTCTGAGACCATGGCTGTCATTGCCGCTTACATTGATTACCTCATGAATTTTGATGAGAACAAGAGTGATAACGAGAACGCAAACGCCATCAACAGGTGGAGATCGTTCGGATTGCAGAAAGGAGTGCTAAGAGTATAAGGATATGGATATACAAGTGGGAAATAAATTGCTGGACGTGACATTGGTCAACAAGGATGGCAATAAAGTCCAGATACAGATTGACGGCATCATGTATGACGTGGATGTCGCAATGTTGGAGAATGGCACATGCTCCATCATCCATAATGGCAACTCGTACAATGCAGAGTTGACCAAATCAAGCGCAGGCAAGCACTACAGTGTCAATCTCAACTATTCAACCTATCAGATTGACATGCTTGATTCGCAAGCTAAGTATATGAAGATGCGACGTCATGCCAATGATGAGGCCAATCAGTCAGACACCATCATGGCTCCTATGCCTTGCAAGATTGTAAAGGTTTTTGTGAAGCCTGGCGATGAACTGAAGGCTGGCGACACAGTCCTAACGATGGAGGCCATGAAGATGCAGTCGAACTATAAGGTTGCGGCCGATTGCAAAGTGAAGGATGTTTTGGTGCAAGAGGGCGACAGCGCCCGCGCAGACCAAGTGTTAATCAGATTAGAAGTGGAAAAATGAAATTATCAGCAAGAGAACGTATAGAGACCCTTCTTGACAAGGGCACATTTGTGGAGCTGGACAAGCATGTTGTTCATCGCTGCACTAATTTTGGAATGGAAAAGAAACGTCCGGAGGGCGATGGCGTCATCTCTGGATATGGCAAGATAGACGGTCGGATGGTGTTTGTCTATGCTTTCGACTTCAATGTGCTTGGCGGTTCTCTTTCGGCTGCCAACGCCCAGAAGATCGCAAAGGTGCAAGACCTTGCGCTCCAGACAGGAGCTCCAATAGTAGGTCTTAACGATTCTGGTGGAGCCCGCATTCAGGAGGGCGTGGAGTCGCTGACGGGCTTTGCCCATATCTTTAAGAGAAATGTCATGTCGAGCGGCGTCATTCCTCAGATATCAGCTATCATGGGCCCATGTGCGGGGGGATCGTGCTACAGTCCTGCCCTTACAGATTTCATCCTTATGGTGAAGGAGCAGAGTCAGATGTTTGTCACAGGGCCTAATGTTGTGAAGGCCGTGACAAATGAGGATGTTGATAAGGAAACCCTTGGAGGAGCTGCCACACACAGCGGCACGAGTGGAGTGTGTCATTTTGTGTGCAAGGATGATGAGGAAACGCTCATGACCATTCGTGAGCTCATTGGCTTCATTCCTTCAAATAATATGGAAGATGCCCCTGTGCATCCTGTGACAGATGAGGTGACGCGCACATGCCACGAACTCGATTCAGTTGTGCCAGCTGATCCAAATGTGCCATATGACATACGCGATATCATTGAGCCAGTATGCGACCAGCAGTACTTCTTTGAGGTGCAGCCAGATTTTGCTAAGAACATTGTGGTGGGTTTTGGACGCATGGCAGGACGCACGGTTGGTTTTGTGGCCAATCAGCCATGTGTGCTTGCAGGTGCGCTCGATATAGACGCCAGTGATAAGGCTGCTCGTTTCATACGTTTCTGTGATTGCTTCAACATTCCTCTTGTGTCTGTTGAAGATGTGCCAGGCTTCCTTCCTGGAGTGAAGCAGGAGCATAATGGCATTATTCGTCATGGAGCCAAGATTGTGTATGCCTTTGCAGAGGCCACTGTCCCCAAAATAACGCTGATAACTCGAAAGGCATATGGAGGAGCATATATTGTGATGAACTCCAAGCAGATTGGTTCTGACGTCAATCTTGCTTATCCTGCTGCTGAAATAGCGGTGATGGGAGCTGAAGGTGCATGCAACATACTGTATCGCAAGGCTTCGCCGGAAGAGCGCGCACAGAAGATAGAGGAATATCGCAACAACTTCGCCAATCCGATGCCTGCAGCCCATCTTGGCTACATCGATGAGATCATACAGCCATGCGACACACGCATCCGCCTTATTCAGGCGCTTGAAATGACGCGCAACAAGAATCAGAGCAATCCGCCAAAGAAACATGGCAATATGCCTCTGTGATGAGTCGTGAGATCCATTTTTAGCTATAGACTTAAAGTTTTGATTTTAAAAAACCTCATGAGCAGCGGCTCATGAGGTCTTGGTAAGAAAAGATTCATACCATAAGATAGATTATATTATTGATGTGTGGAAGTTTGTGCTGTGAAGCCCGAACTTCCTTTTTTGTTTTTTATCCCAAATCGGTCATTAGATTTCTTTGCAAGGGAGTGCTTATTTCATTTCTTTGGCAAACATCATGTCGAGTTCGTTCTGTGAGAAAGGACAAGGTTCTTTGCGGATTTTGGCCTCCTGAAAATGGTGCACGGCATTGATGACAGATTCTTCTGTGAAGCATTTGAAAAGGGTGTCTTTGAGTTGGTCAAGGCGTATGGCGTCGCTATCAGTGAAAAGTCTGCACTCGCTGTAGCTATGAACCTTTTGGGGTATGATGTCGTGGTAATAGTAGCTCCACACGAGAAAGCGCATACACATGTCGGGGGTCATCAATACTTCGTCCATAAGTATATTGTTGTTTTTTTGTTTTTCAATGTTTTTAACCCTAATCGGTCATTAAACCGATTAGGGTTTAGTTTTTATTTTGAACCATATGGCTCGTCATGGCTTCATGTCTTTGATTCTGAATGCGGATCAGCAAATCTCTGTTTTCAGAATCTTGATGTCTTCACATGGGCGGTCACCCGACTGTGTCTTTGCTGATTGAATTTTCTCAACAACATCGAGTCCTTCCACCACTTCTCCAAATACTGTGTATTGGCCATCGAGGTGAGGAGTGCCGCCTACAGTAGTGTAAGCTTCTTTTTGAGCATCAGTCAGACCTTTGTGTGGAAGTGACTTGAAGCGTGCGTATGTCTCAGCCTCCAACTCATTTTGAAGTTCCATCAGTCCGTCACGGTCGCGGTTTCTGCGTAGCTGCATGATTTTGCTGCGGTGTTCAGCCACCAGTTGATTGAATATAGCCTGCTGAGCCTGCATGTCCATTTGCTTGGCCAGCTGGCCCATTTGCCCCTGACTGTATGTCTTGCCCCATACAATGTAGAACTGGCTGCCGCTTGAACGACGCTCGGGATTAACCTCATCGCCTTGGCGAGCAGCAGCAAGAGCGCCGCGTTTATGTATTAAACCTGGCATGATCTCTGCTTCAATAGTGTAATCAGGTCCGCCTGTGCCAAGTTGTTTGCCTGCGGGAGCACCTTTTGAGTCAGGGTCTCCGCCTTGGATCATAAAATCACGGATCACTCTATGAAACAGCACGCCTTCGTAATAGCCCGTGGAAGCCAGCTTTATAAAGTTGTCACGATGTTTTGGGGTCTCATCATATAGCTTTACAATGATGTCACCTAATGATGTTGTAATTTTTATATTTGACATGATATTATAAAATGTTTATTGCTATAGGGGCAATTATATTGCTCGTCCTCTTCTTTTAGTCTGGATTTGTAGACTTTGCAACTTTGCTGCATTAAAGTCTGAATGAAAAATGCCAGTTTCTTGTTGCGCGTCTGCTTCTATAAATCTTCTTCAGCAGCCATAAGACACGCATCTTCCTCATCTTCTCTTATCTTGTATGCAGATTTTATTGTGGCTCCATGGTTGTCAAGGTTTATTTTGTTGAGCGTTCGCAATAGGCCTTGCAGGGTTTCTTTGCGCTGCTTGGCCTTAAGCTGGCATTCCCATATTTCAATCGTGTGCCATCCCATTTCTTTGAGGCGGAGCCTCACTTCATGGTCGCGTTCGCGGTTGCGCTCAATCTTGGCCTTCCAGTAGTCTGTGTGCGTTTGCGGGATGCGGTGCATGGTGCAGCCCTCATGCCCGTGCCAGAAGCAGCCGTTTGTGAAAATACAGGTGTGGAGACTTGATATTGCAATGTCGGGTGTGCCTGGAAGAGGCTTGGCATGTATCCGGTAACGATATCCATGCTTAAACAGGAAATGGCGCACAATCATTTCAGGCCGTGTGTTCTCCGACCTTATCATGCTCATGCATTTGCTGCGCTGTTCTGGCGTCATCTTGTCTGCCATCTTGTCTCGCTGATTTTGGTTAAACAAAATAAGAGCGGTATGTGCCGCTCTTATTATTCATTCGTCGGGATGACCAGACTCGAACTGGCGACCACACGCCCCCCAGACGTGTACGCTAACCAACTGCGCTACATCCCGATTATGATCTTGTCTCTTTCAAAAACGGTGCAAAGGTAATGTTTTTTTCTTGATTGAGCAAGGGCGTATAGCCCTTTTTCATCCGACATGTGAAACTTTAACATAATATAGTGATGCTGGTAATGGAAAAAAGCATACCTTTGTATTGTCAGTAGTTTTTTCTACTATATTATATATAATGTGTAGATAAATGATTCGATTCTTTTGACAAACAAGAATAACATGAAAGATATTATCACTTTTGCCCAACGTGCCTTATGCACAGTTGCTGTGTGTGTCTTGGCCCATGTGTCGGCCATGGCGCAGAATCCTTACCTGCCTCTATGGGAATATATTCCAGATGGAGAACCTTATGTGTTTGACGACCCTGACGTGCCAGGAAAAAAACGTGTGTATGTGTATGGTTCGCACGATTCCCGCATTAAGGATTATTGCGGACTTGAACTTGTCACATGGTCTGCATCGCTCGACAGTCTCGACAAATGGCGTTACGATGGTGTCATCTTTGAGTCGAAGAAAGATGCAAAGGGCAATTATCTGCATGCTGACAAGAGGGGGGACGTGCTCTTTGCGCCAGATGTCATGGAGGTTAAGGGCAATGATGGCAAGAAAACTTATTATCTCTATCCAAACAATCAAGAGGGGGGACGTAATGGCATGGTTGCTCGCTCGAATCGTCCTGATGGACCATTTGAGGTAGTTAATTGGTCTAAGGGCAAATCTGCAGATACCGATGGAGTGCTTCGTTTCGATCCAGCCGTGTTTGTTGATGACGACGGTAGAGTGTATGGCTATTGGGGCTTCAAAGAGCCTTTTGTGGCAGAACTTGACCCAAGCACCATGGCCACTGTGAAACCTGGCACAGAAGTGAAGCAAAACTATATCAATGGCTATGAGAGTCCTGGCGAGTTCCGATTCTTCGAAGCCTCGTCTATAAGAAAGATAAAAGACAAATATGTGTTGATATACAGCCGCTTCACGGCTGATGGCGAGTTTGGATTGCCCATGTCCAACTACACTCTGGCTTATGCTTATGCCAGTTCGCCTATGGGACCATACACTTATGGCGGCACAATCATTGATGGCCGTGGACGTGAAGTGAATGACCATGGCGTGACAGTTTTTACAGCCACACCCGATGGCAACACTCACGGCAGCATATGTGAGATTAACGGACAATGGTGGGTGTTTTATCATCGTCAATGTGGACTGGACGAATACTCTCGCCAGGCTATGGTCGCTCCTGTTGAGGTGGATGTTACCGAAGGCGCTGATGGCAAAGTGGTGATAAGTGAGGGAGAGTATACATCAGAAGGTTTCATGATCAAAGGACTGAATCCATTCAAACGTTATTCTGCCGGCATAGCATGTTATTATACAGGCGTGAAGCCTGGTAAGCATGAATGGCCAAAGCATTTCCATTATGGTTCGTATGTCAAGCCGCTTCGTCTGAATGGGGTGCCTGAAGGTGATGTTTACGACTTGAGTGTCAACACAAATCCTGTGGTGAACAATACAGATGGGAGTGTTGTGGGATATAAGTATTTCAACCTTGACAACACATACGACGTGCAGAACGTTCATCTCTGCATGACTGTTGTCCCAGAGGGACAGGATGGTGCTATAGATATTTACATCGACCGTCCATCTGCTGAAGGAGGGGGAGTGAAGGTCGGTACGGTTGCATTGAGGTCGTCAATGCCTAAGACGAAGACATCGCTCATGGCTGATGTGTCCAAGGTTTCACAATTTAAGGGAAAGCACGCTCTTTTCTTTGTTATCCATGCAACAGAGAAAGATAAGTCATTGTGTGAGATTCATGATTTTGTTTTCACTAATTCGAATTAACTGGATATGCTTTTAACCCAAATCGGTCATTAGATTTGAAAAGGAACTAAAATATCCTAATGATTTCTCTATATCGGTCTAATGACCAATTTGGGTTTGAGCAGGTGGCCGAACATCTGTGTTGACTCAAGCTTTTAGTCTTCTTTCTTGCACGAAGCCTTGAGTCAAGATGCCAGCCACACATCATTGAGAATAAAAATGTCTTATATGAAAGACGCATATAGAATCTTGATTATTTGCTTGCCTCTTAGCAAACTTTAAAAACATGAGATCATCGTTACGCACAGCAATATTGGCAGCAACAGTTATGCTGTTCCTTATAGTTCCATATATACCTCATCATCATCATAAAGGTGAGGTGTGTGTGGAACGTGTGTTGTGCATGCACGATAATGTATATAATGACAGTCATACTGGCCATGAGGCAGAGGATACGCACGACACAAGCAATTGTGTGAAGCATGCGAGTGCGCTTCAGGTCGTGAAGAAAATGTCTGACGATCAGGAGAGTCTCTCCAAAGTGTCGGCATTCTGCGCTTTTTTTGAATCCTTGTCTCTTTGGCATGTCTCTTTATTGAGATATGAGACATTTGTCGACACGAGGTGTTGGCGGCTATCGGATAGGGTGATGGCTGTCAGGCAATTGAGAGCCCCACCTTCAACGCTATAGTTTTTTGTACAAGTAGGTGTTCATAATTATTTTTATATGAGAGCGGCTTACTTTGATATAATAAAATAATTTTGAACACCTACTTATAGAGATGTTCATGGTTTCGTATATAAGAATGAACATCTGTCAGACGTGTGATATTCAGTTGCTCGTTTTTCATTTATGATGATTGTGAATGCAATAGTCAGACATGGTCTATATGAAAAGACTTTGTCTGATATGGTTGTGTGCATTCATGTGTCATATTGGTTGAGCAGCAATAGGTATAACTGATAACAAGACTATAGAGTGATGAAATCGATAAAAAATATTTTCAAGCTCTCTCTTATGGCCGCATATGCATTCTCCATCGCAAGTTGCGGTCAGCATGCTCATGGTGATGCTGAAGAGCATAAGGCAGAGGGCGAATCTCATTCAGATGAGATAATCTTTACAGCTTCTCAGGCAAAAGAAGTTGGACTGAAAACAGAGGTGGTGGAGCCTCGTGAATTTGCAAATGTGATAAAGGCTGGAGGGCAAATATTGTCTTCTGCTGGTGACGAGCATACGGTAGTGGCTACGGCTGATGGTGTGGTTGCATTGGCAGACCTTGCTTTGGCAGAAGGTAGTGCTGTGAGTGCGGGACATGTGATGGCAAGAATATCTTCAGACAAGTTGCAGGAAGGTGATGCTGTGAGAAAAGCCAAGGCTGAATATGTGGCGGCTGAGAGTGATTATCGCCGAGCTCAGACTTTGGCAGAGGGACAGATTGTGTCTCAGAAACAACTTGAGCAGGCTCGTCTGCGATATGAGACAGCTCGTGCTGCTTATGCTGGTTTATCGTCCAATATCAGCAATAGTGGCATAAGCGTGCCTTTTGGCATGAGCGGTTATATTAAATCCATGATGGTCAAGTCTGGCGATTATGTCACGGTAGGCACCCCTTTGTGTGTTGTTGCCCAATCGAAAAGGCTGCGTCTGCGAGTTGATGTGCCTGAGCAATATGTACGTCAGGCAAAGAGCGTCATCTCAGCCAACTTCACTACTTCCTGTGCAGATTCTGTATATAGTATGAGTCAGCTCAATGGATGTGTGCTGTCGTATGGCAAGTCGTTGTATGATAATGCTGCATATCTTCCAGTCACATTTGAGTTTGATAATAGAGGCGCATTTGTTGCTGGCTCATACGCAGATGTTTGGCTTATAGGCCAAAAGTGCAATAATGTCATATCTTTGCCTGTATGTGCGTTGACAGAAAGTCTGGGCTTGTATTATGTTTATCTGAAGGTTAAGGGAGAGGACGATGCCTACACGAAGCGAGAGGTGATTCTTGGCGACAGTGATGGCAAGAGAGTGGAGGTAGTGAAAGGTCTGCGCAGAGGGGATGTTGTGGTGACAGAAGGCGCGCATCAAGTAAGGCTGGCTGCTATGTCGGGTACGATACCTGAAGGGCATTCGCATTCACATTGATAAAGGAAGGAGGATTATTATGCTTAACAGAATCATCCGAATGTCGCTCCACAATCGCATTCTTGTGCTTGTGGGCGCTGTTTTGCTGATGCTCATAGGGGTGTACACTTCTTCCAGGATGGAGGTGGATGTGTTTCCCGACCTCAACGCTCCTACAGTAGTGGTTATGACAGAGGCTAATGGAATGGCTCCTGAGGAAGTGGAAAGACTTGTGACATTCCCTGTGGAGACAGCCGTGAATGGAGCTGCTGACGTGCGTCGCGTGAGGAGTTCGTCCACTACAGGCTTTTCTGTCGTATGGGTTGAGTTCAATTGGGGTACTGACATCTATAGAGCAAGGCAGATTGTCTCAGAGAAACTTGCTGCCGTGGCTGAGTTGCTTCCGCAAGGTGTGGGGGCGCCTACGCTTGGTCCTCAATCGTCAATTCTTGGCGAACTCATGACCGTCAATCTTACCTCTGACACTACGTCTTTGCAGGAGTTGCGAACCATTGCCGATTGGGTTGTCCGTCCACGCATGCTTGCAACGGGCGGTGTGGCGCAAGTGGCTGTGCTTGGCGGCGAGGTGAAGGAGTATCAGATATTGTTGAAGCCTGAGCGCATGAAGAATATGGGAGTGTCGCTTACCGAGGTGTATGAAGCTGTTGAAGGCATGAACCGCAATAGTTCGGGTGGCGTGCTCTACGAGTATGGCAATGAGTATATCATACGTGGCATTATGGCAACTGCATCTGTGGATGATATGGCAAGGAGTGTGGTGAAGTCATTTAATGGACTCCCCGTCACATTGGGCGATATCGCTACAGTGGAGATCGGCAACAGCACACCTAAAATGGGGGTTGCTTCCTACAACAATAAGCCATCTGTTGTGCTCACTATAACGAAGCAGCCCAATGTCAGCACGCTCGAACTCACAAAAAAACTTGATGATGTCATAGCTGACATGAGCGAGCACTTGCCTGCAGACGTTAAGGTTCATACGGATGTGTATCGTCAGTCGCGTTTCATTGAGAGCAGTATAAACAATGTGAAGAATGCTTTGGTCGAGGGCAGCGTGTTTGTTGTCGTCGTGCTTTTCCTCTTCTTGATGAATGTGCGCACTACGGTCATATCTCTTGTGGCTATGCCATTGGCTCTTTTGACATCCATCGTGGCCCTGCATCTTATGGGCTTAACGATCAATACTATGAGCCTTGGCGGATTGTGCATTGCCATAGGCTCTCTCGTCGATGACGCTATTGTGGATGTGGAGAATGTGTATAAGCGGTTGCGCGAGAATCGTGCATTGCCTGAATGCAAGCGCAAGACGGTTGTTGATGTCATCTATCATGCCTCAAGCGAGGTGCGAATGCCAATACTCAACTCCACGCTGATTATCGTGGCAAGTTTTGTGCCTCTCTTTTTCCTTTCAGGCATGGAGGGACGCATGCTTGTGCCGCTTGGCATAGCTTTTATTGTGGCTCTTGCTTCTTCTACGGTGGTGGCGCTCACACTCACGCCTGTGCTGTGCAGCTATTTGCTGGCAAAGGGAAAGACGGGTGAAGCGGATGCTGTCAATAAGCATTCTGAACCTTTTGTGGCGAGGAAACTTAAGGAAGCATACTTGTTGATGCTTCATAAAACCATCAGGCATGGACGCATGGTCATTGCTTCCACAGCAGTCATGCTCGTGGTTGCCATTGCGTTGTTTGTTAATCTTGGCGGCAGTTTCTTGCCTCCTTTCAATGAGGGTTCTTTCACTATCAATGTGAGCACTTTGCCTGGCGTGTCCCTTGAAGAGTCGGACAAGCTTGGCCGTATGGCAGAGAAGGCTCTGCTATCCGTGCCTGAGATTACAGCTGTGGGCCGTAAGACAGGCCGTGCCGAACTCGACGAGCATGCTCTTGGAGTGAATGTGTCAGAGATAGAAGCTCCTTTCGAACTTGGCAATCGGACGAAAGATGAAGTCATGGCTGAAGTGCGACATAAGTTGGCGCAGATACCTGGCGTGAATGTCGAGGTCGGCGCGCCTATAAGCCATCGCATAGATGCAATGCTGTCGGGCACACGCGCAAGCATAGCCATCAAGGTGTTTGGGACAGACTTGAACCGATTGTTTTCAATAGCTAATGCTATTAAGGATAACATAAGTGGTGTGGAAGGCGTGACTGACCTCAATGTTGAGCAGCAGGTCGAACGTCCGCAGATGAAGATTGTGCCTCGGAGAGAGATGCTCGCCCGTTATGGGATATCCATGCCTGAATTTGGCAAAATGGTTAATGTGCTCCTTTCGGGCGAAGTCGTCTCGCAAGTCTATGAGGATGACCGTTCGTTTAATCTGGTTCTTAAGATGGACGATGACAACCGAAGCTCAGCTGAGCGAATACGCACAATGATGATAGATGCTGCTGATGGCGGCAAGGTTCCTTTGGGAAGTGTGGCGGATGTCGTTTCGTCGGCAGGTCCGAATACAATCAATCGTGAGAACGTCACTCGCAAGGTTGTTGTCTCTGCCAATGTGGCAGGACGTGACTTGAGCAGTGTGGTTGATGATATCAAGGCTGATGTGGCGGCTAATGTGGTTTTGCCAGAAGGTTATCATGTGGAGTATGGTGGACAATTCGAGAGCCAGGAATCGGCTATGCGCACTCTTTTTGTCACCTCCATTCTCTCGCTCATGGTTATATTCTTATTGTTGTGGCAGCAGTTCCGCAGTGTCAAGCAATCGGCTGTGGTCATGGTCAATCTGCCTCTGGCACTAATTGGAGGAGTCGTGGCTGTGGCTATTAGCGGTGGGGTTGTGAGCATCCCTTCTGTGATAGGATTCATTTCTCTCTTTGGCATTGCCACGCGCAACGGCATGTTGCTCATAGCCCGTTACAACGATCTGCGCCATGAGGGACATTCGCTAATGGAGAGTGTCTTGGTTGGGTCCGCTGACCGTCTCAACCCAATAATGATGACGGCTCTCACTTCGGCCTTGGCTCTCATCCCTATGGTTATAGGTGGCGACTTGCCTGGCAACGAGATTCAAAGCCCGATGGCAAAAGTAATCCTTGGAGGTCTTTTCACGTCAACATTCCTCAACGGGTTCATTGTTCCTGTAATGTATCTTATGACTCATAAGAATGAAATCACTAAATGATTATGAAAAAGAATATAATGCTAATGCTGTTGCTTGCTGTTTCTGTAAGCGTTCATGCTCAGTCGACCATCAAAGATGTGCTTGCTATGGTGGAACGAAACAACAGCACTCTTGCAGCTCTGCGCAAACAAGCAGAAGCTGACAAACTTGGTAATAAGACTGGTATATTTCTTGATGCGCCTGAACTGGGTTACAACTATCTCTTTGGCAATCCTTCAGATGTGGGCAAGCGTCATGACATCAGCATCTCCCAGTCGTTTGACTTTGCCACGCTCTCAGGCCAAAGAAATAAGGTGGCTGATGGCCAAAACGCCTTGGTCGACTGCTCTTTTAGGGCAGAGCGTATGAAGATACTTCTTGAAGCTAAGCAATGTCTCATTGACATTGTGTATTACAATGCTGCTTTGCGCCAACTCAACAAACGCTATGGTGATGCGCTGGCTCTGAAGGAGAGTGGCAAGCGCATGCTCGACAATGGAGAATGCAGCATGATGGATTATAATAATGTGCAGTTGGCTTTCATGTCTATTGAAGCAGATAGGTTGAAGATGGAGGCTGATCGTCTGCAAGTCATTCAAGAGTTGACTCGCCTCAATGGAGGAATGCCTGTGCAATTCAAAGGAGAATCATACGGTCATGTTTCTTTTGAGAAGAATTTTTCCTTGTGGTATGATTCTGTCTCGCAGCGATACCCTGACGTGGAATATGCTTTGTGCGACATAGAGCTGAATCGTCGTCAATTGTCGCTTGCGAAGACGGAGAATCTTCCAAGCCTATCACTTGGGTATATGAGTGAGAAGAGCCGTGATGAGCATTTTCAAGGTGTCACATTCGCACTTTCCATTCCTTTATGGAACAATAAGAATAAGGTGCGTCAAGCACGTGCGTCTGTTGTCGCGGCTGAGGCACGCAAGGAAGATGCCGCTGTGCAGTTGCGTTCTCAATTGCAGTCGCTCCACACACGTGTCATCATGCTTGGCCAGATCGCTGATGTCTGCAACGATGCTGTTGTCAAGTATGACCGTTCTCTCTTGCAGCGTGCTCTTGATGCTGGTGAAATATCCAAGATTGATTTTTTCCTCCAATCGGCTGCTTATTACGATGTGGTTGATAAGGCTCTTGCTGCCACTCATGAGTATCAACAGCTTTTGGCTCAACTGACAGCTGTGGATATGTGAGAATGGCGTTTTGTGTCTTGGCTCACATCACATTTGTGTGAAGTGCATATCGCTGTTCGGGAAAAGTTTATTCCTTAAAAAAAGAGGGTAAGGATACTTGGCAAAGTATCTTAGGATACTTCGCAAAGTATCTTAGGATACTTGACCAAGTATCCTAAGATACTTTTTCATGGGTGTCACAATAGTTTGCCCATCGTGTTGATCTCGACCAATCAGGCTTAAGGTTGGTGATCAAGAATTGACAAGTAGGTGCTCATAATTATATTTATATGAGAGCGGCTTACTTTGATATAATAAAATACTGAAGTTTTGCAAGTATCTACCAAGCTGATAATCAGAAATGAAATATCAATAAATAGTCTTTTTATCTTGTTGTCTTGTTAAATGCTCAAACAACAAAACAACTAATCAACAAAACAACATGATTATGTTTCTATATTGATGTTTTAATCTTCTCCCACGACAGTGGGGACTGAGGGGCAATTCTTTACTTGCGAAAGTTTTGTATGTTATTTTGTTTATTGTAGGAGAATGCTCTACCTTCAGTTTACCTCAATGTAATGTCCTAATCGGTCGGCTCTTGTTCCATCGTTAAAAAGATAGAAATGTCCGCCAGGATTTTCTATGACAAAGACTTCTGTATAAGTGAAATCGGGATATTTCGTATGTAATGCGTCAAGCACACGACTTGATATAGCAGTGCCTTCAGGCAAGGCATATCTCGTCTCATTCCATTTTGCATCAGGATCGTTTGAATCGAATAATACCGACTTCAACACCCCGTCGTGCATGATCAGATAGTTGTCATAGCCCAGGTCGTTGATATATCCAAGTAATGTGGCACCTTTATAATGCTCGGAAATCCAGTCTATATCGGTAGGGAACGGCCTAACGTAAGCGTTATTGTTCAGTTCATAATCGCAAGACTTGAGCACGGTGCCCTCGCTGTCTATGACAAGTGTGTGGATCCAGTTCTTGTCCTTTGACGAATCCGGAACAATATAACACAACTCATAGAGTTTTCCACTTATGCAAGCTTGTGTCATTTCCTTTATCCTCCAAAACTCGTATTTGGAAGAAGAAGGAAGTTCTTTGGATAAACTCAGTCGCACCTTGTAAGGTAATCTGTTGGTATCTGATAGCGTAAGCATACTACGATTCCACACATTATCTACATATACCACGAGCAGTTCATCCCCTGCCTTGTCCTTGCTATAGACATAAGTTTCCTGTTGCCCCATGTGGCGGTAGAAGTCTGTGCCTGTATAAACATTCTCTATGTGGTTAGCGCCGTAGCGATTACAGAAATCATTGGTTATTACCTCTGGCAGACTGTCGTAATATATTTGTGTTTCATTCTCGGAATTACATGAAGATAAGACAAAGGTAATAGCTGCAGCCAGTACGCACAATAAATGTTTTCTTTCTGATAGTTTCATTCTGTTCGTTTTTTAAATTAGATGTAAGGACATTGGTCCATGAATACAATTTCACTGCAAAGGTACATTTTTTTTTTTGTATGCAATGTCTTCTTGTGGAAAATGTTGCGAAGTAGTGATATTCGGAGTTATTGCTGTCTGGTAAAACTTTTTCTAAAAAAATAAATTAGGGCTGATACTTCTCGCGAAGTATCAGCCCTTTTGGTTATCTTTGTTTTTGCTAAAAATAGATATAACCATGAGCAAAGATAGTCATTTTACCGGACAGCAATAATTTTCTTGTTATATGAAGTTGTTACGGAAGGAAATGAAACGAATGACGATTTTAAGTTAAGCGAAAGCGAACAAATCAGAGCTATAAGTGTGTAAAAAAATGGCTGGAAAACAACAAATAGTTTATTGCTAACTATTAAGAAATAGAAACTTGAATTAAAATGGAATTGATAGTAACGTATCAGTTCTCAAATAATAGGAAGTAGACCAATTTACAGAAGGTTCTTTTTAGTTATAGCCAAGACTGCACAAAGGCTTACGCAGTGCTGAAACATCAAAAGTTCCAATTTGCTGTGCAATGATGTGCGCTCACCTTGGCAGTC
>CAKQYA010000040.1 GCA_934293005.1 uncultured Bacteroidaceae bacterium
TTACAGGTATAGATATTCAGCACATACCGCCTTGATGTCTTGATCCACTTGGCTGGTACGGAGATAAACTTGAAGACAAACGCTTTTATGCGACTTGTTGCATTGAGTCCGAACCTCTTTGCGTCAGGTCTTTGGATGATGGCCTTGTAAAAGTTACGGATAAGTGCTGTAAGAAGAAGGAACACAGTGTTCTCTGCCATGAAGGATTTGGGCAATCTGTCCCATCCGAAACCATTGTTCATATCATCGAAGATACGTTCCTTTCCTCCACGAAGGTTATAGAACTCGACAATCTCTCTTGCGGAAGATTCATAGTCGTTAGTCAGGATACAACGGTATGTGTATTCTCCTTCCCAAAAATCCTGCACACCGTCCATCCGTTTCTGTCTTTGAATCACAAGTCGGCATGCTTTACCCTTCCACTTCTCAACAAGGATAGAGCCTCAATTCAAACTCAATGCCATTGATTTCCTCTGTCTTCCAGCCTCTGAGATCAAAGATGTCATTGTAGAGCGAACAGCAGCGGTTTGCGCGGATATAGAAGGACTTGCAGTGTTTTATCTTATATTTTTTTGCAACACTAAGATAAATAAAATTTCCGACATGATAAAACCTTGAGCATATTTTTGTTGCTCAGGCACTTATAAAAAAATATTAAATTATAGTGTTGCGGAAATAAGGCGTAATACTTTTCATGGGTGTTGCATCACCTGAAATAAAGCAAGAAGCGGGTGACTTCGGAGATGATTCCGAGCACCCGCTTCTTGCTGCTATATTATCTAATCATTTGAGTTGGATTGCCGCCAATCCCTTGAAAAGAAGATTCGAATCGAATGTGACCGAACACGGCAAGTCTTTTGGAAGGTCCAAATGATTACCGCCTGTGATGAACACATGCAAATCAGGGTATCGTCGACAAAGCCTTCTTATATATCCCTCCATCTCAAATAGCGCTCCATTGACGGCCGATGAGATCATGCATGTGGCCGTGTCATTGCCCATGAGCTCGCTACACTGAATTGCTTGCAAGGCTGGCAGCTGAGCAGTATGCTCATGCATGGAATCGAGGCGAAGCTGCACACCTGGCGAGATTGCGCCTCCAAGCAGTCTGCCGTCTGAGGCTATGAGATCATAAGTGATGCATGTGCCTGCATCTATGACGAGAAGTGTGCTATGCGGATCCTGAGCCACAGCTCCCATATCGGCTGCATAGCGGTCCACACCATAAGTGGATGGAATGTTGGTTATTGGCTTTATCTTGGATTGATAATCTGTTGTTAGCCACACGTGCGGTATGCCAATGATATCGAGACATGACAAAAGCTCTTGGTCTTTGCCAGCCACTGTGGACAGATGGATGGCGTCAATAGGGAATTCTGCCACAAGACGATGAAGCGTGGATTTCCAAGACTCATGCAGACGTTCGAAATGGACAAGGTCCAGAGTCGAGGCATCTGCAATGGCCAGTTTAGTTGACGTGTTGCCTATATCAATAAGTAGTTTCATGCGTATGTCTATTTCTCAAAGAAAATTCATCTTGACACGTGGAATCACCACGAAAGACGGGTCTATGCGTTAAGATCTTTCTCGATGAAATCGATGAGTCGGCGCACTGCATCAGCCTCAGGAATGTTTTTTTCAATGCATGTCTTGTTTTTGTACAGTGACACTTTCCCTACACCTGCGCCCACATATCCGTAGTCGGCATCGGCCATTTCTCCAGGACCGTTGACAATGCATCCCATGATGCCTATGCGCAGGGTATTGAAACGTGGGTCTGCCGCAGCACGCTCGCCAACAGCCTTACGTATGCGAGCTATAGTGTCTTCAAGATTGTACAGCGTGCGGCCACAGCCCGGACAACTTATATATTCAGTCTTCGTGAACTTCACGCGGGCTGCCTGCAATATGCCATCGGCAAGTGCAGTGAGCAGATCTTGGCTGAAACCATCGCAACGGATGACAAGATTATGAGCAAGCTGATCTATGAAGAGAGCGCCTGCTGTCATGGCTGCTTTGAGCTGAAGTGTATCCCAGCAGGTCTCGTGAAGAGTGAGCACGACGGTATCATCGGTTATGCCAGCCTTTGCTTCTTCACGCAAAGCAGCACATTCCTCGATATGCTCAACCAACTGACGTGCCACAGGTATTTCTCGTTCAGGAGCTTCCGACAACGAAACACGGATAGTGTCGCCTATGCCTTCGCAAAGGAGGGCTCCTATGCCCACTGCACTCTTGATGCGGCCATCCTCTCCTTCACCAGCCTCTGTCACGCCAAGGTGAAGTGGGAACGCCATATTCTCTTTCTGCATCTGAGCGACAAGGAGACGCACTGTGCGAACCATCACAACAGTGTTGCTGGCTTTGATGGATATGACCACATCAAAAAAATGCTCTTTCACACAGATGCGGAGAAATTCCATGCACGATTCCACCATGCCTTCGGGCGTGTCTCCATATCGCGACATGATGCGGTCACTAAGAGAACCGTGATTCACACCTATGCGTATCGCTGTGTTGTGCTCCTTGCATATATTGAGGAAAGGTATGAAGCGTGACTCGATTTTCTTTATTTCATCGGCATATTCCTCATCTGTATATGACAGATTCTTGAAAGTGCGTGCAGGGTCTACGTAATTGCCTGGATTGACACGCACTTTCTCACAGATAGCAGCGGCGGTGTCTGCCACAGCTGCATTGAAATGCACATCTGCCACAAGAGGCACCTCACATCCCTTAGCACGAAGCGCATCATGGATGTTGCGCATGTTGAGGGCCTCACGCTGACCTTGCGTGGTGAATCGCACGATCTCTCCTCCAGCTTCTGCTATACGGATAGCTTGCGACACGGAGCCGTCGGTGTCCATGGTCGATGTATTTGCCATAGACTGCACACGGATGGGATAGTCGCTGCCTATCATCACGCCGCCTACATTGACCGCAGTTGTTTTTCGTCTCTGGTAACCCATTTTATAAGTAGGTGTTCAAAATTATTTTATAACATAAAAGCAAGACGCTCTCTTATTTGTCGCACACACTCACTCGGACGTCTTTTCCTTATGTTTATCAGCCACTATGCCCGCATAGCTCCATCAAACATAAGGAAAATATGCCTCAAGGTAGAGTGCGTCAAATACAAAAATGATTATGAGCGCCTACTTAAATGTCTGCTTTCAATTGGAGCCTGGCTCATGCCCACTCTTTTCAATTGCACTTAAAGGCGAACTTCACCTCTTTAAGTTCCTCATTAGCTTTTTCGATCTTCTTGCGAAGACCATTTTTGTAAGCAGCAAACTTAGCTGCAAGAGTCTCATCAGAAAGGGCCAGCATCTGCACAGCGAGAATGCCTGCATTAAGAGCGCCATTTATGGCCACTGTGGCTACAGGTATGCCAGGAGGCATCTGAAGCATTGAATAAACGGCATCGACGCCATCAAGCACAGAACCTTTCACAGGAACGCCTATGACAGGAAGGGTTGTGCTGGCTGCAATGACTCCAGGGAGAGCGGCTGCCATGCCAGCTCCTGCAATGATTACCTTGATGCCACGTTCCTTTGCCCCTTTGGCAAAAGCCTCGACAGCATCGGGAGTGCGATGGGCTGAAAGAGCATTGATTTCAAATGGGATTTCCATCTCATCGAAGAACTTTGCCGCTTTCTCCATTACAGGCAGGTCTGATGTGCTGCCCATGATAATTGATACTATTGGTTTCATATCTTATGTATTTTTATGTGTTAGCTGAATAATAATCTGATTATGTTCTATATGCCATGTCATAAATAGGCCTTTGACCTCTTTTAGAAGCTTAGCCGGTCACAACCAACTGAGCAAAATGAATGTCATAGCACACATGTATCCTACGGCAAACCCAGCGAGAACCTGAGCCAGACTATGCTGACGCAGAAGCATGCGGCTTGTGCCAAGTATGCCCGACAAAAGTATGAGCATGCTCATTGGGAACACTGGATTGTAATAGAACAGAATGCTGAAGGCATTGAGTGCGCCCACAAGTCCACCCATTCCAACCATATGAGTGCTTATCTTCCACCAAGCATTAACCATCACGCATATTACCTGAGAAATGAGCGCGGCCATGACGACACCACGGAAAAACATGGCTGTATTGATCTTTGTCATTATGACAAGGCATGTCCCATAACTGAGGAGGGTGACCACGTAAGGCATGTGGCGATGCTCTCTGTGACTAAGTTCAAGGTGTGTCCATTTCTTAAACATGCGCACCACCGAAATGCCCATCACTGGAATGCCTATTGTGAACACGTAGACTATGCACAGGATGAATACCATGTAGCTCAACGGCAATAAGCGCAAATATGTGAAGACAAACAGTCCGACTATCACCCACAAAGGTGCATATAGTGGCATGAAAATAGCCGACAGCACCTTCGCTACACGCATAAGTTTTTTATTGTCCATATCTTCCTTAACTAAAATCTATGCCTTGCGCTTGTCTACTGAAAGTATGCCCATCTCTTTACGGTATTTGCTCACGGTGCGGCGAGCCAAGTCTATGTGACGGAGCTTCAATGCCTCCACAAGGTCTGAGTCGGTGAGCGGATTGTGCTTGTCCTCGTTGTCGACAAGATCTTGGAGAGCCTCCTTCACCTTGTCACCGTCGACGTCTTCACCTGCATTGTTTTTTCGTGTGAGCTTGAAGAAATCTTCAAGCTGATATATGCGGCCATCAACAAGGGCGCATTTTGACTTGCACACTCGTGACACCGTGGACACATCATAGCCCGACTCTTTGGCCACATCTTCAAGTACAAGACGCACCTTGTCCTCTTTGTCTTTCGACAAGATGTATGCATGCTGCAACTTGATGATAGCCATCATGACATCATACATGGTGCGCCTGCGCTGTTTGATTGACTCGATGAACATGCTGGCAGCATCTATCTTCTGCCTCACAAACATCATACCTTCCTTGTCGCCTCTGCTGAGTTTGCCTGGATTTTTCTGGTATGTCTTAAGCTGGTTGACATAATCGTTGCTGACATGAAGGCGTGGCACCTCACCACCATTGAGACTCATGTGCACATTTCCTTCGAGATCGGTTTCCACGATGAAATCAGGTATCTGTGTCTCCACACGGCTTGAAGACGCTTCGCCAAGAGCTATGCCAGGATTGACATTGAGTTTGCGTATAGCACGATACACTATGTCAAGCTGCTCGCTTGTGAGGCCAAGCTCTTTCTGAATACGTTCCATATTCCTGTTGATAAACAGATTGTAATGGGCTGATATTATTTGACGCCCAAGAGTCAGCACATGCCGTTTCGCTTCGGAGAGCGGTTCATCCTTGTTGTCAAGCAGACGGTCTATCTGCAACAGAATGCATTCCTGCGTGGAACGTGCACCTATGCCTGCTGGGTCAAAGCTCTGAAGTATCTTCAGCACTCTTTCAACATCAGCCTCTGTCACATACACATACAGCTTGAACGCAAGTTCGTCGACTATTGCTGACAATGAATTATCTATGTAGCCACGGTTGTCGAGTGAGCCTATGAGATAGCGCAGCACTTTCTCATCATCATCGCTGAGGTCATAGTTGACCATCTGCGACTCGAGATATTCAATGAAAGAGCCGCTATCGCCCACAGGTCGTTGCTCTTCCTGCACTCCTGCGTTGCTTGACACATTGACGGGGGTGTCATCATCGGCAAAGTCGGACACCGTTTCAAGAGCTTTATCAACATCAAAATCCTGTTCTGAGCCATCATTGGCTTCATCATCATTCACAGAACTGCTTTCCTGATTGCGGTCATTCAGATAGCCGTCATCATCACCATCATTTCTTTCAAGGGCTGGATTCTCTATCAGTTCTTTGTTTACCTGCTGCTCAAATTCGGCAATAGGCATCTCAAGCAGTTTCACCACCTGAAGCTGCTGCTGAGACAGACGCAACTGCTGTTCCGTCTTCTGCACTTGGGTTTGTGTCAAGACTTGTGCCATATATATACGAATTTCATGATGCAAAGTTAGCAGAAATAAAAGGTCGGGCAAAGAAAATCATTTCTTTTTTCCATTAAAAGGGCTCTTACTTTATTAAAGATGGTGAAAACACTGCAGAATGACGGACGGATATGAAATATTATTATTATATTTGCACACTAATCACCGAACAGAAAGACAACATGGAAGACTTCGTGCATCTACACGTACACACACAATACAGCATCCTTGATGGACAGGCTGCCATACCCAAGCTTGTGGATAAGGCCATAAGCAATGGCATGAGAGGCATGGCCATCACCGATCATGGAAACATGTTTGGCATAAAGGAGCTGTTCAATTATTGCAACAAGGTCAATGGCGGCAAGCCTGCTGACGAGCAGTTCAAGCCTATCTTTGGCTGCGAGGTCTATTGTGCAAGACGTGACCTTCACCTTAAAGAGAACAACGGGATAGACAAAAGCGGATGGCACCTTATTCTCCTTGCCAAGAATGAGGTGGGCTACCACAATTTGGTGAAGATTGTGAGCGAAGCATGGGTGGACGGATATTACCACCGTCCACGTACCGACCACAAATCAATAGAAAAATACCATGAAGGAATCATAGCCTCATCAGCATGTCTGGCTGGTGAGATTCCACGTTACATAAGCAAGGGCCAGATTGACAAGGCCGAAGAATCTATCGAATGGTTCAAGTCGGTCTTCCATGACGACTTCTACATAGAGCTGATGCGACATGAGGTCAAAGACCCTAACCAAAGAGCTAACAGACAGACTTTTCTGGAACAGAAGGCCATAGAGCCCATGCTCATAGAATTGGCCCACAAGCATGGCGTCAAGCTCATCTGCACCAACGACTCGCACTTTGTGGACGAGGAAAACGCAGAAGCGCACGACCGCCTGCTGTGCCTGTCAACAGGAAGAGACCTCGACGATCCAAACCGAATGCTCTACAGCAAGCAGGAGTGGTTCAAGACAAGAGAGGAAATGAACGAGGCTTTTGCAGACATCCCTGAAGCTCTTGCCAACACAACGGAGATTCTTGACAAGGTGGAAACTTACAGCATCGATCATTCGCCAATCATGCCTTTCTTCGCCATACCTGAGGAGTTTGGCACAGAAGATGAATGGAGAAGAAAATTCTCCGACCAAGACATCTTTGAAGAGTTCACGAGGGACGAGAACGGCAACGTGGTCATGTCGCAAGAAGATGCGGAAAAGAAAATAAAGAAACTTGGAGGCATAGACAAACTATATCGAATAAAATTTGAGGCCGACTACCTGAAGAAAATCACATACGACGGCGCAAAGGAAAGATATGGCGACCCCATTCCTGACGATGTGCGCAAGCTGCTTGACTTTGAGCTGCACATAATGAAGACCATGGGTTTCCCGGGTTACTTCCTCATTGTGCAAGACTTCATCAACTCAGCACGCAAGGAACTTGGAGTGTGGGTGGGGCCTGGGCGTGGCTCTGCCGCAGGCAGCGCTGTGGCCTACTGCCTTGGCATCACAAAGATTGACCCTATAAAGTACGACCTTCTTTTTGAGCGTTTCCTCAACCCTGACCGCATATCACTTCCCGATATAGACACCGACTTCGACGATGACGGACGCGGCAGGGTGCTGCAATGGGTCACCGAAAAATATGGCGCAGAGAAAGTGGCGCACATCATCACATACGGCACTATGGCCACCAAGCTTGCTATCAAGGATGTGGCCCGAGTGCAGAAAGTGCCTCTGAATGTGGTCAACGCATTATGCAAAGCCATACCAGACAAGCTGCCTAACGGCAAAAAGATGAACCTGCCTAACGCCATAGAGTGCATACCAGAGCTGAAAGAAGCTGCCACATCGCCAGATCCTCTGCTGAGAGACACGATGAGGTTTGCGCAAATGCTTGAAAACAATGTGAGAAACACTGGCGTGCATGCATGCGGCACCATTATCTGCCGCGACCCTATCGACGACTGGGTGCCTGTGAGTACAGCTGAAGACAAAGAGACTGGTGAAAAGCTGCGCTGCACACAGTATGACGGCCATGTGATAGAAGAGACAGGACTCATCAAGATGGACTTCCTTGGTCTCAAGACTCTCTCACAGCTAAAGGAGGCCGTGCTCAACATCAAAGAGAGTTTGGGCATCGACATCGACATCGACAACATAAGCATTGAGGACCCTGCCACATATCAGTTATACTGCGACGGGCGCACCATAGGAACGTTCCAGTTTGAATCGGCAGGCATGCAGAAGTATCTGCGTGAATTGCAGCCAACGGTGTTTGAGGACTTGATTGCGATGAATGCACTCTATCGCCCTGGTCCAATGGACTACATTCCTGAATTCATCGACAGAAAACAGGGCCGCAAACCTATCGAATACGACATTCCTTGCATGGAAAAATACCTCAAGGACACATATGGCATAACCGTGTATCAAGAGCAAGTGATGTTGCTGTCACGCCAGCTGGCCGATTTTACCCGAGGTGAAAGCGATGCCCTGCGCAAAGCTATGGGTAAGAAGAAGAAAGCCATTGTAGACCAGATGAAGCCCAAATTCATCAATGGCGGCGTAAAGAACGGACACGACCCCAAGATACTGGATAAAATATGGAGCGACTGGGAGAAATTTGCATCTTACGCTTTCAACAAGTCGCATGCCACATGCTATTCTTGGGTGGCTTACCAGACTGCATACCTCAAGGCCAATTTCCCTGCGCAGTTCATGGCTGCTGTGATGAGCCGCTCGCTTGACAACATCTCTGACATACGCAAACTGATGGACGAATGCAAGCAGATGGGCGTCAAGACTCTCGGTCCTTCCGTGAACGAGTCAAGGCATAAGTTTGCTGTCAACACTCATGGAGAGATACGCTTCGGCATGGCAGCCGTTAAGGGTGTGGGCGAAGCTGCTGTGCAAGCCATTGTGGAGGAGAGAGAGAGAGGTGGGCTATATAAAGATCTTTTTGATTTCTTTGAGAGGGTCAATCTTGCTGCATGCAACAGAAAAGCTATAGAGAACCTGATCATCGCTGGTGCCTTCGACGATTTCAAGGAGGCATGCAGAGAGACTTACTTTGAGCCCACAGGCAAACAAGGTGAAGTGTATCTTGATGTGCTGATGAGATATGGCAACAAATATCAGCAGGACAAGCACAAGTCGCAATGCAATCTCTTTGGCGACCAAGAAGAGGGATTCAAGAGCATACATCCTGCCTTGCCCAAAACCGTGACAACATGGGGAAATCTGGAACGTCTGAACAAAGAGCGCGAACTGGTGGGCATTTATTTGTCAGCACACCCTCTGGACGAATATTCTATCATACTCGACTATGTGTGCAACACCAAGCTGACACAGCTTGACGGCAACAAGGAAGAGCTTTCAAACATGGATGAAGTAACTATAGGAGGCATCGTATCGGAAGTGCGCACAGGTGAGACCAAGAATGGCAATCCGTATGGCATCGTGAAGATGGAAGATTTTTCCGGCAACGGCGAATTGGCTCTTTTTGGGAAAGACTGGATTGAATACCGCAACTACTTTGTTGAGGGCACATCGCTCTTCATCAAGATTAAGGTTGAGCCTCACCGGTTCCGCATGGGAACGTTTAACGTGAACATACAATCTGTCGACCTGCTCGCAGACGTGAAGGACAAACTCATTGAAAAGATAACGCTCAGCATTCCTCTCGACAAGTTGTCCACCACCCTCGTGAACGACCTTGCTGAGATTGTGAGAGAGAACCCGGGTGATGCAGAACTGGTGTTCAGGATTCATACGGGCAATCGTGACAACGTGACTCTGATGTCGCGCAACACACGAATCAGAGTGGAATCGACATTAGTGAGATACATCAAGGAACATCCTGAGATTTCAATAACAGTCAATGACAATGCCCGCATGCAAGTGTCGGCATAGAAACAAGATGCTTCATCGAGGCTATAGCAGCAATTAAGCATCTGCACGAACGAGAGACACACAATATTATTAACACTATTCAAAAAAAAGAAACTATGGAAATCAACGATTCTAACTATGACGAGCTATTGGCACAAGGCAAGCCAATGGTGCTCGATTTTTGGGCTACATGGTGCGGTCCATGCCGAAAGGTAGGTCCAACCATACAGGAGTTGGCAAACGAATATGAGGGACAAGCCATCATTGGCAAGGTCAACATCGAAGAAGACGCAGACGATCTCGTGGCTGAGTTTGGCATACGCAACGTCCCCACAATTCTCTTTATCAAAGACGGTGAAGTTGTTGACAAGGTTGTTGGCGCAGCTCCAAAGAACACTCTGGAAGAGAAACTCAAAGCAATCCTATGATCATCCCTTAACATTAACACGCAGAAACACATGTCTTGTATAGATGATGAAATCCTCAAAGGCGCAGAATCTGATGCCGAGGAGGTGCAATTCATCAAGAACTACATGGGGTCGGAATGTGAAGACAACTTTTCAGAAGAAGATCTCTACTACTGTCTTGATGTGATGCTCGAATTTTTTGAGAAAGCCAACAGCGCTGCTGATGCTGATGGTTTCATCGACATTGACACAGAGGAAGTGGCTAAGTTTATCCAAAAGAAGGCAAAAAAAGAGGGCATGGGACCATACGCTCTCGATGCCTTAACACTTCTTATAGAAGCAGAACTGGAATACAACGAGTCGCTTGATGAGGAATAAATAGTCACAATGCGGCACATATGACAAGGCTGCATTGTGAACAGGCACGCATCCATATATGGCCGTCCCATCAAGGACATATCAAACAGATTGCAAGAACGCCCTGAAAAGACTGAAGCACAGAGCAACACTTCACTATGCTTAAGTCTTTTCAGGGCGATTGTAGTTTTCATATGTCAGGCAAAAACGGCCACCGTCATGCTTGACGTTTATCCCAAATCGGTCATTAGATTTGGGTTTATCATGTCAGAATGTTATTCTTCTGCTTCCGTCAGGGTCTTCTTCTATAGTAACTTTGACAGCATCCTCTGGCAGGAGTTCTTCTATCAGTTCTGGCCATTCCATGAAACATATATTGCCTGAATAGATATAGTCTTCATATCCGATGTCAAGAACCTCTTGATGGCGCTTGATACGATAGAAATCGAAATGGTATATAGGTTCGCCCCTGCCGTCCAGATATTCATTCACAATGGCGAATGTTGGAGAATTGATGACATCCGTCACACCAAGTTGTTCACATACAGCCTTGATGAATGTAGTCTTGCCTGCACCCATCTTTCCATAAAAGGCAAAGACCGAATTGTTGCCCATAGCATCAACAAATTGCTTTGCCGCCATGTTTATCTCATTGATATTATTTATCTTGATTTCCATATTGTTTGTTGTTGTTATCTTATTTTCATTTCACAGACATGACTGAAAAACATGAGCCTGTCACTTTCTCCTTTTATTATGCATTACCACCAATGGGACGAGCATCTCTTCCATGCTAATACCTCCATGCTGGAAGGTGTTCTTGAAATAATTCACGTAGTAGTTGTAATTATTTGGATAAGCGAAGAATGCGTCATCTTGAGCAAAAATGTAAGTAGTGCTTATATTGGGCGAAGGCAGATAGGCATCTTTGGGCCTTTTTATTTCAAACACATGTTTTGGATTATAACTCAAGTTTTTGCCAAGCTTATAGCGCAGATTGGTGTTGGTATTCTTATCGCCCACAACCTTAAGGGGGGTGTTGACACGTATTGAGCCATGGTCTGTGGTTATGACCACTTTCACATCTGTCTTCGCCAGTTCACGGAAGATTTCACGTATAGGCGAATTGCAGAACCACGATGATGTGATACTTCGATAAGCCTTTTCATCGCTTGCCAATTCACGAACCATCCTTGACTCTGTGCGCGCATGGCTCAACATGTCAATAAAGTTAACGACTATAACATTCAACTCATTATTCCGCAGATTATTGAGTTTTCCTATTATCTTTTCAGAGTCTGCCGAACTGTTTAGCTTGAAGTATGAATATGTATGCTTGCGCCGATAACGCTCAATCTGCTTGCCTATGAGAGCGTCTTCATTGAGATTCTTTCCTTCTTCTTCATCTTCATCCACCCATAAGTCTGGAAACATCTGGGCTATCTGTACAGGCATGAGGCCTGAGAAAATCGCATTGCGTGAATATTGCGTGGCTGTAGGCAGAATGCTGAGGCACATCTGTTCGTCAAAGACATAATCGTCAGACAATTCTTTGGATATCTCTCTCCATTGGTCGTAGCGGAAATTGTCAAAGACTATTAGAAAAACCTTTTCTCCCTTATCCAACAATGGGAATATTGTGCTTTTAAACACATCTGGAGACATGAGCGGACGTTGTTCAGGCTGTTCCATCCATCTCATATAGTTTTTCTTGATAAACTTAGCAAAGCCGCTGTTGGCCTCCGACTTCTGCGACTGAAGCATCTCGGTCATACCACTGTCAGCATCTGAAAGTTTGAGTTCCCACGTAACAAGTTTCTTATACACTTCCTTCCAATCATCCAAGCTATACGAATCATTTATCTGCATGCCAATGCTGGCAAATTCCTGCCGATAGCTCGTGTTTGTCACTTCAGCCTCTATTTCCTTCTTGAAGAGATGTTTTTTCAGCGTCAGAAGTATCTGGCTCGGATTGACTGGTTTGATGAGATAGTCTGATATTTTCGAGCCTATAGCTTGGTTCATTATGTCCTCCTCTTCGCTTTTTGTCACCATCACTATAGGCACTACAGGATTGATGTCTTTTATCATGGTCAATGTTTCCAGTCCGCTCAATCCTGGCATGTTCTCATCAAGGAATATCATGTCGAACGTTTGTTCATGGCACATGTCCAAAGCGTCCTGCCCGTTGGTGGCGGTCATGACCCTATACCCTTTTTTCTCAAGGAAGATGACGTATGCTTTCAGCAGTTCAATCTCGTCATCCACCCATAGCAAAGTACCGTTCATAGGCTATGTTTGTGTTAATGTCGTCAAAAAATATAATTGTCCTCTTCTATGACATCATCTTGTTCATCATCTCCTTCCGAAGGCTCTGGGAGTTCTGTAGGCTCATCGAGCGATGAAGGTTCATCGTCCTTGATGATGAGAGAACCTATCCGATCGAAATTGTCATCATAGAAATTGAAATAATCGTTGAAACTGAGGCCTTTCATCAGTTTTCTAAGATTGTCCTCACTAATAATGAACAATTTCAATCCGCTAAGTTTGTGCGCCATGTCAGCATTGTTGAGCAGGCGATGCATATATATATACGCTTCATCATAATTAAGGAACGTGCGCACCTGCAACATGTCGATACCCATGCCAGGCACTATACTTATGTCAAAGTTTCTCACTGTGAACGAGGTGAAATTGTAATGGGCCATTTCATAAAGCAGTTGGTTCTCATCTACCGTACCATGCTCATAAGCTACCGCAAATACATAGTCGCAATTGCGTTCAAGGCTGAATGTCGAGTCTACTGCCAATGAGTCCATCTCATCGCCTGCGCTCAAACGGCGTTCCCAGATGCTGCCCATCTCAAAACTGCCAGCATGCAGCAGCCTGCCCTCTTTCAATCCCTTCACATACAGTCCTGCCAATTCACTCACGCTCGACTGTGGATACTTCTCAACAAGCGACTTCAAGTCGGACATGAAATGTTCCTTATCCCCCTGTTCGAGTCGGCTCAAAGCCTCCAAGAAAAGGAAGCGAGGACGATTGTCACCATTTGGATAGTCTGTGGCCATTTGTTGGCTTTTGCTGATCACGGTGCTGTAGTCGCCTGCTTTGAAGGCTTCATACGCCACGCTATACACAGAGTCTTCGATAAGCTTGCCATACCGCCCTTTATACTCAAATTGCGGGTCTGCTATGAGCTTCGCATGCTCATCGTCAGGATATTCTTCTATAAGCCTCTGCTTATAAACATCTGCTTCTTCTCTCTTGCCTGCTCTTGAATAAAGCTGGAACATATTATAATAAACGCCATTCATCTCGTTGAAATCTGGGAAATCGACCAGAATGCGCTTAAACGTCCTCTCAGCCAACGGGAGATTTTCCATCTCATCTTTATATATCACAGCCGAACCATATAATCCGTCAACAAGCAATGCTTTCGACTCTGCCATCTGCTCATCTGTAAGAGGTATGTCTTTAAGATAATATTCCGGACGATGAGGATCATTGGCATACTCTTCAGCCTTGATGGAATCTTTTTCTGCTTTGGTCAGTTTCTTCTCATCCAAGTCCACATCAACACTATCTGCGGCCAAGCTATCCTGCGACATGCTGTCGGCTGCTTCCGCAACAGAGAAATCATTCAGAACCGTCTTGTTGCTTCGTCTCCAGTCATCGGCCAATTCACGTTTGCCCCATTTCTTCTCAAACTCTTTTTTACCAGCAGCCACAGATGTGGCATTATAGAAATACCAAGTCGCTCTCTGCTGGCCATTTTGCCCTGGGCGTCCGCTGGCTGCGCCAGGCCTTTGCTGACCGTTGATATTTGTTTTGCTTGACGCCTCCAGAGCTTTCTTCTCTTCCTCTTTCTCCTTCTTCTTAAGGTCGTCTATCATGCGATGTATCTTATTCATCCTTGACACAGAATCCATGGCTGCCATAGCTTGCAAGCTGTCTTGCAGCTCTACGGCAGAGGCATATGGCAATAAGCCATCGAGCACCCTGCTGCGCTCGTTAGCCTCCTTATAGTCACTACGTTCCTTGTCAAGCAATCCTATGACTTGGGCATAACAATTCTGAGCATCAACAAATTTCTCTG
Source organism: uncultured Bacteroidaceae bacterium (assembly GCA_934293005.1). Lineage (GTDB taxonomy): Bacteria > Bacteroidota > Bacteroidia > Bacteroidales > Bacteroidaceae > Minthosoma. The sequence goes on from CAKQYA010000040.1 coordinate 14,739, forward strand.
TCTCCCAATATAATTGTCCCAAATGCAACATGACCACTCCCTTCTCTACACCATTGCGCGTGCTCTTCTCCACGCCATCTTTATATGCCCAGATAGCGCGCATCGTATCGCCCTTAGCAAGATGAATATTGCCAATGGCATAATAGACTTGATCAAGATAATCCTTGTTCTTGCTGTTTTTTGACATTGCCACAAGCCTTCTTATCATTTGTTTCGACTTGCCTTTAGACATTGCCTCTGTCATCTGAATGCGTGCGTTAAACTCAAGGTCGTACAGAGGATTGCGTCTTATCACTTTCTTGAAATACCTGTACGCATCGCCGTCACGCCCTATCTTATGATACAGCTGTCCCAGAAGCATATACATGCGAGTCTTTTCGATTGAGCGATGCTTCATTTTCAAAGCTTGTTCAATGTTCAAGATGGCATCAGCATATTGGCCCTGGCGCAACTGCACATCACCTATCACTAAAGCTTTCAGAGGCTGGTAATTGGATGGAAAACTATCACGTTCGGCTTCTCTTACTATATTTTCAGCATCATAATACCATTCCATCTCTGCATAGCAACGTGCCTCAAGCAGACGCGCCTTCGCCACAATGTTTGGTTTGTTGAAATAAAGACGTTGCATATAGGCGAATGTTGAAGCCGCTTCCATGTAATCACCCTTTCTAAACTGCGCTTCACCCATCAGCAGCCATGCCCTCCACAAAAATGGATTATACTCTTTTTGGCTGAGCCATGCTTTGTCTTTGGCCGTCTTTGGACGGTTTTTCTTCCATTCAGGACGTTTAGTGATGCTATGTGTCTTTATCGTCTTCTGGCATTTTTCAACTGCTGTGCTGAAGTTGCTCGATCCAAGTGTTACGGTCGACTTATTACCTGTGACAAATAGAGGTATCAATTCTGTATAGTTGTCCTTATTGCCTTGTTCTTGCTGCTCAACGCCCTCTTTGTATGCCTCATGCCCATTGAAGTAAGTATTGTAACGTGCCTTAAAACCTTGCACATTACGTGTCAATGGCGTATTCTTGTCTGTTGAACACGCCACAAGCGACAAAAATGCCACCAACAAACTTAATATCTTAACATTATATTTCAATACTTTCTTCAATTAATTGATAATTATATACCCGCTATATACTTCATGCCTAATAGTAAAAACGATAGCGTGCTCCATTTATTGCCTTTGAATCATAATAATTCACAATACCCATTAGTCACAAAAGCACTATTATCAGCACGTTGCATGTTAACATTAAATAATATTGCATGATCATCTGCAAAATAATCATAAACAATTTGTACGCATCGTGGCAAATTTATACATTTGCAATAAATATCGTCATTATTCACACCACACTGACGATAAGAGTTCATTAACATTATTTACCAACCCTAAAATCCAACTATTATGAAACAAACAATGCCATATCAAGGTAAGTTTGAACTTATCAGCTTGCCTTTCGGTCTCAACGACCTCAAGCCTGTCATCAGCGCAGAAACCATTGAGTTCCATCATGGCAAGCATCTGCAGACATACGTGAACAATCTCAACACGCTTCTAAATGGCTCCGAACATGAGGGGAAATCGTTGGAAGATATTGTGCGCAACAGTTCAGGACCCATCTTCAATAATGCAGGACAAATACTCAATCACAACATGTACTTCTCGCAACTGACAAAGCCCGACAGCAACACATGTCCTTCCAAGCCACTTGCAGATGCTCTCATCCAACAATTCGGTTCTCTCGAAACTTTCAAAGAGGAATTTGAAAAGAAAGCTATTTCACTTTTCGGATCGGGATGGACATGGTTGTCAATCACTCCAGATGGAGTTCTCGAGATAAGCCAAGAGAGCAATGCTTGCAATCCGCTGCAACGTGGCAACATTCCGCTTCTCACTATCGACGTATGGGAACATGCATACTATCTCGACTATCAGAACAAACGTCCAGCCTACGTCAATGCCTTCTGGCAGATAATCGACTGGAACGTCATCTCCTCAAGGTACAATGACAGATAATATCTTCATATCATTACGATAAAAGGATTTCCATCAAAAAGAAACTTTTCAACCCTAACCGGTCATTAGATTCCAAATCTTGTTAGTGTTTGTTTCGAGCAGATTGCGACAGCCAGCGTTGAAGGCAAAGGGGGCTATGTCGAAACGCAAATGGAAGCGAGATGCCGAAAGGAATGCTGACAAGATTTAAAATCTGATGGCCGATTTGAGTTTAATGAGGGAAAGGAGATGTTGCACTAAAAACTGCGGGCATACACTACCATCAATGCATCCTTCTTTCTCCCACTATCAGGAACACTTCATCCTTCAAATCATCGGGAAGCTCTACAGACCTCAACTGCAAAGACCGCACCCAACCTGCAACCTCATCATCCTTCATCGTATACAGGACATCGCGAAACTCATCCACTTCTTTTTCTGAATAGCTGTTGCTTTCTTTGCCTCTGAAACGATCCAGTTCTTCATCATCATAATACTCTATTTGCTTGCTGATGGCAGCCAGCAAACTATCCTTCTCACATGTCTCGTGCTGGCCGCAACACTCCATGTCTTCGACCTGCTTGATTGAAGGCAATTCATCTATCTCACCACGCTGAAGCTGTTTCTTCAGCTTCATTTCACGCAAATAGCCAAAGATAAAAGCCACAATGCCCAGCACAACCAATGAAATAATCAAATATACCATATTCTTTTGAGTGAAAAAACTCTTATTCTGCAGAAACACTAATATCAAAACCCACAGATGCCAAGTCATTCCAATAGTTTGGATAAGACTTAGACACTACCTTTGGCTCATTGATCAACACACTTCCATTAACCATCGCCACTGGAGCAAATGACATTGCCATGCGATGATCCTCATATGTGTCAATAGATATTGATTGAAGTTCGTTTTCTGACACTATTCTCTTATTACCATCCCACAACAACTCAGAGTCATTTCTGTCTTCCAAATTGAACCCCAACTTCGACAGTTCATTCTTCAACGCAATAATGCGATCTGTTTCTTTGATTTTCAAGCTTTCTAATCCTGTAAAATGAAATGGAATGCCAAGCATGCAGCATGTTACTACAAATGTCTGGGCTAAATCGGGCATATTCACAAAATCATAATCCAACCTGTCCACGGTTATTGCTTTTTTCTTAAGAAGCACTTTATTCTCTTCAAATAAAGTTTCGACTCCTAACATGTCAAACACTTTAGCACCACAACTGTCTCCTTGCAGACTTGAACTGAACAAAGAAGGCAATTCTACTGAAGCATCATCATTCTTAGCCAAAGCTACCATCTCATACCAATAGCTCGCAGCACTCCAATCGCTCTCCACAAAATACGGACGCATCTTGTAAGCATATGGCAAAACCCTTATCCGTAACGGTTGGCCATCTTCTTCAACCCAAAACACACATGCACCAAACTGACGCATGATAGACATAGTCATATCAATATATGGCTTGCTTACAATCTTGCCTGTCAAAGAAAGAGTGAGCCCGTGTCTTAAGGTTGGACCTATCATCAATAAAGCTGAAATGTATTGCGAACTCACATTGCCCGGCAACGACACAGCACCTTTGCAAAGGCCAGGACAACCCTCAATAGACAACGGAGGAAAACCGTCTTTACGGACATAATCTATCTTTGCGCCCAATGTGCGCAAAGCGTCAACTAAAACCGATATGGGTCGATTTTGCATGCGTTCACTACCAGTGATGACATGCTTGCCATCACTCACAGCAAGCAAAGCGGTGGAAAAACGCATGGCTGTACCTGCTGCACCAACATTAACAGTAGAAGGTTTAGACCTCAACCAATTGGCCATAACAACCGTGTCGTCGCAATCACTAAGATTACATATATCATCAAAACATCCTGCCAAAGCACCTATGGCAAGAGCACGATTGCAAATACTTTTTGACGACGGCAATGAAACAATGCCCGAAATAACACCTGATGATTTTATCTTAATCTGCATAGCATATCTATTAACCATGCAAATTTACTGATTATTTCTATCACGGCAAACACAATTGGACAAAAAACGCATTCATCCATATTCCAAGCCACTTACATGGCGGTCTGGCTTGAAAAGCGGCCATTCAGCATGGCGGGAAGCCGTGAAGAAGCATGGGACTTACAAGGCAGCAGGTTTAAGGAGGGACGCCGTGGAACAACGCAAGAAACTCAATGGGAAAACGCAAGAACCTCCATGGAAAATGCAAGAAGCCCATGGGAAAAAACAAGGAGCCCCTCCCTGGCGTTTGCCATGGAGGGGCTCTCTGAAGAAGGCGGCGACCTACTCT
>CAKQYA010000041.1 GCA_934293005.1 uncultured Bacteroidaceae bacterium
TCAATCGCTTTGGCGAGCGCATCACGACAAGAGGCATATCACAGCAGTTGAAGAACTATGCGGTGAAGTATGGCTTAAACGAGAAAGTGGTGTACCCTCACTCGTTCCGCCATCGCTATGCCAAAAATTTCTTGGAGAAGTTCAACGACATTGCCCTGCTTGCAGACCTTATGGGACATGAAAGCATAGAGACAACACGTATTTATCTGCGAAGAAGCAGCATGGAGCAACAGGAAATAGTTGACAAGGTTATCACTTGGTAAAGTGATTATATAAATTTTCCGGGATAAGATCGGAAAGAGACAAGCATCTCTTTCCGATCTAAGTAGGTGTTCATAATTTTTTTACTGAAATTTCACAAGTAAAAATTCAGTAAATAAATGACATAATCCTTTGTCATTACGAAAAAAGTCCGTACCTTTGCATCGCATTTGAGAACAAGGGGCGCTTGTTTGAGATTGCTGAAATAATCATTGGGATATGGTGTAATGGTAACACAACAGATTCTGGTCCTGTTTTTCCTGGTTCGAGTCCGGGTATCCCAACAAAAGAGAGGCTTCCGATGGAAGCCTCTCTTTTGTCTTATATTCCACTGAACGATTACAACAGAACCGCTCTTTATCTTCACGATAATGATCTCTATTCAGGACAAACAAGAAACCACATCACATAAGAACAGGCTCATGCGATGTGGCTTTATGCAAATAAAACCGTAATTCAAACAGCCATATCAGATAGATATGTTGTGCAGAATCTCCAAAAGGTTCCTGTCGATAGCCCTATTATCCTTTATCGCCCTTGAGAAAGGCACATAAACTATTTCATCATTGTCGATGCCAATCATCACATTTCTCAAGCCCTTGAGGAGAGCTTGTATGCTCGCAGCTCCCATACGGCTGGCTATGATTCGGTCATGAGCCGATGGACTGCCGCCTCGCTGCAAGTGTCCCAATATGGATATGCGCACATCCAACTCGGGATATTGACTCTTTATCAAGTCGGCATAATGCATCGCTCCGCCAGTCTGTTCGTTGGCAGCCACAAGCACTATTGAACTGCCCTTGTTCTTCTTAAAGCCATTCTGAACAAAATGATTCAATTGATCTTCCTCAATCTCAATAGTGGGCACAATGGCTTCCTCTGCACCTGCAGCAATACCGCCATTAAGAGCCAAGAAACCTGCACCATCGCCCATCACCTCGACAAAAAACAGACGTTCATGACTTGTGGCCGTGTCGCGAATCTTGTCAACCGTCTGCATGATGGTGTTCAATGCCGTGTCGTAACCAATGGTGGTGTCCGTGCCGCAAAGGTTATTGTCAATGGTGGCAGGGATGGCTATGCAAGGGAAGTCAAACTCCTGGGCAAAGACTCGTGCGCCATGAATGCTTCCATCGCCACCAATGACAACAAGAGCATCAATGCCTGCGCTAACAATATTCTCATATGCCTGCTTCCTGCCTTCAGCTACAAGAAACTCCTTAGATGGCGACGATTTAAGGATTGTGCCGCCAAACTGCAATATATTACTCACACTCTGTGTCTCGAAATCGATGATCTCTCCGTCTATGAGCCCCTTATATCCACGATAAATGGCCTTTACTTTCAATCCATTATAGATGGCTGCGCGTGTCACAGCCCTAATGGCGCTATTCATGCCAGGAGCATCATTACCTGATGTCATGATGCCAATAGTCTTAATTTCTGCCATAAGTAAACAATCTTTTTAAATGATACTATGTGTGTTTATGTGTCTTCCATCTGACGTATGAAAAATATGAATGACTACTGAAGGCTATATTCGTATCTGTCATAACATACACCTCGTCCTCCGAATCCTTCTTTCTGCGATATGAGTCCTTCATTGAGCACATGCCCGTCTTCCTCAGTAGATATGCCAAAATCAAAATAATCCGCTTTCTCAACATCAAGCACGACATCGATGATGGCCTCTATCGCACCCACCTTCTTACCTTCAGGCGAAGCTGCAAGATACTGAGAGTGCAGCACGCGTCCGCATCTGTAAAGCAGCATGCCAGCCAAGACATCACCGTCTTCGCCTATAGCCTCATAGAGGGTGATATTGTCTGCAAATCGTTCTTTCAGAAGCTTCATTTCCTCCAACGTGTGCACGGGTCTAACCCCATGCCTGTTTACAAGATTGTCTGTCAGGATAGTCCAGAACTCACTCATGTCATCAACCTGCCTGACCATCAATCCATTGCGTCTGGAACGATTGAGAGCCGTATGCCTGTCATGCCGCCATTTCAACAAACGGTTGAAATCCATCGTACTCGAAATGCCACGCGCCACCAGCCTCGCTCCACTACGGAACAACGCATACAGGTCTTCCTCTGCTGGCAAAGTGGCATATATATAAGGTATAGGCTTATACACAACCCTGTTCACGCCCTCGCCTTTCAACCATGCGTTCATATCCATGAACAAGTGCAGCACACCTTCTGCTGTACAAGCCTCATCCATCAACAGACCGCCATAGGTCAAACCCTGATGCGAGCAAAGCGTATCGCCCACCCTGTTGGCAGGCAATATGGCATAGAGCTTGCTTTCACGATAAAACATCAGCGAACTGTCGGCGAATCGGTCTGAATGATAATCCATATATCTCCTGTCAAAAAGGAATGTGCCATTCTTGCTCTTAGCCACAAAAGCATTCCATTCCTCCTGATGTCCAGCAGTGTATCTCTTTATCTCAAACATTTCCTGTCCTCTCTATTATGGTCTACCCCCTTGAGCATGCACATAGTCAATGAACTCGTCATACTCATATATGTAGTCGTCCAAGTCAAACAACTCGCTCGCCAACACCATGCAGACGGCACCGCTGGAGAAGTCGTCAAGCGTTCTCCACATTCCAGGAGTGATGAGCAATCCCTGCCAAGGATGATTGAGCAGCACGGTCTTGCTCTCCCACCCATTATCGAGAGTGACAGTAAAACTGCCGCTCATGGCCACCACCAACTGATACAGGTTCTTATGAGCATGGCCTCCGCGGCTTTCTCCGCCAGGCACATCGTAAGTCCAGTACACTCTCTTTATGTCGAAAGGCACATTCTTCATCTGCTCAGCCACGGTGAGATTGCCACGTGGGTCGGTTATCTTAGGCAGTTCAATTATTCTGTATTCAAGCTTTTTCATTTTCTATTCTCCTTTTGCAGTCTTCCATAAGCCATTTGGGAGTGCTCGTGGCTCCACATATGCCGACCGACTTCACTCCGTCAAACCAGCCGAAATCTATTTCTGATGGATCATCAACCATATATGTGCGCGGATTCACTGTGAGACCCTGGTTGTAAAGCACCTTGCCATTCGAGCTCTTCTTGCCGCACACAAACAGAATGACATCATGCCTGGCGGCAAATTTTCGGATGTTAGGCATCCTGTTGGCTACCTGGCGGCATATCGTGTCGAAATAGCTGAAACGAGCCCCGTCTTTCATATTTTCCCCAATGTATTCAACAATTTCCCTGAAGCCCTCAAGCGACTTGGTTGTCTGGGAGAACAACTGAATGTCGTGTCCGAAATCGAGACGCTTAGCGTCTTCAAGACTCTCAATGACAACGGCGTTGCCATCTGTTTGCCCAACGAGCCCCACAACCTCCGCATGCCCATTCTTGCCATAAATGACAATCTGGCCACCTTCTTCATATGCCTTTCTGATGCGCTTCTGCAAATTGAGCACCACAGGGCATGTGGCATCTATGACGCTTATATTATGACTTTTGGCCACTGCGTATGTCTGCGGAGGTTCACCATGAGCCCTGAGCAGCACTGTAGAGTCGTGCATCTGCTCCAAGTCGTGATGATTAACCGTAAGCAAACCCAGTTTCTTCAGACGTTCCACCTCACGGCCATTGTGCACAATGTCGCCCAAGCAATAAAGGTTGCCATGCGATGCCAGCACCTCTTCTGCTTTCTTAATAGCCGTGGTCACTCCAAAACAGAATCCAGAGCCTTCATCTATCTCTATAAGCATGTCGCAATCATATTGAATTTAACCGTTTATCCTCTCCAAGCTCTTCTCAAGCAGCCATGCATTCTGCTGCGGGATGGTCATGTTTGAATTGTCGAGCACCAAAGCATCCTCTGCTTGCTTCAATGGAGCCACCTCTCTATGAGAGTCGATAAAGTCTCTCTCCTGCACATTCTTCAAAATGTCATCATAGCAAACAGCATCCTTCTCTTCCTCGCTCTTGGCCTTGCCCTTGAGTTCATCGTATCGGCGCTTTGCCCGGACCTCTGCACTGGCAGTGACAAACACCTTGAGCTCCGCTTTGGGAAAGACAGCCGTGCCAATGTCGCGTCCGTCCATCACGATGCCTTTATCCTTTCCCATAGCCTTCTGCTGGCAAGTCAGCATAGTCCTCACAAATGGCAGAGCCGCTATAGGACTGACCATGCGGCTCACCGCCATCTGGCGAATATCATCCTCCACTCTCTCACCGTTAAGGTAAGTGTCGGGACGGCCTGTATCTGCATTGAATCTGAACGACACGTTTATTGCGCCATCATCAACAGCATTCCTCAGAGCCTTCTCGTTGACGCAGCCATTATCCATCATGCCATGCCGCATCGCATAAAGCGTCACAGCACGATACATAGCCCCTGTGTCTACATACACATATCCTAATTGCTTGGCCAGCTCCTTCGCCATGGTGCTTTTTCCACAGCTTGAGTGACCATCTATAGCTATTATTATCTTCTTTTCCATATTAAAGCTTACATTATTTCTTTTATAAGGCACATCAAACGCTGATTTTAAAAATCAACACCCACATTGAGCACCACTGACGATGCGGCCACATGATACTTACCGTATGCCACTCCCACCTTGAAACGCTTCACATTAAGTCCTGCTCCCAAACTCAAGCCAGCCCATTGGTTCTTATTGTTCACTTTCATCTCTTTCGCCCTTCTGAAATTGTAACCAAAGGCTATCCATGTGTTAGGCGAAGGCAAGATGTCCATGCCCACGACCAAGTGTTGCATAAACTTCACATCATCCCAATGAGTCAAGTCGTCAAGCGTAAGCGACAGACGCATTGGCGCATTGGCAAAATCCTTGGTGTAGCCAAGAGCCAGGTTGAAAGGAAGAGACTCGCGGCTGCCATCATCATAGAGTGACTTTATCTGTCCGCCAAGGTTGCGGCCCACGACAGACAACGACAACCCGAGTTCATCGTCAAAATAGTTGAGCGCAAGGTCTGTGCCAATGGCCGTGCTCGAATAGTCAGCGTAATTGCTCATGACTACCTTGGCTGTGACAGCTCCGCTCCAGCGGTCGCTCAACATGTATGAATATGACGACTGCACATTGATGTCTTTTGCGGTGAATGTGCCTATGAGCTGCCCTGTCTCATCAGTCTCATCCAAGGTGCCATAGTCGAGCATCTGCGCTCCCAAAGCCCAAGTGCCCCTTTCTCCTACAGCCTTTACAAAGCCAGCAGCATACATGTTGCTTCCCTCTATGTAAGAGTTGTAGCCAAGCGCCAGCGACTTGTCAGACACATTTGTCAGCATGGCCGCATTAGTCCACATCATATTGGCATCATCCTCCACGATGCTGATGTTCTGACCGCCCAAGGCGGCCGTGTGAGCCCCTGTTGGCACATTAAGAAACTGATAGCCAGTTTTGCCATCCTGTGCACATGCGTCTCCTGCCACACAGACGGACACGACCAAGGCCATCTGCCGCATTGCGCGACAAATGCCCTCCGCCATCATGCCGCAGCAAGCCACGCTCATGCGCCTCATGGTTTCCTTATAATTTGATGTTGTCATAATACACGTCAAGCAGTTTCTTTGCTGCGACAAACGAGGTGACCTGTCCGCCAAGCACTTCCTGTTCCATCTGGCCTATCATGTCTTTCACTTTAGGATTGTAGTAGAAACTGTTCTTCAGATGTTCATTGATGCTCTCATACATCCAATATTTCGACTGTTCATTGCGGCGATACTGGAAATAGCCATTCTCCTTCACCTTGTCAATATATTTGAACACCATAGCGAGCACCTCGTCTATGTTCAGCTCATAAAAACCTGAATAGCACATTACCTCTGGCACTATGCCGCTGTCAGGAACGGGAAACAGATGAAGCGCATTTCTGAAATGAGTGGCAGCCAACTGCGCCTTATCCACATTGCTGCCATCAGCCTTATTTATCACAATGCCATCGGCTATTTCCATTATGCCTCTCTTTATGCCTTGAAGCTCATCGCCTGTACCAGCCAATTGTATCAAAAGGAAATAGTCGACCATCGAATGACAGGCTGTCTCACTCTGTCCCACACCCACAGTCTCCACAAAGACATGGTCATAGCCAGCGGCCTCGCAAAGGATAATGGTCTCTCGCGTCTTGCGAGCCACACCGCCAAGGCTGCCTGCCGACGGGCTTGGACGTATGAACGACTTAGGATGCACAGCCAGTTTTTCCATCCTTGTCTTATCGCCAAGGATGCTGCCCTTGGTCTTCTCCGACGACGGGTCGATAGCAAGAACCGCAAGTTTGCCACCATAATTATTGAGAAGATGCACGCCAAACGTGTCAATGCTTGTCGACTTGCCTGCTCCAGGCACTCCGCTGATGCCTATTCGCACAGAATTGCCTGAATAGGGCAAACACTTCTCTATCACCTCCTGCGCTATGGCCTGGTGCTCGGGCAAGGTGCTCTCTATGAGAGTCACAGCCTGACTCAGCATGCTCACATTGCCCTTGAGAATGCCTTCAACATACTCTCCAGGCGTGAAGAGCTTGTGCCTCTTCTTTCTCATCTGCTTCAGGTAAGGATTCACTATAGAAGGCTGCTCCACACCTGCATTGACTTGCAGACCAGCATAATCCGAACTATTCTCTGGATGTTCCATTATCTTTGATTTATTTTTTTATTCATAAGCAAGTGGACAGAATGGCATCAAATGACATATTCAGCCTTCTTTCCTCATTGGGCACATGCTTACAAAAAGACATACTATCTCAACAATCAGACCACGCAAACAACCTTATGGCCCATCTGGCATTGGTGCCTGCATGGAGAATGCATCTCATAAGAAGCTCTCACAGCAATCTGTCCTTGCATTATTTCTCGAACATCACACTCACCACTGCTTTGGGACGCTTGGGGTCGTTTGTGATTATGAGCACACGTGGCTGAGCTTTCGACATGCCAAGGAATCGAGCATCCACTGCCACTTTCATTTTGACGCTTTCCCCTGGCTGCAATTCAGTCTTTTTCAATGTGACGCTGATGGCCTGATTGAATGCCTGTATCTTACTCAACTTAAGCACGCCATTGCCCTCATTGGCCAACATGACCACACCTGACAATTTCTTTTTCTTGCCCAACACGCCAAGATTAAGCTCTGCAGAAGAAAGGGTGAACTTAGGCTGTTTGGCAAAGTGGGCTGCATCCTGCAAGTCAGGAAGAAGCACGGCCGACACTGATATCTCATTGCTGGCACTCACCTTGTCGCCCGAGAATCGAGCCAGATACACATTTGTCTGGTTAAGTCCTAAATACTGCAATTTGTCACTATGAAGCGTCAGCTTTATCTTGCCACGCCGACCACGAGCTATCATGGCTGGCTTATATTCGGCTGTGATATATGAAGGAAGATGCATCAAAGAGGGTGTGTACACATCCTTGCCGCAATTAACCAATTCTATCTCAGCCACAGCAGAATCGCCCGACTGTACCTCAGGAAATTCCACAGCACTGGTATTTAGGCGTATGTCATCAATGCTATAAGGATACAGTTCTTCCAGCGTTTTCTTTTCGCCATTATGCACTCTTGCCTTCATTCTCAGCCTCACTGGCTCATCACTCGCATTGGTATACACATCAATATACCTGTCCAGATGCCCAAGCAACGCTGCATCATAGGTCACACGGATTTCTCCGCGCCCTCCTCTTGCCACAGATCCTTTTGTCCATTCTGAAGTCAAGCATCCACAGCCAGCATCCACTTCATTCACGACAAGCGGTTCTCTGCCTTTATTGGAAAACCTGAACACAGCCGTTACAGGCCTATGCCATAACGTGGCGCCTGCATCAACAGCATTCTTTTCAAACACAATTCTCTGTGCATGAGCTCCTGCTGCAGCAAGCAAGCCCATAGCACTTATCATAACGCATCTTTTTATCATATTATTGTTCTGCCGCTAAAATATTCACAGCATGGCAAAGACCCGCTCACATCATTTCAACTGCACCGCTCCTGCCATGCCTCAATCCCTTTTCTTATTTGCAAAGATACAATAAAAATCTCAGACCGTTGCCATATTTACATTTTTTCTATTCCATCAGCATCCTTTTTAAGCATCGCACCATACATCTTATTACTTTTTTTATTATTTTTCAAAAATAAATGGCATTTCATGCTTGCCTTTATTATTTTTTTGTACATTTGCACATCGTTTGACGTTTTTTCAATTCTGCATAAACACAGACAGACAACAAAAAACGACACACCACAAATGACGACAAACAGCCAAATGCGCAACGCTTATGTATTATTACATCGACAAAGAAGGAAATCAGAAAGGCCCCGTCTCAGCTGAATCGCTGAAAGCCAATGGGGTGACAGACAACACGCTGGTTTGGAAAGCAGGCATGGAACAGTGGACGCAAGCAAAAGATGTCCCAGAGCTCAGAAGTTTCTTTCACTTGCCACAAACGCCTCCACCACCTCCAGTGCCTCCAACGCCTCCATCCACTCAAGGATATAGCAAATCGGCAGACAGCAATGCATCTTACAACAAAGCCGCCCAAGCGCAAGCCCAAACGGCCAGCCCTGCAGAAAAGCCCAAACCCGACAACTATCTCGTTTGGTCCATATTGTGCACTATCTGCTGCTGCACTCCTCTCGGCATCTACTGCATCATCTGCTCTTCCCAAGTGGACAGCCTGTACAAAGCAGGCGACTATGAAAAAGCCGCCAAGAAAGCCAATGAGACAAAGACATGCTGCATCGTCGGAGCCGTGGCTGGAGCCATCGGCAGCACCCTTTATGGCATTTGCTACGCATTGTCAATGTGTTAGGCAGGCGAGATTTACCACCAACAGAATTCGACAGATGTGGCACGGAACAAAACAATATGGATCGCAGGCATTGGGGCCTTTGCCATCATAGCAGTCCTATACATGGCGGACCCCGCCACTACAGCATGGAGCCCCAAATGCCTCATGCTTTCACTGACAGGATACAAATGCCCCGGATGCGGCATCCAAAGGATGATGCACCATCTCCTGCATGGGGAATTAGCCGCTGCCATCAGATACAATTATTTTGCCGCGCTCATCATGCCTTTCCTCATCATGCTTGGCTTAGGACTCATATTTCCTGACTCACGCATGGGAAGATTCTCAAACAGGTATATCGCAAACAAATATACGGCATTCTCTTACATCACGCTATACATCGCATGGTGGATTGCAAGAAACGTCCTCAATATTTAGAATCATGTGTTTTCACGAAACACAAGCAGCATCGCCATATTGCTTAATCACTGATTATCATCAAAAACAATATTTAACAACAACTTTTAAAACGTATTTCTATGACTTTCTTTGAATCTATCAAGACATGCTTCTCAAAGTATGCATCATTCGAGGGCCGAGCTTCACGTTCGGAGTACTGGTGGTTCTATCTTGCAGTGTTCCTCTGCTGCTACATCCCAGGCCTCAACATCATCATCTCTGTCGGCACAATCCTACCGATACTCGCCGCAGGAGTTCGTCGCCTTCATGACACCAACCATTGTGGATGGTGGATTCTATGCCCTATCTACAACCTGATTCTCTTCGCAACTCCTGGAGATAAAGATGCTAACGAATATGGAGATCCTGTAACCGACTAAGGCATCCACCCTCATCAAATCCAAATCGGTAATCAGATTTGGATTAAACATAAAGAAAAGCATAGCAGCCTATTGTCAGCACAAGGACATAGGCTGCTATTTTTGCGCTCACAAGAATGGATTTGCTCTATCCAAAATCAGTCATCAGTACATTGATGGTTATTCTTTTCAATTCTTGTCAACGTTTAGCCCAAATTGTTTTCATCCTATGTGCGTATGATAACAAAGGTCATGAAAACAATTTACCCGTCAAAAAAGGATAGTAAGGATACTTTGTAAAGTATTACGTAATACTTTTTTATGGGTGTTGCATGCAAAAAAAAGAGAGACTGTAAAAAAGCCTCTCTTTTATAGTTGGGATACCCGGACTCGAACCAGGAAAAACAGGACCAGAATCTGTTGTGTTACCATTACACCATATCCCAATTTTCTTCCAGCAATTCACATCAAGCACCCCTTGTTCAGAATTGCGATGCAAAGGTAGTGCTTTTTCGTCAACCAACCAAGAGATTCACTCTTTTTTTTCATATCAGTGATGATTTTTATCATTCTTAGCATTATTGACATAATAAATCCGTACATTTGTAAGCGATTCATAAACGAAAAGACAAACATCACACATGGACAAACTGATATTCATTAGCAACGACGACGGTTTCGCCGCAGAAGGCTTAAACCAGTTGGCTGAGATGATGAGACAATATGGCGATGTGTTTGTGGTGGCTCCAGACAGCGGACGCAGCGGAGCGAGCATGAGCATAAGCAGCCACACCCCCGTAAAGAACAAACTAATTAAACAAGAGCCTGGCACAGACAGCACAGGAAGCCTAACAGTGTGGGCTTGCACAGGCACGCCGAACGACTGCACAAAGATGGCATTTGAAGTTTTGCTGCCACGACATGCAGACCTTGTGATTGGAGGCATCAACCATGGCGACAACTGCGCTGTCAACGCCCACTACTCTGGCACCATGTCGATTGCCCTGGAGGGATGCATAAAGAGAGTGCCTTCCATAGCCTTCTCCAGCGGGAAGATTGACGCAGACGCCGATTTCTCTTATATGAGAGAATGCGTGTGCAGCATTGTGGAGACGGTGCTCAGAGAAGGACTGCCTACAGGCGTATGCCTCAACGTAAACGTACCTGACGTGCAGACTGTCAAAGGCATCAAGGTATGCAAAATGGGATTGGGCGAATGGCATGAAGAATGGCAAGAGCGTGAACACCCGAGAGGTGGCAGATACTACTGGATTGCAGGCTACTATGCTCCATACGACACGGACGACACCGACAGCGACACATGGGCCTTCGAACACGGCTATGCTGCAGTCACGCCTATACAACTCGACATGACCGCTTACTCTTACAAAGACAAGCTTGCCAACATACTGGAAAAAGAAGCGTGACAAAGAGCATGGAAGAAGCATAAGAAGAGCGCGCTCATTTTAACCCAAATCGATCATTAGACCGAAACAGGGAAATTTTCAGAACATTATTGCTTCTTTTCAACTCTTGTCAGAGTTTCTTTCGGCATCTTGCTTCCATTTGCGTTTCGACATAGCCCGCTATGCCTTCAACGCAAATGTCGCAACCTGCTCGAAACAAACACTAACAAAATTTAAAATCTAATGACCGATTTAGGTTTAATATAACATCAAAGCTGGCCACTTCCACATTAGCATGCGCCAGTTCAGCATACACTCACCCTAAGCAAATGAAATACTACATCATAGCAGGAGAAGCCTCGGGAGACCTTCACGCTTCCAACCTCATGAAAGCTATAAAGCAGGAGGACAGCCAATGGGAGTTTCGTTTTTATGGCGGAGAAAAAATGGCCGCCGTTGGCGGCACGCTTGTGAAACACTACAGCGAGTTGGCCTACATGGGATTCTTTCCTGTGCTGATGCACCTGCCGACAATATTGAAAAACATGTCGCTATGCAAAGCTGACATAGCGCAATGGCATCCCGATGTGATCATCCTTGTAGACTACCCAGGCTTTAACCTTGAAATAGCGCAATATGTGCACAAGCACCGCATATGCAAAGTGTTCTATTACATCAGCCCCAAGATATGGGCTTGGAAGGAGCACCGCATAAAGAACATACGCCGCGATGTGGACGAACTTTTCTCCATTCTTCCTTTCGAAAAGGAATGGTTCGCCAAGCGCCAATTCCCCATTCATTATGTAGGCAACCCATGCGTAGACGCTATAGCAGAGGCAACACAAGACCTTCCGCATGCAGAAACAAAACGGCAAATAGCGATCTTGGCAGGCAGCCGCAAGCAAGAAATCAAAGACAACCTGCGCACCATGATTGAAGCCGCATCGACATTCACCAACTACCGCCTGGTCATAGCAGGCGCTCCAAACATAGACCGCAGCTACTACAACAAGCACATTCCCGATGGAGCAGAAGTGGACATACGCTTTGGCGAGACATATAGCATATTACGTGAATCGGCAGCCGCCCTTGTCACTTCGGGCACAGCAACATTGGAAACAGCCATACTCAGCATTCCACAAATAGTATGCTACTACATTCCAGCAGGCAAACTGGTCAATTGGCTCAGAAAGAAATTTCTAAAAGTGAAATACATATCATTAGTCAACCTTGTGGCTGATGCGCCAATAGTAGAAGAACTCGTGGCCGACCGAATGAATGCACAAAACATCACGAAACACCTGCAAGATATACTTCCAGGAGGATCCAAAAGACAAAAGATGCTCGATGACTACAAACACATGAACACCATACTTGGAGGCGCAGGAGCAAGCACAAGAGCCGCACAAGCAATGGTTTCCATCCTCAAAGGCATATAGCCACACACTTTCAAACAACCATAACTAAAGAATGGCAATAACATGACATACAAACCACAATACACTAAAGAAGAAGTTGCTGAACTTGTAAACTGGTTCAACACACACAAGTGCGAGCAAGACATCGACCTTGGATCTGGCATACACATAACGAACCTTGACATGACTGTGACCCAACTCTCATACATTGCCCAAGAGCACAATGACAGTCCCGTCTTCTCCGGACAAGTGTGCATGCTTTTCAGAATAAGGGACGAAATAATCAAACAACACAAGATCATCGAGGGCTGACGCATGGGCCATTTTAGCCCATATCAGCACATCACAAGATGCATCTACTTTGGCAAATGCTCACTGACCTTATTTGTCAAGTCAATATATTCCTGCACGGACAGCTGCTCTGGGCGATTGGTAAAGAGAGAGTCTGCCAACATAGGCGAATCTTTTCCCAATATCTGCTTCATGCCATTATGCATCATCTTGCGGCGCATAGTGAAGACCGTCTTGACAATGCGGCGAAAAAGTTTCTCATCACATCCAAGCTCCGCCTTGCTGTTGCGTGTCAAGCGAATGACAGCACTCTTCACCTTGGGCGGTGGATTGAAAACATTCTCATCCACCGTGAAAAGATACTCAACATCATACCATGCCTGTATCAACACACTCAGCACTCCATACGACTTTGTGCCAGGCTTGGCTGCCATGCGTTCAGCCACTTCCTTCTGAATCATGCCTGTGCAGCACGGTATAAGGTCACGGTTTTCCACCATCTTGAAGAATATCTGCGAGGATATGTTGTACGGATAGTTGCCAGTAAGCACAAACGGACGCCCGTCAAAGACATCATGCAGATTCATCTTTAAAAAGTCGCCTTCAATGATATTGTCACCCAACTGAGGGAAATGCTCATGAAGATATGGCACAGAATCGAAATCTATTTCCACGACCTTGAACTCTCGCTCTTTAGGGATTATATACTGTGTTAGCACTCCCATGCCAGGGCCGACCTCGAGCACAGGGATGCCTGGGCAAGCATCAACGGTGTCGGCTATGCGATGTGCCACATTGAGGTCTGTCAGAAAGTGCTGCCCGAGGAATTTCTTTGGTTTTACACTGTTCACGAAGAAAAATCTGTTTATGTAGATTATACTTATGAATTATTTTCGTACCTTTGCCTTTACGAACACTCCGCCCTACTGTCAAACACAGCAAAAAGCAGAGCACGCACAGCTGATGCGGCATGCTTTGGAAGATTCCGTCGCAACAGACAGTTTGCTCCAAAGCATTAGACATCTGAATGCAAAGATACAACTTTTTTAATGAACAACAATAGAAACATAAAAAATAAAAGGCTAAAAAGCGTCTGCAACATTGCGTTGCCTTTCATTCTTGGAGGAGCAATATTATGGTGGATGTATCGAAACACTGATTTCAGCGAGATTGAGCACACAGTGATGCATGACATGAACTGGGGCTGGATGCTATTCTCATTGATTTTTGGCGTGACCGCCCAACTATTCAGAGGCATGAGGTGGACACAGATGCTATCTCCGATAGGAGAACATCCACGCATGAGCGACTGCATACACGCAGTGTTTATTTCATATGCCTCAAGCCTCATCATTCCACGCAGCGGCGAATTGGCGCGATGCGGTGTGCTGGCACGTTATGACGGCACATCATTCCTCAAGTCAATTGGAACAGTTGTGACCGAACGTATCATCGACTCAGTTTTGATACTTTCCATCACAGCCTTAGTGATTCTTTCTCAGTTGCCTGTATTCATGTCATTTTTTGACCAGACAGGAGTGAGTCTGAATTCGTGGCTGCATGAATTTACTGCAACAGGATATATTGTCACAGCAGTATGTCTGATAGCCACCGTCGTGCTTATGAGCATCATCATGCACAAACTTGCTTTCATGACAAGGCTCAAAGACATGATTGACAAGGTCAAGGAAGGTGTGATGTCGCTGAAGTATGTGAAGAACAAATGGGTGTTTGCCGTTTACACTCTGGCCATCTGGATGAGTTACTTCTTTCACTATTGGATCACGTTCAAGTGCTTCGGCTTCACTGAACAGCTAAGTTTCTCAGCCGCCATAGTAAGTTTCATCGTTGGCAGCATATCTGTCATTGTGCCAACACCCAATGGAGCAGGTGCATGGCATCTGGCTGTGAAGACTATATTAGTCTTATACGGAGTAGCTGGCACAGACGCTGTCACGTTTGCATTGATTGTACATACCATCCAGACGGCGTTAGTTCCAATATTAGGTGCATTTTCTCTCATTGCATTGAGCATGCGCACTCCATTGGCCAAAGGTGTCTGAGTCATTTTACCGCATTCATACAGACAAAGAACAACGAGTTTATTAACGACATAAAAATATTTTGCTATGAATCCAATTGAAGAGTTATCTCCTAAGCATGTGTGGAAGAGTTTTTATGCTCTCACACAGATTCCACGCCCTTCTGGACATACAGAGAAAGTGGCACAGTTTCTGGTCGACTTCGCAAAGAAGAATGGCGCTGAAGCACGTATAGACGAGGTGGGCAATGTGATCATGACCAAGGGAGCCACTCCTGGTTATGAGGATCGTGAGACTACAGTCATCCAGGCACACATGGACATGGTGCCTCAAAAGACAAAAGATTGCCAACACAACTTCGAGACAGACCCTCTCGACGTATATATCGAAAATGGCTGGGTGACAGCACGCAACACCACTCTTGGCGCAGACGATGGCATGGGCGTGGCTGTAGCAATGGCTGTCATTGAGGATGACACTGTAGAGCACGGACCTATTGAGGTTCTGATCACACGTGATGAAGAAACTGGCCTTTATGGTGCTTTTGGCCTAAAGGCAGGCGAGCTCTCCGCTAAGTACATGCTCAACCTCGACTCTGAAGAAGAAGGCGAAATAACTATCGGATGTGCAGGAGGCGTTGACATCATTTGCGACATGAAATATCAAGAGCTTAATGTCAATCCAGAGAACATGCTCTGCTACAACATCATCATCAAGGGCCTTCTTGGCGGACACTCTGGCATTGAAATACACAAAGGAAGAGCCAATGCCAACAAGCTGATGGCACGCACACTTTTTGCTACTGTCAACACAGGCACAGCATGGTTGTGCAGCTGGCATGGCGGCAACATGCGCAACGCCATTCCACGAGAGTGCGAAGCCACGGTGCTTGTGCCTGCTCCCGAAAAAGAGGCTTTCCTTGCCATGATCGAGAAGTGCAAAGACACATTCTTCGATGAATACAAGGATGTGGAGACGGATGCATTCAAGTTCTTCATCGAAGAAGTAAAGGATGTTCCTACCAAAGCCATCCCTGAAGACATTCAGGAGAACATCATCAATGCCGTGATGGCTGCTCACGACGGTGTGCTACGTTACACACCTTCTCTTCCCGATCTTGTTGAAACATCATGCAACCTTGCCATCATCAACGTTGGCGATGGCGAAGCAGAGATCATCACCCTCGCGCGCTCTTCACAGGATAGCATGAAACAGTATCTTGTCAACAGTTATGTGGCATGCTTCTCCATGGCTGGCATGGAGGTGAAGGCTGAGGGCGGATACAGCGGATGGCAGCCAAACCCAAAGAGTCCGCTCGTGACTATGATGTCAGACATCTACAACGGCCTCTATGGCAAGCGTCCAGCAGTAGGAGCATGCCACGCAGGACTGGAGTGCGGAATAATCGGTGTGAACTATCCAGACATGGACATGGCAAGCTATGGACCAACCATTGCGCATCCACACACGCCTGACGAGGCTTGCAACATCGAATCGGTAGAGAAATTTTACAAATTCACTCTCGAGGTTCTGAAAAACATCCCAAAGAAGGCTTAAGGCATTACCAGCATCAAGGGTCTCATGATTATAAGCATGCGGCAAAGAACAACATGTTCTTCGGCTGCACCGCATGAGACGTCAAATAAAGAACAATAACGACTATGGCACTGAACAAGAACAAGGACCTTAAGATGTTCTACAGCATCAGCGAGGTGGCAAGCATGATGAACGTCACTGAGACTCTGCTCCGTTATTGGGAGAAAGAGTTTACAAACATCTGCCCAAAGAAGACAGACCGAGGTGTGCGCCAGTACACAAAAGCTGACATCGAGCAGGTCAGGATGGTTTACCATCTTGTCAAAGAGCGTGGAATGACTCTGCAAGGTGCTCGTGACATGCTCAAGCGCAACAAGCGAGGCGAAGTGAACCGCAATGTTGAGGTTATAGACCGTCTCAAAGCTATCAGGACAGAACTGCAAGAAATAAGCCAGCACCTCAACGGGTTGGTATGACACAGGCAAATGTGCTGACTGGCCATAACACACAACGATAGAGCGTCCCGCATCATTCGATAAGATGATACGGGACGCTCTATTGTTGCAACGTGGCACAACTTGCATCAAGAATCATTGCGCCTGTCCACTTTTGCTTAACCCAAATCGGTTATTAGACCGATTTGGGTTAAACCTATGACATACTGCATGCTGCCAAGGTTATTCCAAACTGTACACCAAAGTGTTGACCACTCTAATACGCTTAATATAAGGTGTATTGGCATCTCTGTCCTCTATAGAGAACTGCCCTTGCTGTGCACTACGTATCTTCCCTATCCTACTTCCCGAATCATCAGCAAACTTCTGTGCTGTGGCACGAGCATTCTTAGTAGCTTCCTCAACCATTTCCGGCTTTATTTTCGTAAGTCCTGTAAACTCATACACAATGCTGCCGCCATCCCCATATTCCTCACCAACGATAGCTACGCCTTGCTTCATCAATTCTGATTGACGACGCATGAGTCCACGCACCTTATCAACATCTTTGGATGTTACGGTTATGACACTCGTTGCCTTGTAGCGATAGTTCATTATGTCATTGCCATAATTATCTGCCTGACGGTCTACTATGACAGGTGGATTCACACTGATGTCGGTTTCGCTGATGCCCGATGACATCAAGAAAGAAGTCACTATCTTGTTTTTTCGTGCCAAAAGGTCATACATAGCCGAAGGGTCATTGCCAAGCTCTTTATATTTCAGCGACCATGTCACTTTATCAGCCTTGACCTCCTTCTCTGATAGCCCTTTGACAACAACTGTGCGATCCATATCCTTGAACGCCACGATACCACTTTTGAGAACAAATCCCAACACTACCACAGCCACAGCAATGATGGCTGATGGAATAACAGACTGTACATTCTTCATACCTCAATCTATTTTTAAAAGGTTTATACGAATGAATTTCACACGAATCAATTTACTTGAAACTGCCGCAAATGTACACCTTTCCCTCAATCTTGCAAAGACTTTCATGTTAAATAAAGGTAAAGCCTCATCTTTGTTCCAATTTCAGCACTGCATCTTCTCGCATCTGAGACAATTCTGACAAATCTTTGACAACACAAAGTTTCGCCAACGGCACAGTCGTGTTGGATGTTCACTCTCACTCACAACTGTTCACTCCTCATTCACAACCGTTCACTACATATTCATTTTGGTTCAGAAAACAGGCATGAAAAAGACGGTCAAGCAAACATCGGATGTAATGTCGTACGACTATGCACCCTCATGTCGTACGACTATAGGTGCTCATGTCGTACGTTCATAGCAACTCATGTCGTACGACATGACAACCTCATAAAAACAGCCCTCAGATACAGTTGTTTGTCGTTATTCAAATATACAAAATCTTAGGCAGTTTTCTTTTAGACCATATAGACTTTATCACTCCATTTTCCGGATGAGCCAGATTACATGTAAACTATGGATGTTCATTGTCTGTTTCATATTCCTTATTTCCGCAGCATTATACTTTAACGTTTTTTATAAGTACCTGAGCAACAAAAAGTTGCTCAGGATTTTGCCAT
>CAKQYA010000042.1 GCA_934293005.1 uncultured Bacteroidaceae bacterium
AGCGGATTCGTACCCCTATACGAGAGATCATTCAAATATCGCATTCTCCTTGAGGTATATTGGATGATTTGTTTTTCTTGGGTGACGCAATGACGAAGTCAGGAAAAACACGAGCATACTTATGTGACGAGGCTGCAAGTGGCATTGCCACTTGCAGCCTCGTCATTTATTAGAGACTATTGGCTGTCCGCTACAATTCCAAGAGCATCAATAATCCCTCAGGATCCTATTTTTGAGGACTTCAAGGGAATATTTATGTGTGATCGTTTAGATTATGAAGGGATTTTGGCAGACAGCAACAATCAGAGAATCTCTATCCTCATTTTTTCATTCATTCCTCATAACATCCACAACATTCTCACTTGCGGCTTTACGGATTTGCCAATAGATGATTGCAAACATGAGAAGGAACATGAGAAAGGCTGCACCGATAAAATACCACGGAGTGAGCACAACATGATGCACATAACCTTGCATATAATAATGGATAGCATAGATAGCGCATGGCGTGCCTATAATTATAGCCAAGCCGAGAGCCGTCATGTAACGACGGGCAATGAGGCGGAAGATGTCCTTAAACTTAGCTCCATTCACCCTGCGGATAGCAATCTCCCGCCTTCGTTGCTGAACATCATAAAGTGAAATGCCCAAAAGACCGAGGCATGAGACAAATATGGAGAGAAGGGCAAAAGTGGCAAATATACGTGCCACACGAGTGTCGTCTGCATAAATTTCTGCAATTTCATCTTCTATGAATTTATAAGGCATCACACCTCCTGTGCCATTAGCCTCTTCAAAAAGATTATGCAGAAAATCTAATGTTTCCTGCCGCTTTCCTTTTTGGTAACGTGCCAAGAAATAGGAATCTTCATTAAATTGCCGTTCACTTATTTGTATAAAGAAAGGAATCTCATCCATGGCAAGATGTGTCATGCAGAAATCCTCATACACACCTGCAATAGTGTATGGAGGATTGCCTGTTACTGTATTGCCATTATCATCAAAGCCAAACCATTGGCGTTCTATTGGCTGTATGAGAGTTTGGGCTATATCCTTGATTCCAAGTTTAGCTTTAGAACTGCGTGATATATACATCCGATAATTTTGATATCTGTCACGCTCTGCATTTGGCTTTGAGCCTTCAAGGAGCTTAAGCCCATACATCTCAATCATTTCTGGACTAAGGTCGATTTTTGCAATCTTCTGATACTCTGAACCTGGAAGGTTTGTCTTGAGCAGGATTCCCCAATCATCAAGCGAGATCTTTTCCATTGTCAATGAAGCATGACCGTCACCATAGCAGCACCCTGAAAACAAAGGAGAAGCATTGATGCGCCGCATATAATCTTCTGCTTGTTCTTTCTTCTTTGCCATCATGCTATGGCGCTGCCCCCATTCCTCATCAGTCATACGGCCCTGATATGTATTGTGAATATCTGGGAACATGTCAAACCATACAATATTCTCTGCATTATAGCCTAAATCTGTATGCAGCATATAGTACAACTGACGTATAGAATATGCACTGACCACAATGAGGAAGAATGTGAATGTATACTGCAACCATAATGACACATTGCGAGAAAAAGAATGGCTGTTTGCGGCTTTTGTGCAACTGGCATCTTCAACCGAGACAGGACGGCAATGGCTAACAGCTGCAGGAACACTGACGGCCAAAGGCAGCAACAAGACAATAGACAATGATATGATTATGTCAAAACATGGAGATGGCAGAAGTGTCAAGTTGTAATACTGAATCATCAATTGCGACGCAATACTGATTATCAGCCACACAAAGCCTAATGCGAAGCTTGCCAACAAGAAATTCTCTAAGAATATCATCCAAAACACATCTTGCATCTTTGCTCCAAATATCTTGCGGAGAACTATTCCCTTGCGGCGATGCATCATGAGAATGGAAAAGATATTGACATAGTTGAACAAACCGACCAATAGCAGCATTATGGCACCAGCTGCAAGAAAGGCTACATTTTGCTTGTTCCCTTGTTCTAAAAACTTGCAGCCACCTGCGTCTGAATCTTTCACCGGGTTATCAAAATACAGTTTGCCAAGAGGGAATAGTTGGAAATGGTGACTATAATCTGCAGCACCATCATGGTATGTTTCAGAAAAAGGCTTTTGACGCTTGTTGAAATGCTTATAGTCAGCACCTTCCTTCAAACGAATCACACTCCATCCCACATACATAGCCTCTATTAGATCATCACGCATTATAAGGTCATAATGAAAATTATACTTCGTGTCAGGCTGTTCCACCACACCTACAACATTCAAAGTGTTGTTCTCATGCACAAGAGCCTTTCCCACAGCTGATTCACCTGGCCAAATCTTTTCGGCCAAGTTGCGAGTGATGATGACATCGGTTGGTTTCTTCTGTTCTATAGTACCAGCCGCCAGACGACGAGGCAGCATACGCAAAAACATGCTGTCTGCAATAATTGTTTCAACCTGATAATGCACGTTTTCTGCCACCATATCAAATCCTCCATACACAAAAGTGAATCGTGTATAGCACTCCACATCTTTGTCGGCGAAAGGGTCTTGCCAATTATCAATATGGTTCCTATTAGCCGCTTCTGTATTTCCATAACCGATGTTCCCTGCATGACCACCATGATTCACGAGCAAGAAGGTGCGGTCAAGGTATGGCACATAGCTGTCTACCGTCAGTTCTTGATGCACATAACGTGCAATGACAATAACACCTGCAAGACTTATTATGAGTCCAATGACATTGATAATAGTATATGTACGCATGCGGGAGAGGTTTCGCAATGCGTGTTTGAGAATGTATGCTTTCATTTTACCATTATTACAATTCCACCTGGTCCACAATCTGACCGTCATAGAGGTTGATTATTCTGTCTGCATAACTGGCATCATGCTGAGAGTGAGTCACCATTATGATGGTTGTGCCTCTCTTATGGAGATCGCAGAGCAAGTCAAGCACCTCTTTCCCGTTCTTTGAATCGAGATTGCCTGTCGGCTCATCAGCAAGAATAATCTTTGGATTTGGAAGCACAGCGCGCGCAATGGCCACACGTTGCTGTTGGCCGCCAGACAGCTGGCTCGGAAAATGCTTCTTGCGGTGCGTGATGGCCATTCGGTCCATGACAGCCTCTACACGTTCCTTGCGTTGCTTTGAAGGAATGCCCATATAAAGGAGCGGAAGTTCGATATTCTCATAAACATCGAGCTCATCTATCAGATTAAAACTTTGGAACACAAAGCCTATCACTCCCTTGCGAAGGTCGGTACGCTCATTCTCTGTGAGTTTGCTCACATCCTTGCCATTAAGGATGTATGTGCCCTCCGTTGGAGTGTCGAGCAATCCCAATATATTCAACAAAGTGGACTTGCCACAACCTGAAGGTCCCATAATGGCCACAAATTCACCTTCTTTCACTTCAAGATTCACTTCACGGAGAGCCCATGTCTCCACTGTCTCAGTACTGAACACTTTCTTAATGTCTTTTAACTTGATCATATTATTATATTTTAAAAATCCTTTATTCTTTCATGATAATTTTTATAGGGCTGGTTTTTGAAACCCTGAATATCTTCTCACCTACTGTAAAAAGAGTGATAAGAGCAACAATGATTAGGCTTACAGCCATCCAAACGCAACTTAGCATTATATTGTGGCCTGTGTCATCCATGTAGAATTTCATGACAACAGCATACACACCAATGCCTATCGGGACAGAAATGACGGCAGAGATGACAAACAATCGTAAATAATAGCGGCCAAAGAGACAGATAATGTTCCACACCTTTGCTCCATGAATCTTACGGATTGCCACTTCCTTCTCGCGGCCTCGAGTGTCAATAGAGACAGCAGAATACACGCTTAAGATAATGCACACAAGACTTACTATGCTGAACAACCAGCAGCATTGCAACAACATGTCCAGCCACTGGACATCTGCAAACCATTTGTCATAGACATTCGTGATATCCAAAGGCATCAGATAACCTGGACGCTTTTTATGGTAGGTGTCGTTCAGTTCTTCCACCAGTTTTTCGTAACAATGGGCTTTGGGGCGCAATATGTAATGGAATGCATTATTCCATGCATTATTCCTTGCTGTCAAGTCTGCATGCTCATCGTATATATTCATTTCAGGCAGAACAACAATGTATGACAAGTTGAAATTGCTAAACATGTTTGGCCATATAGGCACATAACCTATATTGACGTACGTCCTGCCATCCATGAGCACCTTGTTTTCCCTATGTGTACCTTTGGATTGCAGTGTCCTTTCCATGCGGTCTGCATCTTGTGGTCGCGCAAAGACTGGTATCATTCTCTTACTATCCATCTCATTGCATTCTGCCACAGGATGGATGCCCATAGCCAAGAAGTAAGCTGCATTCGCCCATGCAATGCTGTATATATATCCATTTAAGGAATTGTCTTCATTCATTACTTTTGTATAATTAACATACAAGGTTGTATCTATCTCTTCATGACATAAATAGTTTACCACATTTATGCATCCAACATACTCAACACTTGGCAAAGAGGCTATCTCATCATGTGTTAAATAATGAATATCCTTACTATCAGTCATCATACATTGCTTAATGCAACTTGCATCGTCAGGAACATGCAACGAACTGGCTGTATCCTTAATATAATAACGCGCTCCAAGAATGAACATGAGAAACAGGATGCACACCACATATTGAACAATAAGCATTGCGCTACGACCTGCATGGCTGATGCTGTTGCTGCGGCCAGCCGTCATTCCAAGTGGCGCACGAAGGATGCGACGGACAGCAAAAAATGCTATAACGAGTGTAAGCAAGGCGGTAAAGACAACCGCTCCTATCTCTCGTTGATACAATATGTCCATATCGACATAGAGAGCATTTTTAGTCACCGCATAAAGTATAGGCAAAACATAATCTGCTATTACAGTTGTGAGACCTAAAGCAATCAATGCTGTAATGAGGAACACAATGAGCACCTCTATGGTAAGCAGTGCGAACAGTTGCAAAAGATTTGCCCCCACGCAACGGCGAAGAGCAATCTCCCGACTGCGAAGATTGAAAAGTTGCAGTTGCATTTTCAGGAATCCAGTAGCGCCTATTATCAGCACGCTGCTCCCGAGAAGAAATATAAGGACTAAGATGATACAATACTGAACCATCCCACCACCATCATTGACAGCTCTTACAAAAACAAAGCGGTCGGGATAAAGTGATGCCAAATCAGAATAAAGATTATCTCGAGTCTTGCCATCAGCAAGAACAATACTCAAGTTAAAGATTGGTTCTTTCGATTGAACCAAAAATGGAGAATCTGAAACAATCATCATCCCATCAAGTTTTCCTCCCATATTAGAACATACCACATCAATGATAGGACCTGAATAAGACTTACTGCCTTCAGGACTCCACAATGCATTCCATCCTATCGGATTTGTACCCTCGCCCATTGTCTTCCTCCATAAGCCATCACTCATTAGAATCGTGCCTGATTTAAGACGAGATATTGGTTTGCCCGTAATGGCAGAACGATAACCATAATGACGTAAATAGTCGGGGCTCACAGCAAATACATCTCCGACCAACTCCCATTTCTTGCCATCAAGGTCATTCAATGACCACACGCCTCTGTAATTATGTTCATTGAACAGCACTTGATCTATAGATGACGGCTTCATATCTACCAGGCGTTGATATTCTGACTCATCAAGTGCTTTGGTCATTTTACAATCATCATTCTCGAAAAACCACACTCCTGTGCATTTGTCATTCTGACCATATATATAGTTGAACTTCCAAGCCTCTATAATAAAGTGGCATGTGACAGCGAAGCAAATGATGCCCACTGCAAGGCATAGGATTGTGATGATATTCTGCGTTTTATACTTTAGCAAATTACGTACGGAAGTACAAAGATTACTGATGAATAAATTCATGTTCATGTCTTTAAAAAATCTTTTTTATTTAATTACAAATTCCTCTATATCTCCAAGTTTGTCATAACCACTGACGAGCACTTTATCGCCAGAATTCAAACCTGAGAGTATTTCATACTGCTGTGGGTTCTGACGCCCTATCTCTATATTGACTTTGCTGGCTGTCTTACCATCTGACGAAAGACGATATATCCAATGGCCAGATGTATGCTGATAGAAATCGCCACGAGGAATAACGAGAGCTGTCTCTGGCTGGCCTAATTCAATCTGAACACGATAGCTTTTTCCAAGGCGGATATTCAAGGGTCTCTCACCTGTGAAGACAAGGTCACAGTCGAAGTTGCGGTTCTTCACCTCAGGAACAACCTTGCTTATACGAAGAGGATACTTATTCCCCTGATGCTGAATGCTGGCTGGAAGACCTGTGGTGATGCGGTCAATGTAATATTCGGAAAGTGAGGTGTGCACCTTATATTCCGCAAGCACCTTTATTTCACCGACACATGTGCCTGCTGCTACTTGCTGGCCAATAGTAGCATTGAGATAACTGAGCTGGCCTGTGGTTGTAGCACGCACGACGAGATTTGCGGTTCGTCCTGTCGAACGCAACAGTTTCTTGCTGGCAGCTTCTCTATTAGCTCGTATCATTTCTCGTTTGAGGATAGTGGCGATGGAATCGTGACGAAGACTCTGCATCTGCAGTTCAGCTCTCTTGTGCTGATAATTGTAATCTTCTTCTATCACATCAAGTTCTGCTTTGCTCTTTATGCCCATTGAGCATTCCTCCTTACTCTGCTTCAGCGACTTGTCAAGTGAAGACATCTGGTGTTCTGCGTCCAGTGCCTGTTGCCGGAGTGTGATGGAGCGTTGTTCCATTTCTATCTCCTGTTCACGATAGTTGCGCAGATTGTTTCGGTATTCATCCTGTTCATCATCTATAGCTCTAAAAATATCAGGGTTGGATAAGATGAGTATTGTGTCACCTTTGTTAAGCATTGCGCCTTCTTCTGCAACAATACGTTCGACAAAACCATTTTCAAGCGCATTTACTTGAATGGTCTGGATAGGCTGCACGAGCCCTTCCACATCGACATACTCCATGAAAGGCTCTATGTTTGCTTCCCCTGTCTTGTAGTCATCAGAATCAATCTTTAACTGGCGAGGGCCTGATGCCAGTATTATGACATAGGCGGTGAAGGAAAGGAAGATAATGACGAATGCTATTAAATAACGGTGCTTGACGTACCAAGGCTTAGGTTTTAACTGAATGTCCATATTATCTGATTGGCAGTTGTTGTGTTAAAGGTTTGTTATTTTCGAAGTCAAATGCTGTCACACTTCGGATAGTATAGTATAGACTCCAGTATGTGCGTAGCATATTTATGTGATTGCGCTTGGCTATACCCTTCTCATTGATGGCTGCGTTGAGGTCGAGAATAGAACTTCGTCCCATGATATAGAGTCGACGGGCAACATTGTATCGTTGTTCGGCGCGACGGTCTGTAAGTGAAGCTATATGCACCCTGCGTGCTTGCATGTTAAACTGAAGCACCAATTTTTCAACATTCTTGTTGAAATCATTCATGCCTTGATCCACTTGAGTGTTAACGAGAGCAAGCTGCGACTTGGCCACTTTCACTTTTCCGCGCCCTCGCCCCCAATCAAGTATGGGCAACGATATGGAAACGCTGGCATATTCCTGATTCATCAGGTTGCTATACGAACTTGGTATATCACATCCGGTCTGCGAGAGACCAAGCTGCACATAAAGATCTGCTTTCATCCCTGCATTGGCCTTTGCATAAGCAAGGTTGCTCTCGCTTTCCTTCATGATGCGGCGGTAGCGTTCAGGATCAGGACTGTTCTCAAGGGCCAGTTGCATGGCACCCTGCAGCGGCACATAAAACTGAGGTACACTGTCGGGCATTTTGAGTTGAAGTTCAATTGTTTGCTCCAATCCTAAAAATGAACGCATACTCTGCATCTCTTCCTTTAGCTTCATCTCTGCATCCATCACATTAGTCTCCTCGTTAAGCCGGTTTATCTCGAGCTGCAACATTTCGTTTTCAGTGATTGTGCCTATCTGATAACGACCCTCAGCCATGCTATAGAGCGTATCGGCTGAAGCAAAGTTCTGACAAGCCATGTTATATTCGGTCTGCGCAGAAGCAAGTGAGAAGAAGTGATTGCAAACCGTGGCTGATATGATCTCAAGCGACTCTGCGTATTGTTTCTTGGCCTCCCGAAAGCGGATTGGCTCAATGCGCTTGTCCCATTTCAACGTGTTATAACCAAAGAGGCTTTGCTGATAACCTATGAGAATGGGCTGACTGCTATAAGCCGTTGTCTTATTTTGGAATTCATCAAGACGGTTAAGTGTGCTCTTCATGAATAGGCTGCCTCCTGTCAAGCTAATGTTCTGGTTAACCTTAAGCGTAACATCTGTTCCAAACTGATCCTGTTGCATAAATACGGACGTGCCATCTGATTGAGTTATTTTGTTCATTGCCTTATTTATATATGGAGAAGTGGATAATGTGACCGAAGGCAAATAATTGGCGTTGAAGTAACGATAATTCCAATAGGCCGACAGAAAAGTGTTGCGTGCACTCTGCGCTGATGGCGACTGCTGCTGGGCAAGACGAATGGCATCCTGAAGGCCTAACATCAGAGTGTCTGGCTCAGCAGCCAGCATGCTCCTGCAAACAGCCAGTATCAGTAACATAGATAAAATCTTCTTCATTGCTTTTGTATTTTTGATGAAAGTGCTAAATGCGCTGCAAAGCTACGCCCAATAAATGGAATAGCAATGGATTTTTTTCCTTCCAGATATGGAGTGTATGAAAATCATACAGCATATTGTATGTTTTTCATACATTTTTCAGTAATAACCTTTTTTGATTTCACTGTATTCCTGCACCTTTAAAAAATAATGAGTATCTTTGCGGCATGATTAAGAAATACGGTACTATAATTGTTGTCGATGATAATCCAGCAATACTCACAGCTGTGAAGATTTGTCTTGGGGGTGTGTTTGAGCATATCATAACACTTTCAAAGCCAGACACTGTGATGAGTACGATTCAGCAGATGCATGTAGATGCCATTTTACTTGACATGAACTTTTCACTTGGAGTAAACTCAGGACAGGAAGGCATGATTTGGCTCTCTGCCATACATAGAAAACATCCAGATATCCCTGTGATTCTTATGA
Source organism: uncultured Bacteroidaceae bacterium (assembly GCA_934293005.1). Classification (GTDB taxonomy): domain Bacteria; phylum Bacteroidota; class Bacteroidia; order Bacteroidales; family Bacteroidaceae; genus Minthosoma. The sequence goes on from CAKQYA010000042.1 coordinate 9,166, forward strand.
CAGCGTATGCAGATGTGAAATTGGCCGTAAGAGGACTGAAAAACGGTGCTACAGATTTCATCACAAAACCTTGGGACAATGATGAACTTGTTCGTGTGCTGAAAGATGCTATTGATAAAAGCAAAGATGTTTTGCCGCTTGACAAATTGGAAAAGGAACATGTTAAGAAAGTTGTGGACAAGTGTCGTGGCAATATGAGCAGGGCTGCAGAATTATTAGGCATAACACGTCAAACATTATATAAGAAATATCAGCCATGATTGCAACAGTAGTCGTATTGGCACTTGTTTTTGTCATAAGCTTAATCATCTACCGTCATCAATGCTTATTGAGAGACCAGGCACAGATGATGCGGGATGCCATGCGTCACCGCGACTTCATGTTTCGTTTGCCCACAAATAATCTTCTTTTCGGTGAAAAGGCTTTGCTGGAAGCCTTAAATAATGCAGGAGAAGATATTCAAAAACTTGTGGCCCATAACGAGGTGGAGGCATGGCAACGCTTAACACGTGTACTCACCCATGAGATAATGAATGCCACAGCTCCTATCCAAAGCATAAGCCAGGCATATCTGTCACTTCCTGAAATAAAAGGTTCGGCATATGAGGAAGGCATAAGGGCCATACACAACACAAGCAAGGGACTGGCTGCCTTTGTCGATAGTTACAGGAAGTTGACACAGCTGCAAGAACCTGTGGTACAGAGCGTCTGCCTGCTGTCATTCTGCCGTTCTGTGTCTGCGCTCTATCCCGACATCAAATGGAGCATAGATATACCAGAATCGGTGTCTGTCAATGCTGATGAGAGCCTGCTTCGTCAAGCATTCATCAATCTTGTCAAAAATGCAATTGAGGCGGAAGCTGATAGCATCGGCATAAAGTGGGAGGGCAAACTATATGTGAGCAACAATGGCCATGCCATTCCTGATAGCGTGGCACGAGAGATTTTCATACCTTTCTTCACGACTAAGCGTAAGGGGTCTGGCATAGGCCTCTCTCTTGCCCGCCAAATTCTCATGATACAAAACATGACACTCAGCCTTAGGGAGCATCCTCTGACAGGTTACAACGTCACATTCGTCATAGACTGAGCCGCTCTGAAATATTTTTTTCAGAGCGGCTCATATAATATATATAATATGTATATAAACAGAACAGGCAAAAGGTGTCAATAAGCCACTTTGCATGGCAGTCCAAGTGCCCTTACCCTGTTGGCTATGGTGTCAAGGGTGTCATGAGACGCTTTCTCAAGTCCATGGGCTGGCGTTTCCCTGTCGATGGTGTATACCATGACCTCACGAGGTGAGATAGATTTGATTGTTTCCAGCCATGGAGCCACGAAGGCCTCAGAGGTGTTGTCGACACACCTGCCTTGATACTCACCTCTCATAAACATTGTTTGAATAATACAACGCTTGCCAAACTTGCGCAACTGGCTGATTATATCTTCAAGCACGTAATGTCCATTAGGACGATCGACCATGCTGACATATTCTGCCGACACGGTGTCGAGCTTGCACATGTTGTTGTCCACACGGCAGAGTGCGTCAAATATCTCTTGGCGCACTATCTGACTGGAATTGGACAACACGCTCACCTTGGCTTGTGGGAAATATCTGTCTCTTAGAGCTATGGTGTCGTCTATGATGCAAGGGAAATCGGGATGAAGCGTGGGTTCGCCATTGCCTGCAAATGTAAGCACGTCAGGAGCAAGTCCGTCAGCTTTCATCTCGACAAGCTTTGCCTCAAGTGCCATGCGCACTTGCTCACGTGTTGGACGGGAATGCTGTGGCACAAAGTCGCAGTTGAATCCGCATTCACAGTAAATGCAGTCGAACGAGCAACATTTGCCATCATCTGGCATAAGGTTTATGCCAAGCGACACGCCCAATCGGCGACTATGAATAGGGCCGAAAATGGGTGATGAATAAATAACTGTCATCTTGTTTTATTTGTTGTTTGCTTGATTATGTTTTGAGACATGCGCATCATAAATCCAGCCTGTCAGGAAGAAAAAGGCTACTGCCACGATGAAACCACAAATGGAGTCAATGAGATAATGTGCCTGAATGTATACCGTGGCGCAGCAAAGCAACAGATAAACGGGAAACATAATCCAAAAGAGCCACTTATTTCTCGTCTGCCATGCCAGCATCATGGTCACAGTGCTCATGCCCACATGACTGCTCGGGAAAGCTGCTGTGGGCCTCTCTCCCACCTCTTGGGCAGCCGTCACAAGACGGCTGAAAATGCCTTTCACCTCTGGCGTAAGCATGTCGGTGTGAGTTTGGAAATAATAGCCTATTGCGGGAAACACACCGACATCAGCCGTGGCTGTTCCTACAGCCTTGAAATAATACTGAGGACCAGCCACTGGGAGGAACTCATATATGATGTAAAACAGGAAGAATGAACCTAAGAAAACAAATCCAGCCTTGTCTGCCTTGTCATAACGGCACAGGAGATAGAATATCAATGTGATGCCCATCATGTAGTAATACGCATAATAGCCCATATTGAACGCCTCACTCCAAAATGTGCTGCTCACCGTCTGACAGAACACCAAGGCAGGCTGGCATCCGAAAAGTGTCTGGTCGATAGCTGCAAACACATGATCGAGATAAGGCAGTTGACTGCAGAAATCATATGTTTCTGGATACCAGAATATAAGTCCAAGCAATGGGGGGAACACCCTTAATATTCTTGTGAGTCGGCAGGGGAAAAACCTGTATGCGCCATAAAATAAGCCCATGGCAGCAAGCATGGACAAACGAGTGACCACCAAAGCCATAGGGTCTGAAAGGTTTGTCCAATATATTGTCAACAACACCGTGGTGAATGCAATGTAGAGGAGCGTGAGTGTCTCCATGCTCCACAGTCCTTTCACAAACTCTCTCCTTGTATAATCTTTTATCTTCATTATCCTTTAGTGAATATCAAAAAATGTTTTAACCCAAATCGGTCATTAGATTTCAAATCTTGTTAGTGTTTGTTTCGAGCAGGTTGCGACAGCCAGCGTTGAAGGCATAGCGGGCTATGTCGAAACGCAAATGGAAGCAAGATGCCGAAAGAAACGCTGACAAGAGTTGAAAAGAAGCAACAATGTCCTGATAATTTCCCTGTTTCGGTCTAATGACCGATTGGGGTTTAAGCAGGTAATCAAAATAATTCATAATGCCCTAACAAGACAAACATGTCCCAGACTGGTTCATGCCCCTTCTGCGCACGAATGACAGAGCGTTCCCAACACACACAAATGATTATAGATGCCTGCTCGCGAAAAATCATGCGGATGATTCCTACAGCCAGCCATTGGCCTTATACCAAGCCATACACTCATTCACACCTCGTTCCAATGGCCACATCGGCTCGTAGCCAAGGTCTGCCTTCAAAGGGCTGATGTCGCACCGCCAGTTGCGCTGGCTCATGATGCGACATTTGTCAGCATTCAGAGTACTTGGCTTTCCTGTAACATGCGACAACATCTCTGCAACATAGGATATTGCTCTAAGCAACCATAAAGGGGCCTTGACATGCAGCACAGCGCCAACATTGAGCTCTTTCTGTATCAAGTCGCTGAATGCACGGCTGCTGTAATTGCACCCATCACTGACACAATATGTCTTGCCGCATGCTATTTCTTTTTTGCCTATAGCAGCAAAAATGGCACTTACCAAGTCACGCACATACACGAATGTGAGCACCTGCTTCTTGTATCCAACAGAGAAATCAACATGGTTCTTTATCGACTGTGCCATCATGAAATAGTCTTTCTCACGAGGTCCGTAGACGCCTGTGGGACGGAAGATGGTGTAGCAGAACCTTCCGCCTGTGGCATCGCGCTTTTCTTTCAGATAGAGCTCGCTCATCACCTTGCTTTCTCCATATGCCGTGTTGGGAGAGGGCTCGTCTGTGTCGAGCATGGGGGAATAAGTGCCGTTGGCACCAATATCCTCACGTATGGGTCCGAGCACACTGAGGCTGCTCAGATAAAGAAACTGGTCTGGGAACATCCCAAGATCTTCAAGAGCATCAACCAGATTTCTTGTGCATTCATAGTTGTGCTTGAAGAAATCTGCGCGTTTCAAGCATTTGGTGGCTCCCGCTGCATGTATCACCACATGCCATTTCCCAATCTTCTTCTTGCAGGCTTCCAACTGTGAATGCAGTTTGCCGGCATCTGTCATGTCGAGAAAAGCAAAGTGGAGCTTCTCTTGCTGCAACCACCTGCGGCTTGAGCGCTCACGCATGCCAGCCCATGTGTCCATCCCTCTCTTCAACGCTTCCTCACATAAGAAACTGCCAATGAAACCGCTTGCTCCTGTAATAAGTATATTCATATTTATGTTTGATTTAGGTGCAAAGTTAGCACTTTTATCCCTAATTTCAACATTTTAACGATATTGCAATGTCTTTTTCCAAATAAAACAACTAATTTAGTGGAATAAAACATAAAAACGACGACTGCACTATGGGAAAAAAGAAAAAAAACGGACTATTGAAGTCCAGCATCAATAAACGTGAGCTGTCTGTCATGCTGACAGACTTCCTAAGTTCGCATCGCGGATCGGGATACTCTCTCCACAAACTGTTCCAGAACCTGAAACTGTCGAGCCATCCGCTGCGCATGCTATGTGTGGACATTATCAACGAGATGCTTGAGGATGGCACTATAGTGCGCAAGCATGGCAGCGATGAGATAACATACAACGGCACTTCACAGACCATGGAGGGTGTTTTCTGCCGCACATCCGGCGGACGCAACTTTGTCGACACCGATGATGGCATAGGCATCGCCATCTACGATGAGGACACTATGCATGCTCTTCCTGGCGACAGAGTGAAAGTGGGAATACATGCCAAGAAACGTGGCAGCAAGAAACTTCATGGCAATGTGATAGAAATCATCAAACGGAGCGAAAAACCATTTGTTGGCACCCTGCAGATGCAGCACAACGTGGCATTCCTTGACGCTCCATCAGCCATGCTCATGACAGACATTGTCATTCCCGCCAACAAACTCAACGGTGCAAAAGATGGCGACAAGGTTGTGGTGAAAGCCACAGGATGGCCAATGGACTCACGAAACCCCGAAGGTGAAGTGGTTGATGTGCTTGGTGCCGGCGGCAACAACGACACGGAAATGCATGCCATACTCGCTGAATACGGGCTGCCTTACAAATATCCTGAGAATGTTGAAGCTGCTGCCAATAAGATTGACGCAGGCATAACACCAGATGAGATTGCCAAACGAGAAGACTTCCGAGACACGTTCACTGTAACCATTGATCCGCGCGACGCCAAGGATTTTGACGATGCCATATCAATAAAAAAATTGAAAGAAGGTCTCTACGAGGTGGGAGTGCACATAGCCGATGTGAGTCACTATGTGCTTGAGGGATCTGTCATCGACACAGAAGCGCAACAGAGAGCCACATCAGTGTATCTGGTCGACAGAACCATTCCCATGCTCCCTGAACATCTGTGCAACATGCTCTGCTCCCTGCGCCCCAATGAGGAGAAACTCACATTCTCTGTCATCTTCAACATGAACGATGATGCTGAGGTGCTCAACTACCGAATACGCCACACTGTCATCAAGAGCAACAGACGCTATACATATGAAGAAGTGCAATACCTGCTTGAACAAAATGGCGAGGCAAGGGAATGTGAGATGATACGTTCGGGCAGCGCTAAACCAACACAGCCTATACCTGCGCAAGAAATCATAGGCGACACCGAACTGAATGCGTTCCGCGACAACTTGCCAGACATCGCCCCATCCTGCATCCCTGTCACTCCTGTACCAGACGACCACCGCAAGGGCGAGAATGCTGACATGCTCATCACACTTAACCGCTTAGCTCATAAACTTAGAGACAAGCGATTCAAAGACGGAGCAATCAATTTCGACCGTGAGGAAGTGCGTTTTGAAATCGACCCCAATGGCAAGCCTATACGCGTGTATTTCAAGAACGCCAAGGATGCCAACAAACTTGTGGAAGAATTCATGTTGCTTGCCAACCGCACAGTAGCCGAGAGCGTGGGAAAGGTGAAAAAAGGCGAGAAGGTCAAAACACTGCCATACCGTATCCACGACCTTCCTGATTCCAACAAACTCGACAACTTGGCATCCATAGCTTCACGCTTTGGATTCCGACTCGTCACCGTGGGCAAAAAGACTGATGTGGCCAAGAGCCTCAACAAACTGCTCGCTGACGTGCACGGCAACCGAATACAAAACCTTATCGAAAATGTGTCGCTGCGCGCTATGCAGAAAGCCCGCTACTCTACATACAACATTGGCCATTATGGATTGGGCTTCGACTATTACACTCATTTCACATCACCAATACGACGTTATCCCGACTTAATGGTTCACCGTCTGCTCACACGCTATGCGGAAGGCTCTGCCAGTGCCAGCCAAAAGAAATATGAAGGGCTCTGCGAGCACAGTTCGGCCATGGAGCAGTTGGCCGCAAGCGCCGAGAGGGCAAGCATAAAGTATAAGCAGGTGGAATTCATGTCTGATAAAATAGGAGAAGAATATGACGCACATATCAGCGGCGTGACAGAATATGGCATCTATGCAGAGGTGGATGAGAACCACTGTGAAGGCTTCATCCCCACTCACACTCTTGGACAAGAAGGTTTTGTCTTCGACGATAAAAACTTCTGCCTCATGGGACGACAGACACGACGATGCTTCGCCCTTGGAGATCCTATACGCATCAAAGTGGCAAGCGCTAATCTATACCGCAAGGCTCTTGAATACGAACTGGTTGGGCAACTTGCCTCTGAAGACAAGACTCATGCCGCTTTCTATTCAGCCTTCGTCAACTCTGAAAAACAAAGAGGGAAAGGCGGCAAAGACTCGTCAAAATCACCCAAGAAAGGCGGAAAGAAAGCGAATAAAAACAGAAAGAAAGGAGCTAATAAGCCTAAAGGCAAAAAATAAGAGGAAACAATGTTTGTGCACATCAAGCAGGTGTCAATCACTACCATCTACCATCTGAATAAGCAAACGTCTTGCTTATCCATTAAGCAGGTGTTGGCGTAAAATTATTTCATAACATCAAAGCAAGCCACTTAAAAAACCATTCGGACCTGAAATGTAGCAATTCAAACCCGAATGTTTTTTTTCTATATTTGATTTATGCAACAATAAAAAAATAACTTGGTACAAAAATGCTAAGCAGATTTGCACCTAAGGACATACTTCTGGAAGAGTTTAAAACTATATCCTTTAACCATGTGTTGTTTTATAAAAGGGACACAAAAATGTACCAAGTTATTTTTTTTACCATTACTAAATAGTGTCTACTGAATATTTACAACTATCTGATATTTAAGTTTATATAACATTGTTTATTCGTTTGTTTAACA
>CAKQYA010000043.1 GCA_934293005.1 uncultured Bacteroidaceae bacterium
TCTATCATGTTGTTTGCCAACGCTGACATTTCCACATAGACACCATTACGAAGCCGCATAAGCGTTCCATCTTCTATAGCACGGCGAAGCTGCTCATATTCACCACGGCTTTTCACTTCACCTGTGGTTATGAACCCACCTTGCTGTTGTAGCGTGTCAATGACTTTATTACTATCCATATTATTCATATTTGTGTACAAAGATACAGCTACTTGTTGAGAATAATGTTCTGTGTTAAAAGTTACGGAGAATACAAATAATATCCGTAACATTTTACATTTTTATCAAACATATACTACTTGGGGCTTACAAGCCGCCATGCACTCATAAATGTGTTAATCAAATCTTAATTCCATGTCAACAAGTCTTTATCGCTCAATTTCACTTTTGAAGCCATGCTCATCGTGTTTCATAACCTTGTTTTTATTGTTTATCCCATCCTTTTTTCCAGTTGAGATGAGGCTATCGCACCATGCAATCATTTAGGCACGGTCGTGTTGGATGATCGCTCTCATTCACAACTGTTCACTCCACATTCTTAACTGTTCACTGTACATTCATTTTGGTTCAGAAAACAGGCATGAAAATGACAGTCAAGCAAACATCAGATGTAATGTCGTACGACTATGCACCCTCATGTCGTACGACTATAGGTGCTCATGTCGTACGTTCATAGCAACTCATGTCGTACGACATGACAACCTCATAAAAACAGCCCTCAGATACAGTTGTTTGTCGTCATTCAAATAAGTGGGTGTTCAAAGAATGCTGCAAGTTTCCTCAACAAAGAAACTTGCAGCATTCATTCAGATTCACCTTCTCTTGTGGTTTCGTCTATATGCCTTTACCAAACATAATCTCAAATCTAATGACCGATTTGGGATTATTTCATCACCCAACTTGCGTCAGAGTATTTGCCAATGAGATTAGCGTCTTTGACAGCATCAAGCTGCCGCACATGCTTGTCTCTTTTGCTCACATCAACACGATTGCCATCTTTATCATGGCTGTTGAATTCTAACAGTTTGGCTGTGGCGGCAGTCTCAGCCACAGGACCGAAGCCCTCTGGAGGCACGCCATCAAGCGTGCAGTTGAGGAGCACGCATTCAGCATGGGGATAGTTTTTGCCTTTGTTGTCGGGCAGGCGAGCTATGACGGCATGTTCGCTCAAAGCATGAAAGGTGCATGCATTGAATATGTTGCCATGGTTCTCTTCCGTGTTGCGTATCCACATGAAGGCGCCGTAGCTGCTGATGGTGCAAAGGTTGAAGAATGATGGTCCACGGCCGAGGATGGTGTCGCCGCCTCCGTCGATGGTGCAGTTGAGCCAATAAGCGGAGCCGTTAGCCTGAAGGGCATCGCCATCGCCTATGACATGCACATCCTCGGAGAAGTTTCTCTCGCCATTGAGCAAGAATCCTTCTGCCTGTCCCTTGCAGTCGGTCTTGAAGGTGATGCGCCTGAATATCATGTCAGAGCAGTTGTCGGCAGCCACTGCTGCACGCCGAGAGGGAAAGGTTCCTTTGAGTTCGTTGGTCTTGATGTCGGCAGGATGAGGGTTGAACACCTCATTGTTGGGATAGTGCACCACAACGCCATCGGCCGATTCGCCTTCGATGGTGACGAAGCGTTTGTTGCGGAAGTATACCAGTTCTTCATAATCGCCATTCTTGACGTGCACTGTCTTTCTGCATGATTCAGATGGCAGAGAGTCGGGCATCCAGTCCATAGCTCCTTGCAAGGTGGAGAAGTCGCCGCTGCCATCAGCGGCCACAACCACTCGGCTCCTGTCGGCTGATGGCGCATCCGTCTTGGTGGTAAACTTCCAGCCACGCACACCGTTCCATCCTGTGATTGCGCCTTTGCCAATGCTCACCTCATATTCATGCCCGTAGTCGAGCATGTTGTGGTGGAGATAGATGGTGGCCTTCTTGCCATGGCAGATGATGGGATAAAAATGAAATGCATCTGAAAAACCGCCGATGATGGTCTTTTGGTAGCGTTGTTTGTCTTCCTTAGCCGCTCCCGATGGCTTGCCAGGCCGTGTGTTGCGGTTTGTGACATTTCTCACATTATAATATATATATGGCACAGGCGTGTATGTGGCTTCGGGGTTCTTGGGCTGTGGCTCTGTGGGGCCGGCAGGTATGCTCATGTCAATAGTGTCCACCACCTTCCCGACAGTGAGGTCCTTCACTGTGATCATGCCTTTGCAGCCAGGCGCAGCTTCCTCGTCAAATTCGATGGTGAGATGTGTGTCCACATTTATGTCTGTGGCTCCCTGTTCAGGATAGAAGCTTACAGGCGTCTGAGCCCATAGCGGCAAGGTGGAGCAGAATATGCCCATGGTGATGAACGCTCGCCGTGCTTGTTTGTGCCGATTGCTGTTTGCGCTTTTGAGCGGCAGATGCTTGGATGTGCCAATGCGTCTGCCATCATGTATATATGCAGATATTGTTTTCATGTATAGACTGTCTTTCTTATATTCCTTTGTTTAAGTATGTTATGAAATTATTATATCAAAGTAAGTCACTCTCATATTATAAAAATAATTATGGACACTTACTTATTATGATCTTCTTGCCATCTTTGATGTATATTCCTTTGCAGGGATTGCTCACTCTTATGCCCATCAGATTATAGATGTGGCCATCGTCGTCCATTCCTGATTCTTCCACATCCACGATGCCTGTTGTCTGCTGCTTCAGGTATTCCGCATAGTCGGGCATGTAGTAGCTCACGTGAGGGGGCTGGTTGTATGCGGCATTCTGCCAAGCCACGGCTATGCGGTATGTATGGTTGTGCATGAGGGTCGGGATGCGGTAGATTGTCGGAATGTTTGTTGTGAATATGTTCAGCGTGCATCCGTCTGAAGAATCCCAAAGGATAATCTCCTCACGCCAGTCGCCAAGCAAGTCGGCCTGCAGGTTAGGAGTCTTCTTTGTGCTGTTGCATGATGTGGAATTGCCGTATTCATTGAGGTTGAATATGCGTGCCATGCTGCTGCCATTCCATTTGTCTATCACATCGCCATCGAGCAGGGCGTCTTGCAATGTGCCATCCCAATAACAGCGGAAATTGAGTGTCGGTATGCTTGTGCTCACAACAGAGTTGTCGGCACCGCGCAGACTGCGGTCGTTGGAACTGGCAAACTCCCATCCGCGATGTTTCTTTATGATGTCGGCAGCTATGCCACGGCCGTTGTCGGTAGCTCCTGTGCTGCTGCAAATGATCTCACCTGTGGCAGCATCGTGGAGATCCCATCCGTAAGGTTTTTCCTCATGCACAGTGAACACTTCCATTCCTGGCCGGTCTGGGTCAATGTCGCCCACATGGATGGCGTCGCCATGTCCATAGCCTGTAGCATATAGAAGAGTGCCGTCGTTGTTCAATGCAGATGAGCCGAATGTTATCTCATCGCATCCATCTCCGTCATAGTCGCCCACACTGAGGTTGTGGTTGCCATTGCCATAGCATGTGCTGCTGCCTGCAACATTGCCCTTTGGGGCAGGAGCGACATATGTCTTGGTGATGCCGTTGGCATCTGTGACCTTATACTTTTTTTTGTCGTATGAAGCGTGGAACCATCTTGTCTTCAGTTTTTCCCCATCGAAGTCTACGGCCCATATATAAGAATATGTGTAATATCCTCTCAGCATCACAGCCGAAGGGTTTGCCTCCGGACCATTGAGATAAGCCACTGCAGCGAGGTATCTTTCGCCGCGGTTGCCATATTCCTTGTCGTTCTTGCCAGAGCGGTCGTCCCAGTTCTTTGTCCATCTGTCCTCGCCGCCTATTCCTCCGTTGCGGTTAGGGTTGTAGAATACGGTGTGTATGGCTTTGCCTGTTTGGCCATTGAATACGGTGAGCCATTCCTGTCCGCCTTTCACTTTGCCGTCATTGTTTCTCCAGTCCTTGGTGTTGTCTGCGGCCTTGATGGTGGCGTCTGTTGCAGCGTTGCTCACGTAGTTGCCCTTGCCATCCTTGCTTCCTGGAGCAGTCTTGCAGATGAGCTCAGCCTTGCCGTCGCCATCGAAGTCGTAAACCAAAAATTGTGTGTAGTGAGCTCCTGCGCGGATGTTGGGTCCGAGGTCTATGCGCCATAGTTTAGCGGGTGTCTCTGCATCGAGGCACAGTTTGTATGCATCGAGGTACACATTTCCTGTAAATCCTTTTTGTGAGTTGTCTTTAGAGTTTGAAGGGTCCCATTTCACGATCAACTCATATTTGCCATCGCCATCCACATCTCCTACCGAACAGTCGTTAGGAGAGTATGTGTATTCTTCTCCATTGTAAGTGCCTCCTGTTGGACGGTCGAGAGTCTGGCGGCGGAATATGTTGCCCCATGATGATACAGGCTCTGTGCGGTCTGCTTCTTCACCATTCACCTTAGCCACGATGACATAGCTGCTGGCGCTGGTTCCTGCAGCGTCGGTAAAGTTTGTCACAGTGAGGTCGCGTTTGATGATGCTGCCGTTTCTTATCACATCAAACTTTGTATGCATGTTGTCGGTGCCAAGGAAGCGCCAGCTCACGAACACACCCCTGCCGCTTGCGGCAGGAAGGGCTACTGGTGCGCGGTCTATCTTCTCCATCTGCGATTCTGGAGTATGGAAGAGGTTTGTGTTATGACCGTCAGTGATGTCTTGTCCTGGTTTGTCGTCAGGGCAGTAGTCGTACAGATATATGGTCCATACCACCTGTTTGCCTTGTGGAGTGAAGGTTATGGAGTTTGTGGCATCTTCTGCGAGAGTGATGCTTTTCTCAGCGTTGACAATGTTGCCGTTGGCATCCTTCATGGGAAATACATAATCTTTATATGTATATTCCTTTCCATTCATTTCGCCCAAGTAGCTGTCTGTTTTATCGTAGTTGTCATAGCCTGCTATCACCACGTGCTTGATGCTTATGCCGGCAGGCAATGTGATGGTATACTGCACCCCTGCTGAATATTTTATTCCTCCATTGGCTGTTTGGTAAGTTTTGCTTTTGTCGGCAGGCATGATGGAGAATCCTCCTTGAAATGTCCAAGGTCCTGTAGCCTTAGCCTCGGCTGTGCATGTGTAGGCCGACAACTCGTAGATTGTGTTGGCTTTGCTGAGTGTGGCTATGCAAAGGGCCAACATGGTAAGTATAAATTTCCTCATTAGTAAAAAATTTAAATTGCGCTGCTGTTTTTACTGCAAGCATAATTCTGATAATATTGTTTTTTGAGATGAAAAATATAAGAAAATGTGCTGTTTCTTCTTTGGATAGGATAAAAACCCCAATCGGTCTAATGACCGACTGGGGGTTAAACGGCGCATCTCAAGAGGCGAGACGCACGATTGCCATGTGTGTCACATGTGTTATTTTTCAATCTTGAATGTCTGGTTGCCAGTCTTGACAACGTAGACTCCGCTTGCTGCATCTGCGAGTGATATTGATGATGCATTCTTTGCCGACAGGATGAGAGAGCCGCCAGCGTTGTAGATGTTGACGTCTGCGCTCTTTGCGAGAGTGACAGTCTGTCCGTTCCAGCTGATTGCATTGCCGCTTGCAGCTATTTGTTCCACGCTTGTGTCGTCGGCATCATCGTTGAAGAATTTGTAAGTATATTTGCCGTTGACCTCTTTGTCTTCTGCAAGCATAGTTCTGTTGTCTGACTGTATGATGTGGTAAATGCCGTTGTTGGCCACGGAAGTGGCAAAGAAAGCATTGTCGCCAGTATGCATGATCATTGCAGATGGTGTGCTCTCTGTGTCGATGAGGATGTTGATAGGTGTCTCCACCTCGTATGTTGCGGTAGATCCGCTCCATGCTGTGATCTGCACTTCATCGTCAAGAACAGCCATGCCAGTGACATTCTCAGCCTCCTTTTTTGCGTCTCCCTCATCGAAGCCGCTTGTCAAAGCCCAGTTCTTAGACAGGTCGCTTGCCTTCAGACTTACAGCATATGTGTCGCATCCGCCCACGAAGGCCTTGCTGTTGTCGAATGGGAAAGTCTCGTTGAAGGTGCCGGCCAGATAAATGTTGCCGTTGAGATACTGCATCTCATCGATGGTGTTGAACTTTGCTAATTGCAGGTTGTCATCAATCTGTGAATGATAAGTCATGGTGTTAGTGATGCTTCCATTCTCTATGGTAGCCAGGATGAACGCTTGCTCATATTTGGTCTCTTCGTCTTTAGTAGCAGTGAGCAGGTCTGTGATCTGCTTTGAGTTGTTGGCTGCCTTGAGAGTGAGGTCGGTGCCGTATGCAACGAAGCCTGCATATATTTTTGTGCCATCAGTGGTAAAGTTGCAGTCTTCGGCGCCATAGCCTTCATAGGTCTCAGCCTGTGTGGCTGCCAATTGTGCCACGAGTGTAGCCTCGCTCAAGTCGTCAGAAAGAGATATGATGCCTAATGTAGGTATGTCATACATGTAAAACCAGTCTGGCTTGTAGCAATACTGTCCTTTGAGAGTGAGTGAGCCAATCTCGTTCTTGCCTGTGTATTCAGCAGACATGATGACCTTGTCGCCGCACATCTTTATGGTGCCAGGTGTGAAATAGGTATCGGCCCCGGAGTAGCATTCATGAACCATGTCAACAACAGGTGTGATGGTGTTGGATGCCACGTATTCGCCGTCCTTTGTGAATTTGACGATGAAAGCAGACACCTGTGATGTCTCACCTTCCTTGCCCTTGATGGTTGTCTTTGTTTCGCCAGCCTTATTGACGATCTGCACTTCATCGGCAAACACGCCAGTTGCGTATATATTGCCCTTGGCGTCAGTAGTGACCGACCCTATAGTGGCAGCACCCTTAAGGCTTGCAGCCCACAGTTTTTTGCCAGCCTTGTTATATTTGGCAATGAAAGCGCTTGTGGCAATAGGCTCGAGATAACTGCTCGCAAACTCCACATCCTTTGTGAAGCTGCCTGTCACGATGGCATTTCCATCATTGTCGATGGCCATGGCTCCGCCACGACGCAGGTCAGATGCTGCCTCGGTGGTGATGAGATCAGTTGTCCATGTGGGTGCTGCTGTCTCTTGTGCATTGGTTGCTATTGTCGCAAATGCCAACATTGCTAAGAAAGTAAATTTTCTCATGTTCTAAAGTGTTTAAAGTTCAACATTGTCATTTTGCCCGAGGCGACCGCAGTCGCCCTCGGCAAAATGACTTTAACGTATTCTTAAGTAGGTGTTCGAATATATTTTGAGAGTGGATGCTCATATTGATTTTGACAAAATCAAAGTATGTCACATTCTTATTTGGCGTTCCATTTTTCGATGCCAGGGTTAGCTTCCACGGCCTCGGTAGGGAAACGCAGCGTGTAGCGTGAGTCGCCGGCAGAGAGCGTGTAGTGGTCTTCGCCATAGCTCTTGCTCAATGCGGGACGTGTGGTGCGTCGTAGGTCGAACCATCTGTGTCCCTCGAAGGCCAGTTCGCATCGGCGCTCGTTGCTGATGGCTTCAAGCAGTTGTGCCTTGTTCATTTCGTCAAGTGCGGCTGCGTATTGGCTATACTTGGCTGCGGCGTACCTCTTTTCCATCAAGGCTTTGAGATGCACGCGTGCTTCTTTCAGGTTGCTGTCGGTTGCCGCAGCGTTGTCGGCAGCGCACTCGGCAGATGCTTCTGCAGCTATGAGGTAGGCTTCGGCTGAGCGGAAACTGCATCGGTAGCCATCGTTGCCGCCGTCGCCATACTTGATGAGGTTGTACACGCTTGATGTTCTGGCTTTGTAGTAGAGTGCCTTTCGCTTGTCTCCTGTGCGATAAGCATCCACAAGAGCTTTGTCAGGCACGCCAATCTTCACATAGCCTGATGTCATTACCTGTTCGAGTGCCACGATGTTCTCAGCCGAGAGGTAGTAGTTGGGCAGAACCTTCGATGTGTTCAGGTCTTCCAGTGTGCCATGTTTCTGTATGACGGTCTTGGCCTCTTCAAGCGCATTGTGCCAGTCGCCTTTGTAGAGATAAACTCTTGCCAGAAGCGCATTGGCCGATACGGTGTTGAAGCGGTAGGTGTATCCCTCGTTCCAAGTTTCTACGTTGAGATACTCTTTGGCTTTCTTGATGTCGTCTATGACCTGCTGGTACACTTTTTCCACGCTGCTGCATGAGAGCACAGCATTGACGTCAGCTGCCAGTGAGAGCGGAATGCCCCGTGTGGTGGCAGGTGTGCAATGTGTGTAGGGATCGGCATAGAGGTTGACCAGAAGGAAATGGCAGTAGGCCCTTATCATGTAAGCTTCGCCCACAAGTTGGTTGATCTCGTCTTGTGTGGCTTCTGTGATGTTCTTCTGGTTTTCGATGACGTAGTTGGCTATATAGATGGCATGATAGTAGCGGCGCCATCCGAACGAGGCCGTTGTGCTCTGCTGACTGAGGTCTTTCCATGCCCAGATGTCGAAGTATGAGTCGTAGTCCTCTGTGGATGTTGAACCTTTGATGAGGTTCACCTCATCGCTTCTGAGCGTGGCGAGGCCACGGTCTTCGGGGAAGTTTTTGTATTCGTATGTGAGCAGGGCACGGTATTCCTTGCCAGTCTTTGCGATGACTTTGCCTGTAGGGGTGATGTCGAGAAAGTCGTCGCAGCTTGTCAGGCTCATCATGGCCAGCAGCATGACGATGCCCATCAGGTATCTTGTTTTCATCATATACATGCTTTTGAGATTAGTGATATACATGTTGTCTTAAAAATTTATGTTTGCGCCAAATATGAAACTCTTAGGAATAGGTTGTGCGTAAGGGTTGCCCATTGTCTCTGGGTCGAGATAGTTGTCGTAGTTGCTTGCTATCACGAATAGGTTGCGCGCTTCGATGGAGAGTGATGCGCTCTTGATGCCGATATGCTCGAGCCATTGTGCTGGCAGTTTATAGCCAAGGCGCAGGCTTTGCAGACGCACGTAGTTGCAGTTTCTCACCCATGTGTCGAGCATGCTGTAGAGGTTGTACTCATTATATTGCACATACTCGCGTGGGCGCTCTGTGCTGGTCATCAGTTTGGCGTATGCACCGTTGGTGTTGTCTGCAGTCCATCTCTTCAGAATGTCGCGGTTGACATTCAGTCCACGGTCGTAGCGTGCAGGTGAGTAGCTTGGCTGCACTCTCACCTTCATGCCGAAGTTGAAGATGAAGTTGACGCCCAGCTGCCAGTCTTTGTATTCGAATGTGTTGATAAGGCCGCCAGTGTATTTAGGATCTGTGCTGCCCATGTAAGTGTAGAGGTTGCGCTGCTCTTCTGCTGAGAGGGTGCTGGCGCCATGGGCATTGAGTTTCAGAAATTCTGTGGCTGTCACTTTCTGTCCGTCCTTTGTCAGGAAGAGAGGGTAGCCCTCAGCGTCAAGTCCGGCAGTTTTGTATGCGAAGATGGCACCCACAGGATATCCCTCGCGACTTGGATAAGTGGCGTTTTGCGCCACGGTCTCTTTTATGACTTTGTTCTTGTTATATCCGATGTTGAGGTTTGTGGTCCATGTGAAGTCTTCGGTGTGTATGTTTCTTGTGCTGAGCGCAAACTCCACGCCATTGTTGTTCATGCTTGCCCAGTTGATCGTTGTTGAAGAGAATCCGCTCTCAAGAGGCAGCATCTTCAGACCGATGAGGTCTGAACTGTGTCGGTAGTAGTAGTCGACCGAGAGGGTGATGGCATTGTTGAGCATCGCCATGTCGACTCCTATGTTCACGTTTTCTGTCTTCTCCCATTTGAGGTCAGGGTTTGGAGCCGTCTCGCTGTTGATGATGTCCTCAGTGTGTCCCGGCAGTATTGTGCCCTTCTTGAGTGTGCCTATGAGGTAAGGAGACGTGTTCTTGTCGATGTTGCCCTGCAGTCCGTATGAAGCGCGTATGTTGAGGCTGTTGAGCCATTCCGCGCTTTTCATCCATTGTTCTTCCTTGGCTCTCCAGAGTCCGCTCACGGAATAGAGTGGAAGATAGCGGTATTTCTTTGCCACTCCAAACACGTCGGAGCCATCGAAGCGCACGCTGCCGCCAATGGTGTAGCGGTTGTATAGAGAATACGATCCTGTGGCATACCACGACACATAGGCGTTCGTTGTTTCTGTCTCTTGGTGGAGAGGGTATGAGTCGGCCCATGTTTGGCTTGGGAAGATGATAGGCTGTGTGGTGAGGGTGCGTGGGTCATATCCGTATGCCACGCTGTATATCGAACTTGCCTTGGCGTGGCGCACCTCTGTGCCCAGCATTATGTTGACGTCGTGTATGCGGTTGAAGGTCTTAAAATATTCAGCCATGGCCTTCCATGTCCATTGGCGGTTGTGGTATTCTGTTGTCTTGTGCATGCCGCCTTCTGGCAGGAAGGTCTTCTTCACACCGTCAGATCCCATATATTCGGTGAAGAGCTTCTCCTTGCGCATGGTGTATGAGTTTTGTCCGGCATATTTGCTGAGAGAATATGAGTCTTCCTGCAGTCCAAACTGTGATGTTATCTTCAGGTCATCGTTGAGGCGGAACTGTGCATTGGCAATGGCCATGAGGGAACGGTCGCGACGTTGTGTGCGTGAGTTGGCTCTTTCCTCAAAGATGTTGAAGTCGAGCGATGAGTCTTCTTTTCCTTGCACATTAGTGTCGTAGTTGTAATTGCCGTTCTCATCGTATGGAGTGAAATATGGATTGGCCAAGCGTGAGTAGTAGACAGGGTTTGTGAATCCGTTGCTGTCTGTGAGGTAAGAGTTTTGCTTGCGCTCATTCGCATATACTGATGCTCCCACTTTGAGTTTGCGGTTCACTTGATAGTTGGTCTTCAGCGTAAGGTTGTAGCGTGTGTTGCCCACGCCCTGCACGGTGCCTTGCTCGCTGGTGTAGCCTGCTGATGAATAGTAGTCGCTCTTCTCGTTTCCACCAGAGAGGCTGATGTTGTATTCCTGTGAGAGAGTGCTGCGGAAGAGAATGTCGTTCCAGTCGGTGTTGATGCTGCGCAGCTTGTTGATTTGGCTTTGGGCTGTCTGGCTCAGAGCGTTCCATCCTCCTGTCTTGTATGCGTCTGTCTCGCCTAAGGTGTTGAGTATGCTTGCCACGCCACCCTTGTTTTGCCTGTAGGTGTAGTCGGAATCAAGCAGAGCCAGCTCGAGGTCAACTTTCTCATTGCTGTTGAGCAGGTTCAGACGATCAATGTCGGTTTTGGGCATGTAGGTGAGTTTGCCTGAGAAATTGATGACAGGCTTGCCAGCACGTCCTTTCTTTGTGGTGATGACGATGACGCCATTGGCGGCTCTTGCTCCGTAGATGGCAGTGGCAGCCGCATCCTTGAGCACTGTGATGTTGTCGATGTCGGATGGGTTGAGGCCTGCGATGGAAGTCTGGTAGATGTTGTCAATGTCTTTCAGGTCTTCCATGCTTGGTATGTCTGTGCCGTCCATAGGTATGCCGTCGAGCACCCATAGAGGTTCTTGCGTGCCGTTGATGGAAGCTGTGCCTCGGATGCGTATCTTGACAGGCGCACCAGGAGCTCCTGTGGATGTGATGGATGAAAGACCTGCTATCTGGCCTGCCAGAGCTTGGTCGATGTTGTTGACAGCTCCTATTTTCTCATCGCTGATGTTGAGTGTGGTCACGGCTGCTGTCAGTTTGCGGCGGTCCAGTTCCTGATAGCCTGTGACAATCACTTCGCCTATGAGTTTCTCGTCCGAGCGCAGTATCACTTTATAGTCGTTCTTGCCGGCCACGATGTTCACTTTCTGTGTCTCGAAGCCCATGAAGTGCACGGAGATGGCCTTGACCTTGGCGTCAATCTTCAGTTTGAATTTGCCGTCGTAGTCTGTGACCGTTCCTTGGGTCACTTTATTGTTGTGTCCCTCCATGATGGATACTGTGGCGCCAGGCAAAGGGTCATTGCCCATAGAGCCGTCAAGGACGATGCCCGTGATGGTGCGCTCTTGTGCTGAGAGGATATTCATGGCGCATGCCATGAGTAAAAGCATGAATAGTCTTATTTTCATTGTTTCTCTCTATTATTGAATTACTCTCTTTTGAAAAACTTTCTTCTTGGATGACTTTTTCTTGAGGAAGACACTTGCCTCTGTCAAAAGACTGTTCTTGTTGAAGAAGCTTTTTATTGTATGGTGTGCTCTGTCTCTCGAAGGTGCTCTATCGTGCGAGTTGTCATCTTCTTTGTAGAAAACGTTGTTATTTGATTTCTTGTCCGAGTGCAGTCTGTATTCTCATGATCACATCCTCGTAGTGAAACTGTGTTGCAGTGTCGCCAGTGTGCCGCTTGCTCTTCAGCAGACTGAGAATCCTTATGAGTTCACCTCGCTTCACGCTGATGGCATCGCTCACTCGTGCCGTCTGTGTGCCACCCATGTCGATGGTGCGAGGCGCCGAACTGAGGCTGCGGCATTGCCAGTTGAACTCAGGTGAGTCGATGATGGCTGGCGTGTCATAAATCTTCTTGTTGATTTTCACGCCTTCTTGCTGGGCTGCAGCTGTGATGAGAGCGTCCACAAGGTTCTTTTGCAGCTGTCGCTCATCAATGTTGAGTTGCTTGCCAGCTATGGTCTTGGCAAAGAAGTGCTTGTGAAGCATGTCCATCATGTCTACGGCAGTGAATGCGTCTTTGCCGTTGGCCTGCTCGTTGGCAAACATGCGCATGATGCGGCTGTTGTCGAGCATGTCCCAAAGCATGTAACTCTGCTGGTTCTGGAGCGCATAGTCGGGCGACTGCTCCTGCACGCCTAACGGTGTGTTCTTGTTGATGAAAGTGTATTTGGTCAGGTCGCTCCTGAATAGCCACTCAGGACATGTGAACACTTCGTCCATCAAGAACTGCACGGCTCTCTTCTGCTTGTCTTTCTCCACAAACGTGAATGTCTGCTTGCCGTCATCGATGGTGGTGTTCTCTATATACATGCCGCCTACATTAGCAAGCACGTGGTAGAGATAAAGACTCCATTGGAATATCACGCCCTGATAGAGCTTGGAGGCTTCGTCGTATGTCTGTCCTGCTTCGCCTGTGC
Organism: uncultured Bacteroidaceae bacterium; assembly: GCA_934293005.1. Taxonomy (GTDB): domain Bacteria; phylum Bacteroidota; class Bacteroidia; order Bacteroidales; family Bacteroidaceae; genus Minthosoma. The sequence continues at coordinate 12,941 of CAKQYA010000043.1, forward strand.
GGGTCCAGTTGATTATGTTTGGCATCACGCGCTTCAGGTTCTCAATGCCATAGCTGGCCGACTTCATGGCATCGTCGCCAAGGTCTTCGCTCAATGCTCTCGGGTCGATGGCTGTGCGCTGGCTTTGCGTCTCGCTGTAGCGATATTCCTTGCCGCTGTGCTTCTTCAGAAAGTCTGCCTGTGTTTCTGCAGCCTCCTTCTCGTCAGGATACCAGCGATAGCCCCATTCGATGGCCATCATGTCGTATGGACCGATGTGTGGCGTTGATGTCTTGATGCCGTCACCCGGCTGGGCCACGTAGTTGAAACGGGCATAGTCCATGATGGATGCAGCCGTGCCGCCGACACGGTCTGTGAAGGCTTTTGAACGGAGTGAGTCGGTAGGGTAGGCGTTGGAAGCTATCATGTTGTGGCGAAGTCCGAGAGAGTGGCCCACCTCATGGCATGCCACAAATCGAGCAGCTTCGCCGATGAGGCTTTCAGGCAAATTAAACTGGCGTGCGTCCTCGTTGTAAGCTCCTGTCTGCACTATGATCCATTCGCGGAGAAGCGACTTCACGTTGTGCCACCAGATGATGTCGGCCTCCAGTATCTCGCCTGTACGAGGGTCTATTACTGAAGGTCCCATGGCATTGGCTTTTTCTGATGCGTCGTAAGTCAACACCGAATATTTCATGTCGTCACCTTCTGCGGCTATGCTGTCGGTGAGGTCGTACGCCTGCACGGCATTCTTGAATCCTGCTTTCTCAAAAGCGATGTTCCAGTCGGTCATGCCCTTCTTGATGTTTGAGCGAAGGAACGCAGGCACGGCTTGATCTATATAGAATACTATTGGCTTCTTGGGTTCCACCAACTCGCCGCGCATGTAGGCCTCCTCATCCTTGGGCTCCAAGCGCCAACGTGTGATGTAGCTGTTGCGCGACACCTCCTGCTGATGGTCGCCGTATTGCAGACGGCTGGTGGTGAAATATCCCACGCGCTGGTTCTCCTTGCGCGCAGCCATTGGCGTCTCAGGCAGAAGCACAAGCGAACTGCTCACTTCCACTGTGATGTTGATTTTGCTCTTGCCCTCGTGCACCACGGTTGTCAGTTCTGACGTTGCTGTGACGTTGTTGCTGAAAGCTTTGATGCTGACGATGTGCGAAAGGTCCGAATCGGCAGAGGTGCCAATGTTTATCAGATTGAACACATCGTTAAGGTAAGTCTTTTTGCCATTGAAGAGGTCGTTGACCTTGAAGATGACAGTGGAAGAGTCGTTGGCTACGGCTTCTACCTTAAGGCTTGCTATGAGCGGGTCGATGTAGTTGCTTTCCACTGATGCTGCCATTGCATCGTCAGGGTTCACCTCTGGTGTGTTGCGCTGTTGGCGCACGAAGACAGTCTTTTTGGTTTTATCCCATTCGAAACGGATGCATTGGTTCTCGTAGTTGATGCCACGGTTCACACCGGCCTCGTTGAGTTCCTGAGGCACGCGCTGAAGTTTGTTTGACACCAGAAAGACTCTTCCCATCAATTTGACAGGCATCTCAAGATAGTAATCCTGCTCTTTCTTGATTACATTCATCACGCCTTGTATATTGACAGAGTCGCTGCCAACCAATTTTTTGTAGTCTGATGCTGGCTGCTGCTGCTCTGCTTTCTTTTTCTTTTTGAAAATGCCCATTTCAGGAACTGATTCCGATGGGATGGCATGGCAGGGGCCGCTGATAAGTGAGGCTGCTATAGCCCCAAGTAAGAAGTGCATTTTCTGCATGGGTAAGAATATCCTTATTTCCGCAACACTATAATTTAATGTTTTTTATAAGCACCTGAGCAACAAAAAGTTGCTCAGGGTTTTGTC
>CAKQYA010000044.1 GCA_934293005.1 uncultured Bacteroidaceae bacterium
TTGTTAAACAAACGAATAAACAATGTTATATAAACTTAAATATCAGATAGTTGTAAATATTCAGTAGACACTAATTAATGTGGTGGTATTTTTTGGAGGTTGCCACAGCAAAGTTGCTAATTTAGAAATAGCCCCACAAAAAATCAATTTAGACAATCTTGCGTCAGACACAATTTCTTTTGATTCGTTATTTTATGATGTGAAGTTCATTCCATTGGAAAATAATCGTAATGCCATGCTGAGTCATGTTTCCAAATTAATCGTTACGAAGGAACAATATATAGTATTTGACACTGGAATTATTCCTTCTGTACTTCTCTTTGATAAAGAAGGAGGATTTAAATGTCAAGTAGGAAGTATGGGACATGGGCGTGGTGAATACCAATACATCTTCGATTTATCTGCCGATGACGAAAATAATATCGTTATATCAACCTTTGACAGGTTTATGATATATGATTCCGAAGGAAAATTTCGTCAAGCAGAGGAAGCGCCAGAAAATAGTTACATGAAAAATATCCAATGCTACGCTGGGGGATTAATTTGTGCCTCAAATTATTCGGGTTCAGCCTCATTGCTGCACATCTTTAATAAATCTTACGAACAAATATATGAATTGCTGCCATCAAATGGCATCTCTCTAGGAAACCCGCCAAGAATGAACAGAACGCTTAATGTCCTTGGAGATTCGTTATATTACTTCAATCCCTATACATCCGAAGTAACTCTAATCAGCTTACCCGAACATAAAATATTAAAACACTATTCATTAGTCTCAAAGAATATCTTAAATTTAGAAAAATCAAAAGAGGAAGAATCTCCTAAAAATGATATTGGAGATGTTGATGCCATATACAATTATTATATAGACAATGGAAAGATCGAATGTAATCTTTCGTATCATGAAATCGGCACTATTCTTGAGATAGATGTAGCAAATGACAAATATGCACTTAGAATACAGGACGGGTGGTTTCCAGAGATTTTTGACGTCCAAGATGAATACTATTATAGTATCCTTAGTCAAGAAGATTTGTTAGACCTCGTTAATCATAAACTATATACAACCCCCAAGACAAGGAGTATGATATCAAATGCATATGGATGCATCGGCAGGTCACTAACAGAAAAAGACAATTTCATAATTATGAGATTTAAAAGAAAAGAATCATGACAAGGGGTGTTATTTGGACTTTAGCAATTGGCTTGTTACTTTCTGTTTGTTCTTGTAACGAATCTGGGATAAAAGAAAAGATGTCCCAAATATTGGGTCAACATATTATCATTCCATACGATAAACTGGAAAAACGGGATTGCTCATTATTCGGTGAAACGTATAATATTGAAAAACGCTTTACGCTGGTTATATACACAGATGGTAATCATTGTGTTCCCTGCGAAATCGTCTCATTATCATCTTTAGAGAAAATGAATAGGAATGATTCTTTGTGGCAGGAATTACGAAAGGTATACATATTTGATGTTAAGCCAGATAATGCTACATCTTTATACATGGAACTATGTAAATTTCGTATAGAACAGGATGTTTTCTTTGATACATGTGGAGTATTTAGAAAAAGTAATCCATTATCCTCTTGTCCACCACCCTGTAACCAGGCACCAGTGTCGGAAGCATGGATACTGTGGGTATGACCAATGGTCGAACAGGAATATACGGATTAGAAGCCATACACCATAATAAGATTGGCAGAAGGAGTACAATGACAAATGCTATAAGAGAAAACTTATATACATATGCGCACTGCTGATTTTTATCCCTCATCATTTTGATTTCCTGACAGAGTTGATATATGTCTGCAATAATTCTTTTACTTTGACATTACGTGTCGGATCGCCAACAAAAACCACATGTCCGGTAGAATCCAATAACATGGTATGCATCTTGCTGTTCTCCGGTATCTGCGGATTATTGCCCATAAACCGACGCATGGTGTCAAGGTATATCACATAGGAACACTCCGACTGTCTATAATTCTTTTTTATATCCTCCACCATTTGTTTGCGAGGACAATAAATCAGCACCACTCTCAAACCATTACCGGTCTTCTTAAAAAGTTCCTGCACACGTTCCCATTGATTGACATGAGACATATGACATGGGGTACACTCTACGGAATCCACATAAGACACGAATGTCCATTCCTTATGTCTGTCATCATTAATAAGACCATAGGAGACAACATCAAAACTGTCGTAAGGTATCTTTATTTCTGAGCCGACAAGATTTTTGTAATCATTCTCTATATGGCTTTTGTTTGTACAAGAACCCAATGCCATGGTTGTCACACATATTAAGATATATAATCTCGTTTTCATACAGATAATTTAATTATATCTACTTTTCGTGAATCCGATGATTATACGAATTCACGAAAAGCAGCAATGACTGATGTACATTTTATGGTTTTAGCTTATAAAGGAACAGAATCGGGTTGTCACCATTTTTCAGCCCAGTATCAGCATAATGCGACAATCTATTTCCTTCCTCAAACCTTAGGATTGTATCTGCATCCCTCACCAACACAATCTTGTCATCATGTATATTCATATAATTTCCAACACAGAAATACGGATAGTCATTATCCACTTCTTCACTTACCTTACATGTTTTGTTTACCCCATCTTTATCTATGCGCGTAATACAAGTTTGTATCCCATGTTCGCCAAAAAGAGGATAGATCAGGTATCTGACATTACCCACTTCGCCATAGCCCCGCAAATATCGTACTACATTCTTATTAGCCGTGTATTCTTCAAGTTTTATAAAACCTAATTCGTCCTTATTATCCGGCATTTGTTCGGTTGTGGAGAATTCAAATGTTATATGTTTCTTTATTTCGTCTCCGGGACCGGCCAATGAATAAACGGAATAGTCAAAAAGGTAAGTTATCCAATCATTGTTAAATCCGATGAAAGAATCGAAATCAGGAATCATAAGACCTTCATCTTTCTTAAATTGGCCGGAGGTACCTGCCACCTTGTCTTTCTCAATGTCATACCAGACAAAATCCACATGGGTATCATTGCCGTTCTGTGAAGCCAGAACAATCCTGTTCCCGTCCAATATCCGGAACCGGAAGTACGTATCATCAAGGTCGTGGGTTTTTAAATGTGTTCCGTCAATCTTGTATTCCAGGAGCTTCTTTTGCAAGCCAGCCAAAACAAGCACCCTGTCTTCCAACAATTGAAAATCACAAATAGAGAGGTATTCTCCCTTACCTCTACCAACACTGCCAATCTTTCTTTTAAAATGGCCTTTATCATCAAATAAATATACAACGTTATTGCTCTGTATGCCGATATAATGGCCGAAAAACCTCACGGCATCAACATTTGAAATCAAGCATGAATCAGTTTTTTCAAGCCTGATCTCAACACATTCATCTATGAAATCCACACACTTCATTGACACATTCGGATTCACAGTCACGCATTCTGTATACATTTCGGATTGTATACAACTTGAACAACATATAACCGTTGAGATAAGAATTGCCTTTATGAACTTTATTTTTTTCATCACATATTATTTTTATTGTTGGGAGGGAATACCAAGCATTCGGATAATGTTAATTGTTTTACCCAACAACACACTTCAGTATTCCCTACTAAAGAACTTAATCTTTTTAACAGATTTTTATTATATACAACAAATCTGTTATAATACAATACTATATAAATCTACACATTCTACAGGCTTACAATAAACATCGCCTGTTCCTATACAAGTCACCTGTCCGTCGAATGTTATATAACCTGTTCCATCGGCAGTTAATATTGTGCCGCTAAAAAGTTTTATACTACCTTTTGCACCGACATATATAGTGCATTTGTTAGATATTCTTTCCTTAACCTTAAAGTATCCAAATTCGTTGTCTTGAGTCAAAGCCTCAATGTTACTTTGAGCCATTACAGACAGTCCCTCATTCGAGTTAATGTTACTCATTCCAATAGCAATAACTGCAGTCAAAGCTATTGCCACAAATGTACAAATCTTTTTTTTCATACGATGTCCGTTTTTTAATTTTTCTTACTTTGAGTTTTCTAGTTATCTCCTTTGTTATAGCTGTGTGGTCAGCATCGTCTTTGTGGTTGTTTGATTGAATTCGATCTGTTGTTACACCTCTCTTTCTTAGTTAGTTTATATTTTTATAGTTTAAATTTCCACTCTAAGTTTTCATACACCCTCCTTTTTCTGTGCGGCCAACTAACTCCTACCATCTAATTCTCATCCATATCGGCCATTGTCTGCAAATGTACGCAAAAGTCGCTTAACACACCGCACAAAAAAGCTCTATTTTTTCAAAACAAAGAAAAATCACACTAAAGTGTCAAGCCAAACCAGACGATTCTATTCAACAGGGCATACCTCGTGACATGCGCTTTCATTCGGATGTTCTCTTAATTGCTGGCAAACAATGATATTACACCGGGAGAGACTTAGTACAATACTCCCAGGTATGCAAAGGAGAACCTTACAGGCAAGAGAGTATTTTTCTATCCACTATATACCTACATGACAAAAACTCCCCATACAAATCGCCCCAAAGTGGCACTTCCATTCGGATGCAATCTCCCAAAAGCAAAGGCATCGTGACATTATGCCTAAGCCTCACTAACGCGCACCGTTTTGCCATTCTTACACTAAAAACTGCAAATACTGTTTTGCACAAAGCGAATCAATCATTATTTTTTTTGAAATAACATGCATTTTATACCATACAATCAATTTATTATTTGTACATTTGCAACATACAGGAAGGAACTCCGCATAACACTCAAGCAAACATGGCATTCCGCGTCAGGTATAAACAATCTGAAAAAGACACACTATTCCAAAGAGGGTATATAAACAGATATAAAAACCATTGGCTTAATCTATCTATTTTTCTTCGAGCCATATTTTCACACTGAAACATTTCCGTACATTATAACATGAAACCTTATACACGCGGGGAATTTCATATAAAGCGGCAGCAAGAAAATGTAACCGATTAGTTGCAGAATAAAATATAAACATCATGAAAGAAGATATATTTTCAACATCCAAAGCTTTTGTCAGTGTCTCAGATGCCGACTATATAAACATGCGTCCTATTACTGAGCATATAATAGCATTAGAGCGAGTCGTATACCAAAGCTTCTACATAGTAGACTTTTTCAAAAAAAATTTCTACTACGTGTCAGAAAATTTTGCACACATATGCGGTCTCACACCTGACGAAATCTATAAACAAGGCTTCAGCTTTTACAAGAATCGAATACCAGAAGATGACTGTAACATGATGTATGGCATAATTGCAAGAGCTTCATCCTTCTGTGACACTCTAATAAGGGAGGGGAAAGACAGCTTCACCATATTCTGCGATTTTCACTTATCTGACGGAGCGCATACACAGCTCGTCAGTCACCAAGTAACCCCACTTGCAATAAAGGAAGGCAGGCCTTGGCTCGCTTTGTGCTCCGTATCAATGTCACATAACCACGTATCTGGAAACCTTGCAGTGAAGACAGAAAAAGATTTCATGATATACAAATGCACAAACAACGCACGTGAATGGGAATGCATCAAGATACCGCAGTTGAACAACATAGAGAAGAATGTTCTACGCATGATTGCCCAGGGACTTAGCACTGAATGTATCGCACTGAGACTAAACAAATCGCTTGACACCATCAAATCATGCAAAAAACTGCTATTCAAGAAAATATGTGTCAGAAGCTCTTCTCAAGCTATCACTTTTGTCCAAAACTATAGACTTATATAACTAACCATCACCGAACAGACCCTCACTTTAAGCCATAAAAGATTTAAGCAACAGCACACAAACGGCAATAACACATATATATATCCCATTTCACAAGTATTGGTTCTCACATTTCTCCTGTGGATTACCATACAACCAGTGGAGACAAGATGGTCAGACGCAGACGGCACCATGGTCTATGTCTTGCCTATAATTGGTGCGCTTGGGGCATGCGACTGCTTTTCACAAAAACACGGAGGACGACTGACAATCGTTGACATCTTAGTAGCAGCATGGACTATATACTACCCAAGTTCGGGATAAAATAGCGATTAGTTGCATGTGAAGACAGATACGCGAATTCTCTTCCAATGCCATCAGACATGGGCTGTATATAAAGAATCGAAAGAGATTATTCTGTCTTTAGAACAATGAAAGTTGCTTCGTGTCTTTTCCGTCAGTGGCAATTCCCTTGAATTGCATGTAACACCCATAAAAAAGTATATCCTAATATACTTTGCCATGTATCCTAATATACTTTGCCATGTATCCTAAATTTCCATGATCTTTGTCATTATACGCACATAGGATGGAAAGACTTTGGCTCACACGGTGACATAAATTGAAAAGAACAACCCCAATTTTCTAATGACCGACATGAAAAATGACAAGAAGCTTTTCTAATGACCAATTGGGGTTAATACCTGTTTCATTATTTTCTTAATCAGATTTCATTACCAAGGGGCCATATTCTATTTGTCGGCATCAGCTAGCACAGGAAATTTCTTGCGGAAAGCCATCAACGCATCCATATCCAGAACATACGAAACAGTCGCCTCTGCATTATCAAGACACTCAGCCACAGTGCGCCCATAAGCATTTGCTATCAATGTGCCGCCAGAATACTCACTGGTTTCATCCTTTCCCACCCTATTCACTCCAGCAACATAACATTGGTTTTCGATAGCTCTCGCATGGAGCAGCGTGCGCCACACAGAAAGGCGCGAAGTTGGCCATGACGCCACATACAATGCCACATCATACAGCTTTTCCGTATTATTGCGAGAAAACACAGGAAAACGAAGATCATAACATATCTGCAGAAGAAATCTCACCCCACGGAAAAAAACTGTTACTGGTTCTTTGCCGTTTGTGTAGTGGAGATTTTCTCCCCCATACGCAAATAGATGGCGTTTGTCATAATGGGATATTTTCCCATCTGGCTGCACAAAATACATGCGGTTGAAAAACATGCCGTCTTCAACTACAGCCACACTTCCGCATATAGCCGCATCATATTCTTTTGCCATGGCAAGCATCCATTTCACCGTACTCCCATCATGTTCTGCACTCCCTTCAGGAGAAATAACAAAACCTGTGGTGAACATCTCTGGCAACACATAAAGGTCGCTTCTTTCTGCGGACTTCATCAGGTCCTCCACTTTTTGTCTGTTAGATAAAGCATCTTTCCAAACAATATCATATTGCAACAATGTAATCTTCATAACACTTCATATACTTTTCATGCAAAAGACATAAGCCTCAAAGCATATTGGAATAATTTGGGGAAGCCTATTGCGTCTGGCTTCCCCAAATATCCAATAACGCCCCTCTACTTTTGCGCATTGCTGTTGTTGGTCTCACCACTTAACCCAAATCAGTCATTAGATTTTAAATCTCGTTTGTGTTATTTCGAGCAGGTTGCGACAGCCAGCGTTGAAGGCATAGCTGACTATGCCGAAACGCAAATAAAAGCAAGATGCCGAAAGAAACGCTGACAAGAGTTGAAAAGAAGCAATAATGTCATCATAATCTTTCTGTTTCGGTATAATGACCAATTGGGGTTTAAAGCTTTTACTATTTCAGCAATAGCACATGTTCCTCTTTTATGGTGGCAATCACTTTCTCTTTCTCAGCTTTAGCGCCACTGCTATAATGATCAACAAAACAAGAAGAGCAAGCGCAACATAAGCAACGGTCTCTGTAGTGCGCACGCTTTGAGGATCAAATTTGAACACAACCTCATGTTTTCCTGCGGGAACATTGACAGCACGCAGAACGTAGTTGGCACGGCCCACTTCTGTATGATTGCCATCAACCGTAGCAGTCCATCCTGGATAATACACCTCTGAGAATACCACCATGCCGCCATTTGATGATTCGACCTCATAGCGAGCTTCATTAGCAGAATACGATGTCAACTTGACGGAACCATCGCCAGAAGGCTTCAAGAAGCCAAAATCAGACTTCGCCACAACAGCTGTGTGCCGCAGGTCAATCTTGCCAAGAGCATCAAGTTCCTCATTTGCGTTGTCAGCCCATTCCACATTCGTGACAAACCATGCGTTGCCAAATGCTTGAGTGTTCTCCACCGGCATTTTCACATCACCTTTTTCCCCCGCGCCAAGAATAAACCATCGAGTGTTAAGCATGTTTAGCACTGGATATAACGAGTCGGTATTGACACATGAGAAATCGTATACAGGATAAGGAGCATTCTGCTGCATCATAGCCACAGTGTCAAGGCGAGCCTGCTGAAGAGCCTTGTAAACGTTGCGCATCTCGGGATGAAGATATGCTTCAATGAGTTCCTGATATCTGCGCAGCTTAGCTGCATGATAACCACCCACAGAACTGTAAAATGCGCTTGTATTATTGTCATTGAATGTAGACACTGTGAAATTAAGCACACGGTAGTCACGGCCAGTGCCACTCTTTGATAGTATATAATTATCAGCTTCTGTCTTCTGTATGCGAGCCACTCCTCTTGGCTCCACAAACATTTCGTCATAGAGATAACGCTTGTTTACCTGCCACATATCCACAAGACACACTGCCAGCAGAGCAACACAAAGTAATGTAACCTTTGATGATGTCATCTTGCCATCGTTCTTGTCTGCCTTATTCACAAACCACAGCATCAAAGCCGCGCCTATCATTATTATCAATATGCTCCGCCAAGCATCTGCAACAACCATTGACGCACGCATGTCTGAAAGGCTGGAGAGAATAGAATCGGCAAAGCCTTGGTCAAAATACCCGGCCGAAACATATTGGGAAACGGCATTTTTGTCATTGCTGCTGACGAGTTCGCTGCCAAGTCCAGGAAACGCAACATACGACAAGCACACCAGCACGGTGAAAACAGTTGCCACATACACAGGCCGTTTTTTAGGTCTTGACACCCATTCTTTAAGTCCCCACAAAGCAATGAACGGCACCACAAACTCTACTACGACTAAGATGCTGGCCACAGTGCGGAATTTTGAGTACATTGGCACATGGTCTATGAAGAAATCTGTGAATGGCATGAAATTGCGTCCCCAACCTAAAAGAAGCGTCAGTAAACCTGCCGCGAGCATGGCCCATTTCATAGGATTCTTATTAGGAATGGTCATCAAGCCAAGCACAAAGAGCATACAAACGAGCGCGCCAAGATACACAGGTCCGCTTGTGCCTGGCTGCTCTCCCCAATACTGGGTAAAAGCACCATACACTCCCATTTGGCTCATCTGAGGGTCAGCCTCTTTCATGGCTGTACTGCTCATCGACAAAGGGACACTTGCACCGCCTTTCACATTTGGAATGATGAATGTCATCGTTTCATCTATGCCATAGCTCCATGCCGTGATGTAGCTGCGCTCCAATCCGCTGTCTGTCTGATCATCTGCTTTTCCAGACTTAACAAGCTCACTCTTCCCACGCATTGAGTCTTTTGAATATTCGTAAGTGTGGTATAGATTGGATATATTCAAACATACTGCCAATGCTGCAGCCAAAGCCACACAACCTGTAGCCTTTAGAAACTGAGCCAATTCCTTCTTCTGAAAAGCCTGAACGAAATAAGCCAAGACCATAAGCAAATCGACTGCCATGAAATAATATGACATCTGAACATGGTTCGACTGTATCTGCAAGGCTGCAAAAACAGCTGTGACTATTGTTCCTGACAAATATCTCTTTCTGTAACACATGGCCATGCCTGCAATAGTAGGCGGTATGTATGCCAATGTCATGACCTTCCATATATGACCCGCGGCAATGATGATGAAGAAATAACTGGAGAAAGCCCATACCACAGCTCCCAAGGCCGCCATCCACTGACGAAAATCGAAAGCGCGCAGCAAGATGTAAAAGCCTAACATAGAAGCAAAGATATACCATACATAGTCGGGGAACCACAGATGATACGCCTGCTCCACAAATGTCATAGTTTTTGTGGAATCATACGAAGGCGCTATCTGATAGGTTGGCATTCCGCCAAAAAGACTTGTCGTCCATCGAGGCGTCTCGCCATCATGAGCATCCCTGTATTGATTTATTTCCACATTGATGCCATCATTGGCACCACTATCATGCTGTTCAAGCCTGTAGCCTTTGCTTACCGGCGACATGAAATAAGCAAACGCAATTATTGCAAACAAAAGTATGCATAATGCGTCTGGAATAATTTTTCTGATGTAAATATTCATCTTATGTAATGTTTAAATATTATTGCCCGTCTGATATTCACTAAATGAGTCACAACCAAATATGAGTGACAAGTGTCTTTCCATTTTTCTGTTTATTCATTTTTATTAAAGCCAAACAACATGTAATGGGACTTACAACGTTTTTGAGACCATATTTTGTCTTTGAACTAACAGAACGCATTGGCCATGTTTAATTGTATACAAATTGTATGCAAAGATAGCATAAATAATTCATATCTGCTAAACATATTTGTTTTTTAGCACCACGAGACTTTTGATAGATGAGTTTTTTTTCTCTTTGCCTTTTTTTTATTAACTTTGCATTAAAAATAACTGATACACTATGACTGAAAGAAAAGTACGCGTTCGTTTTGCGCCTAGTCCAACAGGACCGCTTCATATTGGCGGTGTACGCACCGCCCTCTATAACTATCTCTTCGCCAAGCAGCATGGAGGCGACCTTATTTTCCGTATTGAAGACACCGACTCCACTCGTTTCGTGCCTGGAGCAGAAGACTACATAATCGAATCATTCAACTGGCTCGGCATCAAATTTGACGAAGGTGTCTCGTTCGGAGGAGACCATGGACCATACCGACAGAGCGAACGCAGAGACATATACAAGAAATATGTGAAACAGCTCCTTGACAACGGCAAGGCTTACATCGCATTCGACACGCCTGAGGAGCTCAATGCCAAACGCTCAGAGATTGAGAACTTCCAATACGATGCTTCTACACGCAGCACAATGCGCAACTCGCTAACCATGTCTGAAGAAGAAGTGGAAAATCTCATAAATGCAGGAGAACAATATGTTGTGCGTTTTAAAATTGAACCAGGACGTGATGTCGTCGTTGATGACATGATTCGTGGAAAGGTTACAATAAACTCTTCCATCCTCGATGACAAAGTACTGTATAAAAGTGCTGACGAACTGCCTACATACCACTTGGCAAATATTGTAGACGACCACCTGATGGAAATCACACATGTGATTCGGGGAGAAGAATGGCTTCCTTCTGCACCTTTGCATGTACTTCTTTATGAAGCATTCGATTGGAACGACACTATGCCACGCTTTGCCCATCTGCCACTTTTGCTCAAGCCTGTAGGCAATGGCAAACTTTCAAAACGCGATGGCGACAAACTCGGATTCCCTGTTTTCCCTCTCGAATGGCATGATCCAAAGAGCGGAGAAATATCTTCTGGATATAGAGAGAAAGGTTACTTGCCTGAAGCTGTGGTCAACTTTCTCGCTCTTCTTGGATGGAATCCTGGAAACGACAAAGAACTCATGACTCTCGATGAGATGGTGACACTCTTCGACTTGTCAAAATGCTCTAAAAATGGTGCTAAGTTCGACTACGTCAAAGCGGCATGGTTCAACCATCAGTACCTCATCCAACGTCCCGACTCAGACTGGTGCCCTGCCTTCGACAAAGTGCTCAAAGAAAATGGCATTGAGGCTACAGCCCGCCAAGAAGCGGAAGTTGTGAGAATGATGAAGATGAAGGTCATTGAATATGTGGACGGACAAGGCAATAAGAAGAAGCGTAACATATCATTCGCAAGTGACCTTTGGCCGCTTACAAGATTTTTCTTCGTGGCTCCTACTGAGTTTGACAAGGAAAACGACAAGTTCATCCGCAAAAATTGGAAAGATGAGACTGCTGGCGAAATGAAACAAATGCTCACAGAGCTCAATAAAGTGAACGATTGGAACGTTGAAAGCATAAAAAGCATCATTGATTCTTGGGCAGAAGCAACAGGCATCAAACCATGGAATGCATGGCGCGTTGCACTTGTTGGAACAGGCCAAGGACCTGATATGTACGAATTGGCGGCTTTTCTCGGCAAAGAAGAAACCATCAGCCGCATGAACAAAGCTATTGATATGCTTGGATAAACATACAAGCAAACAATAAAAATAATCAGCAATGTACACATTAGGAATATACATCTACACCCTTTGTGCTTTAATCGCGTCCATCTTCAGCAAAAAGATACGCAAACGCATTTATGGCATCGGACAAACTTTCAGGCTGCTGCATACACATATCAAGCCAACAGACCGTGTCGTTTGGTTTCATGCAGCGTCTTTAGGAGAGTTTGAACAAGGACGGCCCATCATGGAACGACTCGGAAAGGAGCATCCTGAATACAAAATACTTCTCACATTCTTCTCTCCATCTGGATACGAGGTGAGAAAAAACTATGAAGGAGCTGATCTTGTATGCTACATTCCGTTTGACACTCCTGGAAATGTGATATCGTTCCTGCGTCTCGCGCACCCAGAAATAGCAATTTTCATCAAGTATGAATTCTGGACCAATTTCCTGACATCTATGCACAAGCGCGGCATTAAAGTGTATAGCGTCAGCAGCATTTTCAGAGATGACCAATATTTTTTCAAACGTTATGGGTCTCTCAAACCATTGAGGCAATTTGAACATTTGTTCGTGCAAAACAAGCACTCACAGGAGCTTCTTGCGCAACATGGCATAACAAACACTACCGTAGTAGGCGACACTCGATTAGACCGTGTCATTGATGTCAAAAACGCAGCAGCACCACTGCCTTTAGTCGAAAAATTTGCTGGCGATGCACCATGTTTCATAGCAGGTTCATCATGGGGGCCAGATGAAGAGATATACATTCCATACTTCGCAAACCATAAAGATTGGAAACTCATCATCGCTCCACATTTAATAAGCGAAAGCCATCTGAGAGACATAGAAACACTTCTTGCCAACAATGGCATGAAATACATACGTTACACAGATATCGAATCAGGCAAACAAACTATGCCAGAAGATACTCATTGCACCGCACTTATTGTCAATTGTTTCGGGAAACTATCATCTATATACCGATATGGAAAAATTGCATTAGTTGGAGGTGGATTTGGTGTTGGCATTCATAATGTGCCAGAAGCAGCAGTGTATGGCATACCTGTCATCTTTGGACCAAATAACAGAAAATTCAGAGAAGCACAAGCATTGAAAGCATGTGGGGGATCATTCGAATATAGAGACCAAAACACTTTCGCAAATATTTTAGACAAATTCATTAACAATCCAGATGAACTCAGAAAAGCTGGTGAAGCTGCAGGCAATTACATAAACAGTAATGCGGGTGCTGCTGAAAAATGTTTTAAAGCCATATTCCACTGAAAGGAACAATAGTAACTATACTTTTAAAGCATCTACTATATAAATGATGAATCTTCGGGAATTTTGAATAATGACATATTCAAAATTTCCGAAGTTCTTTTTATCACTATCCCATCGTCATTAGGTCGTTTTACAGTCGGAAATCAGCATGTAAACTAACTTTCAAGATAGAGACAAAATCATGTTGTACAACAATGCACTCTCATGTCGTACAGTTATAAGTAAACATGATATACGCTCATAGCAACACATGACAAACATATACCAACCTCATAAAAACTGTCCTCAGATATATATGATTGTGTTATTCAAACGTTCTTTTAGACTATATAAACATCATCAATCCATTTTGCAGATGAGCCTAAAAAATCAGAGTGGTGAAACTAAATGCAGATAGCTTCAGAGATGAAGAAAACTTCAAACTGAGACTATACGCATTTAATGACTTTTGCATCAGAAAAAAATGCAAAAAAGATATCCTAATATTACGCTATACTTAATAATTCTATCTCGAAAATCAATGTTGAATTGGCAGGAATGCCAGGTTGTGAGAAACGTCCATACCCCAATTCTGACGAAATATAAATTTCCCACTTATCTCCAACACACATATTTTGAATGGCAATAATCCAACCCTCAATCAAATCAGACAATCTAAACGCCAAAGGAGTTTCACCACAACTTGAATCAAAAACGTTGCCATTTATAGTTCTTCCCGTATAATGAACGGTTACAACACTCCTATGTGAAGGATGGACACCATCATTATTGCCAATGGTCAGTACTTTATATAAAACTCCCTGTGAAAGCGCAATCACTCCATTCTCTCTACTTTTATTTTCGAGCCATTGTTTATTTGCTAAAGCATATTCTCTTTTGTTTGTCATAAATTTTAAATAAATACAAGGTAATAAATCATTATAGATTTGAGTGTATGAATAATGAAATCAATTACAAATAAAATAGAAATCATACAACACATCAATAAAAATCACAATCAACCATATCCATTAACCATACAAATTTACTGATTATTTCTATCACAGCAAACACAATTGGACAAAAAAACGGATTCATCCATATTCAAAGCACATTACAAGGCGACCTGGATTTGAAAGAGACCATTCAGCATGGAGGGAAGCCGTGAAGAAGCATGGACCGTACAAGGCAGCAGGTTTGAGAAGGAACGGCATGGAAAAACGCAAGATACACAATGGGAAAAACAAGGAGCCCCATGGAAAAAAACAAGGAGCCCCTCCCTGGCGTTTGCCATGGAGGGGCTCTCTGAAGAAGGCGGCGACCTACTC
>CAKQYA010000045.1 GCA_934293005.1 uncultured Bacteroidaceae bacterium
GACGATTACAAAGATACAACTTTTTATTGAGAAACTGTTATTTTTACCCCATTATTTTGGGGTGGGAAACTTTAGTAGCTAAATAAAAAAAACAATATTCACAATAGTCTACGTCTAACAATCACCATACATGTCTAAAGTAGGTGCTCATAATTATTTTAAGATCCACATGCTCTATCCTATGGAAATGATTCCAACATTTGCATCGCATCCATGCGGCTTGAATCATAACCGACAGATGCACTCAAAATAAATGCTTCGTTTGTCTTTTTGGCGAAAATATGGCTATTTTATCTTCCCGACCAAAATCCAGAAACAAGAGTTGTCGTCATATATGTCCTTTTGCATCACTTTCAGCTTAGGGTTTTTAACGCCTCTTGCGTCGACCGAAGGCATGTAGCCATTCACAATGTTTGAGTTGGTGGTCATAGTACAGAATTGGCCGTCTTTTCCTGTAAAGACAGGAGTGCTGAAGAGAATGTTGTATGGAGGCTCAATATTTGAAAGGATAATGGAGTTGTTTTTATCTACATCATAAAGAATCTGGTCGTTCATGTCGGTAGAGAGGAATATCTTGTCGTTGGCAACGTTCAGATTGTTAAAGAACAAAATCTTGTCAGTTGCCTTTATTACGGCATCTCTGCAAGCGGCCATATCCATATTTTTCAATTTTTCCACATCGCATCGTTTGTCGCCTGGATCAAGCTCTGCTATAGGATATATGGATGATCCGCTGAACCCATACAAATGATAATCGAATGGTTCTGAGAAAATATAGCTGTCGTTCCAGCGCGCGATGCCTCTAATATTGTCAAAAGAGAAATTAGGGTATGTGATGTCTGATTGCGCCTGTTGCAGTTGCTTTCCATCCGAAGAGTACACCACGATTTGTTCATCTTCAAGCAGACCTGTGTTTATTCCTATGTCACCTTTTTCAGAAACAGCTATGGATGTGCCACAAACAGCATTTACCGTACACACATAATGTCCCGAGTTGTCATAAACGTTAATCTTTCTTGACTCACTGTCGTAAAGCAGGATGTTTTCATCTTTGTCCATGTCAATATCTGTTATTGACATGTATTCAGACTTTGCTGCGCCAATGTTGTCGATGAATTTGCTGACGGATTTGGTCTTCATGTCTATCTTGAAGACTGCTTGCTGCATCCCGTCCATAACAAGGATGTTGTCGCCGCATGGTATCATTTTGTCAAATTTTACCACAAATGCGTCTTTGCATGAAATGCAAACGAGACTGTCTATATGCATGTGTTCATCAACTGTTTCCCATGCAACCTGCTGTTCAAAGTCAAGGCTTGCGGTCTGCATCTCTGCTGGCGCTGAACAATCAACGAAAAGAATTGAGCACGTGCTCATCAAAAGGGCTATTTTCTTCATATTTCTCATGTTTAATGTTTCTATCATTTCCAGTCCCCGCATGGACCCTGTGCCATACCATTCAGTTCTTCGTAGCAAACGTCTTTATTCTTGCCCGTATGTTTGCAGTGGGTGTACCACACGGTGCATGTCCTTTTATATTCCACGCTTACCTTTGTGCCATCGGCTCCTGTAGAGACCTCTGTTTTGAACTCTGTGTTGGAGGATTTGTCTGTAACATTCTTATAACTGGAAAATTTTCCATTTTCACTTGCGCTTAAAGCTTGAATGTTTAAATCAAACATATCGTTTCCACAACATTTGCATCGCATCCATGCGGCTTGAATCATAACCGACAGATGCACACAAAAAAGTGGACATGATATAGAACCTTACACAGGTATTTCTCAAAACAAAATCAAACGTCTGCTTAACACAGCATTATCACAATGCCGTCATTCATTCTCTATGATATTGAGCATCTTGATAGTAGCCTTGATAGCCGCCTCCGTCTGGTCTGCGTCAAGGGCTCGAGTGCGGAATGGCTTGTCATTATACATCCAAGTGATGCTTGTTTGCACAAGGGCATCTGTGCGTCCGCCTGGTGGGATGCTCACTTGATAATTGGTGAGCCACGGGAATGGACGATTAAGTTTTTCACGGTATATATGACGCACCGCATGCACAAAAGCATCATACATACCGTCACCCATAGCCGATTCCTCATACACATCCCCATTGACCTCAAGTTTGACCGAAGCCATTGGTTTCAGTCCATAAGCGGTTGACACCATGTATGAAATGAGTTTCACCTTATCGTCTGGAGCATTGTGCTTGAGCACATCTGCCACGATATAAGGAAGGTCCTCTTGAGTGACAAGCTGTTTCTTGTCTCCCAATTCTATTATGCGGTCTGTGACACGGCGAGTCTGCTCAGGTGTAAGCTCAAGGCCAAGCTCTTCAAGATTCTTCAGAATATTCGCCTTGCCCGAGTTCTTGCCAAGCGCATACTCGCGCTTGCGTCCAAAACGCTCCGGCAACAAATCGTTGCAATAAAGGTTGTTCTTCTTGTCGCCATCAGCATGCACACCTGCCACCTGCGTGAAAACACTATCACCCACAATCGGTTTATTGGGCGGTATGGCAATGCCTGCCATGCTCTCCACAAGCGATGCCGCCTTGCAGAGATTCTCCTCACGCACATTAGTGTGAAAATGCGCATGGTCATTGAGCACAGCCTGCACCGACGATAGAGGTGCATTGCCTGCGCGCTCACCCAATCCATTTATGGATGTATGCACACCCGAACATCCCTCCATCACGGCAGCCAACACATTGCCCACCGCAAGGTCATAATCGTTGTGTGCATGAAAATCAAAATGTATGTCAGGATAACGGCTCGTCATCATGCGCATGAAGGCGGCCGTGCGACTTGGATTGAGAATGCCAAGCGTGTCTGGGAGCATAAAGCGTATCACTCCCTCATTGCGCAAAGCATCCACAAAAGCCATCACATAGTCAGGATTGTCTTTTATGCCGTTAGACCAGTCTTCCATGTATATGTTGACATTCACGCCTTTCTCTTTTGCATACGCTATGCTGTGCTTTATGTCTTCAACATGCTCACTCAGCGACTTCTTCAACTGAAACTTGCAATGACGCTCACTGCCTTTGCACAGCAGATTGATAGTCTGACAGCCACAGTCGGCTATCCAGTCGATAGACGTGGTGCCATCTACAAAACCAAGCACCTCTACCCTATCTAACAAACCTGCCCTGCGCGCCCAGCGGCAAATGCTCGTGACGGCTTCTTTCTCACCATCCGACACACGTGCGCTCGCCACCTCTATGCGGTCAACATTGAGATCGAGCAACAGCATACGCGCTATCATGAGTTTCTCATGAGGCACGAAACTGACGCCGTTGGTCTGCTCGCCATCACGAAGCGTCGTGTCCATTATTTCTATATTCTTCATAATCATATTGCATTATTGATGCAAAGATAAGAAAAATACTCCAAATGATGGAAAAAGATACCAAAAACATGCAACTTGATTTCATTATCACACCTTTATTCCCTTAAAGCGCATCACATAGAAAGGAAAATGCTTATTTTTTCGTTTATATAATCACATATTCATAATAAATAGCTACCTTTGTAGAATCAAAACATTTATTCAATATTTAAAAGCTAATTTTTTATCCAATGCATTCAAAATCATTCTTTGTCGCAGCCATGCTCGCTGGCTGGATCTGCTCAAGCGAAGCGCATGCAGAAGACATAACCACAAATGCCGAACAACAGACAGTGATCACATTCAAGACTGACACACAAGAAGAAGCTTCACCTATTGATTCCACAAAAAAAACCGAATCGGCACTGCAGCAAACACTTGACAACATGCCCGACTGGTCTAAAGACCTGGCAAGCCGCATCAAACTTCATGCTTATGCACAAGCTGGATACAACTATATACACAACAAGAACGCAAGGACAGAGGACGACAATTCCTTCCTCATGAAACGAGTGCTCTTCTGGGCCGACGCAAAGATTACCGACAGATGGTCGTTCCTCTTCATGCACAACTTCTCAAGTGTGGTGCAGGAGTATTACACCGACTACCGGATCACCAACAACAAAGCACTCACCGTGCGCTTCGGACAATTCAAAAATGCATACACATACGAAAACGAACTGTCACCTGCCAGAGTTGAGATGATTGACATCTGCTCCGAAGGCGTCACATACCTTGCAGGCTGCGGCAGCGACCCTCTGTACGGTCTGCAATACGGACGTGACCTCGGACTTGCTCTCTTTGGAGAAACAAACAACAAGAAACTTGCCTATAGAATGAATATTCTCAACGGACAAGGAATAAACAAGAAGGATGGCAATGCTGAAAAAGACTTCATCGGCCGCATCGACTGGAAGCCTGTCGACGGACTTACACTCGTAGCCACCGGACAACTCGGAAGGGGACATGCCATCGCCACATCACCTTACGTGCCTGAGATACAAGTGGGCGAAGACTACAGACGCAACAGATGGTCTGCTGGTTTCAACTACGATTGTCCATACCTTCATGTGCGAGGCGAATATCTTGAAGGAATAGACAAAGACGCCACAAGCAGAGGCGTGTATGTGACAGGACGCACACCAATAAGCAAGACTGTCGACTTCGTCGGTTCATACGATTTCTTCAATTATAATGTAGACCGCCACATGGACCAGCACAAGGGTGTGGCAGGCATACAATATTGGTTCTACAAATATTGCCGACTGCAGTTGCAATACGTCTACAAAAGCGCTTCTATGATAAATGGAGCTTTCAAACATGGTGCCAATCACGCTATCATGTGTCAGATGCAGGTGATGTTCTTTTAACACAAATAGGTCATCAAGGCTTGCCGAGATTTGTTTTTAGAAGTGCCGAAACATGTACGACACCGCACGGAATGAAAAACATTTGGTGCCATCATAAAATAACTTGCACAAGCTTTTACATACACAAACATTTTATCAACACAATTACTCACCTTCCCATATCTCCACATCCGCTCAGGCTCCCCGCCTCCAGGCCTTCCTGATAAATGGAACGCACCCGAATGGCGAGAGAGCTTATAAGGAACCAGAGGTGGGAAACTTTCATTTTTTCCTATGTTAACCAAAATTCTCATTACATTGCTCTTCCTTGCCATCACTGTGGCGGTAGGAATCTACTCACGCAAGCAAGCCAACAGCGTTGATGGCTTCGTGCTTGGCGGACGCTCTGTCGGCCCATGGCTCTCAGCTTTTGCCTATGGCACCAGTTATTTCTCCGCCGTAGTCTTCGTGGGCTATGCCGGACAATTCGGATGGAAATACGGCATTGCAAGTTCATGGATAGGCGTGGGCAACGCCATCATCGGCTCTCTGCTCGCTTGGCTCATCCTCGGTCGACGCACCAAGGTGATGACACAGCATCTCAACTCACGCACCATGCCCGACTTTTTC
This sequence comes from uncultured Bacteroidaceae bacterium, assembly GCA_934293005.1. Lineage (GTDB taxonomy): Bacteria > Bacteroidota > Bacteroidia > Bacteroidales > Bacteroidaceae > Minthosoma. The sequence continues at coordinate 5,372 of CAKQYA010000045.1, forward strand.
GGCACACGCTTTAGCAGCCAAGGTTTGCGCATAGCGGCTTCCATCATCGCCTTCGTGTTTCTCATTCCATACACAGCTGGCGTGTACAGCGGCATATCCAAACTCTTCGACATGGGGTTTCACATCCCATACGAATACTGTATCATCATCATGGCCATGCTCACTGCTGTGTATGTCATTCTGGGCGGCTATAAAGCCACAGCCATCAACGACTTCATTCAGGGCATAGTGATGCTCTTCGGCATCGTTGCAGTCATTTTTGTTGTGCTCAACTCGCAAGGAGGTCTCTTCGACGCATTCAGCAAACTCAAATCAGCAACTCCTACAGCTCACGACCTTGAAAGCCCTCTATACAATGCATTCCAGCCAGGCGACTTCGCATCATGGTTCGGACCAAACGCGATGAGCCTCATGGGGGTGGTCATACTCACATCACTCGGCACATGGGGACTGCCTCAGATGGTTGGCAAGTTCTATTCCATCACCGATGAAAACGCAATCAAGCGCGGCACTATCATATCAACATTATTCGCGCTCATCGTGGCTGGCGGATGTTATTTCCTCGGAGGTTTCGGACGTCTGTTTGGCGAACCGATGTGGAACGAAGCAAGACACAGCTACAAATTCGACGACATCATACCAACAATGCTCGACACTGCGGTCAACTCCGACTTGCTCATCGGCCTTGTCATGGTGCTCGTGCTTTCAGCATCCATGTCAACCCTCGCTTCGCTCGTGCTCACATCATCGTCTACAATGACGCTCGACCTCATCTATCGTGACAAGAGAGCTCAGGAAGGCGAGGTCAAAGAAGGGGAGATAGATGACGATGTGGCTATAAAGGTTGAACGCCGAAAGGTTGTGGTGATGCGAGTGCTCATCATCTTCTTCATCGTCATTTCTGTGCTCATAGCTCTCAACCCGCCCACATTCATTGCCCAACTCATGGGCATCAGCTGGGGCGCATTGGCTGGAGCATTCTTGGCTCCTTTCCTGCTCGGCCTCTATTGGAAGGGCGTGACAACATCTGCTGTATGGGCATGCTTCATCTGGGGCGTGGGCTTCACCGTCATCAACATGCTGATCGGCAATGCCATCAACCCTATCGACTGCGGCGCCATCGCCATGGTTGGCGGTTTCCCCGTAGTGATTCTCGTCAGCCTCGTCTCTAAGAAACTGCCACAGGCAAAACTTGACAGTGTGTGGAAATGCTATAAAAAACAATGATCCCCAATCGGTCATTAGAGTTCAAATCTTGTTAGTGTTTGTTTCGAGCAGGTTGCAACAGCCTGCGTTGAAGGCATAGCGGGCTATGTCGAAACGCAAATGGAAGCAAGATGCCGAAAGAAACGCTGACAAGAGTTGGAAAGAATAATTTCTCAGTCCTATGACTGAGGTGGAAACAAAAAAAGCAACAGAAGGATTTCGAATGATTCAAAATCCTTCTGTTGCTTTTTGGCATAATTCCAACTCGTTCATTAGATTATAAACCCAAATCTAATGACCGAGTTGGTATAATCTATTTCCTGTCCTCAAAGGTTTCAATCTTGTCTTTGTTGGCAAGGAGGAAATCTATATCGTCATAAGCATTCATCAAACAATACTTCTTATATGAGTTGATGTCGAAATGCTCCGAATGACCTGTTGTGATATTGGTGACAGTCTGATTTGGCACATCCACCTTCACCTCTGCCTGAGGATTGTCCTCAATGGTCTTGAAAAGCTCAAGCTGAAACTCTCTTGACACTATGACTGGCAACACAAAACAGTTGAGCAAGTTGTTGCGGTGAATGTCAGCAAACGAGTTGGATATCACCACACGCACTCCATAACCAGCTATGGCCCATGCAGCATGTTCACGCGAAGAACCAGACCCCCAGTTCTGTCCGCCAACAATAATTTCATGCACTCCCTTGCTTGGAGCTGCCGAAAACTCAGGCTTGTTCATCACGAAGTCTGCTATAGGCTCATTATTGGCATCGTAACGAAGATCGTGCATGAACGCATCTCCATAAAACTTTGGATCACGTGTTGTGAACGCCAAATAACGAGCTGGGATAATATTATCCGTATTGTTATTGTCAATTGCAATCGGAATGCAAGTTGACTGTATGATGTCAAATTTCTCTTTCATTTATTCTCATGCCCCATCGTGGCAGGCCAGCCTCACTCTCTATAGAGCCAGTCATCACACATGAGGGGACTTTATTAAATATAAATGGATTCAATTGTCACTTTTGCCCCAAATAGGTCTTTAGATTTCATTTCTTGTTAGTGTTTGTTTCGAGCTGGTTGTAACAGCCTGCGTTGAAGGCATAGCTGGCTATGTCGAAACGCAAATGGAAGCAAGATGCCGAAAGAAACGCAGACAAGAGTTGAAAAGAAGCAATAATGCCATCACAGTCTTTCTGTTTCGGTCTAATGGCCGATTTGGGGTTACTTGTTCCTGACAACCATTTCCCTTATGGCTGCGGATGTCTTATGCTATTGCTGTGAAAACAGCTTTACAATTTTCTTGGGTCAGTGATCACACCCGTTATGGCGCTTGCTGCAACCACAAGCGGTGATGCAAGGATTGTGCGCGCACCTGGTCCCTGACGTCCCACGAAGTTGCGGTTGCTTGTCGATATTGCAAGTTTGCCTGCTGGCACCTTGTCGGGATTCATGGCCAAGCAAGCCGAGCATGATGGAAGACGAAGCTCAAAGCCCGCATCCTCAAGTATCTTGTCAATGCCCTCGTCTATAATCTGCTGACGCACAAGCCATGAGCCTGGAACGATCCATGCCACCACATTGTCGGCCTTCTTCTTGCCCTTCACCACTGAGGCAAAAGCGCGAAAGTCTTCTATGCGGCCATTTGTGCAGGCTCCGAGGAAACAATAATCCACTGGAGTGCCCTCAAGTTTTTGGCCTGGTTCAAACTGCATATAGTCGAGCATGGCAAGAAACTGTTCCTTCTCCGAATCAGACATGCCATCAGCTACAGGTATGTTCTCATCAATGGCGATGCCTGCCCCAGGATTAGTGCCATAAGTGATGCGAGGAGCAATGTCCTCTGCACGATATGTCACTTCTTTGTCAAACACAGCATCTGGATCTGAATAGAGTTGTTTCCACTCTTCCACAGCCTTGTCCCATGCCTCACCCTTTGGCGCATACTCGCGTCCCTTGAGATAAGCGAATGTCGTCTCATCAGGAGCAATAAGTCCAGCACGGGAACCCATCTCTATAGAAAGGTTCGACAGAGTGAGACGTCCCTCCATGCTCATATTTCGGATAGCCGAACCTGCATATTCCACTGCATAGCCTGTAGCGCCAGATGTTGTCATCTGAGCCATGATATAAAGGGCCACATCTTTGGCTGTGGTGCACTTGGGCAACTCACCCTCAATGTTTATCCTCATCGTCTTTGGCTTGCTCTGGAGAATGCACTGTGAAGCCAACACCTGTGCCACCTCACTTGTGCCTATGCCCATAGCGATGGCACCCACAGCGCCATGTGTGGATGTGTGGGAGTCGCCACACACTATTGTCATGCCTGGAAGAGAAAGAGCTTTCTCTGGGCCCACCACATGTATGATGCCATTGTCCTTTGTACCCATTGCGAAATGCTTGATGCCAAACTCGGCACAGTTGGCAGCAAGAGTCTCAACCTGCTTGCGTCCCACAGGATCGTCTATGCGCTCCTGTTGGTCCGACGGTGTGTTGTGGTCAGGCATGGCTACAACATGGTCTGGGCGAAACACCTTGATGCCTTTGTCGCGCAACGTGTCAAAAGCCTGAGGTGATGTCACCTCGTGAGCATACAGACGATCTATATACAACTGTGTAGGGCCGTCTTCCACGTTTTGAACAACGTGAGCGTTCCATATCTTATCAAACAATGTGGCACCCTTTTGCCTCACTGGCGCTTTCCCCTCTGAAGGACGAGAGCCATCACATGCATTGCAAATATTATTATCTTTGTTCATTTTTATACCTTTCTATAAATTGCAGTTTTTCTTTTAGGCTTTAAACCTCTTTGCACATTATTTCCCTTTGATTGAAATAAGCAGAATACGACAAAGCCCAATGCTCATCCTACTTCCTGAACTTATTTATACAATCAATATATGCCTCCACAGAAGCTGTGACAATATCGGTGTTGGCTCCGAAACCATAATAGACGTGTCCGTCATACTCAACCTGCATATGCACCTTTCCCATATCGTCAGAACCCTTAGATATAGCCTGAATAGTGAATTCCTTCAATGTCATCTCACGATTGATGATTTTCTTGAGTGCCTTGATGGCCGCATCCACAGGACCGTTGCCTGTCGCAGCAGCCTCAAAATGCTCCTTGGCAATAGCCAATCCAATGGAAGCTACACTCTTCACGCCCATGCCAGTAGTGACTTGAAGGTAATCAAGCTTGATCTCATGCGTGTCGGAACGGTCTGCTCCTGCCAGCACAAGCACATCATCGTCTGTGACTTCCTTCTTCTTGTCTGCCAGCTTGAGAAATTGCTCGTAAATCTTGTCAAGCTTCTCTCCTTCTACTTCCACGCCGTTCACATGCAGACGATGCTTCAGAGCTGCACGGCCTGAGCGCGCTGTCAGCACAATGGCATTGTCGTCGATGCCGACATCTTTAGGATCCATGATCTCGTATGTGCTAGCATTCTTCAACACGCCATCCTGATGTATGCCGCTTGAATGAGCGAAGGCATTCTTGCCCACAATGGCCTTGTTGGGCTGCACTGGCATGTTCATCAAACTTGACACCATGCGGCTTGTGGGGTAAATCTTTGTCGTGTTGATGTTGGTCTCAATGCCAAGGTCGGGGTGCGTCTTGAAGATCATTGCCACCTCTTCAAGCGATGTGTTGCCTGCACGCTCACCGATGCCATTGATTGTCACCTCCACCTGTCGCGCTCCTCCAAGCACACCTGCCACAGTGTTGGCCGTGGCCATGCCAAGGTCGTTGTGACAATGGGTTGAGAGGATTGATTTGCCTGCAGCAAAAGCATCAACATGCTCATATAGATATTTTATCTTCTCGTGATACTCATTAGGCAAACGGAAGCCTGTGGTGTCGGGAATATTGCACACAGTGGCGCCTGCCTTTGTCACAGCGTCTATGACACGCGCCAAATATTCGTTGTCTGTGCGCCCTGCATCCTCTGCGTAAAACTCCACATCCTCCACATAACGCTTGGCATACTTCACTGCAGCCACGGCACGCTCGATGATTTCCTCTGGAGTCGAGTTGAACTTATACTTGATGTGCGATGGAGATGTGCCAATGCCTGTGTGTATGCGCTTGTGCTTAGCATACTGCAAAGCCTCGGCCGCCACATCTATGTCTTTCTCCACAGCGCGTGTGAGAGCACATATTGTAGGCCATGTCACGGCTTTTGAGATTTCTACCACACTATTGAAATCGCCAGGACTGGATACAGGGAATCCTGCCTCAATGACATCCACGCCCAAAGCTTCCAACTGCTTTGCCACCTGAATCTTCTCAACAGTGTTGAGCTGACATCCTGGCACCTGCTCGCCATCTCGAAGCGTAGTGTCGAAAATAAATAATCTATCTGCCATATTATTTTGTTTTTATTATTTTCCCAAGGCAATGACAAAGACTGATGTTCGCATAAAAAAACAAACCTTTCCCACTGCCGTGAGAAAGGTTTGAATTATGTTGTTATGTCTTTATGCTACATAGCATGCACACGCCTTTCCCACCTGCGGCCTTGTAAGTCGTAGGGAAAGTAGGCTAATGAGTGCTATGTTACTATTTGTTGTCATTTTCTTATTATTTCGGTGCAAAGATAGTATTATTTGACATATCTTCAAAACATTTTTCTGTTTTTTTGCATTAAAAGACAGAAAAAGCATAACTGCACATTCTTCACACTGTCATTATTGTCCATGCAAGCCTGTTCATTTGCATGCAACGCATTTCCATTGCGCCACATGCATCAGCCGGCATACTCTGTGGTGTCTTCTATGCCAGCTTCAGCCAGAGCTTCCTTGCGCTCTATGCATGTGCCACACTTGCCGCAGTGCTTGTCACCGCCCTTATAGCACGACCATGTCTCGCTGTAGTCCAATCCGAGCCTCTTGCCCCGTCTGGCAATGTCGGCCTTGGTGATGTTAGTGTATGGGGCAAAAACCTCCACTTTGGTATCTGTGCCATCCTCCATCGCCCGACTCATGGAACGTATGAACGACTCACGGCAGTCGGGATAGATATTGTGGTCTCCGCCATGGTTGGCTATCATCACCCTCTTCAGTCCACGGCTCTCGGCCAGTCCGCAGGCTATCGCCAGCATTATGCCATTGCGGAAAGGCACAACGGTAGATGCCATATTGTCTGCGGCATAGTGTCCCTCTGGTATGGCATCAGCCCCCTCGAGCAGCGACGACTTGAAGTATTGGTGCATGAACCCAAGCGGAATGACTATATGCGGGATGTCAAGTCGCTCGCAATGCATTCTTGCCAAAGGTATTTCCTTGTCATTGTGATTGCTCCCGTAGTCAAACGACACTCCGAGGGCTATCGTGTCTTTATATTCATAGAGCATGGTCACAGAGTCCATGCCTCCTGAAACTATTATAACAGAATCTTTCATCTTCATGTGTAATCAGCCGGCTATAATCAGAACGGCCTTCATTGATATTAAAAAATAATTTTGAGTACCTACTTTACAAGCAATGTAGTCACAGAACGAGCAGGCAAAACCACTCTGTCAAGCTTCATCTCACCCACATGCTTCAAGTTCTCACCTTCTGCATCCGACGTCCTGTAGACTTCTGCTTTTGTTTTCTTGCGCATGTCTTTAGGCATGCTGAGAGCCACCTTGCGGTCATCACCTGAATAGTTTATCGCCACTATCGCCATTGTGCCATCAGCATTCTTATATGCAGAGAGCATCAAGCCTTGTGCCGACATATCGCCTCCCATGTCAAGGCGCACAGCGCCTGGACGCACAAAGCGCGAGTAATTGCCTATGGTCCACATCAGTTTGGAGTCGCGCACCATGTTTTGGTTTGCCACGCCCATTCCTCGTCCAAGGCGTTCTCCTTTCACATACATGCGTATGAGGCCATCTTTATAATTGCCGCCTGCAGCGCGCCACCATTGCCATGAACGCGCATTTGCCACCGTCAGGTCATAATGCATCACACGTGCCACATAGAGGGCCACCTCCATTGTGAAGTCGAAGCCTCCTCCTCCATGTATCTCTTCATCATTGCCCATGATGCACAGCTCTGTCATCCAGAATCCCTTGCCCACTCTCTTCAGCGCATCGGCCACACGCTTGCGGTAGCCATACAATCCTTTTGTGGCATATTCAGGATCCGACGGTGACAGCACTGGTGTGTTTGTCCAATACGAATGGCCAGCCATCACGTCTGCCACACTTCTCAGATTGCCCACATAGGTGTCGGCCGAGTCTGGGTTCCAGAAACATTGTATCTGATTGCCACGCTGCCAATCTGTCTCATGCACGCCAAGCATGCAGCGCAGGTCGCTCGACTCATTGATGAGTATCTTCGTGTCGAGTTTTCTTTTCTGCAATTCATAGTCAAGATGTCGAGCCACACGCGCTATCTCTCTGTTGGTGGCCGGCGTGCCTTCCTGCTTTGGCCCTTGCCAGTTCCAATGTCCATCGGGCTCATTCACCGGACACACATAGCCGAAGTTGATGCCGTCTTCTTTCTTGGCTGTTTCCAGCATATCTGCAATATAAGAGGCAAATGCGCCATACGAGTCTTCACGAAGGTTGAGAGTGCCGCCACGGCCTGTATTGGTGGCGAGGCCATTCTGAGTGAGAGTCACTGGAGGCGAGTTGTAGAACGCCAAGAACGTGGGCACTCCTCTCTCCTTGGCCAGCCGCAAGAAACGGCGCTGTCCTGTCTGCTTCTCAAAATATTCTGTGCGCGTGTCACGGTTTATCTGAGCTGAGTCGCCTTGGCTGGCACTGCCTGCACCTGCATTGAATCGCCACACGCTGAGTCCTATGCCTTTATCTTTTGAGAAGAGCCAATCGGCCACTTTCACCTGAAGCGAATCATCCCATTCACCTATCTGCCACATGCTCCATGCATCACTGGCTCCAAAGCCATCTATTGTCTGCTGCATGTGGTCTGTCACTTCATAGCGTGACACGCTTTCAGTCTGAGCAAACATTCCCAATGGAAATGCCATCCCAACACACATGGCCATCATCTTTGTCATTTTCATATAGTCTAACGATATATTATTGTGGTTAACAAGCAAATCACATCCTTAACCCCTAATAGGTCATTAGATTGCGATGGTTTCAATCACAAATATAGCACTTTTATTCCAGACACGCATCACAAATGCTTTAAAAAACCTTGTCTGCTTGCCATATTCATCAGTTTCCCTTTTGACTTGTCCTTTGTTTTTAATATCTTTCCTCTATAAAACAAAAATGAATATCTCCGCAAAAGGTAACTAAACACCTGTATAATGAAAATGAGGCGC
>CAKQYA010000046.1 GCA_934293005.1 uncultured Bacteroidaceae bacterium
ATATTGTTACCTATATAATATAGGCAAACGCCCAACTTCTTGATTTTCAATCAAAGTCCAATTTAGAGCGAGTTATAATAATTAACAAACTATTTAACCCCAATAGGCCATTAGACCGAAACTGAAAGTTTATGATGACATTATTGCTCCTTTTCAACTCTTGCCAGCGTTTCTTTAGGCATCTTGCTTCCATTGGCGTTTCGACATAGCCCGCTATGCCTTCAACACTGGCTGTTGCAACCTGCTCGACACAAACACTAACAAGATATGAAATCTAATGACCAATTTGGGTTTAAGCGCAAAGATAGCACAAGTTGAAGACTTAACAAAACAAACACGCTTTTTTCACGATGGATCGCTTATCTTTTCACGCCTTTCACCGCCTCTGCCTCCATAGGATTCTCCGGCCAATAATGTTTAGGATACCTGCGGCGCAATTCTTTACGAACGTCATAATAAGCATCTCTCCAAAAACTGCTGAGATCCCGTGTGAGCTGCACAGGCTTGAAGCCTGGAGAAAGCAATTCCATCAATACAGGCAACCTTCCTCCATCAACACAGGGTGTACGTTCCATGCCGAAGCATTCCTGCAAACGCACACTCAGCACAGGCGCCGATGCTCCATGACGATAATCCACCCGTATCTTGCTGCCCGAAGGAACGACTATATGGCTGGGCGCAAGACGATCCACCTCTTGCTGTTTATCATATGGAATGAGTGTCCAAAGAACCTCCGCCATATCTATCTTCTTAAATTCACTTATAGTAGTGCGGATGCGTCCGCCCTGTTCAAGATAGAAAGGAAGCCACGAAGATGCTACAGAAAGAACATGGTCGGCAGAAATGTCAGGCAATGACAGTTCTGGGTGCCAAGCCGACACCATAGCCACACGCATTTGCAGACGTGACACACTCTCATTCCAATCGAACATGCTCAGGCCATCTTTTTGAGCAGCCTCACAAATAACAGATAAAACAGCATTCTTGTCGGCATTATGCAAAGGGACGCTATCCACCACCAATGATCCTATGACACGCTCTCTCTTCATAACCACAGAACCGTCTTTTGAATCCCAAGAAATATTGTCACGTTGACGCGTCGCAATATCATCCTCACGCAAAGGAGCCGCAAGAAACACACGGCCACCTTTGTCTGACGCATTGAGCGAAGCTATAGAAAGCCAAGGATAAGGCGTCAAAGTATCATCTTTGTGGAGATTCACCGTCAATCCGCTTGCCAACCTATAGCAGCCAATGCCATCCACAGACTTAGCTACTCTTTCTGGATAAGCTATAGCCACGAGACGACCTATATCCTCTGGACAGACATCACTGTCATCCTCTTGCAGCCTCATCATACGGTAATATTCACGCGCTATCTGCACTATGCGCATCCACTTCCCTTGATATTGCCGACATCTTGCAGCACGAAGCGCACTTAAACGAATGCTAAGGTCTGCTCCTTGTTCTGTTTGTTGAGACAATGGATCTTTTTCTTCAAGCACAGCTGCCACATCGCAAGCAAGGCATTTCAAGGACACGGTATCTGCTCCTATCATCATCCTTGAAATGCGCGGATGACACGGCATCTGAGACATGCTTTTGCCAAGCGGAGTGATACGTCCATCGTCATCAATAGCGCCAAGAAGCTTAAGAAGATTCTTCGCATGAGCCAACGCAGCGGATGGCGGCGGAGTGAGCCAAGGAAGATAGAGAGGATCATTTTCTCCAAAAGCAGCAACGCAAAGCACCAATGGTGCAAGGTCGGCCTCTAATATCTCAGGGGTGCGATGCTCATCCATGCGATGTTCAGAAGACTTGGTCCACAAGCGATAGCATGTGCCGGGAGCTGTTCGGCCCGCACGGCCCGCACGCTGAGATGCCATGTCATTGCTGATGCGCACAGTGTCAAGATGCGACATTCCTGTACGTGAATCATAGACAAGTTTACGGCAATAGCCAGAATCGACCACCAGCCGCACCCCTTCAATGGTGATTGACGTCTCTGCTATTGGTGTGGCAAGCACAACCTTACGTCCGCCTTCACGCGAAGAGGCAATGGCACACCTTTGATGCTCGGCCGACAGATTGCCATAGAGCGGGTACACCACTGTTGGCGAAAGACTATCGCCAAGCAAATGGGCACACTGCATGATGTCGCCTTGCCCTGGAAGGAATGCCAACACATCACCTTCATGCTCTCTATGAGCACGTGATACAGCAGCCGCCACTTTGACAGCAATATCCTTCACTTCTAAAGTCTCATCCGAATGACAAACATCAACAGGATACATACGTCCAGCACTCTCTACAAGCGGAGCGTGAAGCGCATCACAAATGGCTGTCGCATCTATTGTGGCAGACATGATTACAATCTTCAAATCTGGCCGCAGTATTTCATGACATTGACGGGTTAGAGCCAATGCTAGATCAGAACTGATGCTTCGTTCATGAAACTCATCAAAAATGACAACCGACACATTCTCAAGCGTCGGGTCGCTCACAAGCATGCGAGCAAGAATACCCTCTGTTACGACTTCAACCTTCGTCGAAACGGAAACCTTATTTTCAAAGCGCACACGATAGCCTACAGTTTGTCCGACACGCTCACCCAGCATATCTGCCATACGCTCAGCTATCTGACGTGCAGCCAGCCTCCGAGGCTCAAGCATAATAATGCGATCGCAATCATGCTCAGAGCCCATTATGCCACCAAGTCCAGCCAATATTGTAAGGGGAAGAAGAGTGGATTTGCCTGCTCCTGGTGGAGCCGTTATGACAACGCAATCATGCTCGGCTAATGTTTCATTGACTTCAACAGCAATATTAGAAGCAGGCAAACAATCTGCCCTATGTGTGATTTCATCTATTGTCATGTTTTTGATCATTCAAATATACATTCACCATCCTGCAATTAAGCTGTAGCGCACTTTGATCACATAAAAATTGATTATCTACGTAAAACAGGTTCTATTACCTAAAGGCCATTAACAAACAACCATAAAAAAATCACTCATCCAATCTTGTCATGTGATACCCCATAGCCTTCAACTGCATGGCAGCACCCATCAAATACATCTGATGCAAAGCATCTACAAAAGCACGGAACGCTTGTTGCGTACCAGGCTCAAGATTCTGATGGCAGAGGAAATTATAAGTACGCGAGGCGCACTCGCCCACCACTGCAGAAAGAGCCTTATGCTGTTCTGTGCCAAGCGACAGCACATTCACACAGATGTAGTCATCCATATGGTCAAAATCTATGCGATCACGCAAATACTTATAAAGATCAGGAACACGGCTGTAAAGATTCCAATCATCATCCCAATATTTTGCAACAGCCATGCCAATAAACATGACCCATCCCAATGCTACTGTTGGATATGAGTTGAACTCTCTAACAGCATCAGGCAAATAACTATCACCTATCTTAGGCCAATGCGACTCTATATCGGGGGCATCGGGAAAATGCTCATCCACTCTGCCTATCGACATCAAATATCTATGAAGATCTTCATGGACCTGTTGTTCAATGCAAACCTTGTTTTGTTGTTGTGACATGATAAAAGATATGTTTAAAATGCGACGGCACATCATATATGTGCCATGCTACTATTAAAATTATAATAAGTATGACAAACCACTTATAATAAATAATCCAATAAATTGTCTACACTCACACAACAATCAGTACCGAATTGGTCGTCAAGTTCCGACTCTTGATATTATTTGTTGCACATAAGGAGCCACGAACAGCATCGTGGACATAGCTGACTATAGCCAAATGCAGACGGAAGCAAGATGCTGATAAAGCGCAGGCAATATTGTGAAGAATAAAGCAATATGAAGCAGCACTACAGGCATTAGCCGCAAGACATATTAAGGATAATGTGTGTGCTATCCTTTGGGACAAACAAGAGCTTCTGCCACAGCAATGTCAAATGGAGTGGTAATCTTAATATTCTCCCGATTACCTTCAACAAGCGTCACAGAATGCCCATAACGCTCAATCACTGAAGCATCATCTGTGAAGAAATCCACATAATCCTGCTTATATGCCTCAAGAAGCAGCTTGGCGTCAAAAACCTGCGGAGTCTGGACAAGCTTATAGTCTTTTCGTGTCACAGTCTCCGATGCGCCATTCACCCCCACATGCCTCAGCGTTTCCACCACAGGTGTCACAGGCACAGCAGCTCCCGAACGTACTGCCTCATCATAGCATGCCTTGATTGTAGCTACAGAAACAAAAGGCCTCACTCCATCATGCACACCAACCAACACTGTCTGTTTCGGGACACAAGCCAAGCCATTCCGTACAGAATGGAATCGTGTGCCCCCACCATTGACTACATTATGCGGAACTGTGAAATGATACTTCGCGCATAGTTGATGCCAATAATCCTGCTGTGTTTCAGGAAGAACCAACACAACATGCATGTCTCTGTCGTATTCATAGAAACGATCTATTGTACGCATCAATACCGGCTTGCCTCCAATAGGCAGAAATTGCTTGGGCACATCTGTTCCCATGCGCAGTCCTTTACCGCCTGCGACAATCACTACAGCATTCATAATATCTGTTTGTCTATTTTAGAAATGAGAGTTTCGTCCATACACAAGGTTCGTTAGCAACACTTTCGTTTCACTCCAACAGGTGTTCTGTACTATCTATAATTTGACATGCCATACTCTATTACAGATGTTTATTCTGTTTAAAGATTTCATGCAAGTATAGTTATATAAACGAGTATAGTGACAGGATACAGAAAGTATAAATGCGTTGAAGATATACTGTCAAAAGAGAAAGCATCCCACTTATACTGAAAATAATACTCTCGAATGCCTACTTACCTAAAAGCACATTATACATCATGCCCTCTTTAAGCATTTCTGCCTGTTGCTCGCTTGACAAATACTTCACCATCTCATAACCAAGAGCAAAAGCTGCAGCGGGACCATTGCCCGTAAACAACACTCCGTCACGCTGAACAATAGCAGCTGTATAATCTGCACCATCAAGGAAACTTTCAAAGCCAGGATAACATGTGGCCTTCTTTCCACGCAGCAATCCAAGTTTTCCATAAACCATCGGAGCAGCACATATAGCCGCCAGTGGCTTGCCTTCCTCATTATGCCTCAAGATGACCTTGCGCAGCCCTTCATGCTCGTCAAGATTTGTAGAGCCTGGCATGCCACCAGGAAGGAAAAGCATATCAGCGTCATTATAATCATTGTCTTCGAAAAGACTGTCGGCTACAATGCCTACGCCATGAGCACCTTTCACCACAGCATCACCGCTTACAGACACTGTCTTTACAGCAAGTCCTGCACGACGGCAAATGTCAACAGGACCTATGGCCTCGACTTCTTCGAAGCCTGTTGCAAGAAACACATAAATCATATTACTCCATTATTTAAGTTTAAACCTATAAGTGATAGTGCCGCTCTCCACAGCATTGCCCTCAGAAAATTTCGACTGTTTAGCTGCAGCTACAGCCGCACTCTTCAATGCAGAAGAAGAAGTGGTGCTTCGAGTCACACTCGCGCTTATCACCTTTCCAGCCGCATCAACCCGTATTGCCACAATCACTGTACCCTCACTCTGAGAGTCAGCATATGCAGGCTTCGCCAAATAAACCACAGTGCGGTTGCCCACTCTCGCTGTAGTGCCTGTGCCCAAGCCTCCATGTCCTGTACTGCTGCCTACATTGCTGTCGCCAGTAGCACTTCCCTGATTTCCTTTGCCTGAAGTGTTTCCGCTGTCACCTTTGTTACCACCAGAACCAAATGCACCAGCAACACGGTTATTAGCCGCTGCTTTAGCTGCATCTTCTGCGGCCTTCTTGCGAGCTGCATCTTCTGCGGCCTTCTTGCGAGCTGCATCTTCTGCGGCTTTCTTGCGAGCTGCATCTTCTGCGGCCTTCCTGCGAGCCGCATCTTCTGCGGCCTTCTTGCGAGCAGTCTCTTCTGCGGTCTTCCTGCGAGCCGCATCTTCTGCGGCCTTCTTGCGAGCCGTCTCTTCAGCAGTCACAGATTTTTCTTTATCTTGCGTGATGACTGGTTTAGCATCCGATTTTTTTTTAGGTTGCGCCACATCCTCACGCTTGGCAGGCTTATGTTCTTCAATCTTTGGCTGCGACTTGTGAGGAGCTGGTGCTACTGGCACAGATTCCACCTCTGGTTCATGTTCTCCAGCACCATCAACGTCTTCTTCAGCTTCACCAGCATCTACAGGCAGTCCGCCCATGTCTTCGCCAGCAGCATCTTCTACCTGGCCAAGCAACACAGGCACTCCATCTTCTCTCTCCTTGTCAATCTTAGCCTTATGAATGGTCAAAAAAGCAAGAAGAAGCAGAAGCAAAGCGTGAAACACAATCGCTGCCACCAAGGCTATCAATTTATCTTTCTTATTACTCATTTCTCGATGGTGGACTGATTACTCATTCTTTTGATGGAGGGCGTGTAGCCAATACCATCTTGAAATGGTTTTCATTAGCCACGCTTAATATTTCCACAATATTCTTGTACGGCACTGATTCATCAGCATAAAGCGACACGAACAGTTCTGTTGAATCATTCACTTGCGTTTTCAACAATGCCGGCAGATCTTCCAAAGCCACTGGCTTCTCTTCCTCATTGCCCAAAGCAGCATAGAGGTTCAGATCCTTGTCAAGCACCACACGCGCTGTAGCTTTCACCGTGGTTTGCTTCTTACCCTGAGGCAAAAGCACCTTTATTGCATTTGGAGCCACCATCGTGCTTGTTATCATGAAAAAGATAAGCAACAAGAAAATGATGTCAGTCATCGATGCCATATTAAACGTTGGCGACACCTTTACACGTCTCTTGAACATACTTATTTCTCCTCCTCACTGATGATATCCATAAACGTTAGTGACTTGGCCTCAATCTCATTGACCACGCTGTCGACCTTAGACACAAGATAATTGTAGGCAAACAAAGCTATGATGCCAACCACAAGGCCACCCACTGTAGTGATCATGGCTTGGTAGATACCACCAGAAAGCAGGCTGATATCAATATTGCCGCCAGCATTGCTCATCTGCCAAAAGGCTTCGACCATACCTATCACTGTGCCGAGAAAACCTATCATTGGCGCACCGCCTGCTATTGTTGCCAACACAGGCAGACGTCTTTCCATTATGGCAATCTCCAGATTGCCAGTGTTCTCTATGGCTGTCTGAATCTCAGCAGCGGGTTTGCCCATACGGCTGATGCCTCGCTCTATGATGCGAGCAGCTGCTGTATTTGTGACACGGCAGAAATTGACGGCAGACGAGATATCATTGTTCTTAATATAGTCGCGAATACGATCCATAAACAACTTATCGTCATGTCCAGCATTGCGGATTGCAAGAAAACGCTCCACAAAAATGAATACCGCAATAACTGACATGACAGCCAGCACAATCATAATCCAACCGCCTTTCGACGCAAGCTCAAGAATGCTGAGTTCTTCCATAATGTTCTTTAGTTTTTATAGTTTAAAGGTTTGTATATTATCATTTACCGTTTGTAAAGCATATTTACACTCGTCACAAAGCATAATATCAATTATATTCTGTAACTTTGCAATCGCAATCAATTGCAAAAATACGGTTTTTTCACACACAAGACAAATTATTATCATTAAATATGACTAAAAACATAAAGTTTGCCCTCTTCGGCAATGTCTATCAAGAGCATAAATGCTCGGCTGTACAAAGTTTCTTCGACATTGCGAAAAAAAGACATGCAGACATTGCCGTATATGAGCCATTCTACAAATTCCTTCTAACAATACCCCACATCAACTTGCCAGAATGCGAGGTGATAACAGACTGCAACTTCACAGCCGACTACGTTGTCTGCATAGGAGGCGACGGCACCTTTCTCGACACAGCAAGCAAGGTGGCACATAAGAATATTCCAATTGTGGGCATCAACGCTGGACGCCTCGGTTTTCTCGCCAGCTTTTCTCCTGAAAGCATCGTAGACACTATCAGCAACATCTGCGACGGACACTTTAAGACACAAAGTCATAGCGTGTTGCAGATGACATGCGATGACGCCACCATCAACGGTTATCCATACGCGCTCAACGAGATTGCCATTCTCAAGCACGACATATCATCAATGATAACCATACACACAAACGTGAACGGCGAGCACCTCACCACTTACCAAGCTGACGGACTCATCATCAGCACGCCTACAGGCAGCACTGCATACTCGCTCAGTGTAGGCGGACCTATAATAGTGCCACAGAGCGACACGATATGCCTTACGCCTGTAGCTCCACACAGCCTCAACATGCGTCCGATAGTTCTGTGCGACAACAGTGAAATAACACTTACCGTTGAGAGCCGCAGCAATAGTTTCCTCATTTCTTTTGACGGACGCAGTCAAAGCTATCCAGACAACATACAGCTGCACATCAGCAAAGCGCCATACAACATAAATGTGGTCATTGCAGAAGACCAAAGCTTCTTCTCCACTCTTAGACGCAAGATGATGTGGGGAGCAGACAAGAGAGGACACTAAAGCATGAATGACTTTAGTGTCCTCTCTTCTTTATTAAGCATGTTTGCTTATAAAGGCCACATGTATGCATCTTTATTTCAGCACGACACCTTCTTTCTTCATCCCATCAATCTTGATTACAATAGGATGGTCAAACCTCACATGACGCACATGCGCAGTTTCCTCCACCGCTGGCATTGAATCGAGAAGTTCAATGTCATAAACGCCATCTCCTATGAAATCGTTGACAGTGAAATATCCTACACCCATGCTCGTCAAATTTTGGAAGAAATGTGTGCCTTGACTTGGCTCCACACGGAAATTCTTCAAGCCAGCTTCCACAATAACCTTCGCTCCTGAGATATTAGGCCATTTCACAGGTACCCCAAGCCATGAATCGCTTGATCCCCATCGGCCTGGACCTATCAACACATAATTCTCCCCCCTGTTGAGGAACCCACGATTGATTTTTTCCACCTCTTCAGCAATGACAGGATTATTTGACGCAGTATATCCATCGGTCTTCACATAAACAATGTCATACACATCATTGACGATGCCATGGCCTATTGCATTGTGGCTGCGCACCACACATTGTTTGTCTTCAAGTAGAGACAGGTCTTCATCCAGCTGCATCATATTGTCAACCATAGGACGAATCTGCAAGAGATAAAACTCGCCCGATCTGTCTTTATTCAAATTAACAGCAAACTCAATCTCTACAGGACGTCCCATCTCCTGCTGTCCATAACGCAACACTTTCTGCAACAGTTCTGGCAGAGGGAAGACACCATTCTGCAACACGCCAGAAAAAGAGACAATCTTTCTATTCTTGCCTTCATAGTAACCATCATATATACACTGATCATACGGGTCATAGGTTGATACTACCCATTGCAGCGAACCATCTTTATCTGCATCTCTTACCGTCACGCGTTTCAGGTTGAACGCATCATCCACTTGGAACTTCATATATGAATGAGCACGTTTTATATCACATGCTTCACCAGCGTCATTATGCACATCGCCCATGGTCACCGAATCTAACGATTTAGTGTCCAGCGCGAAGAAACTGGTTTGAGTCTCACGCAATGCTATGTCCATCTCGCTTGTCTGCAACACCTTGTCTGGATGACTCGGACACACTCTAAGACACAATCCTCCATCAACAATATATTTACCTAAGCCAAGAGCAAGTTCCACTATGCCCTCATCGGCCTTTTCGTCACCTATAGGATAATAATTGATGCTGCGGCCCACACCAGATATGGACGGGTAAAATCCGCTCGCATATTCCTGGCCGACGACCTCTTGTAATATGACAGCCATCTTCTCTTGGTCTATCACGTTGGATGTGGCAGCCATATAGTCCTTGCTTGCACGATAAAACACACTCGCATACACGGCCTTGATCGCATTCGACAGCATCTCAAGCCTTAGATATTTATCTCCAGCGCAAGGTATCATATAAGTGGAATAGATTCCAGCAAACGGCTGATAATGACTATCCTCAAGCAAAGAGGATGAACGGATTGCCAAAGGACCATTCACTACGTCTGTGAATGACATCAAATCTTCCACCAGCGTCTTAGGCAAATGTCCACGCAAGAAACACTTCAAGATTTCCTCATCAGACACATTCGACAGAGCCACTTCATACAGACCGTTTGTCTCCATAAACTCATCAAAAATGTCAGTGCATAGCACCACTGTCTTTGGAATAGACACGCTCGCATTCTCATACTCGTTCAAATCAATGCGTCTCTTAATTATGTTATCCAAAAATGCCAAGCCTCTGCCCTTGCCACCCAACGACCCTTCACCTATGCGGGCAAATTGACTGTAATGGTCAAACCTGTCTTTGTGGAAGATTGCCACCACACCGCGGTTTTTCATTTTTCTATAACTGACAATAGCATCAAAGATGTATTGCCTATGAGCGTCGATATCCCTTTCAACCTTCCAAGTGATTTTTTTCAGAAACTCTGCAACAGGAAAAATTGCGCGCGAAGACAACCAACGTGACACATTGTTATGACGTATATGATAACTTAACGAGTCAGCTGGCAAAGTGAATATCTTGTTCTGCAATTCTTTCAAATTCCTCACTCTTGCAATCTCCTCCATCGTATCTGGATTACGGAATATGAAATCACCAAATCCAAACTGTCTTGTCAGCACATCTTTCAAATCTTGGCTCAACTTCTTCGAGTTCTTGTCAATAAATGATGCTCCGCATTCGTCTGCAAATAATTTCTTGTCTGTCTCATTTGAATCCATCACCAAAGGCACATACTCATCCACAGCCCTTATGGCTTTCAATAATTTGAATCCAGCCAACTCATCTTTTTCACCACTGTCTGGAGATATAGGGAAACGACAGTCACTAATAACGCCCAAAACATTGTCCTTATATTTGTCATACAATCCCCAGGCTTCATCATACGAACGAGCCAAGACAATCTTTGAACGACCTCGCATGCGAAGCATTTCCAATTGTGAATTCAATGCTTCAGTCGCGAATTCAAGACTTTGCTGCAATACAAACTTATACAAGTAAGGCAACAACGAAGAATAAAACCTGATGCTGTCTTCAACAACAAGTATCATCTGAACTCCTGCAGCCAAGTCATTCTCAAGATTCATTTTATCCTCTATGAGCTTTATTATAGACAATAGAAGTTCGGTATTACCCAACCAACAGAAAACATACTCAAAAGCGCTCAAGTCCTCATTCTCCATACGGCGCGTTATGCCATGAGAAAAAGGAGTGAGCACAACTATAGGCATCATAGGAAATTCATTTTTGATATCACGAGCAATGTCAAAAACATCGTTATTGTCAGTGCCTGGCATACAAATCACCAAGTCAAAAGATTTAGTTGCAATCAGAGCCTCAGCTTCATCTTTCGAAGAAGCTCTCATAAAACGAGGTGGATACCTCAATCCCAATTTGGCATATTCATAAAAAATCTTTTCATCCACGCGGCCATCGTCTTCCAGCATGAAAGCATCATAGGGATTAGCCACGATAAGGACGTCAAAGATTCGTTTTTGCATCAAATCAACGAAGCGTGTTTCTCTCAAAGTAGGATATTTATTATCAGATAGAGCCATAAGAACAATAGAAAAATTATATATACCTTATTTCCGCAGCATTATACTTTAACGTTTTTTATAAGTACCTGAGCAACAAAAAGTTGCTCAGGATTTTGCCA
>CAKQYA010000047.1 GCA_934293005.1 uncultured Bacteroidaceae bacterium
TGAGCCAAAGAACTGCAAAAGAGCGCAATGAGAAGTAATGTAAAGTCTTTTTTGCTCTTTGCCATTTTCTATTTCTTTTACTTTGGTTATGGATGATTTCCGATAAGCAAAGATAAGGTGCAATACATTAAAAAAACGTATATAAACTCCAATATTTATGTATTATTAACTATAAAAATCGAAACACGTCGAGTAAATCTCTATCACAGCTGCACCTGCCCGAGAATATAACAATTCACGGAGTTTTTGAGGATGTAAAATATTTGTGTTTTCCCATTATTACATCACAGGTCAGCAACCATTTTTATATATTTGTATCTTAATGTTATCGTATTAAACCTTAATTTTATAAATTAAACCTTTTAAGAACTTGAGCAACAAAAAGCTGCCCAGGATTTTGCCACGCCGAAGAATTCACTTATCTTAGTGTTGCAAATAAAAAATAAATAAAACTCTGAATGACATAGCAAAAGTACAAATAAAATCTGAGAAACTCACTCCTTTTGGAGGAATTTATTTGATTATGGAGCAATTTGATGCTCTTTTAGCTCAAATCATAGATTCCACCTTGGGATTGAGATGCACATTGTTTGGTTATCAATATTGTGAGATTCTACACTCTCAGATGTACGTATATCTTTGCGGTGGCTCATGTGTTGAGGAAGTTTCAACACGCCTTATGAAACATTTGTCTCATTATCCGTTTCTTCGTACTTGCAGCGTAGACACCATATTGCGAGTTGTCGAAGAACTGGCTTTTAAGAACACCACGCTTTTCTTTGGCAAAGCTCACAACTTTGGCAAAGCTCACAATCTTATCTTCTACGTTCCGCACTAATTGGTACGATAAACTGGCTATGGCTATGCCTTTAATGATAAAATGATAAAATTGTCCTACTTTGTGAAAATAACGTATGATGTTTGTGGCAGATAATAGTAGTACCTTTGCATTGTGAAAATGAATTAAAACCTAACTGTTAATCTATTATGAATAAGAGAAGTTTGCTAACCGCGCTTGTTGCTGCTTCTATGGCGGCAAACGCTCAGAAAGGGAATGTGCCTGTTGAAACAGGTCAGTTTACTACCGCTTGGGAATCATTGGATGCCTGGGAGTGTCCTGAATGGTTTAAAGATGCGAAGTTTGGCATCTGGGCTCATTGGGGACCACAATGTCAAGCAGAGGCTGGTGACTGGTATGCCCGTTTCATGTATTATGAGGGCTCAGGGCAGAACCAATGGCATTATGAACATTTTGGTGACCCAGACGTATTTGGCTTCAAGGATGTTTGTAATGCTTGGAAAGCTCAAAACTGGAATCCTGAAGCTTTGGTAGAACTGTATAAGCGTGTCGGGGCTCGTTATTTCATGGCTTTGGGCAATCATCATGACAATTTTGACCTTTGGAATTCACCTTATCAAGAGTGGAATTCTGTGAATGTGGGTCCGAAGAAAGACATCATCAAGGGATGGAGCGATGCTTGCAAGAAGGCAGGACTTCCTCTTGGCGTGAGCATCCATGCCAGTCATGCGTGGACATGGCTTGAGCCATCCCAAGACTATGATGGCAACTTGACGAAGGAGGATGGATACAAACCCAATCCGGATGGCACGGAAAAATGGTGGAAGGGATTGGACCCACAAGAATTGTATGCTCAGAATCATGAGCACTCGCAAGGCTGGGACAATTCTGGGACCATACATAGCCAATGGGATTGGGGCAATGGCGCAAGCTTGCCATCTGAAGGATATAAGATGAAGTTCCAAAACCGTGTGCTGGAACTTATCGACGATTATGACCCAGCTATGCTTTATTTTGACGACACGGCCATGCCGTTCTATGGATGCGACGATGTGATAGGCCAAAATATTCTGGCGCACTATTACAACCGCAGCGCAAAGAAGAATGGTGGAAAGCCTAATGTGATCGTAACAGGCAAGCAGCTCACCTCTGCACAGAAGAAGCATATGATGTGGGACGTGGAGCGAGGCATCCCCGACCGCATACAAGAAGACTATTGGCAGACATGCACATGCATTGGCGACTGGCATTATAATCAAGCTACGTACAACAATGGTTCGTACAAGAGTGCGCAGCAGGTGGTCAACATGCTTGTGGACATTGTCAGCAAGAACGGAAACCTGCTTCTCAACATTCCTGTGAAGGGAGATGGCACCATTGATGACAAAGAAATGGTTGTGCTGAACGAAATCAAGGAATGGATGGATGTGAACTCAAGCAGCATCTATGGCACACGTCCTTGGAAGACATTTGGCGAGGGCCCTTTGGCTGAGAGTTCGCATTCGCTCAATGCCCAAGGTTTTAATGAGGGTAACAACTATTCCTCTAAGGATGTGGCTTATTGCCAGCGCAACGACACGCTTTTTGCCACTATCATGAGATGGCCTGCACAGAGTGCGTTCACGTTTAAGTCGCTCGGAATGGCTTCCGATTATTATTCCGGCAAGGTGAAGAAGATTGAGCTGATTGGTTATGGAGAGGTAGAGTATGTGCAGACCATAGATGGTCTTTGCGTGACGATACCTTCCACTAAGCCTAATGCGCTTGCGCCTGTGTTCCAGATGACATTCGAGAAGAATACTGACAAGGTGTCCCTGTCTGAAATCATCGATGCATACGAGGCTAAGGCCAAGGCTCTGCTTGGAGAGGTTAGCTATAACACTGGATGGTATAGCAAGAATGGTGTGCTTGATTTTATAAGTGCTATAGAGGACGCAAAGCAATATGTGAATGAGACTGACTCGAATCAGAAGGTCGTTATTGAGAAACTTAATGCTGAATACAAGAAACTCAACACCTCCGGAAGGAATCAGGCTGGAGCTCCAAGTGAGGAGGGTGCTACCGACTGCACAATGCTGCATCTGCTTGAAGGAAGTGATTTCGCTGCTTCTGAATTGGGCTCTCGTTTTGGCACTCCTGCCAACTGGACTGTTGAAAACTATTCTGTGCCAAGAGACGATTCTTCTCAGGGAATCAGAAACGGTATTGACAGCTATCCTGGATACAACACTCTCAGCCTTGGCGTGTGGTCGGGCGAAGATGTTGAGCCATACACATGTGATTTGGCCAATGCGCGCATCTATCGTGTCGTGCATCTTGAGCCGGGACGCTATTACTTTGGCTCGAAGATGGAAAGCTCTTACAATCTTACCGACAATGCGTTTGTGTATGTGGCTGACAATCCTTTGCCTTCGGAAACCATCGAAAGTGAGGCTATAGCCTTTGCGCAGATGAACAAGGCTGATAAAGCCAAGTTTTATGGTGTGTATTTCACTCTAAAGGAAGAGCAGGATGTGGCTCTCTGTTTCCAAGCAAACCTGAAGGATGGAGCAAAGCAGCAGGAGTTCCGCCTGAAGGAAGTGAAGCTCAATTACTATGGCAACATGGATTTTGATGCCCTTAACGAACTTGTCGGCTCTGCATTCGAAACTCTTGGCAAGGCTAAAGTGAACTACAACACAGGCTTCTACAAGAAAGAGGCTGCAGACCGTCTGCAAGCGGCCATAGAGGCTGCTGAGGAAATATCTGAAGATTCAACACCCGACGAGTTTTCCGAGGCTTACAGCACGTTGCAGGGTGCTGTGAAAGATTTTCTGGAAAACGGCAAGAATGCAGGCGGCAGTCCGATAGAGGCTAACAGCAAGGATATTACCATCGAGGTGCTGAAGGAGGCTGATAATTTTGCCCGTACAGACGATACCGACAATGGAGAGCGATTTGGCGCGCCAAAGCATTGGATAGTTGAAAATTATGGATTTGGCAATCAGGCTGGCATTGACGGCATCAAAGGCTTTGACTGCTTGCATATTGAAGTGTGGTGGAATAATAATGCGTTTGCAGAGAATGGCTACGACATTCATAATGCGCGAATATATCAGAAAGCCACTCTTCCTGCAGGACGTTATTTCTTTGGAGCTTCATACCCATCTGATGAAGCTAACGATGATTTGTACATCTTTGCTTCCGAGTCGATTCTCGACACAGACGAGATTCCTGTGGCAAGTATAGCATACGAGAAAGTGAAACTGGCTCCAACTGATGGCACATTCCGCGGCATATACTTCACTCTTGACAAGACTCAAGATGTGTATTTGGGATTTCAGGCTGATTTCAGCGCTGTGTCTACAGCCAATCTTCGCGCAAGCGGCGTGAAACTTTTGACTTATGGCGACATGACATACGTCAAAGTCCTTGAACTTGTTAAGGATGTAGAGAATAAGTGCAAGGGACTTACATACAATGATAATACAGGTTATTACTCTGCTGCTGCCTATGAAACGCTCAAGCAGGTGCTCGATGAGGCTGGCACACTCGATGCTTCCTCAAGCATGGAGGAGGTTACAGCAATGTACAATGCCGTGAATGATGCTTACACCTTCTTCTTGGAGAATGGCAAGAATGCAGGTGGGCAGCCGGAGAAGATTGATGCTACTGACATAACAGAAGAATATCTGATAGAAAGAGCCGACTTCACACGTGCTGACCAGACTGTTGCAACCCGATTTGCGACCCCGGCCAATTGGACTGTGGAGAACTTCTTGATAGACAAGGGTGGGGAAGGCGTGAAGAATGGCATAGACAAATATCCCGGATACAACTGCCTGTCTATCGGCATTTGGGATGATCTTGGCAACAATGAAGAAGGTGATGCTGCCAATGCTCGCTTGTATCGCAAGGTGACTCTTCCTGCCGGCAAGTATTATTGGGGCGCTGAGTACAACACTACATACAATATGAGTTCGCGTGCTTATATCTTTGCAGCAGAGGATATCCTGTCGAGCGAAGAAATCCCAACGAAGTCGGTTGCGTATTATCCTATCAACAAGGCTGCTGACAATGACGGTCTTTTCCATGGTGTCTATTTCACTCTCGATGAGCCTAAGGAGATTGTGCTTGGCTTCCAGGCAGACCTCACGTCTGGCGCATCATGTCAAGAATTCCGTGCCAAGGGAGTAGTGCTGTATGGTTACAGCTATGGTGATCCTTCTGGTGTGGATAATGTGGCTGCTGATGGTGGCGAAGGCGATGTGCAAGTCTATTCTGTTTCGGGTGTCAGACTGAACAGCATATCAGGACAAGGATTGTATATTGTCCGAAAGGGCAATAAAGCAGTCAAGGTAATGGTGAAATAATTGTCAGCACAAAGTTTAACCCAAATCTAATGACCGATTTGGGTTTAAGAATTGGAAAAAGCCTTCCCGTCCGATAGCGACGGGAAGGCTTTTTATAGAAACTTGCGTGTGTATAGTTGTTTATAAGCCTCCGTCTACAATCCAGACATGTTGTTTGTTGTCGTTGCGGAGGGCTACGTGACGTTTCTCTTGTGTGCCTTCGGGAAAGGTCAGCGTGTAGAAGACATAAACGCCGACATAGGAGGAGTCTTTGCGTGTCTCAAAGGCAGAGACTTTGCAGCCTTTCATGTTCTTTGCAAGTTGTGGGAGGACGGACTTGTAATAGATAAGAGCTTCTGCGGCTTGGCTCTCATCATTGGCCAGGATGGCTTTGAGGATGCGCTCAGCTGCTTGTTGAGCGGTCTCGTTCTGTAGCAGTTTGAGGCGTTTGCTGGATGTGGGCTGCTGCTGAGTGTCGTCTGTCCATTCTGCTGTTGGAAGACGGGTGATGTCGTCCTTGTTGAGCATTACGTTGTAACGGATGTTGTCGATGTGGAGCAACAGGGTTTTCTTGCCATCTTTGATGACCCATAGTTTTGCGAAACGCAGCAGGCCGTCGTTCTTGGTGAAGGTGCTCTCGACGATGGTTCGGCAGTCGTCCATATGCCCTGTCTCAAAGAGTTGTTGCAAGTCGCTGTATTTCTCTGTGCCCTCAACTGTCAATACTATGGTAGTGTCGGTTTCCGTCTGAGTCACATTGTTCTCCTTCGATAGCGCTATGGCCGATTCCTGCATGGCCAACAGCCGTTCTGGGAACATCAGGTTTGTGAAATGCTCCAAGAAGTTGGTTTCTTGGCTTCCTTTGATGTAGAGCGAATTGGGTATCCACATATATTGCTCGCGGCCATCTGATACAACCGTGCGGCCATTGGCTTTTTCCACGCGGTAGAAAAGGCTGTCGTTCTGCCTTAGCAATTGGATGTTGGTCTTCACGAATGGCATGCCAGGGCTGAAGTGAGCGAAATTGTCTTGTTGCGTGGTGCGAGCGTAAACCTCCATCTGAAAACTGCCCACGTTCTGCACGCTCTGGATGCTCTGTCGGATGAATGCGAGTTTTGTGTCATCGGCTACTGCTGGCGTGGAGAACAGATGGCTCCAGCCGATAATGAAACCTAAAAGGAAAACGGCTGCTGCGGCGGCATAGTGCCACAAGCGATGTGTGGTCTTGGCCTTGCTCATATTGGCAGCCTCCTTAGGTTGGAGCATGCTGAAGGTTTCGCGCAGTTCATCGTAATAAGCTTTGCACTCATGGCAGTTGGCCATGTGCTCGTTCATTTGAGCCTCTGTGTGCATGTCTATGTTCTTGTCGAAAAGGTCAGCCACCTTGTTCTTGAAATCGTTGCAATTCATAATCATGTCGTTTAATAGTTGCTAATTGTTTTTTTCAATCCCTTGCGGAGCTTCTCCAGTCCATAGAGAAAGCGTGATTTAACCGTAGGAAGTGGTAGAGAGAGTATTTCAGCGACCTCGGCAAAGCTGTTGTCACCGTAGATTCGGAGTCGGATGACTTCGGCCTGTTCATCTGGAATCTCTGTCAGCAAGCGGGCAATGTGCCTGTATTCGGCCTCGTTGCCCATGTAGTGCGTGTCGGCCACATCAATCCTCATGTCCAATGGGATGGTTTTGATTTTGTTGGCACCCGTCTGCCATTTGGCACAGACATTCGTTAACGTGCGGAAGATGTAACTGCGTAAGTTGTTTATTTGTAAGTCGTCTGCGTCAGCAATTCGTGTGTGCAGCCTCAGGAAAGTGTCTTGCAGCACATCTTTGGCATCGTCCTCGTTGCCGAGTCTGTAGCAAGCGTATCTAAGCAGATGCGACCTTTCGGCCTTGAATGCGTCTGCGAGTTTTTCTTGGGTGATGTCATTTGTTTTCTTCATGTTTTGATTTTTTTTTAGATGCATCTATTTTTAAGACTCCAAAAGGCTCAAAAAGATTTAAATGGCAGCAAATATTTTTCTATGCTCGAATCTTTTATTGGCCGATTAACAATAGCATGCGCTCTAAACGGCAGGAATGTGGCAATGTGGATTCTATAGGAGTACAAGATGCATAGGGCTTAACCCAAATAGGTCATTAGATTTAAAATCTTGTTAGTGCTTGTTTCGAGCAGGTTGCGAAGCCAGCTGTACACCCATAAAAAAGTATTACGTGATACTTGGCCAAGTATCATATAATACTTTGCAAAGTATCACGTAATACTTGGCCAAGTATCCTTACTCTCTTTTTTTGACGAATTAATTCGGTTTTGCCACAATGCAACTTTACCAGCTAATAAAGTTTTGTGCCTCGTCTGTCAATATGAGTTTGGACGAATTTTCTCTAAAAACAACCCTCAGAGAGGGCATCAAGAACTGATGTGAATGGAAAAAATCATGACATGGAAGTGGTCAAACACATGTGTGGCATCATGACAATTCTCAAGAACGTAACCGATGAATGCGGCAGGCAAGTATGTTGCAATGTACTTTTACGGATAGATACTCCTCTCTGTTTTTACTTTGATGCTTGCATTTATTCCTGATTTGTCCGCATATGCTGATATTCTGTTTGTATTTTGGCTAATGTGCTTGCGAATTTCAAAAAAAACTTTCCATTTTTTTGACATTACCGCAAAATTGTCTAACTTTCGCTCGCTTTTCGAATGGGAGGCGCACGCGACAAGCGAATAGAACTTTTACAGACCGCAAAAAGCTAACAAGACAGGACTGTGCTGAGAGCGTTGCTCAGTCGAGTGAGATGTCAATTCAAAATGTAGGCATACGAGGATAAGTTGGAGAGCCTGGCCAAGACAAATGAGCCTTACACATTATATTATATATATGCTGTGAGCATACAGTAGTCTAAAACCTTAAATTAGCTGCCCCTTTTTCACTTTTTCTTTCGAAGTGTTTTCATTGTGCGAGCACATGCTATGCGTTGTGAAGTTTTTGAAATCCGTGAAGCTTGTTTCCCCGTATGTCGGATGATTCTTTATCTGAGTTTTAAGCAGCACTAAGGTAAGTGGGTTTCTTGGCATGCGTAAGCATCGGGCAACTTGTTTGTGTCCAATGACATGTTTTTGAGAAATCATAAGTCTGCTAATTAAAGGTAACATGAATAAGAAAACCATCATCATGTTCTTGCTCGCCCTTGTCGCAGCGACAGGGCAGGCACAGAAAATTAAAATGAACGAACCATCGTTCTGCGACTATCTGCCTCTGCTTAACGCCAATGGCTACGTGACATACAGTTTTGATACGAGGAAATTGAAAGACACAGAGGTTGACGTCGTTGTCATGGAGTATGTGCAAGGTGAAGAACCGAGGAATGTCCTCGACTTCGACATAAATATGAGTATCGGCAAAAAACTTGTCATTGGTTTCATGCCATCTGGCAACGATTCAATAGCTAATTACCTCTTCCATTTCAGCGATGGAGAGTTTGGCGGTAGACTCAATCTGAAACCGATATTTGATCCAAGAATACCTGATAAAAAGCATTATGTCTATGCATCGCGTCCTTTTGAACTTGCTGCTTCTTCTGAGAAGGGAAAGTTCGTTCCGCTCGTCCTGTATGGCTCTTGGTGGTATGATCAAGATGCAGGAACCTTCCGTTTTTGTGGTGACAACGAAATCAAGCTTGACTTCTCGTCAGACATTTTGAATTTCATTCCTCATTATTTCGTCCTTGGAATTAAAATAAAGTAGAAACAATGTGCAAGAAAATTATCATCTGCATCTTGGTCGCCCTTGTCGCAGCGACAGGGCAGGCGCAAGTGAAATCGGGTCTTGACCTCTGTCTGAGGGACGAGGCAACGGGAGAATGGCTCATCGGACTGTTTGATGAGTATGCCATCTACGACTGCGACTATTGGAACTATGCCGAGGTCGGGAAAGACCGTGTGGTGCTGACCAATGATGGACAACGTAAGGAGGTGCGGCTGAAGAAGAATTCTGTCGTTATTGATGGGGTGAAGCATAAGACGTCGGTGCTGACCTCGAGGTTTGTGCCCGACTACCCTGTGGCGGACGAGACTCCATTTGACACAACGATATTTGATAAGGAGCAGGAGGCAACCTTGCGTGTGGTGCACCGAAGCGGCAAGGCTGGTATCAGCGTGGAAACGAAATTCGACCGTATGGTGGAAGATGATATGAAAAGCTATGCCGCCAATAGCGACTCTCTTGGACGGTATGAGGAAAAAATACCACTTGCATGTCAGACTGGCTCGATGATACTCACCCAGGCCACTCCAGGCATATACCGCTTAAACAATTGGGTGTGGATTCCTTATGTCATCGCGCCAGCCGACAAGTTGCTGTTCTTTGTTGATGACATTGGTGGACGGATCTACGTAATGGGAAAATCGGCTCGCATGGTCAACGAGTTTCTGAATCATCCTCTGTATGGATACGACATGGATTATGACGAGCGTAAGGCTATGGATGTTCCACAGTTTATCAACGCTTATGATAAAGCGCTGCAAACTTTCACCCAGTGTCGCGACTCCATCCTCTTGGAACATCCGTTGATTTCCAAACGCTACAAGGATTATACGGCAAACATGTCGATGTCGTTCTTTGCCTTCGATTTGGGACAACTGAGATTCAATCGCAGCAAAGTGAAACGCAAGGAAATCATAAGCGAGGCAATACGCCGCAACTTGTTCTGCTTCGATGTCCCTTTCATGGTGTTAAATCGCTACCGCGGATTTATTGACGACATCTGTGCGGCTGCCATCCATGAATATTGCATGATTGGCAGCGGTGTTCCCTTTTTGCAAAACATCTTGAAAAAAGCCAGCGAAGGTCGCCTTAAACTATCCGAAGAAGAAAAGAGTCTCATTGAAAGTGAAATGCCAGCGGAGGCGGCCATAGAAGTGCCTTCACGCGAATCGCTCGATTCTGCTGGCATCTGGATGGAGGGCTTTTATCTCACCGATACCTTGCAGGCTATGTTTGAAAGTCGCCCCGAATTGTTCAACGAGATTCGTCTCTATAACAAACAAAGGGAGATTCAGGCTGTCGACTCGCTTCTTAATCTGCAGCCCATGCTTCGCGAGATTGCCGTGGCTCGCCTGATACAAAAAAGACTCAAGCAGAAAGTGACGCCGCTTGATGACAACGAGTTGCTGATTCTACGTGAGAACGTGAGGCGGCCATATATTCTCGAAACCGTACTGAAAAGTAACGACAAACTGATAGCTTCACGCAAAGCCGCCGAAGCCATCGTCACGCCAGACCCTCGACCTTTGGCCGAGCTCACCGATGGTGAAGACATCTTTCGAAAGATAGTGGAGCCCTATCGTGGTCGTTTTGTTTACCTCGACGTGTGGGGAATTTGGTGCACCCCATGTAAGGAGATGATGAAATATGTGCCGCAGATGAAGGAACAACTCAAAGATCTTGATATCGTATATCTCTATCTGGCCAACCACAGCAATGAGAAAGCGTGGAAAACTGCCATTGCACAATTCCACCTCATTGGCGAGAACTGCATACACTACAATCTTCCCGACAAGCAACAGAGTGCGCTCGAACGTTATATCGGTGTTGGCGGCTATCCCACATACAAGATTGTTGCTCCCAATGGAAATCTGCTGCCGGCAAATGCTCCGCGTCCCAATAACCCGGAAGCCATCAGATATATGATAGAAGAGTTGATCAACAGCAAATAGTTTCGTAAGCTATTTCTGTGTGCATTGCATTGTCTTGCTGCCTCTTTTGTGTCATTCCCCGTCCTCCATTTCTTCGGGAAGCCTTCGGGAACCGTTCGGGATGCGCCCCCAGTCCCATGCGCCACGCACATTCACCCTCCCCGTGATTTTCCCCCAGCCGCCCTTATAGCCCTCTATTCCTGCATTCATTCACCGATATTCTGTCCTCATTCATTCAAAATCGCGTTTATCCTCAAAAAAGTTCCCCAAAAGTTTTGCCGTTAAGCCAAAAGTGCGTACCTTTGCACTCGCTTTCCGAAAGGGAAGCCCAAGCGACAAGCGAATGGATCTTTGACAGA
>CAKQYA010000048.1 GCA_934293005.1 uncultured Bacteroidaceae bacterium
GAGTAGGTCGCCGCCTTCTTCAGAGAGCCCCTCCATGGCAAACGCCAGGGAGGGGCTCCTTGTTTTTTTCCATGGGGGGCCTTGCGTTGTTCCATGGAGGTTCTTCCGTTTTATCACGTCAGTCTCTTGTATCGTCCTTTATTTAACCTTGCAAAGGACTTGTAATTTGTATGAATGCGTTTATAATGAACTTGGCATATGAATGCGGTTTATGGGGGACAGCTGATTTGTATTAGTTTTCCTTTTAGCAATATTTTTTACTATCTTTCGTTTTGTATACTATACTTATTTGTTATAAATTATGACTCCATCAAAACATTTCTTTTATTTTTCCAAAGCAGACAGAAGGGCCATTTTTGCTATTTTCTGTATTGCTTTGTTTTGTGCTGGTATAGTGTGTGTGGTGTCATCAATTGACAGATCCGCCAATAACAGTTCTACGAATGTTGCAGATTTTAATTCTGCAGACCTTTTCAAAAATGACAAAATGTCTCTTCACCACACTAATAAAGTGTCGTTTTGTGATTTTGATCCGAATACTGTTGATTCTGCAACCTTGGTTTCTTTTGGTCTAAAAACATATAAGGTGAAAAATTTTTTACATTACAGAGCTGCTGGTAAAGTATTCCGTTCAATAGCAGATTTACGAAACACTTATGGATGGACAGATAAAGATGTTGAAATGTTGGCTCCGTATGTGAAAATTAGTGACACCTTCAGATGTAGGTATTCAAATGGTGATGCCGACGCTAATTTTAATAGAAGTATTGCTAATTATACTAAGTTCTCTTATGAAGAT
Organism: uncultured Bacteroidaceae bacterium; assembly: GCA_934293005.1. Lineage (GTDB taxonomy): Bacteria > Bacteroidota > Bacteroidia > Bacteroidales > Bacteroidaceae > Minthosoma. The sequence goes on from CAKQYA010000048.1 coordinate 800, forward strand.
AATGCTGGTGTGAACACTAAGCATGCATCTGTTAGTTCTAATCGAATTGGTCTGCATTATCAATATAATCACGATTCAGATAATGATGTCATAACATCTGTTAATTATCCATATGTAGTAAATGATAATGATGTTATAAATAAGACTGATCATAAATTGAATAAGTCTAAGAAGTCGATTAAATTTAATACATTACAAGTTGTAGATGTAAATATGGTAGATTCGGCCACTTTGCGTATGATACCAGGTATTGGTGAAAAGACTTGCATTGCAATCATCCGATATCGAGAGAAATTAGGTGGATTGTATGATGTAACTCAGTTGTTGGACATTGGTTTTTTATCACCAGAACTCTTGAAATGGTTTAAAGTGAGTGACAGGTCTATGGTAAGGAGAATCAGAATAAATGATGCCTCTTTTTTAGCATTGAATTCGCATCCATATATTAAATATGAACAAGCAAAAGATATTATGCGTTTCATACGTTTATATGGAAAAATAACAGGAGAAGAAGAATTGATGTCAACAGGAATCTTTTCCGTAGATGAAATGGCTAAATTGAGACCATATCTTGATTTTGATGTGCGACATTGAAAACCTTCATGTTTATTGGTTTTCGAACAAGTGGCCTTGTAATACGCTGCCCCTGTAATGCTATTATATAATTAAACCCAAATCGGTCATTAGAACGGCCTATTTTGTGGCTAACTTTGTAACTGCTTGACTGTAATCCAATTTGTAATACTAATGTTCTAAAGACCACCATTAGAACATTAATATTACAAATGGCATATTGTCAACGTGTTGCAGATTTGACAGCAAAATAGGCCGTTCTGATGACCGGTTTGGGTTTAATTGTTATTGCTCAGCTTTAATAAAATATTCAGCTTTATTTGTTCTGTTCTGCGAAACGTTTAGATTGTTCTGCAATGAGATCTTTGTCTTCGAAATAGTCGATGCGCATGGCATGTCTCACCTCTTCCAATGTTTTAGCTCCCACTTTACGAGCTTCTTCTGTTCCTCTCTTTAGTATCTCATACACCCCAGGAATGTCTTTTTCATATTCTTTGCGGCGTTGGCGGATAGGTTCGAGACGGTCGTTGAGCACGTTCAGGAGAAATTTCTTGCAAGTGCCGTCTCCGAGGCCGCCCTTGATGTAGTGTGCTTTCATTTCATCAAGATTTTTGTACGCAGGGAGATATTTCTCAAAGTCGGAATCGAGGCAGAACGCATCGAGGTAAGTGAAGACAGTATTTTGGTATTGATGTTCCACACCTGCTTCATCTGTGTATGTGCCTTGGAGATGTCCAGGATCCTCTATATTAATGTGCAGAGGGTCTGTAAACATGCTGTTCACCTTTTTCTTCAGGTCTTTAGCAGAGTCGGATAGGTATATGCAGTTGCCAAGCGATTTTGACATCTTAGCCTTTCCGTCCGTTCCTGGCAGACGCAGGCAAGCCGCATTGTCGGGGAGAAGAATCTTGGGTTCCACGAGAGTGTCGCCATAGATGTGGTTGAATCGGCGTACAATCTCGTTTGTTTGTTCTAGCATTGGTTTCTGGTCTTCGCCAACAGGAACAGTAGTGGCTTTGAAGAGAGTGATGTCGGCAGCTTGTGAGATAGGATAGCAGAAGAATCCTGTAGGTGTTCCACCTTCGAACTTGCGCATTTCAAGTTCGGTCTTCACAGTAGGGTTGCGCTGCAGACGTTGTACGCTGACGAGGTTCATATAATAGAAAGTCAGCTCTGTCAGTTCTGGCACAGCGCTCTGAACGAAGATGTGGCATTTTTCAGGATCGAGCCCAGCCGAGAGGTAGTCAAGTGCAACTTCGATAACGTTCTGTCTTATTTTTTCTGGATTATCAGCATTGTCAGTCAACGCTTGAGCGTCTGCAATCATGATGAAAATCTTGTCGAATTCTCCCGAGTTCTGTAGTTCCACACGACGGCGAAGTGAACCCACATAATGTCCGATATGAAGTTTTCCAGTAGGTCTGTCGCCTGTGAGTATGATCTTTTCCATATGAAGTGTATATATGATTTGTAGTTATTGTTTTCTTGTCGTTATTATTGCAAATGATATTATTATGTGATGTGTAAACATAAATTATCCACAAAGATAGTGAATTATATTAAGATTATCATCTGTAGTCGGCTGTTATTTTCATAAAAGGCATGTTGTCTGTGTGGTATGTCACAAAAAAGCGTTACTTTTGCAAGTTGAAAGAACAACATGCGTCTTTGTGGTGATGTCCATTAGCGATTGTGATGTTCATTAGCGATTGCGATGTCCACTTACAATAATAAATCTTTATTAAGGAAGAATGCTATGAAGATAGGAATATATGGAGGATCCTTCAATCCAATACATCGAGGCCACATGCAGTTGGCTTCTGCGCTTTTAGACCGAAAGCTCGTAGACGAACTGTGGCTGTTAGTGTCTCCTTTGAATCCTTTGAAGGATGGTGTGTCTAACGACATAGCTGCTTATGAGCATCGTCTGCATATGGCGCAGTTGGCTGCCGATGATGTGCCTCATGTGCGCGTGTCCGATTTTGAGAGGCACTTGCCATTGCCATCTTATATGGTCAACACCTTGTCTGAATTGAGTGCCGCCTATCCTCAACATACGTTCGTTCTAATAATAGGAGCGGACAACTGGGCAAATTTCCATAGCTGGCATTGTTATGAAAAAATACTCAATGCATATGATATTATGATTTATCGCCGTCCTGGGTGTGACATAGACGAAACTTCGTTGCCCCGATCAGTTTCAATGGTAGAAGCCGAGTTGTACGATATCAGTTCCACACAAATACGAGCATCTATTCGTGATGATGCTTTTTTGCGTGAGTGGTTAGACGACAAAGTGCTGGATTATATAAAAGATCATTCTTTGTATGGCCTTCAGTGTCCATGAGGCATAGTAGCATGTTTTTATATTATTTTCCTATGAATCACTGATGTTCAGGCGAATGGCAGCTGATTTAAAGAGTAAATTTCATTTGCAGTTGTATGTCCTCTTTGTGCGTGCTGTTGATTTTGTCAAGACCAGTTCCAATCGTTTTTCTGTCAAAATATAATGTGGAGCCAATTTTTGCGTTAAGAGTGATTCGGTTGCTTATGATAGGAATGTAAGCAGTGATGGTAGTGCGCATGCCTTTATAGAAGAATGAAGAAAACCCGAAAGAGTAGGGAAGGCTCGATTCATACCCATACACTCTGGCATTATAGCTGTCTGTGAAGAAACATAAGTGTCCCAAATCTACCCATAAGCTTTTGGGCGAAGGCTTCCATCTGATGTTGTTCCCTATAGAAAAGCCCTTCTCGCTCGATGCTGCTGCACTTGACGTTATCAACGTGGCGCTTGCATTGGTTTTAAGAGTCCATGATGGCAAAAAATTGCTGCACATCGACAATTTTGCGCTATGGCTAATTCTCCATCCAAGCATGGTGTTGCTGTTTGACTTGAAGTCTTTTTGCCAGGCTTTAGTTTTGTATCTGAAAATGAAGCTTGTGCGCTTGTTTGGTGAAAAACATGCCTGCACGCATCCTTCGAAAGCGTTCGAACTGCTTGACACGCCATATTTCATCCAAGGGAAATGCACATAATCTGCATACAAGTCAATCTGCATGTTTCTTATCATTCTTGATGACCATGAGGCAAACACGCCTTCCTCATTCTGCACATTAGAGTTGTTTCCGAAGGCCTTTCCGTTGATGCTGACGAATTTTGCCTCATAGTATCGTCCTATCAAAGAAAAGGTGTTGTTGTCGTTAGCGTTCCATTGCATGCATAGCAGCGAAGCCACGCCGTTTTGGTGTTCAGTTGTGCTGTATGCCGTCTCTCCGCTTAAAGTCATGTTATGGTTTTTCCATAAGTATGAGATGCTTCCAACGGCAAAGTCTTTACCTCTTGCTTGATATTTCTTGTATCTCGATGCTTTGGTGTTGTAAGAAGGCAAGAGAGGCACATCGAGATGTGTGAGCGCCACTGTGGATGAAAGCATGATATTGCCCGTTCCCCAGTGGAAGTTGGCTCCTGCATCTGTTATGTGAATGTTGCCCTTCTTGCTTCTTTCCAGATGCGTGCGGTGCATGCCATCAGTTTTGAAAGCAGTTATGCCTGTCGAGTCGTTTCTGAACGTGCCGTCAGCATCTCTGTATGACGCATAGGCCGACACCTCGCAGCTGCGCCTTCTTATTGTTATGGCCGCGCCTCTGAAATAGCCCCATTCGCTCATGCCGGAATATTTGTTCACGCCAGCATCCATGCGGTCAATGCTGTTTGTCATCATTGATTTGCCAAATTTTGTCGCAGTGTTCACAGCCAGCCCCTTGCCGTAATTCACTCTGAAGCATCCCACAATGGCATTTTTGATGAAGCCCATATCTTTTACCATCACATAACCTGCTATGTGGTCTATGCCCGATTCACCGGCGTCCTTTTCCATTTGCATCCCTGCCATCACATGGTTTTTGCTGTTGAACGAATATCGCAGCGAATGGTGAAACCTGTCGCCTTGATACACCTTGTTGGGGTTTTTCCTTAAAGCCTCCTTGCTGATGTCCTTGAATCCCTCTTTTTTGTATAAAGGTATGTCGCTGCGCCAAATAGCCTCATGCTTACCTCTTTCCTTGAGCATGGAAGGAATGTCTGCCAGGCCAGTGTCGCTGTTTGTCACACATAGGAAGAGCTTCAGCATTTTCCTGTCGTTCTCTGTGAGAGATTCAATCATCATCAGTTCGCCGAGCGATGCCACAGGCCCATGCTTCTTGGCATATTCAACGATGTCGTCAGCTTGAGCAGCGGTGATGAAAGGCAGACGGCTGAGATCATCGGCCGATACCTTGTTGATGTCATAAGGATGAGTGTGTATGTAATAGAGATCGTTTATCAAGTCTTCATCAAATGCATTCCCCTCGCTGTCCGATTCGTCCATCAGGTTTAAAAACTCTTCCCATAGCAAATCGCCAGCATCTTGTGAGGCTATGTCTTGTGCTGAAGCATGAATGGCGCATGGCAATAATGCCACAAAAGCAATAAATGCCAATGTCTGAAGTGTTCTCATGGTTTGAAAAAACAATATTGGTTTGACCACAAAGGTAAGAGAAAAATATGAGAGAGCAGCAAATGCGGTTGTGTTATTTGTCATGTGTGACTAAAAAATAGAAGCTTGCCTCAGATGTGGAGTGATGGAGCGGCAGTAAACATTCTTTGTGGATGTAAAAGGCGTTTTTGTGTATTATGTGAACCTTATGTGTAAAAAAATGCAAAAGTTTTGGTCTGCATTATGTGCATGTCTTTTTTTTTTAGTAATTTTACAATCATATTGCCATACCCCTAACAGGCCATTAGGCCGAGACAAGTAGTGCATTTGTGCATCATACATGGCCAAAATGAATCAGCCAAAGCCATGTGGAGAAAAGAAATGTGGAGGAGACAAGGTCAAGAAAAAGATAAAAAGAGAGAAGGATGGCGTGCTGAAGGCAATATGCTGATTAGGAAAAAAAAAGACAATATAATGAATTACCAATGGAATTACCAACCACCAACGGCCCAAGAAATGGCTGTGGCTGACCAGCTGGCAAAAGATGTGAATGTCAGTCCTGTCATAGCCCAAATGCTTGTAGCTCGCGGCATCACCACGCAGCGAGAGGCCTCTGCCTATTTCAGGCCGCTGTTGCGTGAACTTTACGATCCGTTTCTTATGAAAGACATGGATGTGGCCGTGGCGAGGCTTAATCATGCCATGGGACAGAGGGAGCGCATCATGATTTATGGCGACTACGATGTTGACGGATGCACAGCCGTCGCTCTCGTGTATCGCTTTCTCGTGCAGTTCTATTCCAACATCGAATGCTATGTTCCCGACCGCAGCGAAGAAGGTTATGGAGTGTCTAAGCGTGGAGTGGATTATGCACACGACCAAGGCGTCAAGCTCATTATAGTGCTCGATTGCGGCATCAAAGCCATTGAGGAGATAAGCTATGCTAAAGAGAAAGGCATCGACTTCATCATCTGCGACCATCATGTCCCAGACGCAGAGTTGCCTCCTGCTGTGGCCATTCTCAATGCTAAACGTGCCGACAACACCTATCCATATCTTGACCTTTCAGGATGTGGCGTAGGTTTCAAGTTCATGCAGGCATTTGCCAAGAATAATGGGATACCTTTTAGCTCGCTCATTCCGTTGCTCGACCTGTGCGCCATCAGCATAGCCAGCGACATAGTGCCTGTCATGGGTGAAAACCGCATCCTCGCCTACCATGGATTGAGACAGCTCAACAGCAACCCGAGCACAGGCGTCAAGGCTATTGTTGATGTATGCGGGCTCACAGGCAAGGAGATGACCATGAGCGACATCGTTTTTAAGATCGGACCACGTATCAATGCCAGCGGACGTGTGCAAAATGGCATGGAGTCGGTCAATCTGCTTGTAGAGCGCAACGAGGCAAAAGCTAAAGAGATGGCCGAGACCATCAATCATTACAATGATGAGCGCAAAGAGCTCGACAAGCGCATGACAGAAGAAGCCAGCGCCATCGTGTCGCAGATGTCGGCCTCCGATTGCAGGGGAGCGGTTGTCATATACAATCCCAATTGGCACAAAGGCGTCATAGGCATAGTGGCTTCCCGCCTCACAGAAGAATTTTTCCGTCCTGCTGTTGTTCTCACTCTTGATGATGGAATCGTCACAGGAAGCGCGCGCAGCGTCAGCGGCTTTGACGTCTACAAGGCCATACAGCATTGCGAGGATTTGCTTGAAAACTTTGGCGGCCACACTTATGCGGCAGGCCTGTCCATGAAAGTTGAAAATGTTGAAGCGTTCACTCTGCGATTCCAAAATTATGTGCAGGCAAACATCACGGCAGAACAAATAAAGCCAAACTTGGAAATACATGCCATGATCAACTTTCGTGACATAACACAAAAGTTTCAAAAAGACATAAAGAAAATGCGGCCCTACGGCCCAAGCAATCCGAAGCCCATTTTCTGCACTCTGCGTGTCTTTGATTATGGCACCAGCAAGGTCGTCGGACGTCAGCAAGAACACATCAAGCTCGAGCTCGTTGACAGCAAGTCAAACAACGTGATGAACGGCATAGCCTTCGGCCAAAGTTCGGAAGCAAGATACATACAGACCAAACATTCGTTCGACATAGTATACAGCATTGAGGAAAACACACGCAAGCGAGGCGAGGTGCAGCTGCTGATAGAAGACATACGCACCTGCGAACGTGCAGATGGCGAAAACTGATGTTCACATGCTGCACGCATGTCGCATCTTGCATCGAAAGGCATTCTAAGCAAATGCTCGCAATAATCCATCAAATGCATGATCTCATTCTGCAGCACATGTCTTTGCTATCAGAAGGAGATATGTGTGGACATTGCGACCCACAATCAGAAGTGCATATGCGGATATCTGAGTGCGGCAAACAAGAAAGCTTCCCACTCTGATTTCATGAAATGATTTTGGATATCCACTACCAGCTTTGATGTTATATAATAATTTTGAGCACCTGCTTAATATTACAGACAGATGGAAGAAGACATATTCCGCAAGATATTGAAAGACTATTGGGGCTACGACGACTTTCGTGGCATACAGCGTCAGATTGTGGAAAGCATATCCTCAGGACGCGACACCTTGGGGCTCATGCCTACAGGCGGAGGCAAATCCATTTGTTTCCAAGTGCCAGCCCTTGCAAAAGGCGGGTTGACCATCGTCGTCACTCCGCTCATCTCATTGATGAAAGACCAGGTGCAGCAGCTCAAGATGCGTGGCATAAGGGCAGAAGCCATATACTCAGGCATTATGCACGATGACATTGTGCGCATTCTTGACAATTGCATTTTTGGAGCCTACACCTTCATCTACATGTCGCCCGAGCGTCTCTCTTCGCCACTGTTTCTTGCCAAACTCGAACGGATGGCAAACATCATCAGTTATCTTGTCGTTGATGAGGCTCATTGCATATCCCAGTGGGGATACGATTTCCGTCCCTCATACCTCAATATATGCAAAGTGCGCGACATGCTCCCTGCCAGCGTGCCTGTGCTTGCCCTTACCGCTACAGCGCCTCCAAAAGTTGTGGAAGACATTCAGAAACACTTGCGGTTTCCCGAGAGCAATGTCATCTCCATGAGCTTCGAGCGCAAGAACCTTATATACGTGGTGCGCAAATGCGAACACAAGCTTGACGAGATTCTTCATATCCTAAACAGCGTGACCGTGGGTAGCGCAATCGTCTATGTGCGCACACGCGAACTCACATCTGAAATATCCAGATATCTCAACGACAAAGGCATCTCTTCTATGGGCTACCATGCCGGACTCACCACCGCAGAGAAAGACTTCCGTCAAGCCAATTGGACAAAGAACCGTGTCAGGGTGATGGTTGCCACCAATGCCTTCGGCATGGGCATCGACAAACCAGATGTGCGCATGGTCATTCATTACTCAGTTCCCGATTCCATTGAGGCATATTTCCAAGAAGCCGGTCGTGCCGGACGTGATGGCCAGACATCTTACGCTGTGCTTCTCTACAACAATACCGACATCAGCGTCATCAGCCGCAGGGAGAATGAAACATATCCGTCTAAGGAATACATAAGGCAAACCTACGAAAATGTGTCTTACTTCCTCCAGGTGGGTGTGGGCGAAGCTGAAGGCCGCACATTCTATTTCCCCATTGAGAGCTTCTGCCGCATGTTCAAGCAGTTTCCTGTGCAAACCAACAGCGCTCTGAAAATCCTGAGCAATGCAGGATATATTGAATATCACGAACAGCATGAGTTTCAATCAGCAGTCCATTTTATTGTGACAAAAAACGAACTGTATCGCATACATGAGACAGATGCCGACACAGATACGGTTATCCAGTGCCTATTTCGCTCGTATACAGGTTTGTTCGCTGATTTTGTTTACATAGAGGAAACCTATGTGTCGCATGCCACTGGGCTCAGTAATGAAAAAGTATACAAGGTGCTCAAGGATTTGCATTCGCGCCGCATCATTGATTACATACCGCGCCGTGTAACCCCCACAATCTCTTTTGTTTTGCCGCGCGTTGAGACACAGCGCATTCAGCTGTTTCCGAGCGTCTATCAAGAGCGCAAAGAAGATTACCACAAGCGTATCAACTACGTCATCCAGTATGTCACATCAATAAAATATTGCCGCAGCCGCATGCTCTTATACTACTTCGGTGAGAAGGAAACGCACAATTGCGGACATTGCGATGTGTGTGTGCAACGAAAGAAGTCAGAGCACGACAAACAGAATGAGAATGAAGCCATTTCCCATGCCATCATGCAGCTGCTTTCAGATGGAAAGATGCACGAGATGCACGAACTCAAGCATTTGTCGAATGCATCTGCCGAAACGGTATCATCTGTAGTGAGACAGCTTGCGCATGAAGAACTAATCATGCTGAAAGGCACATCCATCATGCTGTCCGAAGAATGAACACGCATGCCAAGCAGCAAACGCCAGTCTCACATTCTTTGAATGATATCGCTGCTGATGAAAGTGATGAGAATGTGACAATCAAAAGTATATATATTAAAATAATGACATTTAAAGCAAAATGACTCCAGAAGAAATAATTCCCCAGATAGTTGAGGCCACAAAAGCCATACAGTCGAATCCCGATGACGTTGCAGCCCTCATGCGCAGAGCGTGTCTTTTTATAGAGATGAACATGCTCGACGATGCTCAGGATGATCTCAGCCACATTATCGACACGCTTCACATAGCCGATGCCGACGCATACCAGTTGCGTGGCAGCATCCGCATGAAGCAAGGAGACAAAGATGGCGCATATGCCGACATGAAAAAGCTTGTCAGCCTCAAGCCCGAACTTCTCGAACATCTCTCGGGTGAATATGCTTCCAAAAAGAGCAGCGGACATTGCTGATTGCCTGCTTTTTTTAGCGTTGTAAATCTGTTGGACCTCAAATCCACAACCTATAGAGTTTAGTGGGATTTTGCTTGCGAAGCGACAAAAATTCATTTTATTGTACATATTCCTTGCATAACAGAAACGTCGTAAACACAAAATCCCCTTACCCCATA
>CAKQYA010000049.1 GCA_934293005.1 uncultured Bacteroidaceae bacterium
GTTCAATCCTATTAGTGTTTTTTCCCGTTCGCATTTTGTCCTCGTCCGCATTTCGTCATATACTGCCATCATATTCGCAAGCGGCCGAAAAGAAACACCAACAAGAATGAAAATCTATTGAACCATTTTGGTTTAACCACGTTCGTACGCTCATGCCAACTGATGCCAAGTCGTGTATTGTCACTTGACACTTTTTCAAGCACAAACTTATGCAAAGGTATAAAAAAAGTGGTAAGAACAAAAATTCTTACCACTTTTTTTTATCTAATATGATATTTATTCAAACATCTTGTTAAATTCCTCAGCGCTCACTGTGCTTTCCTCAACTGTCACAGCCTCCTTGATGGCTGAACCAAGCTTGAGTTCGATGCAGCGGTCGATGAGATTATCTACGGTCTCGCGCTTCTTGAACATCTCCTTTACAGCATTCTCAAGATACTCATCTGGAATGTTCAGCATGCCATATTGAGCAAACTGCATGCGAGTGACTTCCTTGGCCATATTCTTGACATCCTCATCCTCAACCTTTATCTGATATGTCTCGACGAGTTTTTCCTTAATGAGATGCCATGTCAATTCCTCTATGCTTCTTTCATACTGAGCGTCAACCTTCTGCTGGTCACCGCCTGCATTAGCGAGAAGAATCTTCTTGAGTTTATCCTCTGGGAACTCGAGTTTGCCAACTTTGTCTGTTACATACTTGCGCACATCGAGAACAAACTTATAGTTGCTGTCTTTTGCAAACTGCTCTGCGATAAGGCCTTTGACACGCGAACGGAACTCTTCCTCTGTCTTAACCTCACCACCAGGGAATACAGTGTCGAACAGTTCTTGATTAAATGGACCTGGCACGAAACGAGTAATCTCTGTTATCTGGAAGTTGAATTCACCCTTATGGTTGAGAGCGTCTCCCTTCTCTATTTTAAGAAGAGATGTAAGTTCTGCCTCATTGTTATCGTATGCAACTGAAGGATTGAATGTGACAACATCATTTGTCTTGGCACCTTCAAAGAGCTTCTTCTGGTCTTCGTTCTTGAAATATTTAGGAAGAAGAACAGCGTTCTCCGCAGAGACAGGATTCTCAACGTTGAGCTCTGTGATAACACCCTTAACCATATCATTATCCTCGTACAACTCAACTTTATCATACTTGCCACCACGCTGACGGTACATGTCAATCTGCGTTTCTACCATTTCATCAGACACCTCTACATTGTAGTAGTTAATCTTATCGTCCTTTGACAATGAAACCTCAAACTCAGGAGCAATGGCCAAATCAAATTTGAACGTGAAGCTTTCGCCTTCCTTCAATTCAACATTGTTGTTGTCATCAGTTGGAAGTGGCTCGCCAAGCATGTTGACTTTGTTATCACGGATATAGCCCAAAAGTGCTTCCTGAAGAATTTTATTTACTTCATCTGCAAGGATCGATATTCCAAACTGCTTCTTTACCAAACCCATTGGAACCATACCTGGGCGGAAACCCGGCATGTTCACCTTCTTCTTTGCGTCTTTCAAAGCCTTGTTATACTTCTCTGTATAGTCAGAAGGCTCCACAACGGCTGTGATGACCGCATTGACCTTGTCAATGTTTTCTAATGTAATATTCATAATTATTTATTTGTATAAATTTTTCTTTGTCAATCTAATCTGCGCTGCACTTAACAGCACAGAAAAAACCAAAATCGGCTGCAAAGTTACAATTTTCCCTCCGATTATACAATTTTCAAGACAAATAAATTTTGTTTTTTATTGTCTTGCGAACAAACAGGCTTATATTATCGTGTAATGAGCTATATGACTCTCGTTTTTTTTCAGCCATAGCTTTCTTCGCTTTTTGCAGGGCTTCTGAATTTGACTGAATAGCACCAAGCCTGTCAAGCAAACCATGCTTCAAACAGACCCAGCTCGTTAAGGAATACTGCCAACACGCATAACGGTGCCACATAGCGGATAATGAATCGGAACAATGGATAGAAAGGACTCTTTATCAGCCCGCCATTAGTAATCTCTGCCTTTAAAACATCTTTATCTACCACCCAACCAAGAAACAAGCAAATCATTGTGCCGCCAAATGGCATGATGAACTTAGCCACAAGATAATCGAAAAGGCTGAAGATGTTTTTGCCGAATAATGTCACATCGTTCCATGCTCCAAATGACAAGGAACAGAATGTGCCAAGCACAAGGCAAATAATTCCAACAAATAATGCGGCCATGGGGCGAGACACTCCAAAACGCTTTGTGAAGTATGCTGCTGGCATCTCAAGCATGGATATGCTGCTTGTCAACGCTGCCATGACAAGCAAAAGATAAAACACGAGCGACAATATGTATGACAGAGCAGGCATATCACCAAAAAGCTGCTGAAACACATTGGGCAAAGTGATGAACACTAATGAAGGTCCGGCATCAGGACTTAGGCCTGGTACAGAATACACCGCTGGAAAGATGATGATTCCGCTGAATAACGCAACCAAAGTGTCTATGGACGCAACGCAGAATCCGTCTTTCATCAAATTCACGTCTTTCCTGAAATAACATGCATATGTGCAAAGGCACCCCAATCCGACGCTAAGCGAGAAAAGAGCCTGCCCCATTGCGCTGAGCACAACAGAACTTGTAACTTTCGAGAAATCGGGCTTGAACAAGAATTCCAATCCGCGCACAGCATTAGGGAGCGACAAGGAGCATACCATAAGAACAACCACAAAAACAAACAGCAACGGCATCATTATCTTCGCTCCTTTCTCTATGCCTCTCTGAACACCTAATGCCACTATGCCACACGTCAATGCGATAATCACAGCAGTCCACCCTACTGGCTGCAACGGACTGGACACAAACTCATTGAAATCGTCCGTGAATTCAGCTGATGACTTTCCCAAGAACCCTCCACATGCAGCTTCAACTGCATAATGCATTGTCCATCCTGCCACTACAGCATAATAGCTAAGCACAAGAAAGCCGCTGACAGCAGGAACTAATGCCATTTTTCTCCATATTTTGCGGCCGCCACTCATTTTCTCAAACGAGTCGGCCACATCACTTCCGCCATGACGCCCGATGGCAAATTCGGCAACCATAAGGGGAAGAGCGAGAAACATCATGAAGCACACATATATTATAATGAATGCCGCACCGCCATTTGCACCCGCTTCGGTAGGAAAGCGCCACACATTTCCAAGACCGACAGCACTACCTGCCACTGCCAATATAGCGCCTATTTTCGTCACGAACACATTACGCCCGCCTTTATTGCCATCGTTTATCTGTTTCATATCATTCATCAACTTTGATTTTCACATTTCAGTCTCTGATCCTCATTTTCCACCTGCCATCACGCATCACCATTTTCTGAGCTACAGTCTCCCTGCAACTGTCAGCAAAGACATACTGATAGTATATGGTGCAGGTTGTATCACCTTGCATCTTCACATCAACAATCTCTGTGGACACTATTTCTTCTCTTTCAGCCTTTTTCCATTCTTCATGGCGTCGGAGCACATCTACAATGTTTTTGCGTTCAAGCGAATCGAGTTCCCTGCCGTAATCGACATATGATATGTATGTGTCGTAATCTTCTGCGTCCAAGGCCTTCAAGGCTGAATCTAAAGTCGCTTTAGGAAGGTCCTCAGGATAAACAATCTGTTGGTGGCACGCAAAACAGCATGTCACCAACAGTATTGAAATAATTATTCTTAATGTCTTCACAATACCATGTATTTTCCCGTTCATTATTTGGCATAAACATACATAGGTTACTGCATGCCTGCATGTTATGCAATTTATCACTTCTGTCTTATATACACATTGATTGGAGTGCCCTTGAAATCCCAATGGCTTCTAATCTGATTTTCCAAAAATCTTTTATACGGTTCCTTTACATACTGCGGAAGGTTGGCATAGAAGACGAATGAAGGCACACGGGTATTTGGTATCTGCATCACATATTTTATCTTTATATACTTGCCCTTGAGCGATGGAGGCGGTGTGGACTCTATGATAGGAAGCATCACTTCGTTGAGTTTGGCTGTCGACACTTTGTTGGTGCGCACATTGTAGACTCTCTGAGCCTCTTCAAGAACACGGAATATGCGTTGCTTCGTAGTGGCCGATGCAAAGATGATGGAAAAATCGGTGAAAGGGGCAAAACGGTCACGGATGGCCTTTTCAAAATACCTGATGGCCTCATTGCTCTTGTCTTCCACAAGATCCCACTTGTTCACTACCACAACAAGACCTTTCTGATTCTTCTGCACCAATTGGAAAATGTTTATGTCCTGACCTTCGATGCCTCTGGTGGCATCTACCATAAGAACACACACATCAGAATTTTCTATGGCACGGATGCTTCGCATGACAGAATAATACTCCAAATCTTCTGTCACTTTATTTTTCTTGCGGATACCAGCTGTATCAACTAAGAAGAAATTGAAGCCGAATTTATCATACTTCGTGTATATTGAATCGCGAGTGGTTCCTGCAATGTCTGTCACCACATTCCTGTTGTCATCAAGAAAAGCATTGATAATGGAAGATTTGCCTGCATTTGGACGGCCAACAACGGCTATACGCGGTATGTCGTCTTCTATGACATCTTCCATAACTTTAGTAAAACTGCCAACCACAGCATCAAGCAAATCACCTGTGCCACTGCCTGTAAGCGAACTGATGCACATTGGCTCGCCAAGACCTAAGCTGTAAAATTCTGCTGCATCATAGCGGTATTCATTACTGTCGACCTTATTGGCCACAAGGAATGATGGTATCTTGCTGCGACGAAGTATATTGGCTACTGACATATCAAGATCTGTAACACCTGTTCTCACATCGACAACAAAAAGAATCACATCACACTCTTCTATTGCGATAGACACCTGACGTCGTATTTCCTCCTCGAAGATATCGTCGGAGTTTACCACCCAACCTCCTGTGTCTACCACAGAAAATTCTTTATTACCCCATTCACATTTGCCATACTGACGGTCACGTGTTGTTCCGGCCTCATCACTAACAATAGCATGACGGGTCTTTGTCAGTCTGTTAAACAATGTGGACTTTCCTACATTAGGACGTCCAACGATAGCCACTAAATTTGCCATATTAAAATTGATTGTTATAAAAGAGTTCTCACGAACTGAGAGCCATAATCACCTTTTGGGTTAATACTCACCATTACCTTGATGGCTCTCCCACCCCTTCAGGATGGGCAAGGGCTGGCGTTATTTCTATTAGTGCACGAAACATGTCGTGCCCACGACTCACAAACAATGGAACGCTTCTCCACGAATGCGATTCTATACAGAAACGCTATTAGCATTATTCAGGATTATACCCGAAGAGATTGAGCGACTTGGTTGAATTTCTCCAGTCTTTATCCACCTTAACAAATGTCTCAAGATACACGTTTTTCCCAAAGAATTTCTCAAGACTCTTGCGTGCTTCCGTTGCCACTTTCTTTAACGCCTTGCCGCCATGGCCTATGATGATGCCCTTCTGGCTTTCACGTTCTACAAAAATAACAGCATTTATGTGGATGTGAGTTTTGTCTTCTTTGAAACTTTCCACTGCCACCTCTACAGAATATGGAATCTCCTTGTCATAGTAGAGCAGTATTTTTTCTCTGATAATTTCAGTCACGAAGAAACGAGCTGGCTTGTCTGTCAACTGTTCTTTGTCAAAATACGGAGGACACTCAGGCAGCAGCTCTTTTATTCTATACAATACAGGCTGGATGTTAAATTTATGCAATGCTGATATTGGAACTATCTCTGCCTTTGGCAAAATCTCGTGCCACATATCAACTATCTCCACAAGCTTTTTTTCATCTATGAGATCTATCTTATTGATGAGCACAAGAATTGGGACAGACAAACTTTCCACCTTCTGCAAGAACCCATTGTTTTTGTCAATTTTCTCCACAGGGTCAGTAACATACAAAAGGACATCCGCATCCACTAACGCACTCTCAGAAAAAGCGAGCATAGACTCTTGCAACTTATAATTAGGCTTCAGCACACCAGGAGTGTCTGAAAACACAATCTGGGCATCTTCATCGTTGATAATGCCCATTATACGATGGCGAGTGGTCTGCGCCTTGAAAGTGGCTATAGATATGCGCTCGCCAACCAATAAATTCATGAGCGTAGACTTACCTACATTAGGATTGCCTACAATATTTACAAAACCTGATTTGTGCATATGTCTTGATAATATAATAATGACAACTTCTAAGAGTACGCACTGCAATTGCGTCACTTGAATAAAACATACATCTTAAACAAATTAAACAAAATCGCAAAGCTATATTTAGAAATGCTGATGGCCAATTCAAATTTCAACTCTGCTTATGCGTTTAAAGAAACGATCAAAAAACAAACATCTGTGAGAGAAATATCGATGGCTTGATTGGAAAAAAGGAGCGCAACGTTTCTTGTGCGATGCGCTCCTTCATTATCTTTCGTTGATAACCTATAGAACGATGTGCATAAGCTCTTTAACACATCTTGTTCTTATGATTATTTTTCGTTCTTTCTCTTGGCATACCACTCTTCGCGGCTTATTTCTCCTTCTTTGTAGAATTCGGCAGGAGTGTCAGCATATTTACTGCCATCATACCCCCATATCATGTAACTTGCGCCCCATGAGAATCCTGCTCCAAAGGCTGTGAAGATGAGTTTGTCACCCTTCTTCAATTTAGGCTCATACTCCCACAGACAAAGTGGAAGAGTACCACCTGAAGTGTTAGCCATATGATCAATGTTTATCATTACATGATCTTCCTCTACACCTATACGACGTGCAACAGCACTTTCTATTCGCACATTGGCCTGATGAGGAACGACCCATGCAATGTCATCTTTTGTCAAATTGTTTCGCTTTGCAACAAGCTCCACCGCATTCGACATGTTTGTAACAGCGTGTTTGAACACTGTGCGACCTTCTTGATACACAAAGTGGAGACGTTGGTCAACTGTCTCATGGCTTGGCATATTGGCAGAGCCTCCTGCTGCCATGTGGAGATTCTCGTATCCTGTGCCATCCACTTTAAGATAGCTGTCCATGAGGCCATATTCTTCCTCTGTGGCTTCCATCAGCACGCAACCCACACCATCGCCAAATATTGGACAAGTGTTGCGGTCCTGATAATTAGTCATAGATGACATGTGGTCTCCACCACACACAATGATGCGCTTATAACGTCCGCTTCTAATGAAGTCTGCACCAGTCTCCATTGCAAACAGGAAACCTGCACATGCAGCCTCCATGTCAAAACCGAAAGCATGCTTCAGGCCTAAATTACCGATAACAAGCGAAGCTGTTGATGGGAAATGATAGTCAGGAGTTGTGGTTGCTACAATCACACACTCTATCGAGTCTGGATCAGCACCTGTCTTGTCAAGCAACTGCTTAACAGCCTTAGTCATCATAAATGATGTGCCCACTCCTTCTTCTGGTTTGAGTATATGACGTGTTTTAACGCCTATACGCTCCATTATCCACTCATCGCTTGTATCAACGATGGTAGACATCTCCTCGTTGTCGAGAATATAAGTAGGAACCCATCCGCCTACACCTGTTATAACAGCATTAATCTTTCCCATAAGAAAAGGTCATTTTTTAGATTGCAGCTTCCTTTACAATAGCAATCTTGCCGCGATAATAACCGCAAGAAGGGCATACTGTATGGTATACATAGAATTCACCGCAGTTTGGGCAAACTGCAAGTGTTGGAGCTACTGCAACGTCATGAGTTCTTCTTTTTCTTGTACGAGTCTTTGACTGTCTTCTTTTAGGATGTGCCATTTTTTGTTATGTTTTTATTATTTGTTTTTTAATTGTTTCAGTATCGCCCATCTGCTGTCCACAGGTTCGACGGAATCCTCGCCTTCAGACACAGATAGACTACTGTCTTTTTCATATTCAGAATCATTCGCTCCATCATCCTCATCTCCACTTCGGGTGGTCTGATACTTGCTGAGTTCGAGCATCATCGCATCGTCACATTTCCCAGGTTCGTGACAACACGTTATCGGCATGCTGAGAGCTATAAATTCATAGATGAAGTGTGAAAGGTCTATATAACCTTCAGCCTCAGGTATCACCACACATTCACCATCGTCAGAGAAATCATCGCCCAATTTGACATTCAATTCGTCTGTGGTCTCAATCCGCACATCAAGATCAGACAGACACCGATCACAAGGGACAACAACTTTTCCTTCGCTGTGTATACGGAACTTCATAATACTTCCTGCACTAAGACATTCCACTTTAGAATGAATGTCTCCGCGCTGAATGAGCCCGTCTATAGAAGCAAAAAAATCATCGTCTATATCATAATCAAAGGTCTTACCTATGATTTGCGGACTCAACAAATCTATTTTATATGTATCCATTATACCCATTCGAGATGCAAAGTTACAAATTTATTTTATAAACAACCATATAATAATCACACTTTTTCTTCATTAACAAAAAAAAAGAATATTCGCATTGTCATTTTTCATTAAATTGATTCAATTAGCCACAACGATCATTCAAAAAATAGCAAGTACAGAAATGCATCTGTCCTATCATTTTCCTCATGAAGAATGGTTTCAAAGGAACAATACACATCATGCGACGAATCAAACATCATCCTTGAATCTTTGGCAATTCAATACAAAATGTTGTGCCTCGTCCCAGCTCTGATTCTTTCACATAAATTTTGCCTTTGTGATATTCCTCTACAATTCGTTTAGCCAGCGAGAGTCCTAACCCCCAGCCACGTGCTTTCGTCGTAAAACCTGGTTTAAAAACAGAACTGAAATTTGATTTCGGAATTCCCTTGCCACTGTCTTTAACTTCAACAGTTACAAAAGACGATTCATCATCCCAAACAAATATATCTATATTTCCAACACCCCCCATTGCGTCTACAGCATTCTTGCATAAATTTTCTGCGACCCATTCAAAAAGACTTGTTACCAAAGGTACATGTACTTCATGATCAGGGAAATGGCATGTAATAACAACTTTTGCAGAAACCCTTCTCGACATATATGCAACTACTCTATCTATAACATTACACAGATTATCCAATTTGGGTTCTGAAACAGAACCAATCTTGGAGAATCTATCTGCAATATTCTCAAGACGCTTAATATCTTTATCCATCTCTGGTAAAAGAGGGTCATTGGGATAAGAATCAGAGAGGACTTCATGCCACGCTATAAGACTGGAAATCGGCGTACCTAATTGATGGGCTGTTTCTTTTGACAAACCTACCCACAATTTATTCTGTTCGGCTCTCATAGCTGAGAACAACGCAAAAATTGCAATTAAAACAAATAACACAACAACACCTAACTCTACATACGGATATATTGCAAGGCGTTTAAGCATAAGAGACTCATCATAACAGACACCCATAAAATCATCACTACCATCAACAGATGCAGACATATCTATACGTATATACTTTCCTGACAATGCGTAGCCCTTAGCTAAGGACGTAAGATAAGGTATAGAATCTTCACCATCAACAAACGTATGCTGAACATTTCTCGAAGAAATAGCAACTCCTTTAGAATCAACAAGAATAACGGGAATCGTATGATTACCATTTATAACTTTTAGTACCAGATTCAAGTCTGTATTAACATCAGCTGTATTGAACGAACGCATTGCTTCTGCCCAAACCTCCATCTTATTACGTTCTTCATCTTCCAAATCTGAAATGAGAATATTAGAGGTGAGCAGAGATACTATAGCTATGACAACTGCCACAACCACCAGAAAATATCTGGTATTTCGTATTCTATCAAAAAACTGCATATTATCTTTAACGATAAAATATGACATTTATTGCCACAAAGAAATGATAAAAAGATCTAACAATAATAACAAAAGGAACTTACACATGGTATAGGACGAACTTGGACGCAAAGCAAGTTAGCTATTTGATCCATCAGCATGCACTCATAACAAGGGCACAGGAACAGAATTAAACAGAATTAATATGTTAGCAACAAAAAAATACGCAAAAATCATAAACGCAGACACCATAAACGCAGACAAGAGCTTAGTTCCTTATAAACGCATTCATACATATTCCAAGTCCATTGCAAGGTTGAATCAAGGACGATACAAGAGACTGACGTGATAAAACGGAAGAACCTCCATGAAAAAATGCAAGGAGCCTCATGAGATAATGCAAGAAGCCCCATGGAACAACGCAAGGAGCCCCATGGGAAAAAACAAGGAGCCCCTCCCTGGCGTTTGCCATGGAGGGGCTCTCTGAAGAAGGCGGCGACCTAC
>CAKQYA010000050.1 GCA_934293005.1 uncultured Bacteroidaceae bacterium
TGCGGGAGAGTAGGTCGCCGCCTTCTTCAGAGAGCCCCTCCATGGCAAACGCCAGGGAGGGGCTCCTTGTTTTTTCCATGGGGCTCCTTGCATTTTTCCATTATGTATCTTGCGTTTTTCCATGCCGTTCCTTCTCAAACCTGCTGCCTTGTACGGCCCATGCTTCTTCACGGCTTCCCTCCATGCTGAATGGTCTCTTTCAAATCCAGACCGCCTTATAAGTGGCTTGAAATATGGATGAATGCGTTTTTTGCCGAATTGTGTTTGCTGTGATAGAAATAATCAGTAAATTTGCATGGTTAATAGATATGTTATGCAAATAAATGACTTTTTCAACAGATTTATGTTTTATCATAAATTATTGTTCGTTCTTTTTTTATTCTTGTTGACCTTTACCCCATTATATGCAACTTCAGGCAACATTATATATTGTTTTGATGACATCATTGTACAGGATAAATTACACTCTGTTAATTCTGCTCGCCAGTCAGATAGCATTTCAATATCAGACAACAAATTGAAATTGATGTATGAGGTTAAAGATCATCTTACTCATGATGCCGTTAAAATACGTAATGCCTCATTGCTCAGATCCGTTGACAGTGTAATGGTTGACACGGTGGAAACTTTATATTATGAAAATGATAATTATAAGGTTTCTTATATGCTTCCCAAATTCAGCACATCTGGAAGTTATATTATTAGAGTAGAAGCAGACAGTTTCAAAACGGCCTTTATCCCTGTAGAGATAAAAAAGATCCATAAGCGTGAAATGATACGTACCATGCCAACAGTTTATATGCATAAGTTGCGAAAAAAAACTGACATCGAACTTGGAGAAATTGTTGTTAAAGCCACAAAACTCAAGTTCTATATGGACGGTGACACTCTTGTGTATGATGCTGACGCCTTCAATCTGTCTGAAGGGTCAATGATTGACGTGCTGATAAAAAAGCTGCCAGGTGTCAGTATGGAGAAAGGTGGTGTTATCAAAGTCAATGGTCGCAAGATTGATGCTCTTCTGCTTAATGGAAAGAATTTCTTTGATAGCAATAGAGAGCTTCTGCTTGAGAATATGCCTGCATACATGGTAAACAAGATACAGTCGTATGAGCGTGTGCCTGAAAGAGTGAAAGGTACTCCAATGGAGAAGAATGCTAAAAAGGAATTGGTGATGAATGTTAAGTTGAAGAGGGATTATTCGTCGGGTTGGCTTTATAACGCAGAAGCTGGAGCCGGAAACACATTTTTCAGAAATGATGAGGACAAACTTGATGGCAAATTTCTTGCCCGTCTGTTTGGCATGCATTTCTCTGACAAATCAAGTTTGCTGCTTTTTGCCAATGCTAACAATTTAAATGATGAAAGTCGTCCAGGACAGCAAGGCGAATGGAACCCATTTTCTCAAAGCGGTGGCCTGACCACTGCCTATATGTTAGGGACAGCCTATTCGACTAATAAAGAAGGCAAATATAGCTATAATGGCTCTATAGATGGCTCGTATCATGACTATGATGAAAAGAACAACACGAATGCGGCTACATTCCTTGAAAGTGGCGATACCTACACTCGTTCGTATTTCGCGAAGAAAAGTTATGAATGGAGCGCTTCTTCCAATCATTCATTGACATTGCAGCATAACGACAATTGGAAAGACTTGACTAAATTCTTATATGTCTACGTGAATCCTTCATTCTATTTTAGGGAATG
This sequence comes from uncultured Bacteroidaceae bacterium, assembly GCA_934293005.1. Lineage (GTDB taxonomy): Bacteria > Bacteroidota > Bacteroidia > Bacteroidales > Bacteroidaceae > Minthosoma. Next base: position 1,711 of record CAKQYA010000050.1, read on the forward strand.
GAAAAATCACAGCAATTCTGGCAGTATGACTCTCTCTGAAGATGTATCATCACATTTGGGCAAAGCATGGATGGACAGCATCAATTCTCCTGTGTGTGGCGAGATGCTCAAGCGATACGCAATCAACAGAAATATTACACTCAGCAAGGGGCTGGGGCATTCTGTGACAGAACAAGTATCAGCATTGGCCTCTTTCAACCCTGCTTACAATGATTTCATATCCTTCACATTGTCATTGTTCCAATCATTGACAGACAACAAAAATGAACAATTTGAGCATTACAGACTTGATTACCCCAATTTGGCTCCATCTTCCAATGATTTTCGCAACAAATACATGCCAGTGGTCAATAGATCCAACAGCTTCCAATTGTCGCCTGGTGCTGCGTTTCGTTTAGACAAGGAGAATGTCAATACTATAGCTGTTGACGCAACAATGTCATACGATTATACGTATAGCAACAGTCCCATATATTTGCTTCATAAATTAGATGAATGGTCATTGCAAGACAATGGAAAAAGCACTCATGCCCTCGGCATGCTTCCATCTGTGGAAGACATGCTTAAGACTCTTGATAAAGGAAACAGTTCATTGTCTAAATCCACACAAGTAGCGTGTGAGTCATCAGTGAGATTCATGCATAACATTTCAAAAGAAAAATATTTCAGTTCTTTTGAAATAAGGCTCAACATGCCTGTAAAGCATGAGACGCTTAATTACACCCGAGGCACACAAGTGGACACGCTTGCTCAACGCACGGAGACATTTCTCAATCCTTCTGTGAGCTTCTATCATAGTTGCTTCGAGAAAGGCCTTATTCTTAATTTCGATTACAGCATGAGCCATTCGGCACCATCTATGGTGAATCTGTTCAATATGCATGACGATACAGATCCGCTTAATGTCACGCATGGCAATCCTGATTTGAAGAACACTCTGTCACATTCCCTCAATGCATCCTATGCTGACAGATACGGCAAGGTCAACTTCAACACCTACATCAACATTGGCATAACTGAAAATGCCATAGCGTCAAGTTTTATATATAACAAACAGACTGGAGTCCGCACGGTGAAGCCTTTAAATGTTAATGGCAATTGGTCGTCAAACGTTGGAACATCCATAGACATGCCCGTCATAGGAGATTACGTGTTGAGCATGAACCAGTCGTTACAGTACCAATACACTCGCAGCGTAGACATAAATGGAACCGATCAAACACAAGCATCGCGTTCTGTTGTCAACAACAATAACATAAACGAGTCGTTGTCTTTTGTATGGCGTCCAACAGACAAGATGGAATATGGCATTAGCGGACAACTCAATTATCAGAATTCCACCAGCAACCGTGTCGACTTCAGTGCTATCAATGCGTATTCATTCCAATATGGCACGAAAGCACAGATTGAGCTGCCATGGAACATGCAGGTGTCTGCGGATGTGACCATGTATAGCCGAAGAGGATATAGCGAAGCCACAATGAATACAGACGAGCTTGTCCTAAATGCCCATCTGTCCAAAAGAATTGCAAAGAGCAACCTCACCATCATGTTCGACGGATTCGACCTTTTAGGCAACCTTTCCAATGTGCAGCGTTATGTCAACGCTCAGGGACGCACAGAGAGCTTTTACAATGTCATACCCTCATATGGACTGCTTCATGTGATATGGCGTCCTGCCAACAAGAAAAAGATGCAATGATGAGATTGACTGTGAGTTTGAAAGATGGTGTGTGATAAGTAGGTGTTCATGATTATTTTATAACATCAAGGCAAACCGCTATCATATTTGTCATACTCCCTTCTGTCTATCAGTCACTATGCCCACATAGCTCCATCAAACAGAAGAATAATCTGCCTCAAGATAGGGTCCGTCAAATATAAAATAATGATGAACACCTGACTTATAGCAGTCAATTTAACCCAAATCGGTCATTAGATTTCAAATCTTGTTAGTGTTTGTTTCGAGCAGGTTGCGACAGTTGCGTTGAAGGCATAGCGGGCTATGTCGAAACGCAAATGGAAGCAAGATGCCGAAAGAAACGCTGACAAGAGTTGAAAAGAAGCAATAATGTCTTGATAATTTCCCTGTTTCGGTCTAATGACCGATTTGGGTTTAATCGTCTTTGTAAAGGAAATGAGGGTGTGCAAACCATATAAGTCTTTCATGACCTCAATTTTTATCTTTAAACTTAGCAGGAGTGCATCCGTATTGCTTTTGGAAACACTTGGCGAAGTATGATGGACTCGAGAATCCAACCATGTAGCATACCTCATTCACGCGGTAGTTGTTCGTCTGCAAGAGAGAGGCTGCATGTCGCAAGCGTATAATCTGAATCATCTCATTTGGAGTGACATCAGCAAGCACCTTGATCTTAGAGAACAGGCCAGATCGTGATACTCCAAGTTCGGACGCAAGGTCATCAACGGCAAATTCCGGATTTGAGAAATTGTTTTCGATGATCTTCTCAATGTTGTCAAGGAATTCCTGCTCCTTGTCGGTTATGGTGAGCATCTTGATGCGAGCATCATGCACCTCCTGTTCCATGCGGTTGCTTATTTCTTTTATTTCATCCTCCTTCTGCTTGTTTATTTCATGTATCTCTTGTTCCTTCTGTTCATGCACCTCTTGAATTTCCTGTTCCTTCTTCACGTTTATTTCTTCTATCTCAGCTTCATGGCGTTTCTCATTCTTATGAAGAAGATGACGCATGGTTAAGAAGAGTGACAGCAGGATGATGATCACATAGATGGTCTGCGAGATGGCATTCCAATAAAAAGGAGGGGTGATGATTATGCGCAATGTCGACTCATCCGACTGCATGCCGTCATTAGTGATAGCCTTCACATGGAGCACATATGTTCCAGGCGACAGGTTGGTGTAAGTGACCTTGTTGTTAGTCACCTCAACCCATTTGCTGTCGAAACCTTCAAGATAATAACTGTATGATATGTCTGAAGGATTCATGTAGCTCATGGCAGAGAACCATATAGAGAAGACATTTTCCTTGTAGCTCAATTTGATGGCGTCCATATATGGAAGTGCTTTAGGCAGAATGTCGCTGCCGACTTCCACATGGCGGTTCAGCACGTCAATGTCTGTGAACTCCACTTTGGGCTTCACGTCATTGGCTCTCATCTTTTCGGGCGCAAATGTGATGAAGCCTTCAGTAGTGCCCATCCACACCCTGCCATTCTTCGAGTAGATAGCGCCCGACATAAAATCTGTCGAAATGATGTTTCCTCCAGTTTTGTACACTTTGATTATCTTGTCGAGCGATAGAGAGTAGCATATGATGCCTTTCGATGTCGACATCCACATTCTCTTGCCAATAGTCGTTATTCCATGTACGTTGACGTTGTCATAAATCTTGATGTTGACAAATGTGTCCTCGTTTCTGTTGTATTTGAAAAGTCCTGCTGTCGTTCCAATCCATAAGTTGCTTTCTTCGTCCTCATGTATGCTGTTTATGTCAAACACAGCTTCTTTTTTGTTCTTCTCTGTCTCGAAATACAAATACTGCTTCCATTCTCCTTTTGTGTTGTACATCCACAATCCGTTTCCATTTGTCGCTACCCAAAGTTTCTCTGTGAAGTCTTGCAGCATGTCCACCACAGGCACTCCCAGATTCTTCATTTTCTTGAATGTGCGCGTTGCTGGGTTGTATTTATTTATGCACCTGAAGGCACCAACCCATATGTTGTTCTTGTGGTCTTTGTAGATGCTGTATGATGTTCTGTCTATATATTTGCCGTTGTCATCAATGAAAACGGGTATTTTTGTCACTTGCAGCGTGTTCGTGTTGACAATGTCTAAGCCCGAAGAGTAGGTTCCCACATACATGTCTTCGCCCACGATGCACAGTGATTGGGTGTTATGCTCAATGCCGTCTGTTTGGATGCTCATTTTTGTGAAAAGTCCAGTTTCTGGCGTGTAGTAGCATAGTCCGCCATCATCGCTTGAAATCCACAACCTGCCATGGCTGTCCTGGCAGAAGCTGTTTATGACATTTCCCGACACAGAGTTTCTGTAAACGGAGTTCATGCATGTGGCGAAATTAGCTGATGCAGGGTGTGTGTAGTTCACGCCTCCATAGTATGTGCCAATCCATGTGCCGCCTTCTCTGTCTTTCATCATAGGGTAGATGAAATTGTTGCTCAGCGATGTGCGTGAATCGCTGTTCCTTGTGTACATTTTGATTGTGCCATCAATATAGTTCACGCTTGTGATGCCTTTGTCGCTGCCAACAAAGATGGATCCTGGCTCATATTCAATTATGCTGTGCGCATTCTTTATCTGTGTCTGTGCTTGAGTGTACATGCACAATACTTTGTGTGAAGCAGGGTCGAAGCATAAAAGGTCGCCGTCCCATAATGCCAACCACATTTTTCCGTTCGAATCCTCTGTCATTGCAATGCAATGCAATTTCATTTTTTGCTGAACATCAAATCGGATGTGGTATGGCTCGAAAGTGTTCTTTTGTGCATTGTAATGCACCAGATTTTCTTTCAGCCAGTTGCTGGATGCCCATACTTGTCCGTTTCTGGTCACATATACGCATCCATATATTTTCTCTCCGTTTGGAGTCTTGACAGTTTCGGTGTAGCCCGATTTTGTGTCAATCCTTATGATGCCATTAGCCATTGTGGCAATCCACAAGTGCCCAGTCTTGTCCGTCTTGAGATCTGCAATATTGATGCTGTTTAGGTTTTCGTTAGCAGTATGCAGATTCAGCATCCTCAGACTGTCATTCTTTATATTGTATATGTATAGTCCATTGTTTGTGCCTACCCATATAGAATCTCCGTCAATATCCATGCAGTTGATTCCGATGTCTATTTTCTTAGTCATCTGCATGATGTTGTGCCCGTCGTATCGGTCTATTCCGTTGCTTGTGCCCATCCATATGAAGCCCTTGCTGTCCTGTTGCAGAGCTCTTATGCAGTTGCTCGACAGCCCATCGTTTGTAGTCAGGCTTGTGAATGCTGCTGTAGGGGTGAATGGTGTCTGGGCTTGTGCTGTTATGCCCAAGCAATATGTGATCCATGATAGAATCAATGTGCTTATGATACGTGTGTTTCGCATGATTTGTGACTGTTTGTTTCAACGACTCTTTCCGATATACGATGGAGTTTCTGATGTTTGATTTGTATGCAAAGATAATGAAAAAATTGTACAATGACGAGATATTTTTATCTGAAAAGCGTGTTTAAACGTATGTCTGCACTATTTTTTTATTTGTTTGTACTATAATGCTATTGTATGAATGAGAAAAGTAGTTACTTTGTAGCACAATCCGAAAGGATGCGTTAAAACAAAAAGGAAATGTAACAATATCAAAAATACAATTCTTCGCAAATAACAAGATTTTATCGCTGAGATAGTATTTATATGTAAATGAAAATATAGAATTTGTTAGATTAGCCTATTGTTGAATGTGTCGAGTTGAAAACTCGATTGTTCAAAAAAAAAGACAAATGCTCGTGCATTAGTCTTTAAATGATAGTAAAATAGCATTAAATAAAGAGTCTGTGAAGACTGATTAACTACTGACTAAGGAATTTGTTAATATGGAATGATTAGATAGTAATATATAATAGGTGAAAATTCTTTCGAGAGAGCGGAACGTGAGTTTAGCTCTCTCTTTTTTATTCGTCTGCCGATCTGCCACATTCATGATAATCAACGTCTGGCATTCTTTGATTATGTTGAACTCTTATAATAAATAACGCTCAACGCCATATAGGCATTGAGCGTTCAAGTGTATTGGACATTGATTTTTCATACTACTCCCTGAGCAAGCATTGCATTAGCCACTTTCATGAATCCAGCTATGTTAGCCCCCTTCACGTAGTCTATGTATTCGTTCTCCTGTTTTCCATACTTCACGCATTGTTCGTGGATGTTGTGCATTATCTCATGCAGCTTCATGTCCACCTCCTTTGTGCTCCAGCTCAGTCGCATTGAGTTCTGTGTCATCTCAAGCCCAGATGTAGCCACGCCACCTGCGTTCACAGCCTTGCCAGGAGCAAACAGCTGCCCGGCAGCCACAAACATCTCTGCAGCTTCAGCCGTGCAGCCCATGTTCGAAACCTCAGCAATGCATATAGGCTTGTTGGCAAGCAGCATTTCAGCATCTTCTCCGTTCAGTTCATTCTGTGTTGCGCAAGGCAGGGCGATGTCGCACTTCACTTCCCAAGGTCTCCTTCCTGCCACAAATGTTGCTCCGCTGAATTTCTCCGCATAAGGAGCACATACATCGTTGCCGGAAGCACGCAGTTCGAGCATGTAAGCGATTTTCTCATCATCAAGGCCATTCGGATCGTATATGTATCCGTCAGGACCTGAAATGGTGATTACCTTCGCACCAAGTTCTGTGGCCTTCTTGGCCGCTCCCCAAGCCACGTTGCCAAAACCGCTTATGGCCACAGTCTTTCCCTTGATGTCATAGTCATGAGTCTGCAGCATCTCGTTTACAAAATAGAGTGCTCCAAAACCTGTGGCTTCAGGACGGATGCGCGAACCGCCCCATTCAAGTCCCTTGCCTGTAAGCACGCCTGAGTATTCACGTGTCAGTTTCTTGTACATGCCAAACAGGTAACCAATCTCTCTTGCACCCACGCCGATGTCGCCAGCAGGAATATCTTCGTCAGGGCCTATATAGTGATAAAGCTCTGTCATGAAAGCTTGGCAGAACCGCATGACCTCTCCTGCCGACCTTCCGCATATGGAGAAGTCGGAACCGCCCTTGCCGCCACCCATAGGTAGTGTGGTGAGAGCATTCTTGAAAGTCTGTTCAAAACCCAAGAATTTCAGTATTGAAAGGTTGACCGATGGATGGAAGCGAAGACCTCCCTTGTATGGGCCTATTGTGCTGTTAAACTGTACGCGGTATCCGATGTTGACATGTATCTCTCCCTTGTCATCCACCCATGGCACGCGGAAGGTGATGATGCGCTCTGGCTCCACTATGCGTTCAATGATTTTGGCTTTCTCAAATTCGGGGTGCTGGTTATACACGTCCTTCACTGAGATGAGCACTTCTCTCACAGCTTGAAGATATTCAAGCTCACCTGGATGCTTCTGCTCCAGTTGCTGCATGATTTTCTCAACATCCATAGCACAATTGTTTTTAGGTTAATAATAAAGATATCGCTAAATTAGTCATTGTGTCAAGCTTTAACAAACGTTTTTCGTTTCTTTTCGCTAAAAACTATCAAAATGATATGATTTGGCGTTTCTGAGTATTCTTGTTTGCAATCTGTGCTTGTCATTTTGCAATTTGAACATGCGCGATTATCCGTACATTAACTTTCGGTATAGCTCGCTATGCCTTCAACGCGACAGTCGCAACCTTATCGAACCAAACACTGGCAAGGTCTGAAATCTAATGACAGATTTGGGTTAGAGTCAAAGCACGCATGCAGAATTATTGATTTAGTTTTTCCAGCTGTTACACCCATAAAAAAGTATCACGTGATACTTTGCCAAGTATCCTTACTCTCTTATTTCGACGAATAAGACAATGTCGATGACTCGTTGATTGAAACAAACTGTTTTATTTTGTATTGTGTCCGAAATGTCCTATCTTTCCTCTATAAAACAAAAATGAATATCTCCGCAAAAGGTAACTAAACACCTGTATAATGAAAATGAGGCGCA
>CAKQYA010000051.1 GCA_934293005.1 uncultured Bacteroidaceae bacterium
TCTGCGACGTTTCTGTTGTGCAAGGATTATGTACAATAAAATGATTTTTTGTCGTTTCACAAGTAAAATCCCACTAACTCTATAGGTTGCGGATTTGAGGATTATAAGAAAACGGTAATAGCAAGCATGCAACACCCATGAAAAAGGATCCTATAATACTTTGCCAAATATCCTTACAATCTTTTTTTGACGAAAAATTATTGTTTCCATGACCTTTGTTATTATACGCACATAGGATGGAAAGACTTTGGCCCAAACGGAGGCAAGTATTTAAAGCCAAATCGGTCATTAGACCGAAATAAAAAGATCATTCGGACATCATTGCTTCTTTTCATATCTTGTCAGCGTTTCTTTCGGCATTTTGCTTCCATTCGCGTTTCGACATAGCTCGCTATGCCTTCAATGCGACTGTCGCAACCTGCTCAAAACAAACACTAACAAGATATGAAATCTAATGACCGATTTGGGTTAAAAGAACAACCTCAATTTTCTAATGGATGATTTGGATTAAACGTCCCCTGCTGGTCGTATGTATGGCCAACAGGGGACGCTTGTTTGAAGATTATAGTGCCGCTCGGTTGTGTTATTGTAAAACCATGCGGTTTCTTTCGTACAAAAAAATTTATCTTCTTATGCGGTATTTCTTCAGAAGTTTTGGGAATACTGTGAGCAGGGCCACGGCAAACAGGATGAGAGCGGCTCCTGTCATGCTGATGATGCAGTATGGATCGCCCAAAAAGACTATGCCTACCACCATGGCAGTAAGAGGCTCGAAGGCACCGAGTATGGCTACTATTGTGCTGTCGATTAGTTTGAGTGATGCTGTCACGCAGATGTTGCTCAAGGCTGTAGGCACAAGACCGAGTAGAATCAGGTTGATCCAGCATGAACTGTCGGAAATTGCTTCCACTTGTCCGTTGAGGCACCACCCGTAGACGGCCAGAAGGATCATGCCTATGAAGAAGACGTAAAAGGTAAGCTTTAGGCTTGGAATGCTCTTCACCTTGAGGCGTGGCACAAGAATGAGGTATAGGGCATAGAACACGCCTGAAGCCAGTCCCCATATGAGTCCTACGAGTGAGAATGTGCCGTCTTCAGAAAACACTCCCGTCATCATCATTACGCCTATGCTCGCTAACAATATGCTTGATGTGAGTTTCCAAGAGAAGTGTTCGCTAAGAAATATGAGTCCGATGATGGCGCACCATATAGGATCTGTATACACTAAGGCTGTGGCTATGCCTGATGAAAGATAGTGGTAGCACTCCAGAGTGGAAATGGCTGTGCCTATGTAGAAGAACGACAGCAGGGTGATTCTCCATAGTTCCGACATACTTATCTTCATGTTGGTCCTGCGAGACATCAGCAGCAGGAGCATTGCTGTAGAACCAAACAAAAATCTGTAAACAAGTATGCTTACGTTGTCCATGCCAGCAGCTATAACAGGGATTGAGAATAGCGGTATCAGTCCGAACGATATGCCTGATACGATTCCGTTGACGATTCCTCTCGATTCTTTTTTCATGAATGTTGAATGTTTGTTGTTTTTGTTGATTTAGTGAAAGGTGGATATTATTTGTTGGCTGCTTCAAGCTTTGTTCTCAGTTCTGTTTCGTATTGTGTTGCGTTGATAAAGACGATGCCGTCCATGCCAAGCATTTTGCCTGCTTCTACATTGTCTTGCTTGTCATCGGTGAAGATGCATTCAGAAGCCTTCAAACCGTATTTTTCAAACAGCCGCTGGTATATGTCTGGCTCAGGCTTTGCAACATGCTCTTCTGATGATATGACAACTCCATCAAGCAGGCTGAAAATATCGTAATCCTTCATTGTGGAGTGCACCTTGCTGCACCAGTTTGTGAGACCATAGAGACGGAATCCTTCTGTTTTTAGTCTTGTGAGAAGTGAGCGCATGCCCGGTATCTCGCCTGTGACGATTTCGGTGTAGTGCCTGCTGAATGCGCGTATGCCATCTTCGAGATTAGGGTTCTGGCTTATAACCTCTTCCATCAGAGAGTCGAATGGCTTGTCTTCGCGGTCCAAGCGTTGCGGCAGGCCATTGCTGTACAGTGCGGTCATAAGTGTCCATCGTTGTTTTTCATCGGGGATGAGGCGGTTGAAGAATGCTTCGAAGTCAAAGTCTACCAGCACCTTGCCGAAGTCGAAAATTAGGTTGCGTATCATGTTGCGATAATAATTGTTATGTGTGTCCTAACAAAAAAAGACGAGTGGGGATGTGTCCACGCTCGTCTTTTGTCTTTTAAACTGTTGATGTGTGCATTTAAAGAAGCCACTTCTAAACAATGGCCTGGCCAATTGTCATTTGGTGTCTATCTCCTCGGTCATGATGATTTCGTTGCCTTTTGGGTCGATGAACTTGTATTGAAGGAATCCAAGTTCTTGGCTGGCATGCACTTTCACGCCTAATCCATATTTCATCTGCCATTTGAGGCCAATGTTGAAGAGACCTTTGGAGATGTAAGCTTCGACGTAAGGATTGACATACAGACGGAATTTCTTTTGTCCCAATCGGTTGACGAGATAGTCAATCTTGCTTTCGAGCGTGTCTGTAAATAGAATGGATGACTTGATGACACCCTTGCCGAAGCATGTTGGGCAAACCTCTTCCACGTGTACATCCATCGCTGGCCTGACTCTTTGTCTTGTTATTTGCATCAATCCGAATTTGCTAAGCGGAAGGATATTGTGCTTCGCGCGGTCTTTTTTCATCAGTTGCGTCATGTATTCATAGAGCTTCTGATTGTGTTCCGACGTGTTCATGTCGATGAAGTCGACCACGATGATGCCGCCCATGTCGCGCAGTCGGAGCTGGCGTGCCAGCTCTTCTGCAGCTCCCATGTTGACCATGAAAGCGTTCTCTTCTTGGTTGTCTGTGCCTCTGTTTCTATTGCCTGAGTTGACATCCACAACGTGCAGGGCTTCGGTGTGCTCTATAATCAGGTAAGCTCCGTGCTTGTAGCTAACGGTGCGTCCGAGTCCCGACTTTATTTGTTTGGTGACGTTGTAGTTGTCGAATACAGGTGCTGTGCCCTTGTATAGCTTCACTATCGACACTCTGTCGGGTGCAATGAGGCTGACATAGTTCTTAACCTCTTCAAAGACCTCTTCGTTGTTGACGATGATGCTTTCATATGAGGGGTTGAACAGGTCACGCAACATGGAAACGGTGCGGCCAGTTTCTTCGTGAGCAAGTACTGGCAGACTTGCAGCTTTCTGAGTGCGCGCGATGCATTCATTCCACGACTTGATGAGGATGTTGAGCTCGTTGTTGAGTTCGGCAGCCCTCTTGCCTTCGGCTACAGTACGTACGATGACACCAAAATTTCGTGGTTTGATGCTTTGTATCAGTTGCTTGAGTCGTGTACGCTCTTCCTTGGATTTTATCTTGCTGCTTACGTTTACCTTGTTGGCAAAAGGCAGCAGTACCAGAAATCGTCCGGCAAAAGATATTTCTCCGGTGAGCCTTGGACCCTTGGTGTTGATAGGTTCCTTTGTGATTTGCACCATCACCTCTTGTCCTACCTCAAGCACATTCTGTATGCATCCATCCTTTTCCAGATCAGTCTTCACTACAGCTTTCTCCATAGGCGCAAGCTTCCTGCGGTCGCTCGCCACCTGTTTGGTGTATTTTTCCAAAGAGAGAAACTGCTTGCCCAAATCCTGATAATGCAGAAATGCTTCTTTTTCATGACCCACATCGACAAAACATGCATTGAGAGCTGGCATCACTTTTTTTACTTTGCCAGCATAGATGTTGCCTACAGAGAATTTCGTCTCATGCCCTTCTTTCTGAAACTCTACTAGTTTCTGGTCTTCAAGTAGGGCAATTGTCACCTCTTTAGGCGAAGCATCGATGATGAGTTCACTTGTCATTCTTGCTTACTTTTCTGTGTGTTGATTTTAAATACATAAAAAGAGCATACCGTCTGTCATGTCACCCTGTGATAGGGATTCCATCTGTAGGGTATGCTCTTTCAATCCTTGCCATAGCGCATAGGAGTAGAAAAAGGGCTCACGCCCGTGATTGCTACTTGCTCTTATGACGATTTTTTCTCAGTCTCTTTTTGCGCTTGTGAGTTGAGATCTTGTGTCTTTTCTTTTTCTTACCGTTTGGCATAGTCCTTGAAAAATTTAGTTGTTTATAATATGTTTATTGTTGTCTTTGAATGAGCAGCGCATAGCGTTTACGCTTATTCGAGATGCAAAATTAGCTCTTTTTTTTTAATTATAAAAATTTTTATCTTCGAAAATGCTCTTGATGTGCTGAATAATCAAAGAAAAGTCCTAAATTTGCAGTCCAATAGCATTAAACGAAGATGAATAACAAGTCAATTACCATAATATCGATGCTGTTTTCAGTGGCCGCATCCCAGGCGCAGACCTATCACGCTAAGCCATCCAGGGCATATGCGCAGATGTCTGCTTCTCTGGTGAAGCAATATAAGAGTCGTCTAGCAGAACTGATGCCTGCGGCTATTCCAGCTGATTCGTTGGTGGACAGCGTCACACTTTCGCCAAGCTTCTACAGACTGCTTGGACCTGGTGTGTATTACAAGTCGGCCATTCTTGACCGTTTTTCCGTAGACTCCTCGTTCTTGTCTGATTCGACAAGCCATAAGCGTTCCCTTCTCATACGCACATCTAAGAATGCTTCAGATGCATACGCAAGCTGTCTCAGCCGTTCCATTGATGATGTTCTCGTTGATGGCTATGTTAATAATCCATCGCTGTTCCGCTTTACAGATGACAGAATTGCAAAAGAAGAGATAATAGAAGACGTGAAACCAACAGGCAAGAATAAATTGGACGACCTTGAACAAATATACAAAAAGGCAGAACAGATCAAGGATGTATCTCAGGTGGTGCAGGGCGTGGATGTCGACTTGCGAATAAACAAGCCTAATTTTTGGACAACGAAGTGTAATTTCAAATTGCAGTTCTCTCAAAACTATTTCTCTGAGACATGGTACAGGGGTGGCAATAATAATGTGAACCTCTATAGCAACTTGTACATGGAGGCCAACTACAACGACCAGCAGTCGGTGCAATGGGACAACAAGCTTGATATGCGCTTGGGCTTCATCACTGCCACGTCCGATTCCATACATAATTTTCTCACAAACAACGACCGCCTCTACCTTTTTTCAAAGTTGGGTGTGAAGGCTATTCAAAATTGGTATTACAGTTTGTCGGCTGAGGCACAGACGCAGTTTATGCCAGGTTACCGTAGCAATGATCGCCGTAAGTATTCCGACTTCATGGCTCCTCTTGATGTATTTGTGGGTCTTGGTGTTGATTTCAAGCCAAAGATGAAAAACGGCAATAGCCTGTCGGCTGTTATCTCTCCTTTGACATATAAATTTAGATACATAGCATCTAATGAGGAGAAGATACATGCGTCATACAACATGCGCAACAGGGATTTCAAGCAAGATTTCGGTTCTAAGGTGGAAGCCAACACATACATCACGCTTGCGAAGAACTTAACATGGCGTTCGCGCTACTACTTCTTTACATCATATGAATATGTGGAATCTGAATGGGAAAATGTGTTCTCTTTCCGTTTCAACAAATACATAACCAGTGAGGTGAACACCATCTGGCGATTTGATGACAACCGTGACAAGCGTTATGTTGACAGCACATTGGGCTATTTCCAATTCAAGGAGAATTTTTCATTAGGCTTGTCTTATAATTTTTGAGAAATGTGCTTCCTGGGATAACACTCGGCGTAGTATTCTTTCTTTTCATGCATGATGTTCTCTTCTTTGTCTTCAGTGATGAGATGCGGCATGCAAGTTTGGGTAAAGATATGTGGCGGAGTATGACAAGAATGGTAATGTGTAAAAAGCTGGAGCGGAAAACCCGACAAGTTTTCCAGCTCCAGCTTTTGGTGCTTATGATGAGATGTCAGAGGCTTCTTGCCTCTATTCTATGTGTGGCCACAGTTATTTCATCTTTGCCTCTTTTTTGAAAAAATCCACCATCTTTTTGAAAGTGTCATTATTGAATGTGACAGGTCCGTGCTGTCCGCCAGATACGGTGATGAAGTCGGCAAGCTTGCCGTTCTTTTTCAACTCTTCAGAGAAATATACGCTTTGGCAGTATGGCACCACGTTGTCTGCATCGCCATGAATGACAACGAAGGGAACTGTCGATTTTGAAACGTAGAAATATGGACTCGACAGTTGCGTCATGTCCATGTTGTCGGCAGGATTGCCGCCTATGAGGGCTGCTTCTGGAGAATTGGCGTCTTTGACAGTCTCGCAATTGTTCATTCGGGTCATGTCTATTGGGCCGAACCAGTCGACCACGGCATCCACATTGCTGCTGAATTTATTATTGCCGCCCACGTTGCCTTCCACTTCTATGGTTTTTTCACCTATGGTGTGGCTTTTCATTCCATTGGTCACGCCTGCCATGGAAGACAGGTGGCCTCCAGATGAGAAGCCAGTGATGCCGATGAATGAGGTGTCAAGCTTATACTTGTCTGCATTTGCGCGGATAAAGCGCAAGGCTCCTTTAACGTCGTTGATTTGTGCGGGATACTTGGCATCGCTGCTTGAGCGGTGGTTAATGCACACTACAGCGAAGCCTGCCTCGGTTAGCGGCTTGCCTATAGACATGTAGGCCATGCTCTTCATGTTGTTTGAGAACCAAGCGCTGCCATATATGGCCACAACTACTTTGTGCTTATCTCTGCCGTCCTTTGGCAAGTAGATGTCGAGACGGTGTGCCTCCATTTCGTCACCAGCGTAGTTTATGTCCTTCCAGTCTGGTTCTGAACCCGATTGGCCGAATCCTTGTGGTTGTGCCCATGTCATTAAGGAAAAGAACATCATGGACAATGAAAAGATTGTCTTTTTCATTTTTGATTATAAATAGATTGTTTAAGTAATGTGTAAATACAATAGTTTTTTGCCATTTAGTGTTAGTTAAGATGTACCTCGCTCAGTTCGCCTGTTTCTGAGTCGATGATAAAACCGCGTACAATGATGTCTGCAGGCACAAGAGGGTGGGTCTTGATGGTCTCCATGGTTTTCTTCACGGATTCAGGTGTGTCCTTAAATCCCTCCAGCCAATGGTTGAGGTCAATGCCGCATTTGCGTATGGTGTCGAGTGTCTTCTCGCTAACGCCTCGTTCAAGCATTTCGTCGTGGAAATGCTCATAACTCATATGGCATGCACCGCAATGAGAGTGAGCCACAACCATAATTTCCTCTACGCCAAGCTCGTAGATGGCTACAATGAGGCTACGCATGGCTGAGTCGAATGGTGAAATGACAAGGCCACCCGCGTTCTTTATTATCTTGGCATCACCGTTCTTCAGTCCGAGGGCAGCAGGCAGAAGTTGAGTCAGCCTGGTGTCCATGCAAGAGAGCACGGCCAGTTTCTTGTCGGGAAACTTGTCTGTAATGTACTCTTCATATCGCTTGGAAGCGACAAACTCCTTGTTGAAACTCATTATTTCGTCAATCATAGTCGGGGGTGTATATGGATTATATTAGATTATGTAAGAAACAATATTGACTGCTTGGGCATTGCTGATTGAAAAAGGCATGCTTGCAGGCATTATTTACTGGAGGATTGGGGTGTGGAGTCTTGGTTTCGTTCGCTGCGTGTGCCAACAGATGTGGCTAACGGTCTCTTGTAAGGTTCCATGTGCAGCATGATGTGTGTTGACTTGCCAAATTCGTCACGCAGGCTGGTCTCTATAGCCGTGGCATGCTTGTGGGCATCAGTCAGGGTGATGTTGCCAGGCATGCGAAGATGCATTTCTATGGCGATGATGTTACCAATCTTGCGGGTGTGCAGGTTGTGCATGTCGTGCACCATCTTGTCGCGGTAGACGATTGCTGTTATGCGGTCTTCCGTGGCCTTGGGCAGGCTCTCTTCAAGCAATTCGCCCGATGCTTCGCGTAGCAGTCGCATGGCTGTCATTACAATCATCACGCTCACCACTACAGCGGCTATGGCGTCAAGCACAGCCCAACTGTTGCCCAAAATCACTGCTCCGCCGATGCCGATGGCTGTGCCTATGGATGAGAAAGCATCGCTCCGATGATGCCAGGCGTTGGCCGCAAGGGCTTGTGAATTGACTTCTGATGCTACTTTCTTTGTGACGCGGTAGAGCCATTCTTTCAGGCAGATACTTGCTAAGGCAGCAACAAATGCTATGATTTCAGGTGACTTCTGTGGCTCTCCGTTGCAGAATGCAGTGATTTTTTCTACGCCATTCCATCCGATCATCACACCAACCACTACAAGAGTTATGCCAATGATGGAAGTTGCTATTGTTTCATATTTGCCATGTCCGTAATCGTGGTCGCTGTCGGCAGGCTTGCTGCTTAGACGCACCATCACTATTACGATAATGTCGGTTAGGAAGTCGCTGAGTGAATGCACGGCATCGGCTATCATGGCGGCTGAATTTCCGAGGATGCCTGCGGCAAACTTGCATATCAGCAGAATCATGTTTGTGATGCTGCCTGTGAGCGTCACTCTGTATATTTTATGGTCTCTTGTCATTTTGTTTGCTGTCTGCGATGGATGTATGTGCCGGCAGAAAGTGCGGGCTACATATATCAAGTCGTCTTGTGTGCCAATTGTTGTATGTGCATAAATGATTTATGGCTACAAATTTACGTAAAAAAAATGACACGTATATAAGTGGAGACTTATATTTTTCGCCTTTATGGCTATAAAAACAAACAGATGCTCAAAATCATTTAAAAACGATGTGGAATTTTCTGATACAGATGCTTCTTGTTATAGAAGTGGCTGTATGTGCGTAGAAATTGATAACCTGAAGAATTTGATGGTAAGAGAGAGTGTGGCAAATAAGAGAACATGTAACTATTCAGCGGTAGGTGCACGACGAATCGTCAAACCTCAAATAAGGCTTGAATTGCATTAAAAGGTGTTTGG
>CAKQYA010000052.1 GCA_934293005.1 uncultured Bacteroidaceae bacterium
TTGGTGAACGTATCGGTGTGCAGCGTGCTCAAATTTCAAAGTTGGAGAAAGGTGCAAGTGTTATCACATTGCCAACAATGAGTCGTGTATTCCAAGCTTTGGGTATCGCAACTGCCACTCTTGATTTGGGTATTGCAGGCAAGATTGCGTTGTGGTAAGATAATTAACAAATAAACGGATATCACTACTTCCACGAAAATCTTTTGACAATATCTTGAACCCCCTATAACTCCAGCATCGTTATCAGCCGAAGATAACCATGCTGGAGTTTCGTTTTGGTCCACATACAGACGTAAAATCTTTAATTTCGAAAAGAAATATGCCTAAAAACGCAATATTTATCCAAATTCATTAGTTCATTTCAGAAAATCTATATACCTTTGGAGCACAAAACCCATTATAACACATCATGAGTAATAAAGGTTTAAATCGTATTAAGGTCGTTCTTGTAGAGCAACGCAAGACAAGCAAATGGCTCGCAGAACAATTAGGCAAAGGTGAAGCCACCGTATCAAAATGGTGCACAAACCGCAGCCAGCCATCATTAGAAACCCTTGTTGAAATAGCGAGGGTGTTGCAGGTTGATGTCAAGGATCTCCTTCAATCAACCATAGAAGACCAGCCCATGGTTTATATTAAACTTCCTAACAACAAAGGATTACAAGGTTAGCTTTATGAAAAAAGGAAAGAAACAACTGCTCATGCAGCAGATTGAGAACGGAGGTCAAACTATGCATTCTAACACATCTTGTTAACTAAAAATCGGGATATTATGACAAATTCGGAAACATTGGAAAATGAGTTCAGAGATTATATTAAAGGATGTGTGCTATCAAGAAGACCTGCGAATAAAACAGATATCATAATAGGAAAAAATGCCGCCGAAAGTTATATCAGTTTTGTTAAACCAGATAAACTCTTTAGTTACAATCCAACGAAGTGGGCTCATATAAAGGATATCTTTGATATTGATAGTTCTGAAAGAGTCTATGAGATAATTAAGGGATTATTTACTGATGCAGAGTTTAACAAAGTCGATAATGAAGGTTCAAGCCAATATTTTAGAAGCAACGCAATAAAACAATACTACTGTTTTTTGAAGGCGAGAGAAGTGTTTCTGTCTTATTCCAAAACTGAGAATAATGAACACAAAAGACAGGAGAAGGACTCTCTTCAGCAAATCTTCTATGGTGCACCCGGTACAGGCAAGTCTTATACAATCAACAAGGATACGGAAGGTGAGGACGTGATTCGCACAACATTCCATCCTGACACTGATTACTCAACATTTGTTGGCGCTTATAAGCCGACGACAATAGAGGAAGATGTGATGACCGTAATAGGCACAAAGGCTGTGCCAGTAGAGAATGCCGACGGTTCGCACCGCAAAGAGTCGAAGATAGTGTATGAGTTTGTGCAGCAAGCATTCCTCCAGGCATACGTTGCGGCTTGGAGGAAGTATGCCGAAGCCAATGGTGAGAAGCCTCGCAAGCAATTTCTGGTGATTGAAGAAATCAACCGCGGCAACTGCGCTCAGATATTTGGTGACCTGTTCCAATTGCTCGACCGTAATGCGCAAGGTTTCTCCGACTATCCAATCACGGCCGATGCCGACATGAAGCGTCAGTTGAAGAAGTCCTTTGCCGGATTGTCGTTGGCTGGGGCAGACAGCATCAATGCCATGTACAAAGGGTGCGATGTGTGCCGTGAAGTCCTTGAGGGTGACATCCTTCTCCTGCCGGGCAACCTCTACATCTGGGCTACGATGAACACCTCCGACCAAAGCCTGTTCCCCATCGACTCTGCCTTCAAGCGTCGTTGGGACTGGACCTATCGTCCAATCTCTGACGCAAAAGAAGGATGGAAAATCAAAACCGACGGTAATCTCTATGACTGGTGGACGTTCCTTGAGAAAATCAACGATAAAGTTGGCTCGCTCACCAATAGCGAAGACAAGAAGCTTGGCTACTTCTTCTGCAAGGCTGACAGCGAGAATATAATCTCTGCCGACACATTCGTGGGAAAGGTTATCTTCTATTTGTGGAATGACGTGTTCAAGGACTATGAATTTGGCGACACTATCTTTGATGACGGTAAGGGTGGCAAACTCACCTTCGATAGGTTCTATGTAGCTGATACTGCGGGAGAAGCAAAAGTTATGGAAGAGAATCTTGCGCTATTCTTAAAGAACTTAGGCGTAGTACCGATAGATGTGTTTGAAGATGTTTTTAGCGAGTCAGATGATTCGGACATAGACGAAGACAATTATGAAGGCAATGCCAATGAAGGTAAAATTCGTCTTACGGTAAAATTCCCTGACGGTACCTTCATCTCGGGCAATACTAAGTTTGATTCCTATTTTGAGGCATTAAAGAAGATAGGTCTTGATAAAGCTGAAAAGATTGCTTCAGAAAAGAGGTATCAACGGCATGGGTGTGCCCTCATTACGAAAGTAGAGGAACAAGGAATCTTGAATTCAGCAGATTATTCTTACATAGAGGAACAGGGCTTCTACATAGTAAAAGGCATAAACGGCAAAACTATGAGGAATATTCTTAGATTGCTTTCACAACAATTAAATCTTCAGCTTGAAGTAAATTACGAATGAGAATACTTATAGAAGAATACCAGTACAACGTCGCCGATGTGAAAGACATTCTCCAAGGCATAGATGCTTTGGAGAATGTCGAAGGATGTGTGTCCATACACTATGTAGGGTATTACTATAACACACTGCTGAAAGACTGTGTATTCATTCTTCCAAAGGTACTTCTGAAGGATGTCGAAAGAGGGGAACGGGTGTTCGGCAAATACCGACCTGAAGACATTGCCAATCTGGACGTAAAGAATCCACTGGAACCCGAGGAACGAAACTTCATCTACAAGTTTGCCGTATGGATCTATCGTGCCATCGTGGTGTTCAAGAATGACAAGCGCAACGATACTGATATTGTCTATCATCAAAAGATAGCCCAGGTGGGTACAGCTTCACGCCGTCTGAGCAACACGTATCTCGACATTCTGCTCTCGCTGATACAGTTCAACCGCGACAATCAGAGTTTCTTCTTCTTCATCGTGAAGAACCAACATAGCGGACTGAACAAGATCAACTGGACACGCACAATAGCATCCTCCAATGCCATTGTGCAAAATGGACAGCCCATCTATCTCAATCCAGTCAACAAAAAGCGCCGCATCAACTTTGACGAGGAACTGCTCATCATATACTTCTCCATCCTTAACTATATTGGTGACACCTATGGTTTCCCCAAGGAGATATGTTGCCAGTATCAGCTCATCACTGGCAAACGTTTTGAGACATATATCAATGGCTTCGGCAAGACACGTCTCCATCAAATCAAATACAAGTATTTCTCCGACAAAGCCCTGCAGCTATGGAATCTCTGTTATGCTTTCTTTGAACAAAGCAAGCAAGTGTATGTAAGCACCGACCGCCGAGAGTACTTGCTCGTAAAGAACTTCTATATTGTCTTTGAGGCAATCATTGATGAACTTGTTGGCGATAATCCTCTGCCTGACGGTATGGACAAACGTCAGGACGACGGCAAGATTGTGGACCACCTCTTCACGGCTGCCAGCCTAACAGAAAATAAATGCCAGCAGAGTGATGCGAATGCTCGCCAAACCTATTATATAGGTGACTCCAAGTATTACAAGATGGGGCACGAACTTGGGCGAGAGTCGGTGTACAAACAATATACTTATGCCCGCAACGTCATTCAGTGGAACCTTGATATATTCAATGGACTGAACGACACTGTGAAATCATCCCATGTACGAATACGAGATGAAAGAACTGAAGGCTATGAGATTATCCCTAATTTTTTCATCTCTGCCAAGCTAAATGATGAATTCCGCTACGACGATGATGGCATAGAAAAGACAGACCGCAAGAAGAATAAGCATAAGAATGTGCAGTTCATGAACCGCCTGTTTGACCGCGACACCATGCTGTTGTTCCACTACGATGTCAATTT
Organism: uncultured Bacteroidaceae bacterium; assembly: GCA_934293005.1. Lineage (GTDB taxonomy): Bacteria > Bacteroidota > Bacteroidia > Bacteroidales > Bacteroidaceae > Minthosoma. Next base: position 3,999 of record CAKQYA010000052.1, read on the forward strand.
CCTGTACGTTCTTTCGCTCTATGCCCGCGACAACGTCAGCCAGAAGGCGGCATGGAAGAGCAGAATACGCGAACGTTTCCGCAAAGAGATACAGGAGTGGCTTCAGAAAGACTATGACTTCTACGCCATGAGAGCAAAGCCTGGCGTGGACGATGCAGCATACATAAAGACCCATTTCCAGCAGGTATTGGGCAAGATGTACACACCTTTTGTCCAAGACAAGCACATCTATTCCCTTGCCTTGGATAACGCTGACCAGTACAAAGCTGAAAACGATGCATTGCTCAGCGAACTTCGCCAGCACTTCTTTGTAGAACCCTGTGCTTTGGGTCGGAATCCGCTTGAAGTACTGCCAGAGGTTTCTGCTGTCGGCACAGGCGTTATGCCGCCCGATGCCAATGAAAAGAATGTGCTCACATGCCTCGTCAGGAAGACGGACGACAACTTCAAAAACTATTTCGAGCACAACGGAAAAAGCTACACCATGGAACGCATTCCTACCATCAATCTTATGGGTGTCAAATATATGTTGCCCATGGTGGGCGGCATGATTGACGGCTACTACGAGATTGAGCGCATGGCTTTTGTGGACAACAAAGGTGTGCCAGGATTGCGCCTGCGATTGGGCGAATATCACCACATCGGTGATAAATGGGTGCATATCTACCGCACAAAGATGCAGCCCAGTAAACTTATATCATTGGACTACACCATGAAAATGTATAACGAATAAGTGACAAGTTCAAGGTTTATCCTTTCGTCAAAAAGAGAAGTAAGGTTACAGGAGCTGTTGTAAACTGTATTTATGAATATGAAACAAAACTGCACCCAATAACATTCACGGATAATACGACTGAAAATGTCAAGATAATGAATGGTGAAACAAAACTGCAAACAATCATTGCCTTCTCTGCTATGCTACTGAGAATGACTGTGCACGAAATACTTGACCTTGAAAATCTGTGTCACATCTTCCAAACAGCAACAGTTAAGGAAGCTGGATTGTTCGAAGTTTTTAAGATGATATCAAAAATTCAGTTGTGAACAATGGACAAAGAGTCAAAACCCCATCATTGTATGGTCTCGACACAAATGATTAACCAAGTTATCTACCATTAAAAATGGTAACTTACAGCCTTTAATGGTGGTAGATAAGCTTCGAATAAAATGAGGAATACACTATGCACGAACTGAAACATTACATTGATAAGTTCTCCTCACTCAATACGGCAAAGATGAAAGGACATCGAGCACCGCACAAGGCAGTGTTGCTCCTTGCTGTTATTGATCTCGTAGAGGAACGCAAGATCACATCCCCATGCATTGACCTGTCTGACGAGTTGGTTGAGAGGTTCAATGACATCTGGCACAAGTACCTTGGCACGTCAGCCATATTCACACCCGACATCTGCAAGCCGTATTTTCATATGCAACATGAATCTTTTTGGAGATTGGTCGAAAACAATGAGGTCGTTCGCGGCATGGCAGCTGAACCTAATCTCTGGGTACAGGCAAAGAAGGAACAGAAAGACTTGCCGAAAGGCAGTTATTCCGTTCATGCCATGCGCCGCGCCTTCGCTTACGCAGAGATTGACGGAATGCTCTTCCAACTCTTACGAAATGCTGACGCGAGGGCAATGCTTCGTGTGACACTCATCAATACGTATTTGGTCAACCAGTCCACCAAGACCATGCCAAATCTAAACTCACTGATTGCGGCATTACCTTTGTTTGCTTTAGTGGCGTAATATAGGATTGAAGTGATGTATAAACCCAAATCGGTCATTAGACAAAAAAATGATTAAGTCAATGAATATCGCCTTTGGCATAGCTCAGCTAAATTATCCAGTTAAAGCCAAAGCATATCAGCAGAATGTCTTTATTCAGTTTTTCAAGCATGCAACACCCATAAAAAAGTATCACGTGATACTTTACAAAGTATCCTTACTCTCTTTTTTGGACGAAGTAATTATTGTTTCCATGACCTTTGCATTATACGCATGGCCCAAACGGTGACAAGAATTGAAAAGAATAGAACCAATTTTCTATTGACCGCCATTAGAAAATGACAAGAAGCTTTTTCTAATGACCGATTTGGGATTATTCGAATATTCACCTCAATAGCAGTGTCAGAACGGAGAACACTACTAAGCATAGCGACCTTCTCAGTACCACTTTCAGTATCATCTATCTGGTACTGGAGTTTATCTTAGGTGATACTGCAGTAACACTTAGGTGGTACTGACAGGCACCCAAATTGATGTATTTCTCATATTTATTGGAATAAATTTCAGAGTCAGCCACAACCTTTTCAAGCATCAGTTTTATCACATCTTGCTCCTTGGAAGAAAACAGGATGATACCACGCCCACTCATTTTTCGGATGAACCTGAATAAAGATAGTTTCCTTGTGTTTAACACTAACTTTGCGCCGAAAGAATTGATGTCTGAGGCTACAGACAAAGTTCTTTACCTTTGCTTGGCACTCTTCCTTGGTCATACCTCCTATTTCAATCATAGAGTCAAGTACATCGCCAAGTTCATCAAAAGCAATATCATGATGATATTCTTTAGTAGTTCCATCCTTTTCTCCATAGATACGGTAGTAATCAGAGCCTCGACCTTGCAAGCGATAAGGCATAACAAATACCTTTGCACAATAATTTCAGATAAATCTCGGAAGTTATATTGCGTATGAAAAAAAACGCATATTGCTATAGACATACAGCTATAACAATATGCGGTATAAAGTTCTTATTGCTTTAAATTTCAGCAATGCAATATATTGTCTAAATTATGGTAAATTTCATCCTCGGATTCGTAAGGAATAATGTTGAAGTATTCGTTTCCATTCAGCATGGCAGAGATGTTAGCATTGGACTTGTCGTAGAAAATATAAACAGGAATGTTATGAGCTTCTGCGTAAGCCAATTCATAACCCACACCAAGAGAAGGACAAGTACACTCCGCTATCACCATGTCGCTTTGTTTGAGCCATTCGATATCTCGTTCATAGATATGTATGTCTATAGCCTTTGTTTGAGCCTTCAAACTCATATTCGTTTTACCGATGTGCTCCGTCAATACTGTGTCAGTCTGCTTGATGTAGTCAATCATCCGTTGGTACAGATATGCTTCGCCCCTACCTCCACGAATGGATCCAGCAAAGTATATTTTCTTGTTCATGTGGTTATTATTATTTCCAACAATTTTCATGTGGTTAAAACGGTTACGTAAATTCTTAAGTTCTTCTAGGATATTACGAGTGACATCTTGTTCATCAGAACCATATTCCTTAAAAGCCTTGCGGGCTAACCAAACATTATTTCCTATGTTTTTTTCTGTATCAAAACCGTAGTCGGACAAGATGTCTCGGTATAAGTATTCATTTGGGGCATCTTGATTGGTATAGTTATAATAACACTTGCCGTTTTTGAGATGTCTGAAACCAACAAATCCTTGTTCCTTGTCAGTTACTGTCAGTTCTATTATGTCATCAAATATGTAGCGATGATTTCTCTTCACCTTTTACCAATGGAAATTGCTCATTAAGTGCAGTTGTGATCTTCATCATTATTGCATTGTTGTTTATTTTTACAATGGATTCAATAGCTGCATCATCAATTAATTTTTGGGAGACAACAGGAGTGGGCGTATTCTGGAAAAACTGATATTTTGCCCTTATACACTTTTCTTTATTCTTGCCATACATCATGAGATATAGCGGATGAATGAAAGCATTTTTTTTGAAATCATCATTCAAATACAATGCCCCCAGTTTCTTTGCTGCATTAAAGAATTTTCTTGCAACAACTCCATATGTCTTGTGCCAAGCTAAATCGGCGAACCCTAAATATACAGGAAAAGTCAGATGTTGAACATCATAATCTACCATATTGGCAAGATTCAATTGACTTACTTTATTTAATGCAGCTATCAAGTTAGCTTCGCGAAAATAGAAAAGATTGAATATTTGGATTACGCCTTCAAGCAGTTCACCTTTGGCGGCATAGTATTCCGAGAACAACCTACCGATGCATTCCATAGTAGGATCAGAGGAAAACTCATACCAATCTGCTCTAAACTCACCATCATCAAAAACACCAAGTAGCTTCAATTCTTCAGGAGAATTTATTGCTGCATGATCGGGACGCTTAAAGTTTGCGGCACCAGGGTTCTTCATGACAACAGATCCTTTAACTTCCCACGAATTACCGAATTTCAAAATAGTCCTCCATCTAATGCCATCACTCGTTGAACCTAATTTTGTATAATGTGTAAAAACTTTCATTTATCTGTTCTCCTTATTTATTAAGTTTACTACAACTTTTACCATTATGTCTTTCTCCTCAGTGCGACTTTCTGCAATCATTAATGTCAAAGCCACAAGTGTGTTGTCGGCAATTCGCTTATGCCCATCTTGTCCATAAAGAATGCCGTTCTTTTCCATAAACCACAAGAACAACATGGCAGCAATACGCTTGTTGCCATCACTGAACGAATGGTTTTTCACAACGAGATAAAGTAGCATAGCTGCTTTTTCTTCTATTGATGGGTAAAGCTCTTCTCCGCCAAATGTTTGGTAAATCTGTCCAATGCTACTCTTGAAAGAGTCATCTTTCTCATTTGCAAACCATTTGCTGGCACCAAATTTTTCCTTCAAAGCTTCGATTGCTTCCATTGCATTGCCATATGTCGCACGAAAAGGCTCTCCTTTTGTCGTTTGCTCTATGTTGAGCGACTGAAAATCATATTTGTCAAGAGTGTCAAGTGCATAAACATAATCGCTTATAACATTAAAGAGGCCTTCATACTCTCCATTTGTTACGCTCTGCTGCAGAATGATTGCTCGCGACATGAGTTGAACAACATTTTTCAAATCTTCATAGTGGTCAAGCCGCCTC
>CAKQYA010000053.1 GCA_934293005.1 uncultured Bacteroidaceae bacterium
AATTCGTAACCTCTTCTTTTTATGAGATAAAAACTTATCTCATTCTCAATCACTTATAAAAAATACGTACTTTCCACGGATAAAACACGGTCGTACATGCAGTAGCTCGTTCCGCTAAAAAGCAAACTATAACCATCTCATCCACATCGACACTGTCTGCAGATGGCAAGCAATACCCTATAACAAAAGTGTCAAAAGTAAAAATGGACAAGCCATATCAGATGCCAGACAGCGGAGCCGTGCACTTCGAGATGACATTCCAGCCTGTGCCATCCCACACTCGCATTCTGCATTTCATAGAATCGCCAAACGACGGAGGGTGGAAACTGTACAATATCAGAGACAGAAAAGAAGACCTCCACACTGGCATTCCTGCAGAATGGGCCGAGGTGAAGTATGACAATGATCCCAAGCTGCCAAAATCAGAATTTTGTGACGACTCCACAAAAATAAGCATCACTATACTCAACTATGTGCCAGAAGCTGCAAAAGACCTGCGCCTCACCTTCCTCATGTACGACATGGGCACCATTGCTTACAACAAGAGTTATCCATTATCAGCAACAGGAGAAACTGAGATAAAACTGCATCCATGCTTCCCATCTACTGTCTACATGAGTTTGGGAGACGCCAATCCGGCCCCTGTGATAATAGAACCAGGCAAAGACCTGTCCATCCTCATGGACATGGGCAATGCGACCAACTCCTTCCCTGCAATAGGTTTCAAGGGCAACATGGCTAAAACAAACTATGAACTGAACGTCAAAGGCGGCAAAAACGCCATAAGCTATAGATACGACAAAGAATACTACGACTCTCTGCTCACATCTGATGCCAACCTGTCAATGACTCTCAGCGACGAGCACTTCAATGCTGAAAAATCATATTTCAATTACGACATGTTTTCTCCTACGACAATAGAGTATCTGAGGCTGCTGAACAATTACGAATTCACACGACATTGTTTCTTCATCAACCAACACATAAACTCAGAGATACAGAACATACTGGAAAAAAATTCATTCAGCCCCAACATCTCACGCAGCATCACTTTCAGCGACTACACTATGCAGATCCCAACGTATGAGAAAAGCATACTCACAAGCGACCACATGACCTTGTGCCCGTCGTTCTATACAGTCACCCTGTTCAGGAGCGGAATTCAAAACAACAAATTCTCAGACCCTGAAGGCCGACTCCACTCATACAACAAAGATATAGACAATCTTTACAGTACCATAGCATACAGCATAGCCAATGACACATCGATGGCTGCGAGGTTCCAGAAACAGATAAAAGACTCCACACTCATGGCGTACAGCCATACTGCTGCCGCACGCTGGCAACAAAAAGTGGACATGATGAACAAAACACCGCACATACGATTCAGTCAGGGCAATCCATCTCGTAAAGAAGAATTGAGGCAAAGCATCCTCAACGAGCATAAAGGTAAGACAGTAGTCTTCATTGCCTTCGACAAGAGCAATCCTTATAGTGCAGCAGCTTTTGAGAGGACATGCGACATCATGAAGAAATGCGACAGCAACAGAATAGCTTTCATCTGCATCGACTTGGACTTGGAACAAAACGACTACGAGTCGTGGCACAACTTCGCCACGCATCATCCGGGCTTCTTCTACATGGACACAAACCAATCCTACTCCACCCTCTTCAAATTCTCACCGCTCGACAACAACTCTCCTGTAAAAACAGGATGCCAATACGAGATTTACTCACCTGAAGGCTCGAACATCCTAAGCACCAGAGATGACGCGACAGCAAATAAGATGATTAAAGACATTGCATGGTGATTGCGCTGGAAAGATGGTGATTGCGCCGGAAAAACAAAAACAACATCATTGGCTGCGGTTGCAGATGTTTATTCCACATCGACATTAGATTTGAGATAAACGGGAAAGAGCCTGCCAACAAATCACGCACATACAATTCGTGACGTTACTAAAACATCTGGAAAACAATAAATCCCCCATAGCCACTTTGATGACTATGGAGGATTTGTTTTATACAGATGATGCAACTGTCAATTACTTGTGATTGAGGACAAGGTCAACATTTACAGCACATGCCACAGAGCAGCCTACCATTGGGTTGTTGCCAATGCCAAGGAAGCCCATCATCTCAACGTGAGCAGGAACTGAAGAAGAACCAGCAAACTGAGCGTCAGAGTGCATGCGGCCAAGTGTGTCTGTCATACCATAAGAAGCAGGACCTGCAGCCATGTTGTCTGGGTGAAGTGTACGGCCTGTACCACCACCTGAAGCTACTGAGAAGTATGGCTTGCCAGCGCGGATGCGCTCCTTCTTGTATGTGCCAGCTGTTGGGTGCTGGAAACGAGTTGGGTTTGTTGAGTTACCTGTGATAGAAACGTCTACGTCCTCTTTCCACATGATAGCAACACCCTCGCGCACGTCATCTGCACCGTAGCAGTTGACTGCTGCACGTGGACCGTTAGAGTAAGCGATGCGCTTAACCTCCTTGAGCTCGCCTGTGAAATAGTCGAACTGAGTCTGCACGTATGTGAAGCCATTGATACGAGAGATGATCATTGCAGCGTCCTTGCCAAGACCGTTGAGGATGCAACGGAGTGGCTTGTCAGCTGGTCTCGACTTGTTTGCCATCTGAGCAATCTTGATAGCACCTTCTGCAGCAGCAAACGACTCATGTCCTGCGAGGAAAGCGAAGCACTTAGTCTCTGGTGTGAGCAGACGAGCTGCAAGCTCACCATGACCAATACCCACCTTGCGGTCGTCAGCTACAGAACCTGGGATGCAGAATGACTGGAGACCCTCGCCAATGTAGTTGGCAGCCTCAACAGCATCCTTAGCACCTTCCTTGAGAGCGATAGCAGTGCCTACCACGTAAGCCCACTTTGCGTTCTCGAAGCAGATCATCTGAGTCTCTTCGCAAGTCTTGTATGGGTCAAGACCTGCCTTGTCGCAGATAGCGTTTGCTTCTTCGATAGAAGAAATACCATGCTTATTCAAACATGCGAGGATCTGCTTGATGCGGCGATCCTGTGATTCGAACTTTACTTCTCTTATCATATTATATTCCTCCTATTATATTATTCTTTACGTGGGTCAATTGATTTAACTGCACCGTCCTCAGCCTTTGTGCGGCCGTAAGTGCCTGTAACACTCTTAAGAGCCTCGTCAGCTGGAACACCCTTCTTTACAGCGTCCATGAACTTGCCCATGTGAACGAACTCGTAACCGCAAACCTGGTTGTCAGCATCGAGGAACATCTTTGTGATGTAGCCCTCTGTGAGCTGGAGGTAACGAGTGCCCTTTGCCTTTGTGCCATAGAGAGTACCAGTCTGTGAGATGAGTCCCTTGCCGAGATCCTCAAGACCTGCGCCAATCATCAGGCCGCCCTCTGAGAAAGCCGACTGTGTGCGACCGTAAACAATCTGGAGGAAGAGTTCACGCATAGCAGTGTTGATAGCGTCGCAAACGAGGTCTGTGTTGAGAGCCTCAAGGATTGTCTTGCCAGGAAGAATCTCAGATGCCATAGCAGCTGAGTGAGTCATGCCTGAGCAACCGATTGTCTCCACGAGGCACTCCTCGATGACACCTTCCTTAACGTTGAGAGTGAGCTTGCATGCACCCTGCTGTGGAGCGCACCATCCCACACCGTGAGTAAGACCTGAGATGTCCTTGATTTCTTTAGCCTGAATCCACTTTCCTTCTTCTGGAATTGGAGCTGGACCATGATTAGGACCCTTGGCTACACAGCACATTTCCTGTACTTCTTTTGAATAAACCATAATAAAAATCCAATTTATTAATTAATAAAATTAGTGTTGTTAGTCATATCCAACAGGCAGGGCTGCTTGTCGATATCTTATGCATTATCCATACTGCGCAAGCTGATCACGCAGCTGCTGAAACACGCTCTTTCATGCATAAAAGCAATCATCCTGCCTTTATTTCATGCAAAAATAAGAAATAAAAATAAGAAGTGAGAAATAATTGGGAAAAAATCTTTTTAATGTCACCATTTTTTTTCATCTTATCACAAAAAAACGTAACTTTGTATCATCGAATTTCACGATTAGCTATAAACTTACAACATTCAGAGAAAATGAAACTAACAACTAAAAACCACTTCAGCTGGTGCCTTGCCACCATGCTGGCATGCTCTGCACCTGCAGCCATGGCAAGCCAATTCACATCAGCCAATGATGCTTCGTTCACTACATCCATGTATGCCGCAGCTGCAAACGACTCAACATTCCACGCTCCTGCAGGCAAAGAGGTGTTCATTCCGAAAGACCTCCGCAGCAACGACTTCAGCAACCCCGACTCAAAATGGAGCTATGCTCGATGCGCCTACACCGACGACATCATCATATTCTGGGAGAAACCTTTCGGAAACGACTTGAGCAAGGCTCCCGACCTCGAGGGCCACAACATGAAGATTGACTTGAAGAACCTTATCACTCGCATACAGTCGTTCTACGACTATTTCAAAAATGACCTCAAGTTCATCAAACCCGGTTCCAACGCTGACCGCTACCGCATGATGGTCATGCTCAACTATTCACTTGAAGGCACAGCCTATGGCGGCGACTACGATGGCGTGATAGGAGCACTGTGGATAAGTCCAAACCGCGTGCAGGACAAGAAGCTCAACTGCATAGCGCATGAGCTCGGCCATTCATTCCAGTCGATGATATCATGCGACAAGCAAGGGGAAAGCTGGGGCGGAGGCGGCATCTTCGAGATGGCAAGCCAATGGATGCTCTTCAATGTCAACCCCGAATGGCCAACAGATGAGAACTTCCACTGGCGCGCTTTCATCGACAATGCCAACCTGCGCTTCCTTGCCGGAGAGAACATCTACCACTCTCCTTACATGCTTGAATACTGGAGCATGAAGCATGGGCTAACCGTCATTGGCGACCTCTTCCGAGCAGGCAAGCGCGGAGAAGACCCTGCTTCCACATACATGAAGATGTTCAACCTCACCAACTGCGACTTCGCCAAAGAAGCTGTCGACTGCTATTCGCGTCTTCTTACCTTCGACTTCCCAGGCAAGCATGAGGCCAACAAGAAATATTCAGGCGAATTTGTCAACAACAAAGATCTCGAGACATTCGGAGCCAATGTCATCAAACTTGACGCCAAAGGCAAAAAAGCCATCAAGCTTCAGTTCAGCGGCGACAAAGCCGACGGCTATGCATACCGCATCGTGACTGTCAACGCCGACAAGAAAGCCACATACAGCGACATATGCACAAAAGCCAACGGCAAGCTTAAGATGAACCTGCCTGCCGATGCCAAAGACGTGTATCTCGTTGTGACGGGCTATCCGCTCGGCGAATACAAGCCATACACCTTCAACCCTTACGGTGGTGGCCAGGCTGAAGCTCCGCATGTCTACAAATACACTTTCAAGTATTAACCCATAATCAGGCATCAGACCTATTCAGGCTAAAAGACGCAAACAAGCGACCTTTTACTATTTACTACATAGCAGCAGGCGCTGCATGCTTTTACAACCATGAACGCCTGCTCAAAAACGCACTACAAAACATTGCCAAATGAAATCATCTCTAATAAGCACAGCGTTGGCCCTATGCGCAGTCAGCATGAGTGCCGCTAACACAAAGGACATCACATTCACATCGCCCAACGGCAATTTGAATATATACATCAGCCTTAAAAGTGCTACACCACAGTACACTGTCTACGAAGGCGAAATCAAAGACCGCAACGTCTATGCTCTCGACAATGCCATGGCTCTCGAGTTTGAGGGCATGGGCAAAGACAGCTACGCCATCTCTGCGCCCAAGCGCATCAAAGAGCATTTCGAGGCTCCGCTATACAAGACAGTATCTTTCAGCGACGAATACAATCAGGTCATCCTGAAGAGCAAGAACGGCGTGAACATTGAGTTCCGCGCCTACAACAGCGGTGTGGCTTACCGCTTCTTCACCACATCTTCAAAAAAAGAATGGACAATAAAGAACGAGATTGCCACATTCAACTTCGCCGACGACAAGGTTGCATACCTGCCTTACTCCACAAACCCGAAGAATCCTAAGGCCATGGCTTTCCAAGCCACATACGATGCAGTGAATCTCACTAACCTCAAAGAGCTTGAAGCATTCCTCCCTGCCACAGTCGACTGCGGCAAGGCCAAGGTCACCATTCTCGAGACAGATGTGGAGGACTATCCGGGCATGTATCTTCTGCCATACAAAGAGAAAAGTTCGATGATTCGCATCGGTGGGCAATCTACGCCAGGACTCAAGGGTGAGTTTGCCAAGAAGCCTAAGACATTCGACTATTACCCATGGCGCAAGCAGAAGTATGTCACATCCACCGAAGACTGCATAGCACGCGGCAAAGGCAGCCGAACATTCCCTTGGCGCATCCTTGCCATCACGCACGAAGACAAGGAAATGCCAACCAACACCCTCGCCTACCAACTCGCCTCGCCATCACGCATCAAAGGCGATGCTTCTTGGATACGACCAGGCAAAGTGGCATGGGACTGGTGGAACGACTGGGGTCTGAGCGGCGTCGATTTCAAGGCCGGAATCAACATGCAGACCTACAAGCACTATATCGACTTTGCGGCACGTCACAACCTCGAATACATCGTCCTCGACGAAGGATGGTATGAGCCAAAGAGCGGAGACATGCTCACCACCATTGCCGACATAGACCTGCCTGCCCTTGTGGCATACGGCAAGGACCGCGGCGTGGGCATCATCCTTTGGACTGTCTTCAACGTGCTTGACGACCAGCTCGACGCTGCGTGCGACAAATACGCAGCCATGGGCATCAAGGGATTCAAGGTCGACTTCCTCGACCGCAACGACCAAGAAGCCATGCAGATGATATACCGCATCGCAAAACGCTGCGCCGAGAGCCGACTCATCCTCGACTATCACGGAATATTCGCTCCTCAGGGCATCAACCGCACTTATCCTAACGTCGTCAACTTCGAAGCTGTCTTTGGCATGGAGGAAGCGAAATGGACAGAGCGTCACAATGTGAACCGCAATGGAACAATGGCAAATGAGCCGTCGAAAGACATGCCATTGTATGACGTCACCTTCCCATTCATACGCGGCATGGCAGGATATGTCGACTTCACCCCTGGAGGCATGCGCAACGCATCAAAGGCCGACTTCCAGCCTATATACAACAACCCTCTCACCATGGGCACACGCTGCCACCAGCTTGCGCACTACATCGTGCACGACAGTCCGCTCACCATGCTTGCCGACAACCCTACCATCTACGACCAAGAGAAGGAATGCACCGACTTCATCGCTTCTCTGCCGACGGTATATGACGACATGAAGGTCATTGACGGCAAAATGGGTGAATACATCATCGTGGCACGACGCAAAGGCAACAACTGGTACATTGCTGGCGAGACCAACTGGGACGCGCGTGAAATAACCATCGACCCATCCTTCTTGCCTGCTGGCACCTACGATGTCACAGCATTCACCGATGGCGTCAATGCTGACAAGGCTGCGACCGACTACAAAAAACAGACATTAAGCAATGTCGACCCACACACCGCTGCGCCTAACAGCATCAAGGTGCGCCTTGCAAGCGGAGGTGGCTTCGCTGCTTCTATAATAAAGAAATAGTAAGTAGGTGTTCAAAACTTCCTCACAGGTTTTGAGCACCTATTCATATTATATAATAAGGAGGTTCATTATAACAAGGAGGTTTACATACAGAAACCCACACGAGGCAAGCGCATAGTTGATTCAGACACATGTCCACCAGACGCAAGCAGCGCAATGACCAATTTGGGTTACAGCATTCTATAAAACCTTGTCATAACACCCTTGAAAAAGTATCTTAGGATACTTGGCCATGTATCCTTACCCTCTTTTTTTCCATGATTTCAATCGGCCATTCTGCCATCTTGTAATATGGAAGAAAACAGTCTCATATGCTTTAGTCCAAATCGGTCATCAGACCGAAATAGAAAGATTATTACAACATTATTGCTTCTTTTCAAATCTAATGACCGATTTGGGTTAAAACAGGGCAAGTGCGTTGTGTTTTTCCTTAGGTTTTATGATACTTTTAAGACATAATCATCCATCGAGTTATAAAACAAATCGATACTTTCAGTTCTGCATTATAGTTAAAATAATTTAACCATTGGCGAAAAACACACAAATACTTGTGCAAGCAAATATTTGTCGCTAACCTTGTATGTTTTTAACATAAGCAATCATAAAACATTCAGATAATTAGATATTCCTCAAATCCGCAACCTATAGGGTTTAGTGGGATTTTGCTTGCAAAGCGACAAAAAATCATTTTATTGTACATAAT
>CAKQYA010000054.1 GCA_934293005.1 uncultured Bacteroidaceae bacterium
AAACTCCCTATTTATAGGGCTTAGCAGAGTTTTATATCTGCAAAAGCCCTATTTTGTAGGGGTGGGAAACTTTAGTTTAGCTATAACAATGAAAAATGAAAATGTGAGAGCATGTGTCTTAAGCATGTTGCTTATGGCAGCGTTTGTTAATGTGTCGGGACGCGCACGCCTCTCCTATGAGGTTGCTCCCGACACGGTCAACCATTATCTTGAAGTGGAGTTGACCTGTGACAACACAAGTGAGCGACTGATGTGTGGCCATGCTTAGCGTATTTGTCAAACAAAAGAAAAAGAAGACATGAGAAACGTTTCTCATGTCTTCTTTGTTTAGTACCGAAAGCGGGGCTCGAACCCGCACGGGCGCAATGCCCAAGGGATTTTAAGTCCCTCGTGTCTACCATTCCACCATTTCGGCACGATAGGGCGTGTTGTTCAGTGTGCAATGAATGCTTGATTCAAAAAAAGAAGTTCTTGTGGGAACTTCTTTTTTAGTGTTGTATGAACAATGACTTTGTTGCGGGGGCTCGACTCGAACGAACGACCTCCAGGTTATGAGCCTGGCGAGCTACCAACTGCTCCACCCCGCGATGTGATGTTGCTTTGAGATTTAGCTTTGATGCTTTCTTTCTCGATTGCGAGTGCAAAGGTACGGACTTTTCTTGTATTGACCAAATGTTTTGCCTGTTATTTTGCAAAAGATGTGCTTTTGACCATGTTTTTTGTGATTTGCAAAGGTTTTGGTATGCTTTATATATGGAAACAGCCCTAAAAACCATCGGGCCATCATATTCCATAATGGGGAAGAACTGGAATGTGATGACCCGATGTGAGGTATGGAGCTTCTTTTATTGTTCTTTGGTTAATTCTTCGAGTTCCATGCTTGCTTCTGTCCATTTCTCCTCGGCATCCGACAGTTGTTGTTTCAGATTTCCGTATTGGGTGAAGAGTGAAGGGTCGTTAGCTCCTTCTGGTGTGGCAAGTTTTGTTTCTAATATTTGTATTTGGTCTTCGAGTTTTGTTACGAGTTGTTCGGCATTTTCCACTGCCTTCTCTGCTCGTTTGATAATCTTGTTGCGTTCTTTAAGTTCTGCGTATGAGAGCGACGAAGTTGTCTTCGATTCAAGTGCTGGTGTTGCTTGAGCTGGAGCTGAAGGGCTTCCTGCATTGTTCATGTTGCGACCCAATTCGTTGAGAGATTCAATCTGCTTCTTCTGCAGGAAATCGTAAATGCCTCCGATATGCTCACGAACCCTGCCGCCTCCAAACTCGTAGACCTTATCGACCAGGCCGTCAAGGAAGTCACGGTCGTGGGATACGATGATAGCGGTGCCGTCAAAGTCTTTTATGGCTTGCTTGAGAACATCTTTCGATTGCATGTCGAGGTGGTTGGTCGGTTCGTCGAGTATAAGCAGGTTGACAGGTTCGAGAAGCAGGCGAATCATGGCAAGGCGACTGCGTTCGCCACCCGACAGCACTTTAACATATTTGTCTGAAGCCTCACCGCCAAACATGAATGCGCCAAGAATGTCGCGTATTTTTAGACGTATGTCGCCCGTGGCCACTTTGTCGATGGTGTCAAATACTGTTATATTCCCATCGAGTAGTTGAGCTTGGTTTTGCGCGAAATAGCCAATTTGCACATTATGTCCGATTTTCAGAGAGCCTTCGTAATCTATTTGTCCCATTATGCATTTGACAAGAGTGGATTTGCCTTCGCCATTGTTGCCGACGAATGCCACTTTCTCGCCACGTTTGATGGTGAGGTCCACATGGCTGAACACAGGTTTGCTGTAGGATTTGCTCACGTTGTCGCAAATGATAGGAAAGTCGCCACTGCGCAGGCATGGAGGAAATTTCAGTCTTAAGGCACTGTTGTCCACCTCGTCTATTTCTATTGGCACGATTTTCTCAAGCATCTTGATGCGCGACTGCACCTGATTGCTCTTAGTAGGCTTGTAACGGAATGTTTCGATAAATTGCTTTATCTCTGCAATCTCCTTCTGTTGGTTTTCGTATGCTCTTATTTGTTGTTCGCGTCGTTCATCGCGCAGTTTTATGTATTCGTCATATTTCACCTTGTAATCATTGATGTGATGACAGGTGATTTCAATGGTGCGGTTTGTCACGTTGTTGATGAAAGCGCGGTCATGGCTGACAAGGATGACAGCGCCAGCCCTTTGCGATAGAAACTGCTCGAGCCATTGGATTGAACCTATGTCGAGATGGTTTGTTGGCTCGTCAAGGAGCAGAAGGTCTGGCTTTTGCAAAAGCAGCTTGGCCAATTCTATACGCATGCGCCATCCTCCAGAGAACTCAGATGTGGGTCGGTTGAAGTCTTGTGGCTGAAAACCGAGACCTTGTAACGTGCGTTCAAGTTCGGCATGATAGTTGACGCCTCCCATCATATTGAAATGGTCGTTCTTGTATGTGAAGCGTTCTATGAGTTGCATGTAGGATTCCGATTCATAATCGGTGCGTGATGCAATCTCGTTGTTGAGACGTTCTAATTCTTCTTGCATCTCTGTGATTTGGGCAAAAGCAGTCTCAGCCTCTTCCATCACGGTGCGGCTGTCGGTAAGAACCATAACTTGTGGAAGGTACCCTATTGTGATGTCCTTTTGCCGAGCCACTTGGCCGTATGTGGGTTCTTGCATGCCTGCTATTATCTTGAGCATGGTGCTTTTGCCTGCTCCGTTCTTGCCAACGAGCGCAATGCGGTCTTTGGGATTGACGACGAAACTGGCATCGAGGAAAAGAGGTGTGGCGGAGAATTCCACTCCGAGTTTTTCTACTGATATCATTTTATTATATTCTTTTGTCTTTTGTTTTTTGTGAAAGGGCCATATTCGATGGCCTTTTGTGGGCATGTGTGGTAGCAGCGCAAGCATCCCGTGCAATAAAAATGCTGCCACTGTATATGATTGTCGTATATCTCAATGTTGTGTGTGGGGCAAGTGTTGACACATCGCTTGCATAAAATGCATGCATTCGTAGTGTGGAAATGTTTGTCATTGACCAGAAAACGATTGAAAAGCGGACGCAAGACATAGCTTTTAATCCAAGGGCAGTTGCCTCTCGTGACCTCTGTCGCGTGCTCCTTCTTAGTTATAAGGTCTATGATGTGTGGCATCATGTTTTTTGTCTTTGTCAGTTTGGCGTTGGCCACTTCGTCGGTGTCGGTGTCGAAGCCTGGCAGGCAAACATAAGTGTTGGGCATAGGTACAGAGAAGGCTGCATTTAAATGTCCATTGAGGTGCTTGCGCAATATGCGGTCGGCATATCCGATGTCATCGCCGCATGTCATTACGCTGTATACGTATTGACTGTTTGAGATGTGGCTTGCATTTTTCTTGATGAAATGCAGAACGATGTTGGGCAGCCCCCATGCGTAGACGGGAAAAACCAAGCCCGTGCATGTGCTGCTTGCCTCAGCTTCTGTGGTCAGAGTGATCTCTTGGATATTCTCGCCAAGGAGTGATGACAGATGGCGTGCCACGTGCAGACTGTTGCCTGTGCCTGAGAAATAGTATATCATAGTTAGTGTGTTGATAATCTTTAGGATTATTTTAAGCCTTGAACTCTGAACACCCTTATGCCAGTCTGCTTTGTTTGTTTTTTCTGGTAGTCGTAGAATGATTCTTTGCTGATGACGACTTTGCCATACAGGCTGGATGCGTGCATGAGGTGCAGGCTCCCGTTTTGCCAGATGACAATGCCTATGTGCCTGGTGTCGAGTCCGTCTTTATCGGTAAGCATGGCAACGATGTCACCTGAGTGCACTTGTCCAAGGCTGCTGTCAGCACTCCATCTAAGGTTGTCCTTAGGTATGTAGCGATATTGTTTGCCGTTGCAGTCTTGTTCCATCTTCTTTATTACAGGCAGATAGTCAGGGCATGCCAGGAGGTGCTTGTATGCTGAAGCATGGTTCGACATGTAATTGATGTTGATGCGTTGAACGGCTGTGAATGCGCCCCAAGGCTCCTGTTGTGGTGCAATGTCCTTGATGATGCCGAGCTGCTCGTTGTCTGTGGCCCACCATGTGAAATAGTGCAGTCGTGAGGTGTAATCGGAAATCTTTCCTTGGCGGTAGCGTAGTGTGACCAGGTTGTGGCAGAAGTCGGCAAAAGTGCGCTGGTTGCGCTGGTCGCATAGAGTGAGGGCTGTGACTGTTTCGACAAACGTGGTGCAATCGAATTGTCGCAGGTTCACTATGAGGTGCTCTTTGTCACCTCTCTCTAAAGTATGGGCCACGTATGGATAGCCGATAAATTTGCGTCCGAAGTATATCATGGGATGCGTGTTGCCTCTAAGTGTCGTTGCTTCTTTAAGCAGACTGACCACTTTTGTGCTGTCGGCTTTTGAATATTCGATGTTCTGTGCGTTAGTGATGGTGGCGGCAAAGATTATTGCAGTTGTCGCAAGTAAGCGTTTGGCACATTCAAGTACGTGTTGCATGTCGTTGATACTTATTGACATTAAGATGGTTTGAGTTTGCAAAGTTACGTTTTTTTCTTTATTTGGTGTGAATTTAGTGTGGCTTTTTCATTTGCAATCATCTTTTTGTTCTGCCTACTGGCATCATTACAGATAAATGTTGTAACTTTGTAGGCTGTATATACATATTATAAATATGATGAAAATAAAAAACGTTTTACCAATGGTTGCATTTACAATAGCGACTGGTGCTTTGGCCCAGACTTCGGGCTTAAAGCTTGAAAACTTGAACCGAGATGTTAATCCTGGCGATGATTTTTATGAGTTTGCTTGTGGTGGATGGATGAAGAACAATCCATTAAAACCAGAGTATGCCAGTTTTGGCAGTTTCAACACTCTTGAAGAACTAAATAATGAACGCATCCGTGACATTATAGAGACAATGGCTGGCCAAAAAAACGAAAAGGGCTCTGTGGCTCAGAAGGTTGGTGACCTCTATACATTGTATATGGATTCTGCTCGTCAGAACAAGGAAGGTGTGAAGCCTGTAATGCTGGATATAGAGAGGATAGGTGCTGTAAAGACAAAGAAACAGTATATGTCCTTGATCAATCAGATGAACATGGAAGGTGTGTCTTTCGGTGAACTGTGGGAATATTATTTGGGAGCCGACATGATGTCGTCTACAGAGAACCTGCTTGACATAAGCCAAGGAGGTTATACTATCGACCGAGACTATTATGTGGAGCAGGATGAGGCTCACAAGAATATTCTTGATGCATACCGTCATCATGTGAAGAAGATGTTCATGCTCATTGGACTTAATGAAAGCGAGGCAGAGGCAAAGATGAAAAATGTCGTTGCTCTTGAGACCCGTATGGCAAAAGCAGGCAAACCAAATGTGGAGCTTCGCGATCCAGGTTCCAATTACAACAAGATGTCGTTTGCTGATTTTGTGAAAGAGTATGATGGCTTTGATTGGAAGAAATACTTTGACACTATTGGATTGACAAACATAGATTATCTGTCAGTAGGTCAGCCAAACGCTCTTGCAGAGGCTATGAAGGTCATTAAAGAAGAAAAGCTCGACGTGCTTAAGGATGCCATGCAGTGGAGCGTTCTTAACTCAGCCGCAAATATTCTCGGTGATGAGGTTTATGCAGAGCATTTCGATTTCAATTATCGTGTCATGTCAGGCACTCAGCAGCCAAAGCCGAGATGGAAGCGCAGCGTGAATGCTGTCAATGGCGTGCTGGGTGAGGCTGTGGGCCAGCTTTATGTGCAGAAATATTTTCCTGCAGTCAACAAAGAGCGCATGGAGAAGTTGGTGCGCAACCTGCAGAAGGCTCTTGGAGAGCGCATTGATGCTCAAGAGTGGATGAGCGATTCGACAAAAGCTGCTGCTCATGAGAAGCTTGATGCTTTCTATGTTAAGATAGGATATCCTGACAAATGGCGAGACTATAGCAGCATGACTATCGATTTATCCAAGTCGCTCTACGAGAACAGAAAAGAGATATCAAAGTGGGCCGTGGCCGATATGATAGAGAAAAAGTGGAAGAAGCCTGTTGACAATACTGAGTGGTTCATGAATCCTCAGACTGTCAATGCATATTACAATCCTACCACAAATGAAATATGTTTCCCTGCCGGCATTCTTCAGTATCCATTCTTCGACATGAGTGCGGACGACGCATTCAACTATGGTGCTATCGGTGTGGTCATTGGGCATGAGATGTCTCACGGTTTTGATGACAAGGGCCGTCAGTTTGACAAGGATGGCAACTTCCGCGACTGGTGGACAGCTGGTGACGGCGAAAAATACAATCAGCGTGCTCAGGTCATCAAAGACTTCTTTTCTGCAATCAAAGTATTGCCCGACCTTAACGCAAATGGAGAACTCTGCTGCGGCGAGAACCTTGGCGACCATGGTGGCTTGAAGTTTGCCTACACAGCTTTCAAGAACGCAACAAAGGACAATCCTCTTCCTGTGAAGGATGGATTCACTCCTGAGCAACGCTTCTTCCTTGCATATGCTGGTGTTTGGGCTGAGAACATCACAGATGCAGAGATTCGCCGCCTCACTGTTGCTGATCCTCATTCTCTCGGCAAGTGGAGGGTGGATGGCGCACTACCATTGATTGACGCATGGTATGATGCTTTCCATATCACAGAGAAAGACAAACTCTTTGTGCCTGCTGACAAGCGTGTGAAGATGTGGTGAAAAGATACTGTTTTAAGTAGATGATTAGATATCATATTGCGCCGCATCTATTTATTATAATGTATACAGACAAGAAAAAGGCATGTCACAATGTGTGGCGTGCCTTTTCCTTGTCTGTATATTTTCCTTGACGATAATTACAAATGGGGCATTTTACTAAGAATGTTTGTGCGTTGTAGTCACTCTTCTTTCTATCTTAGACAAAACTTTGTCTAACACCCATAAAAAAGTATCTTAGGATACTTCGCCAAGTATCCTTACCCTCTTTTTTGACGAATGATTTTTTTGTTTCCATTGCCCTTTGTTATTATACGCACATAGGATGGAAAGACTTAGGCCTAAACGGTGACAAAAATTGAAAAGAATACCTCTCCCATTTTTCTAATGACCGATTTGGGTTTATTCATTGTTTGCAATGCCCTTCATATTTGTTGCAACCTGTTTGACACAAACTTTCGACAAGAGTTGGCGCTGAAACAGTAATGCCTTGATGTTGCCGTTAGAATCAAGAACAACAGTTTCTCATCCCTTTATCACGTTTGTGCCAAGAGCAAAAGCCTTTTCCATATTGCCAGTCATGCTGAAAATGTCGGCTTTAGCTGATATGTTGTCTACATAATTGACAAGTTGGGCTTCTGGTATGCAAGGCAACACAGGACTCCCGTATTCAAGTTCGCCATGATGTGCAAGGATGATATGCACTATTAAGTTTACCTCTCGTTTTTCAATGCCAAGATCGCGCAGCAGGTTGTTGACGTAATTGGCCGACATATATATATGCCCGAGAAGGAAGCCTCTCTCCAATCTTTCTCCTTCAGTGTTATATTCACAAACCTTTCCCCAATCGTGGAAGAGAATGCCGATGATGCAGCGTTCAATCTTTATCTCCCCTGGGTAAGGATATACAGGGAAGATGCCTTCGAGCAGATGCAGCATCTGGTAAGTGTGGTTCAGCAGTCCTCCGGGGAAAGCATGGTGCACGCTCGTGGCTGCAGGATATTTGCTGTATAGCGGGAAGAGTTCGTTTGCGTATTTTTCTATGAAAGGGATAAGATTGTCGTCTTTGCAGAATGCAAGAAGATTCTTGAAGCATCTGTCCCAATCCTCACGCTTGATGGGACGTGGTACAAGGTGGTATAGCGGGTGGTTCTCTTCAGGAAAATTTCCCACCATCATGTCCATGCTTGACGCCGATTTCTTTCCTTGGCTCTCGCGGATGTTGATGAAGGTCACCAACTGCCCCACCTTGGGACCGCTTGTTTTAGAAACGTCAAAGACACAAATGTTTTCGTTGCCTTCTTCGTTGGCCACTTTCAGGTTGATGTATGGACTGTTGTTGCGAGCCACTGCATCTTGACGGCTGAGAACGATATACTCTTTGTTCATAATAAAAAGATATTGAGAATTTAATATGTATCTTTACTTGATAAGTGCAAATTTAGATAAAATTTCCGAATTATAAGCCAGTTGGGATAAAAAACAGAAATGAATACCTCCGAGTGCTCGCTG
>CAKQYA010000055.1 GCA_934293005.1 uncultured Bacteroidaceae bacterium
TTATTATCGTCGCTATGAGGGGCTACGTCCGCTACTCTCTGTCTGTGACTAAAAATTAATTCAGTAGACCCTAAATAGACTGTCTACGCACACTTGGGACATGAGACGACTTTTTGCGATATTTCCAAAAGCAGATGAATGCGGTGAGAATGATTATGATACTGACAATCCAAGCCCAGTAATTATAAACGCGCGATGTGGCTGTGATGGAATAATCACCTGCTATGAGTCGTTCTCCTGTAAAAGGGTAGGCTATGATGCCATCTTGTAGTCTGCCAAATCCTGTGTTTGTCACTTCTCCTGGCATCTTCAATGTGTATTGTGCATACATGAGGAAGGGAGCAAGTTGGGAATCAAGCAGAGAAGACAGCTCTTTTCCTAATGCTGTTTCAGCATCAAAGAAGACCGAATAAGCATCAGAATGGAAGAAACTTCTGAAAAGCTCTTGTGGTTCTGTCGTCAATGCATCACTTTTGGTCTTGATATATTCCTTCGCCAAAGAATCCTTGAGATTGACGAATTCTCTTTTGCTGACAGGAGGATTGGATATGGAATCGTAATGAGAGGCAATGAAATCAATAACGGTTTCGGTCATATTGTCATTGAACCATTGTGTGATGTGTGGCTCTATTTCATTCAGTTTCATGCTCGCTTCTGCTCCATTCAGCCCTTCTAATATGTTTGGACGACCTGTAAACCAGTAGCTGATGGTTTCTGCATCTGCATATTTTCTGGGATTGATGCGGAACTTTTCACCCAAGCTGCTGAATGTTTCGGTGTAGGTATAATCTGTATAGAACCAACGGTGTGTCTTTTCCAATTTAGCAGTTGATTTTATTGGTACGCCATTGAGACGAAGGGGCGTGTGCTGGCTCATCTCTTCTGTCGATCCATAAATCTGGTAGAAGGTGGTGGTGATGGTGTCACCATGTGTTGTGTCAGTATGGCTGCCCATCATAGAATCCACACAGAGGCATTCTGGTATGGGGTAAGCCCATCCTATGCTGTTGCCCCAAAGGCTGTCCCTCATCTCTTTGGACATAATGCTGGTGTAACTAACTTCGCGTCTGCAAGTGCCATCTTCGTTGACTATGGTGGTCATCTTGACATTCTGGTCTTGGCATGAGGTGATGCACAAAAGTGACATCATGGAAAGCAGAATGATATTAATGGTTTTCATATATCAATTTTTTTATATGGTTATAACTGAATCTGTTGTCTGTGGCTGCATTATGGAATCGAACGACGTCTAATGTGCTGCATTGTGGCGTTCTGACATTGCCGACTCTGATGCCTGTTTCTTGTTCATGTGAAATATTATTTTGAATGAAGATTCCAATAATCCAAAGTGCTGCAATAGAACTGGCTGACATGAGCCAAAGGAACCATATCGGATGTCTTTGGTTTTCTTCTGTTTCATCTCCTTTGATATCTGGGAGACTGTCCATTATCATTTCTGTCAATTCATCCGGTTTGTCCAATTGGGGCTTCCAGTCTTGCAGGTCGTTTAAAAGTTCATCTGTTTTACTCATATCCTTTATTCTTTAGTCGTTCGCGTATTTTCTGCCTTGCCGCATACAGGTTGCTTTTTATCTGGCGAGCATCTAATCCTGTTATCTGTTCCACTTCAGAACTATTCAACCCTTCGAGGTTGCAGAGAGTGAATACGAGTCTTTGCTTTTCGCTCAGATTTTCTGCAAGCACTTTTACGATTGATATCCATTCCTTGTTTTCAAGGCATCGTTGCGGGTCGGATGTTGTCATATACTGTGCGAGTGTTGCATCATCTTCCGGTAAAGGGCGAATCCTTTGCCGCTTCTTTATTTTGTCCAGGCAAAGATGTGAGGCAATAGCGTATATCCATGTGGAGAGGGATGATTTCTCGTCATATCTTCTTATGTTTGTCCACACGCGGATGAAAGTTTCTTGTGTGGTGTCCTTTGCTTCATCCTCGTCACAGAGCATTTTCAAGGCCAAAGAGAATACCATCTGCTGATAGGCGGCAACTACCTCCTTGAAGGCATCTTTGTCTCCATTCTTGCATCTGCCTGTTATGTCTTGGTTTATTTTTTGCATTTTCGAAGAATCTTTTGCTCATTATACGATTGAAGAGTTGCAAAGTCAAAAAGATATTTTATTTTTTTGTCATGAAACAAACAAATCCTCCAATGCCACATCATTCTGTAATATGTTGCTGTATGCATTCTTCTTCAATGCCTATTTGTAACAAATACAGGATGGCCATGCATTTTGGAAGGCCGGCACGGCCGGCATAGATTCAGCGGCGCTTGTCCTCATAATCATTCTTTTGTTTCATATGAGCATTTGTGTGATTGCATTTGCAAAGGTAATCATATGATTTTAAACAAAAGAGAAAAGTGCTAATTTTTGGACCGCAATTAAGTTTTTTATGATTGGATGTTATCAGCAGGTACAATACTTCGGTGAGAATATACCGAAGCGTTGGATAATGAGAACAGTAACCTTATGACCAATATGGGTTTGTTTCAAATGAATTGGCAGATTCGGGATCTATCGTGGCTTCTCTCGCATACTAAACGGAAGCCGGCACAGTTGTTACAAAAGCCTAAAGATGTTTATTTTGTGTTTGGCTAATATGCAAGCGTCTGCATCAAATAAAAAAAATGTGTATCTTTGCATGCTCAATTAAAAAATATGATATATGGTATTAACTCTGATAGTGCTCGCTGTGGCGGCAATACTCTTTGCCGTCAATAAACTTCGTTCTGATATTGTGGCCCTTTGCGCCGTGGTGGTACTCCTTCTCGGCCATGTGCTCACCCCTGCTGAAGCCTTGGCCGGTTTCTCAGCTCCAGTGGTAATCATGATGGCAGGCCTCTTCATTGTGGGAGGCGGCATCTTCCAGACAGGCTTGGCAAAGATGGTCGGTTCGAAACTGATGGGACTGGCTGGCAAGTCGGAGTTGCGCTTGTTTCTTCTTGTCATGCTTGTCACGGCAGGCATAGGAGCTTTTGTGAGCAATACAGGCACAGTGGCGCTTATGCTTCCCATAGTTGTGTCGATGGCTGCAAGCGCAAAGATGAATGTGAGCCGTTTGCTCATGCCGCTTGCTTTTGCCAGTTCGATGGGAGGCATGCTCACGCTTATCGGTACTCCACCAAACCTTGTCATTGATGATGTGTTGTTGAGTGCAGGCGAGAAAGGGCTTGGCTTCTTCGATTTCGCTCCTGTGGGATTTGTTTGCATTGTAGTTGGCGTGCTGGTGCTGTTGCCTCTGAGCAAATGGTTTCTCGTCAAAAAAGACAAAAGCGGTGACGATGATAATAACCGAGGCAAGAGCTTGCGCTCTCTGGTGAAAGAGTATCGTCTCACAGAAGACGTGTCAAGATGCGAAGTGGGCAAGGGCAGTCCTGTGGTAGGCCGCACTATTGGCGAGTTGAACATACGTCAGCAATATGGGCTTACAGTGCTTGAGGTGAGAAAAGAGAAGCGCAGAGACAGAAAATTGATGCGCAACATCACTCAGAATATGGCCACTCCAGATGTGCGTCTGCGTGAGGGTGACATTATTTATATGTCAGGCCATGCAGAGAATACCGCTCGCTTTGCCAAAGATTACATGTTGAGCGTGGAGTTTAATGCCAGCAACCTTGATTTCTTCGACATAGGCATAGCCGAAGTGGTGTTGCTGCGCCAGTCAAAGTTTGTTGGCGTCAAACTGAAAGATTCCGGTTTCCGGTCGAAGTTCAGCATAAATGTGCTTGCTGTGAGACGTGGCAATGAATATGTGAGAGAGGGACTTGCTGAATTGAAGATGCAGGACGGTGACGTGCTGCTGGTGCAAGGCACATGGAACAACATAGGACGCCTCTCAAACGATGAGGAACATTGGGTGGTGCTTGGACAGCCTCTGCAAGAGGCCGCTCGCGTCACATTGGATTATAAGGCTCCAATGGCCGCTTGCATCATGGCTCTCATGGTTGCGATGATGGTCTTTGATTTCATTCCTGTGGCGCCTGTCACAGCAGTGCTCATAGCCAGTGTGCTCATGATACTCACGGGATGCTTCAAAAGCGTTGAGGCGGCCTACAAGACAATCAACTGGGAGAGCATAGTGCTCATCGCGGCAATGATGCCAATGTCGACGGCATTGGAGAAGACAGGCGCGTCTAAGCTTGTTTCGGAGATGCTTGTGGGCAGTCTTGGCACGGCAGGGCCGATGGCTTTGCTTGCAGGCATATATTTCACCACATCCTTGCTCACCATGTTCATCTCCAACACAGCGACGGCTGTGTTGATGGCGCCTATAGCCATGGCATCAGCTCATTCACTTGGGGTGAACCCCGTGCCCATGTTGTTTGCGGTGGCAGTTGCAGCGAGCATGTGCTTTGCTTCGCCTTTCTCCACACCGCCTAATGCTCTTGTGATGAAAGCTGGCCAATACACATTTATGGATTATATAAAAGTGGGACTTCCTTTGCAGATCATAATGGGCATTGTGATGACATTTGTCTTGCCTCTCATCTTCTCGTTCTGATGGATGAATGCGGCATGATGAATGAAAAAAATAAAATATGCATGTTTTGATGTTATTTATCTGTGCGCTTTTTTGTAACTTTGCATGATGTAAAGGCATTGCCGCTGGTTGGTGAAGCATGCATCAGCCTGTATTGGATGCCCGTATGGATAATTAGTGATAAACATATGGCAGGCATGCGCAGATGTGCGTGCTTGCTGCTAAAACAACAATTGTACCAATGGAAATAAATAGCTGGTTTGAATGTAAAGTTAAGATGGACACGATGAAGGATGATGGCTCTATAAAGCCGGAGACTTTTGTATATCTTGTAGACGCTCTTAATTTTACTGAGGCGGAGAGCAGAATTATAGAAGAAGTGAAAGCTTATGCGAGTGGCAATCTGGAGGTGGATGGCATCAAGAAGGTGAAGTTTTCCGAAATCTTTCCTTCAGATGCGGATATGGCTGACAAATGGTATAAGGTGCGTTGCCTTTTCATCACTCTCGATGAGAAGACCCAGACAGAGAAAGAGGTGGGAAACAACATGCTGGTGCAAGCTGAGAACTTCTACAATGCTGTGGAGAATTTCGACAAAGGCATGAAAGGCTCTATGATGGACTACCGCATCGCTTCCATTCAAGAAACAAAGATAATGGACGTGATAAGATATGCAGCTCGCTCCAAGTCGGAAGGCGAAGAGGCTGCTAAGCCTGAATACGAACAGTGAACGCCCAATAGAAGAGTGTTGGCAATAGCGGCTGAATTGTCAACGATGGTATAAGCCAAACAACCATAATGCTTATAGTGAAGATGGTTAAGGAAAACATAGAGAAGATAAAGGCCACGCTGCTGCCTGGCATCAAACTTGTGGCTGTGTCTAAGTTTCATCCTGCAGAGATGATTCAGGAGGCTTATGAAAGTGGGCAGCGTGTGTTTGGTGAGAGCCATGTGCAGGAGATTGCTGGCAAGCACGAGATGCTGCCTAAGGACATAGAGTGGCATTTCATAGGCCACTTGCAGACAAATAAGGTGAAGTATATAGCTCCATACATCAGTCTCATCCAATCGGTCGACTCGCTTAAGTTGCTCAAGGAAATTGACAAGCAGGCTGCCAAATGCGGACGTGTCATTGATGTGCTTCTTCAATTGCATGTGGCTGCAGAAGAGACTAAATTTGGCTTTGCGCCAGATGAGGTGAAGTGTCTCGTTGAAAGCGAGGATTTTGCAAACCTTCTGCATGTGAGGGTGGTGGGCATCATGGCTATGGCCACCAACACAGATGACGAGGCTCGCATCGTGTCTGATTTTGAATGCGCCCATGACGTGTTTGAATCGCTGAAGAAGAGCCATTTTGCCGATAAGCCAGAGTTCTGTGAATTGTCTATGGGAATGAGCGGCGATTATCTCCTGGCCCAGCAGCATGGCAGCACAATGGTGAGGGTGGGCAGTTCCATCTTTGGCGAGCGGCAATATGCTTGAATAATCAATTAACACCATCTCAATATGAATCTGAACGACAATAAAAGAGAAGTGGCAAAAGAAATATGCAGCATTATAGGTGTCGAACTGGATGTTGAGCATCTAAGGGCGTTTGCTGATATTCTTGAACCGTTCAAGTTGCTGCGAGGACAGAATCTCATCAGCGAAGGCGATGTATGCAAACACATGTTTTTTGTGAAGAAGGGATTGGTGCTTCAGCATTATAAAAAAAATGACATCTCTGTGGTTGAGCACATCAGCAGCGAAGGTGGCATTGTGGTGTGTATTGAGAGTTATTTCAAGTGTGAGCCTTCTCGCATCATTGTCACGATGCTTGAGCCGGGTGTGCTTTATGGCATTCCACGTGACGCCATGAGAAAGTTGGCGCAGCATTCATTTGTTTTTTGCGACATGTTGTTCCATATGTATTCGCAATCGCTTATTGTGTCTCAGAAGAAGGCCGACATACTGCGATTCGAATCAGCCAAGGAAAGATATCTTCGCACTCTGAAGGAAACACCTGAGATTATTCGCAGGGCTCCTCTCCATTATGTGGCCTCATTCCTGCAAATGACACCAGAGACATTGAGCAGGGTGAGGACTCAAGTGTCGGAAGAACGCAATCAGAAGGATTGAGCGGGTGCCCGATGTTATTTTAGTATTCTGAAATGATTGGGAATGCTTGCTTGTATACGTGGCCATTGCTATATTGCTGATGGCATCATAATCAGCGAGGGCGCACCAAAAGTATTCTGTCTTTTGGCGCTCCCTCGCTTGTCAATATGTCTTAACACGAAGTGGCACCCATAAAAAGTATCTTAGGATACTTTGCGAAGTATCCTAAGATACTTTGCGAAGTATCCTAAGATACTTTGCCAAGTATCCTTACCCTCTTTTTTTGACGAATAAATCATGGCTTTTTCAGGATGGCTTGCCATTGTTGCCTTGCATCTTTGGCCAAGACGGCAAATGTGTTTAGTTTACTTGGTTGATGGGTTCTCCGTCGAGATATGCTCTTAC
This sequence comes from uncultured Bacteroidaceae bacterium, assembly GCA_934293005.1. Classification (GTDB taxonomy): domain Bacteria; phylum Bacteroidota; class Bacteroidia; order Bacteroidales; family Bacteroidaceae; genus Minthosoma. The sequence goes on from CAKQYA010000055.1 coordinate 7,001, forward strand.
GTTTTCCACGCAGATGTTTATCAAACGCTGTCGGGCTTCGTTTGTGGCCCATGCAATGTGCGGCGTGATGTAGCAGTTCTTAGCATGAAGCAGAGGATTGTTCTCTTCGGCTGGTTCTACGGTGAGCACGTCTGTGCCATAGGCCGCAATGACATTGTTGTTGAGAGCGTCAGCAAGCGCATTGTCGTCTACTAAAGGTCCTCTGCCTGTATTGATGAGAATGGCATCAGGCTTCATTGTGGCCAGGCGCTCGCTGTTGACGAGGTGGTGTGTCTTGTCGTTAAGAGGGCAGTGCAGCGAGATGATGTTGCATGTCTCGAAGATAGTGTCCATATCCATTTTCTTGATGCCGTAAGGTAGCTCTTCTTCGTCTTTGGACGTTAAGGCGAACACTTTCATGCCAAAGGCTGCAGCTATGCGTGCTGTGGCCATGCCGGTGTTGCCAAGCCCGATAATGCCCATGCGTTTGCCGTAAAGTTCGAAGAGGTTGTGGTCGAGGTAACAGAAGTCGGCACAGTGGCTCCATCGTCCTTTGCGGTTTTCTTGTGCATAATAGTCTGTGCGTCCTACTATATTAAGCAGATGGCAGAACACCATTTGCGCCACGCTCTCTGTGGAGTAGGCAGGTATGTTGGTCACCACGATGTTTTGTCTGTTGGCAGCCTCAAGGTCCACGACATTGTAGCCTGTAGCCAAAACGCCTATATACTGAAGTCGTGGCAGCTTGTTGAGTATTGATGCGTTGAGCACGGCTTTGTTGGTCAGCACCATCTCTGCATTCTTGCAACGATTCACGATGTCTTCCGGTGCGGTGCGCTCGTAAGCTTCCACCTCAACCAATCTGTCAAGTTCGCCCCATGAAAGTTCGCCCTGATCTACAGTATATGCGTCGAGTATTACGATTTTCATAGTTGTATGTTTTTTTTGAATAATATTTGTGTGATGTGTGTATTATAATATATTGTACGCGTACATATATCATATCATTCAAGTTTCGCAAGTTCCTTAGCTTGCTATCTTTAGTTCATAAATCTGTATAATATGCTGAAGTTTATCAGAACG
>CAKQYA010000056.1 GCA_934293005.1 uncultured Bacteroidaceae bacterium
CCTCTGCTTGTAAGGCAGACGCTCTGAACCAGCTGAGCTAAACGCCCTCATTATTGTTGCAATATGTTTTTCAAGAACCACTCCGTCTCTAATGATTTCGTGCTGAACTTCATGTCATTCGTTCCTGAAAGCGAGTGCAAAGGTAGAGACTTTTTGCGAAACTGCCAAGGGTTTGAGCAAGTTTTTTTGAAAGAAATATCAAAGTTTTTATTAACCACTTGATTTTCAATATAAGGTTTTCAAAGAAAAAAAAATCGATTACACACCTATATGTAATATTGTGCATAAAAATCATACCTAATCCAAATAGGCAATTAAAGCAACACTATTCAAAAAGCTACATATTTCCTCTGTTTTTATACATTTAAAGTAATGTGAGCCATCATTTGCCCCCAAATCGTTCATTAGAAAATTGAACCCTATTCATTTCAATTCTTATCAGCGATTGGTTCAAAGTCTTTCCTTTCTATATGAGATAACAACAATGGTCATGAAACATTTATTCTTCAAAAAAGAGTATTACGTGATACTTGGTAAAGTATCACGTAATACTTTTTTACGGCCACACACCGTTTCCAAAGACAAAACAATTGGCTTCATACGACCGACACGAAGCAAGCCGAATGAAGCCAATATACACAATGCGCCTTACCACAGGCAAGCATCCAAATAACCCATATCACGTTTATGGCACGATGACATCAGACTATCATTTCTCAGCAGACACTCTCACACCCTCTGTGTGGCCGCCATACTGCTTGGCATACTCACACTCCACAGTAGCCACGCCCATGCCATAATTGCCAGCACGAGCAACATAATACTCCACATCGATTGTTGAGGTGCCACGAGTGAACCAGTCGAAAAAGACACTCACACAAGAATCATGAACAGAAAGGAAACCTCCACGACCACCCATCCATCGATACCCAGACAGCTGCGACACAGGCTCAAAGCAAGCAGGGTACTGCGACTCAACCTTAACGAAGTCCATATCACGGTCGGCTGTGACGATATGGCGCACACGCACCTTGTCGCCCACCTTGAGGACACAACCCTCTGCACAAGGGAGCCAATCGCCTGCACCGCCACGCTGCACATAACATTTGCGACTTACGCCAAGCTGGCCAGCACCATAAGATTTCAGACTGTCAGCATTCTCGGAATACGTAACATGCACAGCACCCCATGAGACGCCACGGCTTGCCTTCTCTACCCTAAGCGTCTTCACACCATCTGCAAGTGCCGCTTCAGGCACAGAAGCTGTGACGCAACCCTCAAGGGCCAATTCTGGCTCACGCTTCTCAAATCTCGTCCGCCCAGCACCAGCCATGCCGCGCAACATCTTCAGCGGCGCATTCCCGTCAACAGATATGATTGGCACATTCACCTCACGAAGATTATCCATAGGCAGCACTTCCATGAGCATGCGCGCCACCTCTACGGCCGTCATCGGATTGTCCCATTTCTGCACCTGCTTCTGAGCTATAATCCAAAGAAGCATATCTGGAAGGTATGCATCGTTTTTATCACGCTGCATAATAGCCTTCATCGCTGCCAATTGCGTGGGTATTTTATAGTCCATCCATGAATAATAGGCGGCATCTGTGGCATAGAAGCGGCCCAAGCCGGGACGGGTGACGGTATAATTCTTCAACACCTTCACCAGTCGGTCGGCAACCTTAGCCTTGCCACAATCGCGCAGCATGCTCGCCGTGCGCGCCATGCCATAAATGGTAAGGTCGTCTACACATTTCTCAGCCCTGCTCGCATAAGCCTTCCTCATCGCAGCGACTTCCTTACCCACACGACCTTGCTGCGCACGTGCCGCCACCGACAAGTAACGTAGAATGTCGTTGCCGACGCTTCCGACAGACTTCTTATCCTTATATATGCCAAGCATCACAGAATCGAGATAGGCCACTCCTTCATCAAGCATGCTCACCACAACAGGCGAGGGGGAAGACATGCCAACAAGATTCTCGCACACGGCAAGAGTGACGTACATGTTTGCTTCCATGCCCTTGAACCAAGCCCAGCCTCCGCAAGCCTTCTGCAAAGATGCAAGTTTTTTCTCCGCTTCGGCCACTTTTATGCGCAGCGAGTCGCTATTTTCATATTTATCCATCACAGGGAACGATTTCAGCAACACTTGCAAAGATCCATTGGCTGCAAGAGAAGCAGACCAAGAAATGGCATTGTCGCTTTCTGGATTTTTCACGCTTTTCAGAGCCTCAATGCACATCCATGCAGGTCCGTCCATGTATTCAACTGTCATCGAACGCGAATCAGCAGAAGGTGAATTACTGTTGAAAAGCCCAGTCAAGTCTACCTCCGCTACGGTTTTATGCGCCTTGGCATCAGCACCAGAAGCATCTCCATCGGCCTTAATGCAGAAAGGCACTGTCTCTGCAATAAGTCTTTTTGCAGGCAGCACAGGCAAAGGATTGCACTCGCCATCCCCCTTGTCGCCTGATGCCACCGTAATCTCACAGTCGAGAGATGTCCAAGCATGAAGCACGTCAAAAGCAAAATCAGCGATTGAGGTCTTGCCTGCAGGCATGACAATATCACGCACAGCCGAAAGGACAACCTCTCCTGTTGCAGCATCGAGCAGGCGCATGCGCACAGACCCTTCGAGGTCTGCCTCGCCCATATTGACCACAGAAGCCGCGATGAGGGCCTTGTCGCCCTGGCGCAGAAAACGCGGCATATTAGGTCTCAGCATCAAGGTGCGGCGCGCCGTAGCTTTGTCGGTCATATATCCATAATCAACATTCTTTGTATGAGCCAATCCCATGAACCGCCATTCTGTAAGCGATTCAGGCAAAGAAAACGCGATCTTCACATCTCCGCTGGCATCAGACACAAGGTGTGGCAAGAAAAATGCGGTTTCAGCAAAGTTGGAACGCATCTTCACGCTATCATGACGCATATCTTGCTCATCAGCAGTTGACCCAGATGCGCCAGAAACGTTGCTTGATGCCACAGCATCTTCCGACTCCTCTGCACCGTCGAGAGGACTCGCCATGGCTGCCTCAGCCTTTTGTACACCAACAGCGACTTCGCTCAACAGCATGCGGTTTGACTTATACATACGAGTGCGCAAGAACCTGTCGTGCTCAAACGGCACAAAACTTGCAAAACTGCGTTCAGCCACATCATAAACCTTCACCTTACCATTTATCATGAACGAAGGAGCATCCTGTCTTGTTGAAATGCCCCAGGCATAACTTCTCAAGTTGCCACGGTAGAAATGTGGCGCAAATGACCACGAATGTCCAGCAACACGGTCGAGCGAAGCATCATAGAGCACAGCCATCATCTCAGCGCCATCCACAGGCTTGCCCTTTCCGTCCTTGACAGTAAGTGTCCACTCTTCCTTTTGTCCAGGTTCAAGACGGTTGCGGAATGTCTTCCACTCCAAAGCAAGTCGCTTATCAGGTTCGGCTAACGTGAAAGAGGCATTTGTGAAAAAAGCCTTGCCGTTGCGCACATACATCATGTCCACAACCACATTCTCGCCCCACTCTTTCATGTATGGCAACCTGACGTGTTTCATGCTTCCATCTGTGACCACGGCATATTTGCCAAGAAGTCCGTGCTCACTCACCACATTCAGATACACCAAAGCATCGGTCTCGTGTGTGGAAAAATAGAAATCAATGTCCTCTCCTTCTTTATAAGTGAGTTTTTCGGCATAAAGAACATTATCCACCTTCATTTGTTCAAGCTTGCGAACTTTCGTGCCCAAAGCACCTTTGTTCAAATCCAACAAAGGCAGCAAACTGTCATAGGTGCCAAGACGACATTCAAAAGCAGCCATTTGTTGGGAGCTATCCACCGGAGTGACCACAAGCGTATACGTCACTCCTGGAAACATGCTGCTCTTAGGTAGTTCAAACTTCCGCCCCGACACAAACAAACCCTCAGAACACAATTGTCCATCGCCCAATAAGCGATAGCGGCTTTCCACCTCTGCCTTCTTGTTGTTCACATCATAAGCATCGATTGTCAGCGACACATCGCCAGCAAGATCCACCATATATTTCCCTTCGGCCACGACATATCGGCCTTTAGGTTTTCCAACAAAGATATTCCATTCTGCCTCATGAGTCTCACCTGCCACATCTGTCACCTGCACGGACACACGAAACTCCATAGGCTGTCCTTCTGCCTCGGTGAACCTGTCTGTCAGTTCGACTGGCAAGTTGAAACACCCATCATCGTCTGTTGACAGTTCATCATCATCCACGAGTTCCCATCGTTCATGCCAGCGCATCATCGGACGGCATTCCACACTATATGACACACCAGCTCCTTGCACAGGCACTCCTGCGAACATCTCAGCCACGCCTTTCACGTTGACTATCTGGCCATATGCACCTTGACGGTCGCCTTCAAGCTTCACCTCAAATGTAGGACGTTTATACTCCTCCACCCTCACATAAGAGTGGCTCAAAAGCTTCTTGCCAGAGCGCACCTCAATGCTGGCTGTACCAACCGACGCATCGGCAGGCAGAACATAGTCGAACGAAGCAGAGCCCAAGGCATTGGTCACCACTTGAAGCGTGTCTCTCTTGCCAGCCAAGGAAACCACCAGCGTCAGTTCCTCATCCACCGCAACCTGAAGCACGTCGTCATTTTGATTGTACGCTATGAGTCCCGCCTTGATAGTTTGTCCTGGACGGTAGATGCTCCTGTCGGTCATCAATTGCGCTTTCAATCCATCCTTATCCGCATATCCATAGTTGCCACCCACTCGAGGTGAGGACATATTGGTGAAATCGTCATCGCTTTTCACAGCCCACACATCCTTTTCTGCAATGCACACGCTGCCTTCATCATCTGTATAGAAAACCTTAGCATCCTTACCCAAACCTTCCAGTCCATCCCACATGCTGTATTGATTGCGTAACGGAGCACACACCACTTTCACCCCCTTCACAGGACGCCCAGTCTCATTGTCGGCCACCACATATCTCACAAGACTATCGTTGACAACAGAAGCAAGCACACACATGGACGACACATGGAAACGCTGCACGCTCTTCTCCCCCTCAGCTTCTGCGACCAAGACGAAACGTCCTGCAGGCAAAGTCAATTCGGCTTTCACCTTGCCATCCTGCGGTAATCCCTTTCTGAGACGTTCCGCATTGGCCGAATCGACCACCATTTCCGCTTCCCTGCGAGCTATGACATCGCCTGTGAGCACAAGTTCTTCGCTGCCATTCTTGAGTTTCTTCATTCCTGCATAACGCCTCACAGTCAGCGTTACCATCCGACTGTTCCACATGCCGACAGACACCTCCATAGGTTTGCCTGCCACATAAGCAGCCGACACATCGGCCTCGACTCTCGGTCTGAGCAATTCGCCAAGCTCTTGCTTGAGAGCTGAGGTCTTCTTGGAACTGGCCACATTTTCCAAAGCCCATTTAAGGAAAAGAATCTGCTCATCCCTCATTTTCTGCTGCCTGTAACCATTGGCGCCAAACGCCATGGCTTCATAATAGCCTAAAGCCACATCGGCTCCTACCTCATAGTTCTTCACCTCCATCAAGAGGGCATGCAGACTGTCCCTGACCGCACGTTCTGAGATTCCTCCATGAGCCTTGGCCGATTGATTAAGCAGGCTGAGCCATTTCATTTTCATAAGGGCATACCCATTCATATTGCCGCGCTTGCGGTATATTTCCTTAGCTTTGGCATAAGCATCTATAGCCAATGGGCGGTTTCTCATCCCAGCAGCCTGTCCCACATAACGTGCCAACGCAGCGAGCATGTCGTTGTGATACAGCACATCGTCATCACCTGTCAGAAAAATCGGAGCATAGGCAGATACTTTCACATCAGCCAACTCAGAGGCATTGTCCAAGACATGCGAGAGATGTTCTTTCTGTTTTTCCACATACAATTCACTTAGTTCGCCATCATAGTCGGCAATGCCAGCCAGCGACATCTCTTGATAGCAAGAAGCCAGCATGGCATGTGCCACACTTCGTTCCACAGGATTTTCGATATCGGCATATTTTTCCTCAAGCAGTCGAATGCCGTCTTTGAAAGCTTCGGGATCCTTATCGGATTCCTTTTGCAAATCCAACACATCGGCTTTCAGCCTTGACGCGAAATCATTTCTGCGAGCATATACTCCCTGAACAGACATGACGAATGTCATCAAGGCACAAAACGTCAACGTGAGCCATCTCTTTGTTTTCATATCATTAAAACGTTTTGAACGTTAAGCAAGTGTTCAATTTAATTTTTAATTTGACGCGTTCAATTCTGATACAGAGTTTCTTTCGCTTGAAGAAGCCATGCAGACACAGCTACAGGCAATCAGATGTAACAAATGCGCAGAAGAGTGTGCAGCAAAAAAAAAATCGCCACGCTTTGATCTAATAAAATAATTTCGCGCGTCTACATATAGACAAACCGTCATTTACCCATATTGCGATTGCCTATTCTCACCACACGTCCTTCAGACAAGTCTGAAGCAGAGACATGCACGCTGTCTGACTGCACAACAGATTCATTCCGTGTTGCTGAACGTAATGGCTTATAATATGAGTTCCACGACCATGAAGAATTCGTCCAGAAGTAATAGTCGCCATATGGGCGGTAATAGTCCCAATTGTAATAGTCGCGTATCTTTGAAAGGCGGAATCTGGTGCCGCCATTGTTGAAATAGCCAGTGAAGTAGTCGTTGTCAAGCCCATAACGGTAAATGTCGGCATCGTAGTCGTGGTAGCCAGGATATGTGAGATATATGATGCCATCACGCACATTCCATGTGAAACGATAGCTCAGGCGCTCATAAGGACCGAATTCATACCAGTCGACCTGATAGCCGTAGCCATGTGTGGCATAGTTGTAATCGGGATAGAACACAATGTCTGTGTCGTATGAGTCGAATTGATAGTCGTGGCCGCGGTAGTTGTAAACATAATACATGCCCCAGTCGCCTCGCCATTGCCCAGAGAGGCACATTGAGCGGTCGGTATCCTCGTCGCGCTCGCATGATGTGAAAGCGCATGCAAGAAGCATGATGACGAGCAGGTTAAAGATAGATGCAGTCTTTTTCATTGTAGTGTGTATGATTTTTTATTGTTAATAATCTATGTGTATAGCTATCAAATACTGCTGCAGAAAACATGCAGCATTGCACCCGATGGCTGTCGTATATTGCAAAGGTACAATAAAAAGATGAAAATATGAGGGTGATTTGGATTTTTTCTGTAGGGAAATCCCTTTTGCCATTATGATATATGCTATCTTTCCTCTATAAAACAAAAATGAATATCTCCGCAAAAGGTAACTAAACATCGGTATAATTAAAATGAGGCGC
>CAKQYA010000057.1 GCA_934293005.1 uncultured Bacteroidaceae bacterium
TTCCAAAACTTATGGAGATAGTTCAGTGCTTGCTGCATCAGTTTAGGCAACTCATCCATCTTGTTCGCCATCAAGTTGAACATCGCGTTCTGAAGTTCGTCTACGATACCTTGGGTATGCTCGTCATTGCGCATCTCCTTGATTTTTTCGGCATCATAACCTTTCTCTATATACAAGTGACATATAAATATAGATGTCACCATTGAGAGGGTCACGATGATATGTATTACGTATAATCTCAGAGAGACGAGGCCCCTTATACCTCATATCATGAAGCAGAGGCAAGTAATAGAAGTTGTCAAGACCTGAGAGCCTTAGCATAATCCCTCCAATCTGGACACCAAGTCCTTCATGCCGGCATAGTCAAGCCCACCCTTCTTCACAAACAAGCCATCCGTCGTTTGGATGGTAATGAGTATGCCACCCTTCGACTTATTTGCTTTTGGCTTGGACGCTGGCTGAGGTGGGGCTTCAACATCATCTGTCTCTTCATCTGTAGGTGCTCCTTCTATCTCAACAGGAATAACTGTATCCTTGGCATGCTTCTTGAACCACGCATAGAATTGCTTGTATGGAACACCTTGGTTAATACAAAAGGAATTAATTGAAATTCCATGTGGCTCCCCTTCCGTCTTGTAGCGGAACCAGAATGTCTGAAAGTCTTTGTCGCAGTACATTTTACTTATGTTTAAAATTAATGGCGACAAAATTATATCTTCTTTATCAAATCACCAAATACGTTTTTGGACGCTTACAATCAGCGGTTCGGTTGCAATGAGACAACCGAACCTATTAAAATTCAGAACTCCCCCAAATCCTTCTCCGTCTTATAATCCTCCATTCTATCCACAGGGAAGCGAGCATTGTTCTCTTTTATCGCATCCCCAATAATATGACTTTCGCCCTTGCCATCCAAAGCCTCCTTTCCAAAATCAATGCCCATATCATACAGCAAGCCAAAATACTTGGCCTGTGAAATCATTCCCTTATCATAGAGCTGGCGAGCCTTGACATTGTAATCACCAATCAATTCTTTGCTATAAGTGGGCCTATATAAAGATGTGGGATAACCATACTCTGCGGCACCTCTTATCACATCATGCAGAAAGACTTGGTAAACGGCATCTGAAATCAAGTCCATCTCCTTTAGCCTATAAAGAAGACAAGAACGGGAACAGCGGAAATTCTGCTCTACCTTCAATATCGTAGCCAAAGTAATGGCATCTTTCTTGCGCTCTTCCTCAGGAACCAAAGACAACACGCCATCCCTTGGCAAAAGCAAGCAACGTGCGAAATAATCAGCAGCCTGCTCATCCAAACTCTTTCGTCCATCTTCACCGTCTACATCATAAGATACGGTAAAATCTTTCTGATAGAGCAGATGATAAAGTTCGTGACAAGCCGTGAAACGTTGGCGGCTATAATTGCTGCTTGTGTTGACAAGCATGAAGAGTCGAGCCTCCTGCTCCTTATTAGGAATTTTGATGGCCATGCCCTCGAATCCTTCAGACAAAGGCTGAAAGCTTGTTATGATGTTCTTGTTGCGAAGCATTTGATGAACACTGACAGGCTCGTCAAACTTTACTCCCTGCTCTTGACGAAATTTCAAAGCCAAGAGTTCAAGCTGTATCTTATCCGATTTTCTCAAGTTCATTGCTCATCATGATATAATTCTTTACTATCTGCTGAAAGTGAGCCACCTCCTCAAGGTTTACCACACCATCACGTCGGAAAGCGTATGCAAAATTCACTTGCTCCATGTTGTTTTCGAGAATATCATATTCATCGATGCCATAGAGACGAGCCAACTTCTCCAAGCCCTCCATGGAGACCTCTGTCTCCCCTGTCTCATATTTGAGATAGGCAGGTTGGCTGATGCCGAGATACTTACTCACCTCTTCCTGTGTGTATTGGAACTTTTCACGAAGCACACGCAAGATAGATTTGTGTTCATTCGTTGCCATAATCTACAGATTTTATTTATAAGCTACTGTTTCGATTGTGCAAAGATAAGAAACCATATCGTCATCTGCAATTTTTTTAGTTATATTTTGCATGCCTTTTTTATGAAAAAAAATAGAAATTTATAACTTACAAACTGTCAAATTGCCCTCTAATCGCCTTCTTGATGGCATTGACAGCAGAAGCTGGCAGGAGGGTCTTGATGCCTTTCTTTACTTTCTGCCTGATGATAATGCTTGCAGGAAAGCGAATGAAACTACGACATCCAAGGGATTGGTTGTTGTTGCTACCATCAATTCTAATCATCAAATCCGTTTTTGGACGCTTACAGCTGTTCCTAAATCGGATTTATCATACATAGTGTTTGTATTCATAAAATTCATCTTGTAATAATTATTCTACGGTTTCCGAATAATAGCAGTCTCATGTTACCTTCCATCATTAATCTTTATATGATACCAAACCTTTTCTTCTCCTTCACAGTAAGTGTTTCGGTGGTCTTGAGTATATCAAATATTCCTTGCAAATCTGCTTCTGTCAATTTACCGAAGTACTCTCCTTCCAATAACTTCTTCAAAGGAATGGAAAAGAGCATGCCACAATCTACATAGCTGTCATATTTCAAAAAGTCTGGATAATTGGTCTGAAGAAGCAAATATTGGGTTGCAAGAAATGACTCTGAGTAAGCAGACTTCGGACTCATCCTGGTATTAACCAGTACTGAGCCATAACAGATTTGTCGTTCACTATCTACTCCTATTATTACCATTTTCTTGGGCTTCTGCTTTCTAGCATCCTTGAATACCAACCCCTCATCTATAGAAATGACTGTTCGTATCAAAGAACCAATATTCAACTTTTCTTCTGTCACCTTGCGTAAATTATCAAGGTACTCTTGTTGTAATTGCCTTAAATCCATGCCATTGCCTTTATAAATGATTGGCGTTCACGAATCACATTGAGCATAGACTTTGTAGCTCCTGCAGACTCAGCCATTTCATACATCGTAATCTTTGTATCTTCACCTGTCTTATCCGCGAGACGCTTGGCACGTTTCCATGCCCTATCCTCATGTGACTTGTCGGACAAATCAAAAGAGCCTATATTTCGACATTTATTTATCCACTTATCCAACATCTTGACATCCGCAACAGACAATTCATCCATATTGCATTGGGCATCCTTGGCTGCCAATACCAACTGATGACCATCCTCTGAAATAACGACATTCAAAGAATCTGCAAAACTCTTTAACTCTGGCGAGGACACATCAGCCTTGCCCTCCACCCCACGCAAAACCTTATAAGTAAGCGATGGCACTGGGCCATGCTTTCTTGCTACAAAAGTATCATAGATGATGGGTAATCCATATTCTTTCAGTTGGTTCTGTTGTGCAAAATACATTACCTTAAAGAGGTGGATGTAGTCCACTCCTTCTGGGAATGCTTTAAGGACATATAGCACTACAGCCTTTATCTTTAATATCTGATCTATTGTCTTCATTATTGTCTCGTTTTTATGTTATAAACGGTACAAAAATACGCTGTTTCTATGAAATAGCCAAAATAATTAATAATATTTAAGGCTATTCATCTGAAGTAAATCTCCGTTAGAACTTAAAAAGTAATGTCATTCAACTTGCAGCTCTCAAAAAGTAAGAACATAGTATATCACCATTACAGCGTCCCCACTATATTGTAGTGTCAGAAGCATTCCCCCATACAAGCTAAAGGAACTTTTGCTCTTCTATGACCAGCTTACTCAATACCGGCAAGAGCTTTTCTATCTTGCGGCACTTCACCTTATTATAATAGAAGTCTATATCATCAAGAAGATCATAAGCCTGGTCTTCGGGCATGTCACCACCATAGCCACCAGCAACGATTGTTATGGCGGCTAGCTTGCGAGCATCTAAATTGGTATGGAAATCATACGTGCTTCGAAGGATTACAGGAAGGGTATTGTATATGACGTTACAATAGTGCAACAGGTCTTTGAAGTCTTCTGATTCCGTCAGGTAGGCTTCGAGCATCTCTTCCTGATACTGGCGGAGAAGCAATAAGTACTTTTCCTTTTCTACCTTACCTTTTATGTTTTGAGTCATTACCCAGAACAAAGGCATGGGATAGGACGATTTTATCTTCAGAAGGGTGATATTAGAAGAGGTCGTCTTCTGGGCTATGACTCTTAGCCCAATGTTCTTCTAACTTACCAATAATCTCCTTTCGAAAGGAATTTCTTTCTTCTTTATTCATTGTTCTATATTGTTTCTGTTGGCACGCAGATTTGCAAATCACGCAGAGTATAAATGTCTTGAAACTCTTAAAGGAGCTTCGAGAGCATTCGCTCTAAAAATTATTTATCTGCCATAAGAAACTCATTTGTATAAATCTACATTGATATCGAATGGAGAATCAAAGTCCTTCAGCATCGCATGCTTCGTGTCTTTCTCTGACAGGTTGGCGTGTTCCGTTGGGATGCGCCAATCGATGTGAAGGGTGTCGTCGAGGATGGAGATGCCGCCATCGGCCTCGGGGTGATAGAAGTAATCACATTATTGTATCACACTCCGAAAGGGGTTTATTGGCGAAGACCGGTTTATCGCCTGATATATCAGGGGTGGTATTCTGTTTTTGTCAGCCCACATATATTATAATGTATTTGAATCGAATAGGTTCACAACCTAACCTTATTGCCATTCACTATATAAACTCCTTCTGGTAGTGGTATCTGATAGGTGTTTCCACCTTTGACATGCAATGTATCTATTACGGCTCCGCTGACACTTGCAATTATGACAATGCCCTCATGTTTGGGAGTGATGGTCAGAAGTCCTTTCTTGCACGATATCTCTCCCTGTCCTACAGATGCCACGCGTATGTCGGCTGACTCTGGGGATGTGATATGGACAAGACAACTGCCAAACACATCGCTGCCATCAATGGCTGTTGCTTTCACATTGCTATAGCCTGATGCTATGCCTATCACCATTCCATTGTCTGACACAAACGCTACATCTTCATTTGAACTGGTCCACTTGACTCCCTTATATGTGGCGTTGCTTGGCATGATGGCAACTGACAGAGAGGCTCGCTCGCCTACTTTAAGTTCCAGTTCTTGGGAGCCGAGTTCTATCTTATCGACATACACAGGCTCCACCACAATATCGCATCGAGCACTCACTCCATTATTTGCCATGCAAGTTATGGTCGACTGCCCACACATCTTTGCTATTGCCTTTCCATTGCTGTCGATGGATGCAACAGATGGATTGCTGCTTGACCACGTCAATGTGGTTTCTGATCCTTCTTCATATATCTGTGGCACAAACTGATAGCTGTCGCCTACATGCATTGTTTGATTGCTGGGCATCACAATGCTTGTGACTTTCGGCTTTTCTGACACAACGATATGGTAGGTCACAAAATAATCCGCATCTGTGTACACGACTGGCATAACGCCTTTACGCTGGCAGCAATGCACGTGTGTCAGCACCGTATAGGTACCTGCTTTCAGCGCTTTTGCGTAGAATGGGCAGTAGAAACCGTTCAGATAACCATTGGTGTTCATCGATGGATAGAATGTTCTGGTCTTTGAGCCTGCGTGAACAGACAACGCAGTGTCATCAGACACTTTCCTAAGACTTGTGGAAATGCAACTGAAACCTGATGCCTTCGAAGACACGACTGACCATGGACTCAATGTGACACTTTTACCCACAGTTGTATTGATTATTTTCTCTAAATTTATGCCGCTTCTTGTCGTCGCTGTCGTTGAGCTGGCTGCAATGCTTTCATCATTCAAGATCTGCGCTCTGGTGAGGGCTGCACATAATAGAAATATTAGCAGAATTAAATGTTTCATAAACTGTGACTTTATTATTAACATGAATTTTGTTGATTTGTCTGATGCCGTGTGGGAGTGTATAAAACAAAAACCTTGATAAACACCCTGTAGGGCAACTCTCATGCTTCGAGTTTATGATGGTGGATGTCTCTGATGCTTTTACGTGAACGAGTTCACGACGTGCGTCAGAGACATTCACCATCATGTGCTATACAGCACATTGCCCCACAGGGCGATAAACAGGATAAAAACCGCTGTGCAGATGAGTGGGAGGTTGGTGGCCTCATGGTGTGGTAGCACATTTATATGATTGTATGATACTCCGCATGGGGTTTATCGGCGAAGCCCGGTTTTTCGCCATGGGGCGAACGTGTGCTGAACAGCACTTGATGGAAGTTGTCTCGGCTGGGCGTCGGGAATCTCGTTCACGGAAGAACTGCTGAGACAAATTACATCAATGACTCGAAGTATGAGAGTTGACGCCACAGGGGTTTTTATACTGTTTTTGTTTAATACAGATTGATATATCTGATGATGTGCGTGTGGGTGTGTGTGAGACAAAAACCTATATAAACACCCTGTGGGCAAACTCTCATTCTTCGAGTTTATGATGGTGGATGTTTCTGATGCCCTTACGTGAACGAGTTCACGACGTGCGTCAGAGACATTCACCATCATGTGCTATGCAGCACATTGCCCCACAGGGCGATAAACAGGATAAAAAACGCTGTGCAGATGGTAAAACTATAATAAATCATCGTGCATAATGTTCCACTTCATCCAAATTCACATCCGCCAAGTC
>CAKQYA010000058.1 GCA_934293005.1 uncultured Bacteroidaceae bacterium
CTGTCGAAGTCGGCGAGCATGGCGTGCTTGGTGTCTTTATCTGACAGGTTGGCGTGTTCCGTTGGAATGCGCCAATCGATGTGAAGGGTGTCGTCGAGAATGGAGATGCCGCCATCGGCTTCGGGATGGTAAAACTCGTCACACTTGTATTGGAAGACGGCTGTCTCGGAGAGGACGGCGAAGCCATGGGCGAAGCCACGAGGGATGAAGAATTGGCGATGGTTGTCTTCTGTCAGTTCTACTGCCACATGCTGGCCGTATGTGGGCGAGCCCTTGCGGATGTCTACGGCGACATCGAGTACTCTACCCTTTACGCAGCGAACCAACTTGCTCTGGGTGTATGGGGGTCGCTGGAAGTGAAGGCCGCGCATGACGCCATAACTGCTCATCGACTCATTGTCTTGGCAGAAGTGGACCTTGTGGCCAAGGATGGGGGTCACTTTCTCGTCAAACTCGCGCTCGCTGAAGCTCTCGAAGAAGTAGCCGCGGGCATCGCGGAAGAGGCGTGGCTCGATGATGAGCACGCCTTGTATGTCTGTTGGTATTATATTCATTGTATGTTTATATATATGTGGTTTAGTAAATGCGGATTTTTACTGATTGGACTGATGATGTGCGTGTGGGTGTGTATGAGACAAAAACCGAGATAAACAGGATAAAAACCGCTGTCCAGATGGAATGAACGTTGGTTGCCTCATGGTGTGGTAGCACATTTATATGATTGTATGATACTCCGCATGGGGTTTATCGGCGAAGCTTGGTTTATCGCCTGATGCGTTCTGGGTGACGGCAGCCACGGTTGAGGGAGATGGGACATGGCGGCGAGAACTCGTTCTCGCAAGGCATGGCCAAGCTACATCAACAGGCCGAAGGCACAGAATGCGTCAGGGGTTTTTATTCTGTTTTTGTTTAATACAGATTGATTTATCTGATGATGTGCATGTGGGGTTGTGCATCATTCCACTTCTTGGAAGTCCTCTTTATGCACTCCACGTATGGCCACGGCATAGCCACCGAAGTCGAAGACAAGTTGGCGGTCGCGGTCGATGCGGACAATGTAGCCCTCATATCCTTTGAAGGGTCCTGTGAGCACGCGCAACTTGACATGGTCTTTGGCAAACTGCTCGAAGGGATCGCGCAGGAATGTGACATTCTCTGGATGTGCTTTCATCACATTCATGAATGGCTGCATGATGGAGTTGCGTATGGAGGCCGGACGGCCTGTGCAGCAGTTGTTGACAAGATGATATTGTGGGAAATATGTCTTAAGAAACGCTTGGATGTTTCTCACCGTACCTTGCAAAAACACAAGGCCACTGACAGTGGGCGTGAGTTCTTTCTTCAACCCGCGCTTCTCTTCCTGATTCTTATAACTATAACGGTATGTCTGATGAATGAAATAGGGCTGCTTGCCGTATTTGGCATTATATGTCTCGAGCCATTTAAGCAACGTGCGAGCTGCCATGTGCTGCAGAAAGAGGTAGCTCCATGATGTGGGGTCGGTGGATGGCTGGCGGTTCTTCGATGCCTTGGCTGAGGATGGTTCATGTTCGCTTGAGGATATTCCTTCTACTCTCGGAGCCGATGGCTTGTCAGCTCCGATAACGTGTATGCCCTTTGGCAGGCATTTGCCTGCATTGGCTGTAGAAGGTGAATCTAAGCAATCCTGCGTCATTTTCTCTTTCTACTTTATGTCTGTTGCTTCAACCGCAGATGGTGGCCGAAACAATCTGGTCAATCTATACCTCACGTCCATAATCATTATTCAATTATTATTTCCCCCCAAAACAGTCTCTGGACTCTTGAATAATAGTTAAGATTTCATTCATCTCTTATAGAGAGAGTGGCATTATGTGACAAAGGTACGTATTTTCTATGGATTTCATGCTACAATTTAATAAAAATATTTCCGTTGCTGAAAAAAAATCTGTTATTGTTTTACTAATCTTATACATTTGGGGGGCGTATAGTGCAGGTTTGCAGGCATATCGGGAATAATGCCACTCTCTCTATAAGAGAGGTGCATTATTGCGATGACATTAACGAACACATATATACATTATTTATCTTATTTGTGTGCCGATGCCATGGGGAGGGGTTATGACAAAAACTGAGATATAAACACTTCCCTTAGCATCCTTGCCATGACATTGCCATGCGGAGGGTTTATAACAAAAACTGAATATAAACTCCCTGTGGGGCAAACTCTCATGCTTCGAGTTTATGATGGTGGATGTCTCTGATGCCCTTACGTGAACGAGTTCACGACGTGCATCGGAGACATTCACCATCATGTGTCTGACGACACTTTGCCCCACAGGGCGATAAACAGGATAAAAACAGCTGTGCAGATGGATGGAACGTTGGTGGCCTCACGGTGGCAGCACATTTATATGATTGTGTGACAACCCGAATGGGGGTTATTGGCGAAGCTCGGTTTATTGCCTGATGCGTCAGGGGTTTTTATTCTGTTTTTGTTTAATACGGATTTTGCTGATTGGGCTGATGCCATGCGGAGGGGTTTATAACAAAAACAGAATATAAACACCCTGTGGGGCAACTCTCATGCTTCGAGTTTATGATGGTGGATGTCTCTGATGCTCTTACGTGAACGAGATTCACGACGCGCATCAGAGACATTCACCATCATGTGTCTGACGACACTTTGCCCTACAGGGCGATAAACAGGGTAAAAACCGCTGTGCAGATGGGAGGAACAAACAAGTAACAATGTGTCAGCAATGCAATAAAAATAGAATTTATAGCGTTTATTGCCAAAAACACCTTATAAGATGCTAAAATTTTGCATTTTTATGATGGAATGCAACAATAATATATTATTTTTGTAAGGTGTAACGCAATAAAAAACAGGACTGACATGTGTGGCAGAGCCACAGAAAGGAGAACGACAATGAATAAAGAACAACAAGACAGAGCTATGTTTGTATCATTCTGCATAGAACAATACGCAAAAGCAAAGAATATGGATGCTGAGGATGTGGTGAATTTGTTTGAGGTATATGGCATCACAGAGCATTTCTGCGAGTTCTACGATGTGCTACACACACAAGGCGGTCAGTGGCTGATTGAAGAAATTGACAAAATGATAAATGAAAGAAGAAAATGAGCAAGGTATATCATGGAAGTGTTGAAGAAGTGAAGAGTCCTGAGATACGTCAGCCTAACCGTTCTCTTGACTATGGCTCAGGCTTCTACACAACAACCTCTTACGAACAAGCGAAGAAATGGGTTGAACGAAAAATAAGAGACAATGGAGTGGCTGTAGGCTATGTGAATGTCTATGAATTGGATGACGAGGTAGTAAAGAATATGAAATCACTCTTTTTTAAGAAGCCAACAGAAGAATGGGTGAATTTTGTAATGAGAAACCGTACTGAAAGGGAGTTCGTCCACGACTACGACATAGTGTATGGACCTGTGGCAGACGATAGCGTTTACACTCAGTTCACTCTCTATGAGGGCGGCATCATCAGTATGCCAACTCTCATTAAAGAATTAAAGACATACAAATTGGTCGATCAATATCTTTTCCACACAGAGAAGTCGCTGCAAGCTATTAAATTTGTTGAATCAGAAATTATCAAGATATGAGTGCAAAGATAACACAAGAGAACCTATACATGTTGTTGCCATTAAAGATTGGATGGCTTGCTCCTTGGCTCTCGGAAGACAAAGGCATAAGTCTTACGGATGCCATTAACCGTATTTATCACTCAGAACTCTACAAGAAACTGTCCACAGAAAGTACCCATTATTGGCACTTGGGTCCTGTGGACTTGTACAATGAGCTGAAAAAAGAATTTTAAAAATCAAATTAGCAAACTTATAATTCCACAAGAAACTGATGATGTGCATGTGGGGTGTTTAGACAAAAACCTATATAAACACCCTGTGGGGCAACTCTCATGCTTCGAGTTTATGATGGTGGATGTCTCTGATGCCCTTACGTGAACGAGTTCACGACGCGCATCGGAGACATTCACCATCATGTGTCTGACGACACTTTGCCCTACAGGGCGATAAACAGGATAAAAACAGCTGTGCAGATGGGTGGAACGTTGGTGACCTCATGGTGTGGCAGCACATTTATATGATTGTGTGACAACCCGAATGGGGTTTATTGGCGAAGCTCGGTTTATTGCCTGACAAGTCAGGGGTTTTTATCCTGTTTTTGTGAATACGGATTTTGCTGATTTGACTGATGCCATGCGGAGGGGTTTATAACAAAAACAGAATATAAACAGCTGTGCAGATGGGAGGAACATTGGTGGCCTCACGATGTGGCAGCATTTTATATTATGTGTAACACTCCGAATGGGGTTTATCGGCGAAGCCCAGTTTATTGCCTGACAAGTCAGGGGTTTTTATCCTGTTTTTAAACACATGGGTGTCGAATATCACATGGTGAGCACGCTCTTCAATATCTTTTTGTTGGCTTGATTGACCGTCGACATGTCGATGGTCTCCAGATATATCTGTGTGGTCTTGTAGGAGCTATGTCCCATGCCCTCGCTGATGGTGGCAATGGATATGTCCATCTGAAGCGCGACGCTTGCCCATGTGTGGCGCGCCACATAGGTGGTGAGCGGCATCTTCAGCCCTACCATCTCGCCTATCTTCTTCAGATGGCGGTTGACACTTTGCTCCACCTGCTTGTATCGGGCATAAGGCGCATCGTCGGCGCCTGTGAGGATGGGCAGCATATAGGGCGAGCCATTGGTGAGGCTGGCATACCTGTCGACAATGGTTTGCATGGGTCTCTCCCACTCTATTGTCATGCTCTGGTTGGTCTTGCGGCGACTATAACTCAGCATGCCGTATTTGAGGTCGCTTTTCTTCAGGTATGCCATGTCGACAAATGCCATTCCGCGCAGATAGAAACTGAACAGGAAGAGGTCGCGCGCCAGGGCTGACGAACTGCCTTCATGCAATGGGAGCTGTTCGATGTTGCGAATGTCCATGATGGTGATGGCGCGTTTGCATGTGCGCACATTGCATGTGGGCACTTTAGCAAAAAGGATCTGGCGTGGCGCAAGACCAGCCTCTACGGCTTTGTTGCAGAGGGTGCGAAGGGTGCGCAGATAGTAGGCTATGGTGTTTTGCTTGATGCCACGGCTGGTGAGCCACGCCGCATATTGCTCTATCATGCCGGCTGTGATCTGCGCAAAGGTGAGGTCTTCTCCATTGAGATATTCCTTGAAACGCCTGTAGGCATTGAGATAGTTGTTGCGCGTGCCTATGCGCTGCATGCTGTCTTTCATAGCCACCTGCCGTTCCATGAAGGTGAAGACGCTCTGGCAGGACGGCAGAAGGCGCAACTTGGCCATGAGGTCATCAATGTCGCATGAGGTGCCTGCTATGGCCATGTCGTGCAGGACGCGTTGCATCTGCTGCATCTCCCAATGCACTTTAGCTCGGACAAGACTGACACATGTCTGCCTGCCGGGACGCATGGACGTGCCGATGCATGCCTTCTTCTCGTTCCACTCTTCAGGATATATGCGGTGCTCGGTGCGTATCCACCGCGATGCGCGCTGATGGATGAGGTGATAATACAACGTGCCTTCCTTGCCCTCTACTGAGGACGCACGAAACTTGAGTTTTACTGTTGCCATAATGTTTTATTTAGTTTATGCTTTATATATAGATATAAGCAGGTGCTCAATATTATTCTACAACATCAAAGTAAGCTGCTCTCATATTTGCAGCACACACTCTCAGACAGATTTCCCTTCTGTTTATCAGTCACTATGCCAGCATAGCTCCATCAAACAAAAGAAAAATCTGCCTCAATATAGAGCGCTTCAAATATAATAATAATTATGAGCACCTACTTATATTTTTGACAAGAGAAATAATTGCAATATGGCAAGTAAAAATAATTGACATGAAACATTAAACACAAAAGAAAATCCGCATAACTAATTCAGCTATGCGGATTCATCTATTCATACCTTTCGTGCCAATCATCTTAAACCCAAATCGGTCATTAGACCGATTTGGGATAATAACAAAACCGCAATGACATACAAGAACATGATGGGGATTTTCCCTTACAAGACAGCAAGCCATATTTCGCTGCTGAAATATACCAAAAGCGCATGCGGCGTGGACTTCATGCTCAATATCGCTGACAGTTACCACATGATTGTGGCCTATTTGTATGAGTTCCTGTTGCTGCTGAACCGCTATTACGCTAAGATG
>CAKQYA010000059.1 GCA_934293005.1 uncultured Bacteroidaceae bacterium
TCATTCCCAACTGTTTACGTTCCAACCTCTCTTATTCTCCTTTGGCTGCTTTAGAGCTTTATGTTAATAATCCTAATCAGTAGTGTATTATGCTTGAACATATTGCAAATTTTACTGCGTGGCCTATACTGACAGGCATCTTTATCGGTTACATTGCCAATCGAATTATGAAGGGTGAAGGGAAAGGTTGCTGCATGAATCTCATAGTTGGCATAGTTGGCAGTTATGCAGGTGCCTTCATTAGTTATGTGCTTGGCATTGACCTTTTCGGACTTGGCTATCTGACCAATTTCGTCTTCTGCGTGGTTGGTGCAGTGTGCGTTTTGTGGATTTGGAAGAAACTTTTCGGATAATTGGTTTTTCTGATTGAGGTCCGCTGCTCTTTTATGATGCATGGCCCATTTCTTTATGAAAATATGTGAGTGCTCATTGAAATAATAATTTTGAGCGCATGCTATAAAAAAATAAAGGTGATGTCTCACGACGTCACCTTTATGCCATTAAAAAAATGAAACCTTAATCTTTTACTAACCTAAAACCTATTGTATAACCTATGTCTTTTTACTCTATTCTAAATTATTATCCTAAACAATCTTTTAAACCTTGAATACTAATACTTGTTGAAAGGAACTTTACCGTGTACTAATATTTTACTAACCAATATATTCTGTTTTCTTGTCATTTGTCTAAGAACTCGCTTGTTCTTTTCTTTTGACACTGCAAAGGTACGACCTTTGTACGTGATGTCAATATAAATTCATGATAAAAGTAAGAAAATAATAGAATATATTGATATTTATCAACAAATGTGTTCGAACACACAATGAAATAGTGTATTTGTGTGCGTGCACAACTATGTTTTAATGCTTTGTGTGCGCACACAGATGCACTTGAACGTCTCTTTAGTGCTGTTTTTATATTTATCTTCAATATTATTTGTTATAATTGATAATGTGTGGGAAAAAAAATGTAACTTTGTGGGCAGATGATCTAAGAGTTGCGTCTTTAATTTTCATACGATAAACAAACGTAATTGTTTGCTTGTCTATACATACATATTATATATAGGCATTCAATATTGATTGTAACACACATTAAAAGAACTACATGAATGATTTCACTCCAGTATTGACCATAACGGGATCTGACAGCACAGGAGGTGCAGGTGTGCAAGCCGATATTAGAACCATATCGGCACTTGGCGGTTATGCTCTTTCGGTGGTGACTGCTGTCACAGTGCAGAACACCATGGGTATACATGCTATGCATGAATTGCCTGTGGATATAGTGGTCGGACAGTTGAAGGCCATTATCGACGACATGCTCCCAAAGTCTATTAAGGTAGGCATGGTGAGAGGAGTCGAGACTGTGAAAGCTGTGTCGGACGAAGTGATGGCATGCTCACGTGTGGTGTTCGACCTCGTGATGGTGTCGTCAAGAGGGGAGAGGCTTGCTACCGATGAGGAAGTGGCTGTGATAAAGAATAGAATGTTGCCTCATGTGGAAGTTCTCACGTTGAAAAGTGTTGACGCAGAGGTGATGCTTGGCAAAACAGTAGAGTGTGTTGAGGATATGGTCAACACGGCACGCACTTTGCTCGACATGGGACCTGAAGCGGTGCTGATTAAAGGTGGGCGTGGCAGAGGACGCATGCTCACCGATGTGCTTGTGATGCAGGGCGTGGATGAACCTGTGTTTTTTTCATCACCAGATGTTGACGGATGGTTGTTGCATGGCATTGGTGGCACGCTATCTTCAGCTATTGCCACTTTTTTGGCAAAGGGCGAAGGAGTGGAGATGTCTGTGCGCAAGGCGCATGATTATATGCGCAACTTAGTAGTCTATTCTCTTGCATCTTCGCAAGAACGTTTGGCAGCGCTCGACAAGGTGCCGGCATCGAATGTAAGTGCGCGTCATGTTGAATTGTACAATCAGTTTTTGGCTCTTGTGGCCCGTTATCATAAAGAATCGAGAGATGTGGCGTTTTATGCTTCTCATATGGGCATAGGGGCAAAATATCTGAGGACAATTACAAACAACATAACAGATAAGTCGCCCAAGCAGGTTATTGTTGATTATTTGATGCACGAGATAGAACGTTCGTTGATGAGCACCTCTATGACTGTGCAGGAAGTGGCATATATGTATGGTTTCCGCACGCAGTCGCTCTTCAGCAAGTTCTTTTACATGCAGAGAGGTTGTTCGCCTTCTGAGTTCAGAAACACTCATTTAGTATGATGCTTTAGTTATTCCAATTGACGCATAAAATGAGTGAGCGTGTGTAAAATAAGAACTATATTTGAATAAAAGGGTGTAAAGTTTTGATAAAGGGGAATAGATTTTTTTCTATTTCCTTTTTTAGTGTCAACTTTGCATTCAAATAATAGAAACAACACACATTATGAAACTTACAGAAAGACAAATTTTGAACCGCAACTTAGCTCAGATGCTTAAGGGCGGAGTGATAATGGACGTGACAACCCCAGAGCAGGCTCGCATAGCAGAGGCTGCAGGCGCATGCGCTGTGATGGCATTGGAGAGAATCCCAGCCGATATCCGAGCTGCAGGTGGAGTGAGCCGCATGAGTGACCCTAAGATGATTAAAGGCATTCAGGAAGCGGTGAGCATCCCTGTGATGGCAAAGTGCCGTATAGGCCATTTCGTGGAGGCTCAGATACTTGAAGCTATTGAGATTGATTATATTGATGAGAGTGAGGTGCTCTCGCCAGCTGATGATGTTTATCACATAAACAAAAACGAATTCAATGTGCCATTTGTGTGTGGAGCCAAGGATCTTGGTGAAGCTCTCCGCCGTATAGCAGAGGGCGCAACAATGATTCGCACCAAAGGTGAGCCAGGCACAGGCGATGTCATTCAGGCTGTGCGTCACATGAGAATGATGCAGAGTGAGATCCGTCGTCTTGTGTCGATGGCAGACGATGAGCTTTATGAGGCAGCAAAGCAGTTGCGTGTGCCATACGACTTGGTTCAGTATGTTCATGAGAATGGCAAACTGCCAGTAGTGAACTTTGCTGCAGGCGGTGTGGCCACTCCAGCCGATGCGGCACTGATGATGCAGCTGGGTGCAGAAGGCGTGTTTGTGGGAAGCGGAATCTTCAAGAGCGGCGACCCAGCCAAGCGTGCTCAAGCCATAGTGAAGGCTGTGACCAACTACAAAGATGCTAAGATTATCGCCCAGCTCAGCGAGGACCTTGGCGAGGCAATGGTTGGCATCAACGAGAGTGAGATACAATTGCTCATGGCAGAGAGGGGCAAATAAGCTATATATAGTTCAGTATTTGAAGCACTCAAATAATCAACGAAAACAATGACAATAGCCATCATGGCTCTGCAAGGAGCATTTGCAGAGCATGAGCAGATGCTCAGAAGCTTAGGCGTCGACACCTTCCTCATACGCAATACAGAAGATTGGCAGCGTCATAAAGATGCGCTCATCCTGCCTGGCGGAGAAAGCACAGCAATGCTGAGGATTATGAAGGATGAAAACCTTCTTGCCCCCGTACGTCAGGCTATATCAGAAGGCTTGCCTGTCTTTGGCACATGTGCTGGCATGATTCTGCTGGCTTGCAGCGTTGAGGGTGAAGAGCGTGAGCGCATTGCCACAATGGACATAGTGGTTAGACGCAATGCTTATGGACGTCAGTTGGGCAGTTTCTTCACAGTGGCTCCAGTGGCAGGCATTGGAGATGATGTGCCTATGACGTTTATCCGTGCACCCTACATTACCAGCACAGGTGAAGGTGCGGATGTGCTTGCTACAGTCGACGGCAATATTGTGGCAGCCCGTCAAGGCAAGCAACTTGTATGCTCATTCCATCCAGAGCTGAACGAAGATACGCGCATCCATGAATATTTCATAGAAATGGTGAAGGCTGCCAGATGTTAAGCAGGTGGAAAAATGATATTAAGGAATAATATTAAACTTCTGCTTAAAAAACAATAAAGCAAAAGAAAATGTCTGTAGATGCGCGTCATTTACAGACATTTTCTTTTTTCTGCATAGAATACAATTATTGTGTGATAATTTTTTTGTATGTGTAAAAAAAAGTATGTATTTTTGTGGATATTAGAGAATGAACGTACAGTAAAACATAATTATCTAAAACTTATAAACACATAAAACACAATGTTTAATACATTAATCATTGCTCTTCTCAATGCAGTTGTCATCTTGCTTGCAGCTGTCATTTGGCTTTTTGTCAAAAACCGAAAACTTGCAGATAAGTGTGCACGCTACAAGCAAGGCATCGCAGTTCAGAAAATTTTCTTGCAGAACATGAGTCACGACATACGCACGCCAATGAATTCCATATGCGGCTTTTCGCAGATATTATGCAACAGCCAAGTGCGTTCTCTCCTCACGGAGGAAGAGATTGCAGAGTATGGAGCTGTCATTCAGAACAACACAGAGATGCTATGCACCTTAGTTGACGACATACTTGATATATCGGATATGGAAAGTGGCAAGTACAGGCTCAATTTCTCGGATGCCAAAGTCAATGACCTGTGTCACAAGACACTCAGCACCGCAATGTTCCGTTGCCCGACAAAAGTGAAAATGTATATGACTACTGATTTGTCAGATGATTTCACTCTTCATACTGACCCAAAACGTGTGGAACAAGTATTGATGAATTATCTCACGAATGCTGTCAAGCACACCAAGGAAGGTGAGATACATCTGCATGTGTCAGACAAGGAAATTCCAGGATATGTAGCATTCTCAGTTACCGACACGGGCGAAGGTGTTCCGATGGATAAGGTTGAAACCATTTTCCGCCGCTTCGAAAAACTGGGCACTCTGAATAGCGGAACAGGGCTCGGACTCTCTATCTGCCGCAAGATAGCCACCCAACTTGGAGGTCAGGCACGCCTCGACTCAAGCTACAAGGAAGGCGCACGATTCCTGTTCATTCACCCTCTTCATGTAAAAGAGCGTCAAGACAAGGAACAATGATTTATGAGACAAAAGATATTTTTGATTCTGTGGCTGATAGCCTTGTGCGTGTCGTCACAGACGATAAAGATAAATGACGTGCCCGATTGGGATAAGATTCCAGTGAAAGTTATCCATCGTATGTACCAAGATCATCGTGGCTTTATTTGGTATGGCACATTCGGAGGGCTCTTTCGTTATGATGGATACGCTATAAAGGCTTACCGATCAGATTTCAAGACGCCAGATGTCTTTTCCAGCAATTATATCACTAATATCCGTGAGGATAAAGATGTCTTATTCCTTTAAAAAAAGAGGGTAAGGATACTTGGCAAAGTATCTTAGGATACTTCGCAAAGTATCTTAGGATACTTGACCAAGTATCCTAAGATACTTTTTTATGGGTGTCACACGTTGAAAAAAACAAATCAAGAAAATAATTTTAAACACCTGCTGATAAGACAAGTTGTCTAAACAACAAGTCCCACCAAAACTGCGCAGTCTTGGTGGGGCTTTTGCGTGCATGCTTATATAATCTCACGCCCATATTTTGCATTTTTCTTTTAAATGCTATTGTGTTTCATGATTTTTTACTACCTTTCCTCTATAAAACAAAAATGAATATCTCCGCAAAAGGTAACTAAACATCGGTATAATTAAAATGAGGCGCACAA
>CAKQYA010000060.1 GCA_934293005.1 uncultured Bacteroidaceae bacterium
GCGAACACTCGGAGATATTCATTTCTGTTTTTTATCCCAACTGGCTTATAATTCGGGAATTTTATCTAAATTTGCATTGTTTTCAATCCATACCTTCCATTGGCTTCAGTCTTACCCCGTGCTTGTCTCGAGCTGATTGCAACGAACACTCCTTAGGCATGGCTGGCTATGTCGAAACACGAATGGAAGCAAGATGCCGAAGGAAACGCAGACAAAATATGAAAAGAAGCAATAATGCCCGAATAATCTTTCTGTTTCGGTCTAATGACCGATTTTGATTAAACACAAATACGCCACATGCAAATACCTATTGAATCTCTTAACCTTCAAATGCTCAATGTCGGCTTTGCCCGACACAACAGCGACTGGAACTGGCAGCATGTCAGTTCCCCCTTCACCCGCATCTACTGCGTCACCGAAGGAGAAGCGCGCCTGCATATCAACGGTTCTTCCAACTCGTTGCATCCTGGCCATCTATACATGATACCTGCCTACACAGAGCACTCATACGAGTGCCACGGCATTTTCTGCCATCACTATCTTCATATCTACGAGGGATTCAAAAGCCAGACTGACCTCTTTGAGCATTACGATTTTCCCACCGAGGTGAAAGCCAACGACATCGATGCCACACTTTTCAGAAGCATGTGCGCAGATCATCCAGAGGCCATGCTGCCTGAGAGCGACCCTAAGTCGTACGACAACACCACAACTTTTGTCGACTACGTGAAACGATACAACAGCATGCCCCTGTGGCAGAAGATGCGGCTGCGCAGCGCCATCCTCATGCTCATCTCCAGTTTTCTCAAAGAGGCTAAGCCTAAGCAATGGACTCTCAACGAACGCATGCGCAAGGTGCTCGCTTTCATCAATGCCAACATTTGCGGCAATGTCACCATCAACCAACTTGCCGACATCGCGTGCACGTCCACACCTTACCTCATACGCTTGTTCCGACAGCATTTCGGAACACCGCCTCTGCAATACATCAACAAAAAGAAAATAGAGAAAGCGCAACTCATGCTCATCACAGAGAATACGCCATGCAAAGAGATTGCCTACAAGGTTGGATTCCACGACCCATCCTACTTCATACGCATCTTCAAGAAGACTACAGGCCAGACTCCACAAGAGTATAGGGCATGCTGCACATGACCCCCTCTGCTTTATCTCTTGCCTGCCGCAATAGTCAACATCCACTGAATACACATTATATAATATATAAGACCCGCTATATAATATATAAGACCCGCTATATAATATATAAGACCCGCTATGAAAATAATCAATAATAATATATAAGACTCGCTATGAAAATAATATTATCAATAATATATAAGACCCGCTATGAAAATTAAATAGACATGTCCATTGCGGCCGCATTGCTTTCTTTGGCCCCCATGCAGGCTCAGACAGACGACCACATAGCAACCTTCCACACATGTACGCAAGGACAACCTGTTCGTGAAAAAACAACAAGCATGGACAGCTATACTTTGCCTACGATACTGAAGATCACCAACGGGCTGAACGTATATCACCTGAATTGACAAACGTGTATCGGCCAGAATACGCAGTTTTTCCGTCAGGTGTTCTCGGACATTCCATGTCCGCCATCCTCCCCACCGCCATCCACCCCACCGTCTCCCCACACCCCACCGCCATCCTCCCCACGCCCCTCCACTCTCTTCCTCCCATCTCCCCCTCACCCATCATCCCAAACAAAAAAAAGGTCTCGACTTCACAGTCGGGACCTTTCCGCATCAATAATATAATCTATTTTATGGTTAAATCAATTTGCCAACGCCACCCCAGGCACATTGCCTGCATCCATCACATGCCCGCCAACGCCACACCACGCCCCTACAAGCCATGTCGCCAAAGCCACAAGCCCACGCAGCGCACACCATGCCCCACGTCATCATCTACATCCTACATGTTCATCTGTTCACGTCGGAGCCTATAAACCCGCAGGCTCGCGTCACACATGCAAATGGCAGGTCTTCTGACTTCATCCTCTGCCGGCCCTGTCTTCCCAGACTCACCTTCAACCATTCACGCTAACTCTCATTAGCCACAGTTGAACGTCCAGTGACACCATCTTCTGGCCGACCTCATGAAAAAGGATTCACAGCATCGGGTAATGTCGCAGAATCACACTGCGTTCCCATCTTAGCTCGCCCCAACAGCCATCTGTTGAGTCAAGAACCAAATTGCGATGCAAATATACATCTTTTTTTCCACTCCGCAACATTATCCAACGACAATATCACAAAAACACAGAAAAAAGCGCCTAAGCTTCAGCAAATTGTTCATCATTCCAAATCAACCATCTTCTCCAAGCCCGTCACAGTCCTCACCACCGCCTTGCCGTCAGCAGTTATCTCCACATCATCATACACAGGCAAAACCAGCACCTTGCCATGCCTGTTCATCACCCCCCAATGGTTCACCAATTTCTCAAAAGCATAAAAACCATTCTCCTCCCTAATCCTTCTGTATATCGGCGGCACCACAACACGACCGTCACACCCCCGCAACCCCCACTTGCTTCCTATCTGGCACGGCCTGACACAATCCATCCGTTCCGCCATCGCCTCCTTGTCAAGCCTCATCTGGCTCAATCTCGCCTCAACCTCAGCCCTGATGCCTGCCAACGCCATCCTTGCGCCACAATTCTCATCTTCCGACCCCACGCAGCCAATACGCTTCTTAGGCACACCCTCCTCTTTCCAATAGCACACATGCGCCTCATCCATCAGCACCAAGCTGCCATCAGCCAGTTTGCAGCAACGCCAATAGTAATTCCTCGTGTCATCATGCAAAAAGACAATCACATTGCTGCCCAGAAGCATTTCCTTATCCGCAATGGCCCTGCAAGCCTCATTGCGCTCGTCCGAGATGTGAATGCTGTAAAACCCCTTGTCTATGACACAATCCTTAGAACAAGCAAAACTCACCACCTTTCGTGTCCTGCTGTAAAACCGTCCGCGCCACCTCAGCATCTCCACACCGCCAACCGTCACCACACGCGGCACCGACTCATCATCAGCAGCACGCAACCTGTTCATGTTCTTCAAATCCACATATCCCATACCATGCCCTCTCGCAGCCACCAGCCTCACCAGTTGCCTGCCCACATGTTCCACCCTGCCAAAGTCACCTCTGAGCACACACTCCCTTCTCCTCGACAGAGCCTCATCCTCATCACACTGTTTAAACGTCTCGGCCAACTGCTCATGACTCACCACCATCACCATTTCAGCATCAGCGCCACACCCCACATTACCACTTCTCTCAACAAACAGAGGCACAGCATTAGCCACACTCGTAGCCACAGTCTCCGCCACATCCCTCTTGCTCATCCGACCCTCAAACATAGCGTTCCAGTCCCACACCTGCGACGGCAGCCCAAACACCCTGTAAAGACCCACATTG
Organism: uncultured Bacteroidaceae bacterium; assembly: GCA_934293005.1. GTDB lineage: Bacteria > Bacteroidota > Bacteroidia > Bacteroidales > Bacteroidaceae > Minthosoma. The sequence continues at coordinate 3,439 of CAKQYA010000060.1, forward strand.
TCAATGACCACACAACTCTTCTTGCCCTTTCCCACACGCAGACCACGGCCCACCATCTGCAGATACTTCGCCAGCGACAGCGTAGGTCTCGCCAGCTGCACAAACTCCACATCAGGACAGTCAAAGCCTTCTGAGAAAATATCCACATTCACCAGCACCTTAACAGCATCGGCCGAATCAGCATCGCCAGCATCCGACATTCGGAACCTGTCTATCAACTCCTTGCGCTCCTCAGCCGGAGTGTGCGAATCAATGGCAACAGCATTCACGCCATGCTCCCTGTAATATTCTGCAATGCACCTCGCATGACTTATATTGATGGCATACACAATGCCCTTCATGCCCCTTCCATATTCAACCATGCTCTTAAAGAGCCTTTCTATGCTCGGCCTCTTGTTCAGCACCATGTCCATCTCCTTATTCTGGTAGTCGCCATCAGCACCACGCTTCTGCAAGGAGTCGATGAGCCGTTGCGTCACCCCGTCAGCCTTTATGCTCACAAAGTCATAAGCAGCCAGACGCCCCTCCTGAATAAACCGAGGTATGCTCCACGACAGCACCAGCACATCAAACATATCCGTGAAGCCCCTTCCATTCAATCGGCAAGGCGTGGCAGTCAGCCCCAAGAACTTAGCCCCTGGATAGCGCCGCCACATCTCCTGATATGTCTTAGCAAGCGCATGATGAGCCTCATCAATCACAACAAGGCCTGGCTCATCCGCCATCTCGCCATAGTGCCTCGTCAGCCATTGTATCGACATAGCTTCAATCGAAGCATGCCCATCACCCACATCCTTCACAGACCAGCAGAAACGCTCTATAGCATCCTCAATCTGCGACACCAGTTCCCTGCGATGAGCCACAATCCACACCCTCGCCCCAGGATTAGCCTTCAAAAACGCACACACCACCGCAGTCAGCAGATACGTCTTGCCCGTGCCCGTCGGCATCTGCGCCATCACAGACCGATGCGACGCCAACGCCCTCTCAATCCGATCCCTCATGTCGGCCTGATAATCAAACAGCTCAATTTTTCTCATAATAATATATCATGCATCAACGAAAGCATAATATGATCCACCATGCAGAGCATGGCGATAATGCCGTTATAAATAAGTAAATAATATAAACAAAACAACCCACAAGCATAGCATCAGTCAAATCAGCCAAATCCGTATTCAACTCAACCAATCACATAGCACCCACACCCTGCATAGCTGTTTTTATTCTGTTTATCGCCCTTTGGGACAAAGTGTCGTCAGACACTTGATGGTAAATGCCTCTAATGCACGTCGTGAATCTCATTCACGTAAGAGCATAAGAGACATTCACCATCAGATACTCGAAGCATGAGAGTATACCCACAGGGAGTTTTTATCCTGTTTTTGTCATAACACCCCACACGCATAGCATCAGTCAAATCAGCCAAATCCGTATTAATCCCATCACATAGCACCCACACCCTGCATAGCTGTTTTTACTAAAGGTATGGTTTATCGCCCTGTGGGGCAAAGTGTCGCCAGACACTTGATGGTAAATGTCTCTAATGCACGTCGTGAATCTCGTTCACGTAAGGGCATCAGAGACATTAACCATCAATGACTCGAAGCATGAGAGTATGCCCACAGGGAGTTTTTATCCTGTTTTTGTCATTTTCCCCACATGCATAGCATCAGTCAAATCAGCCAAATCCGTATTAATCCCATCACATAGCACCCACACCCTGCAGAGCGGTTTTTAATCTGTTTATCGCCCTGTGGGGCAAAGTGTCGCCAGACACTTGATGGTAAATGTCTCTAATGCACGTCGTGAATCTCATTCACGTAAGAGCATAAGAAACATTAACCATCAGATACTCGAAGCATGAGAGTATGCCCACAGGGAGTTTTTATCCTGTTTTTGTCATTTTCCCCACATGCATAGCATCAGTC
>CAKQYA010000061.1 GCA_934293005.1 uncultured Bacteroidaceae bacterium
AGCCGTGCGCCATGCCGAAGCCCTTTCGCGCTTATGTGGCTCTGCCACACGCTCGTAGGCTTCGAAATCAAGGTATTGTTGTTTGCTCTTGTCAGTCATTCTTGCATATCATTTCAAGTATTTGTCAAGTATTACTTGTTTTTGATATTTACACTCTTTCATCTTTTGCTTCAAAGTGTTTATTTCATTTTCTATCTCTATTACTTTAGTAACAGTATTTTTCTGTATATCGATAGATGGAATACGAATTGTGAGGGCTTTAATTCTTTCTGTTGAAGCACGATTGGCACGTGAGAAACGCTCATGCTCACCAGCTTTAAGCAGAGGATAAACAAGATATTTTGGCAAAATAACGTTTTCGTCAAGCACATTGATTACTCCACAATGGTCTGTAGGATGGAAAGGCCGGTCTGCATGCAGATAGTTCACCATCCAATCGCCATCAATTCCCCAAAGAACAGAAGGCTTTGAGAAATCAGTCAACAGCGAAGAGCCTATTCTACCAAAAGGCTCAAACACATTGGCACTGAACACTTCGTATGCACCATCCTTTTTCAGTTCGCTTTTCAACACACGACGACCTATCGACAGATTGAATACCTGTTCGTTATCAAGGCGAAGGACTGTTGTGGCTTTAGAATGTGATTCTTCAAGAATGGCATTCATCTCGTCTTTTAAACGGCTGATGTCGTCAATACATTGTTGATATACCGTTTCTATCTTTGAGCATTCAGCAACAATCTTCTTTATAGCATCGTAAGGAGCATTCGGTATAGGTAACTGTTGGTAGAAATATTCAGGAACTCTACGATGCCCACTTGCTCCTGTCATGTTTGAAGCAGCAACTTTTCTTATCTCATTTCTGTTAATCCATTCCAACAAATATTTAGCTTTTATCTCGTCCTCTGTTCGAAGAACATGGAATTCCGTACTGCCAAGTCCTAAACCATTAGTAAGGTTACGTGCCACTGCACACTTTCCGTTTTCCATACAAGGTGTAATCTTAGCAACAAGTACATCATTCTCCTTAAAGTAAGTATAACCACCATCAGACAATTCTCCAATGGTTTTGTTAACCATATTATTTATTCTGCCTAATCCAAGTGATGACATCTCAATAAACGACACTACTTTATCTTTCGGCAATCCTGAAATTTCATCCTTAGACGGATTTATTTTTGTGCAGAATTTTTTTAAAGGGATGCTTTCATACTTGCTTTTTACAACAACCTTTAGAGACACGCTTGTTTTGAATTCTTTACTAAAAGATGTTCTTGTAAACTCAATCATGTCAACAATCTTTGCAGTTGTCGTAAAATCTGAAATTTCATCAGAAATGCCAAAACTTTCACCTAAAAAATTCTTTCGAATAAGATAGTTTATTTTATCTTGGTCATTGTACTTACTTGGGTTAAACAAGCAAGTATTTATAGCACAAATGCCTGAAATCTGTTGCATAGTATCATCCTCAGCCTCATTTCCGTCCTCATCATCCGATTCCGTTACAACATTCAGATATTTGATACCTTCACTCCCTTTTCGATTAATCCATTCATAGCCTAAGAATTTCTTAATCTCAGCGTTGGTAGATGGCGACTTAACCAAAAGCACGGGCGTTTCCGTCTGCACGGCAAGCATAAAGAAATACATTTTCTCACGCTCAATTGCTTTCACAAAGGCATAGAAAGCCTTGTCAGCCTCTTCTTCCTTTTCTTCGGCTGACAATGCCCTGAATGTTGCGGTCTTTGTCTTGGCTACATATCGTGTACGGATATTCTTTGCTTCTTCGTACACATCTTTCATAGCGTTACGTGAAGAGCCGAAAAACGAGTTGTGGTAAGCCTGCACCACCTCTGAATTGATGAATGTTTCAGTCATGTTTCCTTTCATAAATTCTTGGTAGTCCTCCACAGCATATCCAAGATGCTCACAATATTTCTCCATAAGCTCGGTATCTTGATACACCTCGTTTCCGTTCTCACTAAGATTGAACCAGCACTCCACGCGGCTTGCATAGTGGTCAGCATCAGGAGTATTAGTTTCCTTACGGCGCAGGAACATGACAACAGTGTTTGTCCCCGTCTTGCCAAATGTGCCAGAGCCTAATTCAACAAGTGACACGATATGGAAGTTCTCCAGAATAATCTCACGTGCCTTGGCATAGATTCCTCCCTTGTTCAATACAGAAACAGGCAATATGATGCCAGCAACACCACCGGCTTTCATCAGTTGGGCGGCACGCTCAATGAAGAATGTCTCAATGGCATTGTTCTTAGCCAAGTTGATATTACTGTTGAATAGTTTATATTTCTTCCTGTCCTGCTCGCTAAGGGTTTCGAGAAATCCTGAAACAGAATATGGAGGATTAGCAATAAGCACACTGTACTTACCCTCTTCTACATTAGGATGTGACTTCAGTGCATCAGAATATACTATCTGTGTTTCATCATGTCCGTACATGAAAGCAGACACTTTTGAGACCTTGGACAAACGGTATTCTTTTTCTATTCCCATAATGCGTGAATAATAGTCATGCAGGGAAAGGTCTGGACGATACTGCTTAACAAACTCTTTGATACGATCTGCATACTCAGTAAGAAAATGTCCTGCGCCACAAGCATAATCAATGGCGTACGGCACATCCTGGCTGTCTTTTATCAACTGCTCCAAAGGCAACGAAGTTACAATGAAACGCACAATAGGCATAGGAGTGAAGAACTGGCCCTCACTCTGCTTTACGCCTTTTGTCAAGAACCCCTCGAACAGGTCGCCGAGGAACTGATGTGTATCAGAATCCTTCAAGCGTATGTCTTGCAGCATAAGGATTACTTTTCTTAGAATAATGGCATTCTGTTGGAAAAGTTTTTTATTGTGCACACTTATGAAAGAGAAGTCATTATCCGAGAAGAACTTTAAAGCCCTAAAATAATCTTTGATTGTTTTGCGTGTAGCGTCAGGATCGTTCTTAAAACGACGGAAAGCCTTGTCAATCTCAGCATCTTCAATATATGTAACATTCTCACCGAGAAACTTTTTCATTCCATCCCGGTAAAGACGTTGCAAACGGTCTTGCAGTTGAAAATCATCATCGTATGCAGAACCTTTCCAATAGAAATGTAAATTGTCAGGATTGTTTGTTTCATCAACCACCTTGGCAAGAAAAAGATTCACCAACTTGTCAAAAGCATTCTCATGAGCTCCTACATTATGCTGACGAAGGATATTGGAAAACTCACTGTATTTCTTCTTGATAGTTTCATTACTTACTGCTTTCAAATCAGCCACGGTGTATTTATCCTTACCAATATGATAAGGTTGTACAGACTCCTATCCGAGCATAGTCACAATGATACGTCTCGTGCCAAACACGATACAATTGCTTGTTGTTTGAGGCCTTATCGTATGAAAGTACACCTTCTTCATTCTCCAACATCTTCTTGTTATCCTGGACATTGAGCAAATAATAGTCAGACACAACTTTATCTTCTATAATGTCGGATGTGTATAGACATAAAAATCTTGTAGACTTTTCCTGTTGAAAATAGCTGAACAGCTGTGCTCCATCTTCAAGAGTGTCATTCCATGCGCCCTGAAATTCATCCGTTTTCTTACATTCAATGATGAGCAATGAGTCCTTGTCTTCGTCAGTACCTATCATCCTTCCATCACCAAAAGTACGAATCCAAATATCCGCATAGCCGCTCTTGCTGCTATGTCCAAGTTTCCATTGTGGCTCAAGTTCAATGTGTTCTGCCCTGTATCCCTTTGACAACAGTCGGTCAACACATTCCAAAACAACAAAATTCTCTAGCTCTGAAAAATTACTCGTCGTTTCTCTTCCCACTGTAATTCTTGATTCCTTATAGAATATATGTTCGGAAGCAACATCAACTTTCAAGGTTGCCCCAGCGACTTCGTATCTCTTGGTATACACAGTTCCTTCTTGAGAAAATCCGAGTATATCAAGTAGTGTTCTTATGTTCGATTTTGTAATCATATTGTTATATCAGTCTTTTTTACTTTTCATACCCCTCATAATAATAGCTCTGCTCTATTCCCTTGAATATCACTTCGCGGTTCTCCGTATCAGAAGTGAGGTTCTGACTGAGCAGATATCGCAGTTCGAGATTGTTGATGGGAGAACGTTCCATGGCCGAGAGGTATTGGTCTTTGTCCACATACTGCCAATTGACCACCTTACCAAGGGAGCGTTTCAGTATCATATCGAGCCAAATGCGGGTGGAACGGCCGTTGCCCTCCATGAAAGGATGACATACGTTCATCTCGACATTTTTTTCAATGATATGCTCAAAGGAATCTTCAGGCATTTTCTCCACAGCAGCAAGGGCGGCTTCAAGATAGAGGCTATTAGCAAAGCGAAAGCCCCCTTTTGCTATATTTTTGTCACGAACAACGCCAGCAAAGGGATACAGGCCCTCAAACAGATAATGATGTATCTGCTGAAGCCCTGCCGTCGTGCCAACAGGAATTTTATTTATGTCGCCCGACTTATATAGACGGAGTGCGTTGCCTAACGATTTTTCGTCAATTTCCTTTGTTGTCATAATCGTTTAAATTACATTTGGTTTATTGGTTTGACTATATGTTGAGTAGCTTCTCCGCCTCTATCTCTATCTGGCTTTTCTTTGTCTGCACGATGAGCGAGCGGACATCCACATCAAGTGCCTCTGCCACTTGTACAAGATTTCGAGGCTTGGTTGCGAATAGTTGGTACACCATTTACTCACTGTTGCAGGATCTTTACCCAATTGGTCTGCCAACCACTT
>CAKQYA010000062.1 GCA_934293005.1 uncultured Bacteroidaceae bacterium
AAGATATACGCACATCAGAGAACGTAGAATCTCACTATATTGATAACCAAACAATGTGCATCTCAATCCCAAGGTGAAATCTATGGTTTGAGCTAAAAGAGCATCAAATTGCTCCATGATCGAAAAAACTCCTCCCAAAGGAGTGGGTTTCTCAGATTTTATTTGTACTTTTGCCATGTCATCTAAAGTTTTATTTGTTTTTTAAATGCAACACTAAGACAAGTGAAATTTCTGACATGGCAAAACCATGAGCAACCTTTTGTTGCTTAGGTGCTTATAAAAACATTGGATTATAGTGTTGCGAAAATTAGGATAAATACAAATTTAAATCAGGACTCTAATTGATGTTAATTTTCCTTGCCATATCACCAACAAATCAGACGATGGTAATTGCTTTAATTGCCATTATCGGACTGGCTGCTGCGATCTTCCTTGTCTGTTTCATCATCAAAAAGATGGGCGAAAGCAGATTAAGGAAGCTGACAGAGAAATTGACGTGTCAGGTCAACGCCGCAAGGCAAGAACTGGAAACGATGTTCTTGCCTACGCATTTGGTGACAGACAAAGACATTGATGATTTCAAGACAAGACATCAATCACTGTTAGAAAGCATTGAAACCATTGAAGGGCATAAGTACTTCAATGATGGCATTTTCAAGGAAACGGGCATTGCCTCATTAAAGTCTTTGCTTGCAGACAGTCAGGCAAAGATGGATGAGAACAACAAGGTCTATAATGCCATCGGAGAGTTGCAGGAATGTGCTACCGCTGTAATGGACAGTTACCGTTCATTGGTCCATCCTGCACATTACTTCGCTCATTCAGAACTTGAAGACTTCATTGAATCGTATGATGAGATAAAGGAAAAAATTGACCTCGTTTTCCCGAAGTATGCACAGTTTGTTACAGATAGTGATACCAAGGAACTACCTGACGTTGTTCAACGGATAGAATCAGAGCGGGACACACATAACAAAGAGTTTGTGAAAACGGAATTGGAAGTTAATAAACTGTACTTTGACAATGTGTTGGGTGCATATCCGCTCGACCCACAGCAAAGGGATTCCATTGTCAAACTCGAAGATAACTGTCTGGTGATAGCCAGTGCCGGAAGTGGTAAGACATCAACCATCGTAGGTAAAGCCAAATATCTTGTAGAGAAGCAGCATATCAACCCTGCAAGGATTCTTCTTCTGACTTATACGAAGAAGGCTGCAAATGAATTGTCTGAACGTATGCAGATTGCAGGATTGAGCAGTGGCACATTCCATAGCCTTGCATATCACATCATTGCAGAGGTGACAGGGCAAGCACCATCTATATGTGATGCGGATGTGCCGCTCAATGTTTTCCGCAAGCTGATTCTTGAAGATGATAACTTCTTGAATGCTGTAGATAATTATGTCGTCAACCTCCAGTCGCTTATGAAACTGGAACATGATTATATCGATGCCTTCACGTATTTTGAGGACAGGAAAAAATACGGCATACAAGCCTTGTTCCCTGATATGGATGGCAAGATTATCTTCACGCGAAGTGAAGAAGAGAAACGTCTGTGTTCCATTCTGACACGATTGGGCATCATGTTCCGTTACGAATGTGATTACCCAATCAACACAAGGACACCAGAACGTCGGCAATACAAGCCAGACTTTACTATCTATTATAAGGATCGCCTAGGACAATGGCAGCGCATGTATTTGGAGCACTTTGCCATTGACAGGAACGGGCAAACACCTCGTTGGTTCGGAGAAGGAACAAAGGGAGGATGGAAGATTGCAAACCAGAAATATATTGAAGGTATCGACTGGAAACGACAAACACACAGACAGAACCGCACAATCCTCATAGAAACTACAAGTGCTGACTTCCATGATGGAACTGTGGAACAGAAACTCATTGAGCATTTAACCAAATATGGTGTTCCAATTAAACAACGTACTGACAAGGAATTGTATGATATGTTGGTGCAGCGTAACCGCCAGATGGAAAAGACGGTGCTCACCCTGCTTCTCTCCTTCATCACTTTGATGAAAGCCAATGAGAAGACCATCGAGGGCTTGCTTGAAACACTAAACCCAGAGGAAGGTCACATGATGACAGTCAATGAGAAGCGTAACAAGTACATTCTTACCAAAGTTGTGAAACCCTTCTTTGACGCTTATCAGGCAGAACTTGAGAAGAACTTTGAAATTGACTTCACGGATGCCATCATAGAGGCAACAGCGCTTTGCCGCGATGGACTGTGGAAACACTATGACTATATCCTCGTTGACGAGTTCCAGGACATATCAGTAGATAGGTATAAGCTGTTACAGGCTTTGCGTTCGGAAAAGCCTAAGACAAAGTTGTATTGCGTTGGCGATGACTGGCAAAGTATCTTCCGTTTTGCTGGCAGTGACATGGCACTGTTCTATGATTTTGAGCAGTACTTTGGTTTTACGGAGTTATGCAAAATTGAAACAACGTACCGTTTCCATCAGCCACTCATAGATAAGTCATCCGCTTTCGTGATGAAGAATCCTGCCCAGATAGAGAAAACAATCAAAACACCAGAGGGTGACCAGAAGAAGACTTTCCTGAATTTTGTCAAATGCGAATCAGAGGATGACAGCGTTTTGAAGAAGGTTGAAGAAATCATAATTTCTCTGCCGAAGGATGAAAGCATTCTTCTCATGGGACGATACAACTATGATGTCATGTCTGTAGGCTACAAAGGTAAGATTGACCATAGCGACAACCGTATTAAGGTTTCTATTGCAGGACGTGAAATTTTCTTCATGTCCGTCCACTCTGCAAAGGGTCTGGAAGCAGACCATGTTATTCTTATTAACTGCAACCTTGGCGCATACGGATTTCCCTCATTGATAGAGGATGACCCGATATTGGACTTTGTATTAAGCCGTGCCGAACAATACCCATTTGCAGAAGAACGCCGTTTGTTCTATGTGGCAATGACCCGTGCCAAGAAGAGAATGTATATCCTCTATGACCAACAACGACCTTCCCCCTTCATAGGTGAGTTCCTGTTGAAAATTGAAATAGGCTCATATCTTTGCCCCAAATGTCTTGAAGGCAAGATAGTGCCTGTCAAGGATGGAACTTCATCAAATGGCGTTCCGTATCGCTCCTTCGCCTGTGCCAACAATAAAGCTGGGTGTGATTTCTTTGAAACTCGTTTCGGAGATCTCACACCTCCAGGCACTCTCGTTACTGAGGATATGACTGCCCAAGACATTGAACGTATGCGAGAGAACCGCAGACGTGCGAAGAATATAGGCACTCCGATATATTCAGCCACTCAACAGAGTGGAGGTGGCATATATATACCCAATAAACACTATCGTGGATAAAATAATAAATAACTCAAAGATATGGCAACAAAGAGAATTTCAATCGCCCTACTGAGCATTTTCATTTTTTTGGTAGCATTTGCAGCCAACAAAGATTTGGAAAAAGACATTACTATGGTTTCTTATGAACAAAGATGTTCCGATATCAGTGGAACATTGGCTTTGAAGAATAATTCAAGTGAGGAAGTCAAGAATGTTGTGTTCTTGATTACATATCTTGATATGTCAGGCAATGACTTGGATTATGAAGAGTTTTTCAAACGTGTTAGCATAGCTCCAGGAATGACTAAGAAACTTGATATTCCTGCATATGAACATGATCGTTTTTATCATTATTACAAGACTAAAGATGAATTGGGGAATCCTGCTTTCAAGATAAAGTTCCAGCTAAAGGACTATAATGTAGAAGAAAAGGTAACAGAGTCAAATGATTCCATTTCTTCTGGCAGGTTTGATTATGGCAGTTCAACAGGTAGTGGAAGTGAAGGTCTGTATCTTATAATAGCCATCATATGCCTTTTATTCTTCATTGGCATAACCGTAGGTTTATATGTATTGGTGGCAGTTATGGCAAAAAAGCGCAATCGAAGTGTCGTGGTCTGGATTCTTTTGAGCCTTATTACCACACCTCTATTGATGATTATTATTATTGCGGCAATTGGCAATAATGAGAACTGTATTGAAAACCATAATGACATGGAATGATATGAAGAGTAAAATCATAGTATCTATATTTATTTGTGTCTTTGTTGCGTTCACTCAGGCAAAGACAACATATATTCCAACTTATGATAACCGTCTTGTTTTGATAGAAAACGGAGAAGTGGATTCTTTGACAAACAAGGCTCATTCTCTTATAATGTCATCTAAGGACGATCTTATAACCTGCACATTAGCTCAGCAAGTTGTTTCACAAGACTTGGTTCGTGACATCAAAAGGGCAAAGAATGCCGCAGGCTGGGCTATGGTTGCAGCTGCCCTTTCTTCTGCATCAGAGGGTATGGCGCAAGGCCAGATACTGCGGACTTATCAAGCACAAGATGCAGGCACTTGCACGTTGTGCATTAATGTGCGCCGACTTCTGCTATTTGACCACGAAATGGCTATCCAGAGAGTATAAAATGTATCAAAGACTACATTCCATAAAATAGGATATATATCAGTCTGTGTGCGTCCATATCGACCATTAAGGTCTATTTCTGCCACATGACTGATTCGATAGTTAACAACCAATACTGGATTACAATACCAGACAGAGGTCTATGTTTAATCAAATTAGACCACTTTTACAAGTGGATTCATTTTTTAAATAACGCTATATGAGGAATCTATTCTTTACTGTACTCACCTTAATGGGTAGTATAAGCATGCAGACAGTAGCCCAAAGTTTCGAGACAGCTACAGAGGCCGTTAAGA
>CAKQYA010000063.1 GCA_934293005.1 uncultured Bacteroidaceae bacterium
GCGAGCACTCGGAGGTATTCATTTCTGTTTTTTATCCCAACTGGCTTATAATTCGGAAATTTTATCTAAATTTGCCATAGTTGTTTTTCACTTGTTTTTTACCATTTCCATCAAAGCATCCGATGCATCCTTATCCAACTTGAAGTCTGGCTGCCATCTGTCTGCAGGCAGTCCGTCAAGGAAGGCAAGTTCCTCGTTCTTCACATATAGAGGCCCTTTGACCACGGAGAGGACGTATGGGCCACAGTCGTCAATCATATGGAGACGTTCAGGGTCATCCACGAATGGCGCGCAGTCGTCACCGAGAGCAATGACCATCATGAGATACACCTTCGTTTCATCATCACCCTTAAGGAGGAACACAACCTTATCACCCTTTTCTGGAAGGTCAAGTTCCCATGGCGGGAAGCCTCCCCAACGGAAGAATGACACGCCCTTATCCCATAATTCACCTATAAACGCAGACCATTCCTCATCATCATCGAAGGTTTTGATGCGAAGTCGGTTGTCCTTCGGCTTCTGAGGTTCCTTGCTACGGATATAGACGGTGATATGCAGACGGTCATTGTATGGAGCGTGGTCATTCATCTCACTTATTTCGGCTTCAATCAGATCTTGCCAACCCATATCGAGCATGGCTGCAATAGTCTGGTTATCCTTGCGTGGAATGTAACCGAGGATATAGTCAAAGTCAAATTTTTCAGGATTGCCATCATAGTCTCCAGCCAAGGCCACAGCCACGGCATTAGTGTCGTACTTGTTGTCGCTATCACGCACAAGCGCAATCTCAGCTCCTACATAAAGTTCATCCCAAATGTCGTTGATGTCATGAAAGGCAATACCAGCAACAGGACATTCAAGAATCATCCTGCGCTGAAACTGCGGATTCTCGTCGGGCGGGATGACATCACCTTCCAACGGCATAGGCATACCTTCAAGAGATGCTTTTAAGCCTGTATCAGCTATGTCACATTCCAATGTCATCATATCGTTATCAGAGTCAACATCACCATGGGGCGCGTGAATGCCACCTAATGGAAAGTCTGCTTCTTCTTTGCTTTCCGTTGACAGGAAGTTTGCCACCATCTTGCTCAGTTCATCATCTTGGACTATGTCAGCAATGCCCTTTGCCTCCAGCTGTCGCTGTAGACTGGCAAGCTCGGAATCACACTTGGGGCAAGTGCCTTGGCAATCGCCTTTGTGAGCACACTCAGACACAGTGTATTCCAAACCATATTTCTCAGCCACATAAGCACGTATGGCTTTAAGCAACTCGCATTTTTCTTTACCCTTTTCCATAAATATGTGTACAAAAATTGTTATATAACATCAAAGAAAGCCGCTCTCATATTTGTCGCACACCCTATCGGTCATCTTTTCCTTCTGTTTATCAGTCACTATGCCAGCATAGCTCCATCAAACAGAAGCAAATCTGCCCCAAAATAGAGTGCGTCAAATATAAAAAATCATGAGGACCCACTTATCACAAATTATTTCATCACTCATTAATATGAACGACAGGTTTGACGTATTTTACTTCAATGATATTCTTGAACCCAGCATCCTTCAGATATTCCACGCTTGATTCAATATCCTTTTCTGTATTGAAGTCGGGGATAAGCGGAACCTTGATGGTGACTTTGTCCAATGGCACGCACGCCTTTATGCAGACAAGTTGCCGTTCAATCTGAGAACACACACCTGTATACTTCTCATAGATAGAACCATTTATGTCTTTGATGTCAATGATCCATTCATCGATATATGGAGCCAAAGCCTCTATTGCTGCGCAAGAACAATGGAGCGATGTCTCAATAGTCAACTTCCAATTCTTAGGGCGGAGCTTTGCGAACTCCACTATAAAGTCTGATTGCAGCGCAGGCTCTCCTCCACCAAAGCAGATGCCACCGCCTGTAGCCTGAAAATATATGTTGTCCTTCTTGACGATGTCATACAACTCATAAGGACTCAGCAGCTGTATGCCTTCTCTTGGTGTTGCACAATCCTTTTCATATACGGGCTCATGGCATTTGTCGTTCAGGCACCACTTGCATTTCAGCGGACACCCCATAAATGCAACAAGTGTTGTCACGCCCTTGCCATCAATGCCCATTCGATGCCGGCTGATGGCAAATACTGGTCTTCTCAGATTCTTCTCGTCATCGAGAAGAGGATTGACGTAAATGCCTTGCAGATACTCTTTATTTATATCCATAGCCTCTTCCCATGGAATCCATTTACATGCCATAGCATTGACATAGAGACAAAGCGCCTTAAAGTCAAATGGAACACTATCGTCATTCAGCCATTCGATTTTGACATGTGGCAAAGATTCATTGGCCATATCTATCAGCCATCTACTACCCTCTGCCTTACATCTCTCATACACCATCTGCTCCCATTGCCAAAACACTCCAAACTTTGCGGAACGAACTGCACTCCAAGGATTGGACTCTTCCCCTTTATAGAAATTGAAATACCTCTCAATTCCTTTACCAAGAGGAACAAGTTGGATATACTGGTTCTCATAACTGTCAATGGCCGCAACACCATCGAGAGTGGCATTGCAGTTCTCCGCCACATGATTGTGATAGCCAAGTATATAGTTTATGAGAGACAACGGCTCATTTTTCTCTTCGAAATAGTCTACTGCATTCCAATATGTCAGCAGATCATGGTTGGCGTAGAACGACTTGTAACTCATGGAGAGTTCATCCACCCATTGTTTTTCAAGGTGCCAATAAGTCTTGCGCCAATAGTTGAAGCCTGCAGACATGGCAAAATTCCATGGATTGAAAGTCTCGCCATGGTAGTATTTGCATTTGGCAATAAGTTCTGGCTTTCGTAGCTCAGCTCGTTTTTCTCTATTGGTTGGCTCGCTGACATAGTACTTGCGATACCAGTTGCGGAAGGATTCTTGATCTGACATCCAACCACCCCAATGATAGTAGCGATTCCATAAAAGTGCCTTCAGTGATATTGGAGTACCATCATCAGCATTGAAATCCTCGTTGCCATAATCAATGTATTCCTTAGTGCAGCCTGAATCGCCATGGCCTTGCAGCGAAGCTTCCACCCAATGCTTTTCATAGTTCCATACCGTACAAGCATTCAGCAGACGTCTCACCTCTTCATCTGGCAAAGTGTATTCATCCTTCATACACTCAGGGGGTGGCAGATGGGTCTTGTCCACCTCATGTGCATCAAGTTTTTCTTTATACTCACAAGTGTCGCTTCCATCAAAGAAACGGCAAGCCAGAATCAAGTGCTTTCGTTTATCATCGTGCGAGCGCGCCATATTTTTCACTATTCATTATTTTTTGCGGATTTGCCCACTATAATCCCTGATGTATACATATCTGTCAGTATGTACCTCTATGTCCCTGCCATTATCTGCAAGCAACAAATCCAAAATATGATTACCGTTGAAATCACAAACACGACTCCAACTTGTTGTGCCAATAGAGCAACGTTGCAACTCCTTATCGTTACACGGATTGATGCAATAAAGGAAACTACTACTTTTTACAGTTTGTGCCATATCAAATATACTTCTAAAGATTGACTTACATTGACTTTTTGATAAGTCAGTAAGAAAATGAACTATTTGCATTCAACTCTTAATCCTTTCTCACCTAAATATTACTTCAATGATTATTTCACCATAATCCTATAATAGTTGCATGGATATCACTCCTTATATTTAGCAGTATTTTTGAATCATCTTTTTCGCCAATCACACATGACAAGCCGACAATACGCTGTAAAGATACAAAAAGATTCTGACTAAATGTATATTTTAAAATAATTATGAGTCTGTCTCTCATATTTTGTGACGATAACGAGCTATTTCTGCCTAAAAAACATGACACATCAGGCATTTCAAGTGATGCAACTGTCATGCTGTGCATACAGTCCCAAACATATCAATAGTTGTCGTTGAGCATAAAACGTGTGCGGTAAATTTTTAACACAAAATATTTATAACTCATGCTGAACATAAAACAAAAAAGTCCTGCAAGTCGAATGACTTGCAGGACTTATAGGAGCGGAGAGGGAGGGATTTTATACCACTCCACCAGCTTTCTAACTTATTGCTATTCAAGTGTAACCTTTAAGCATTTTCGTTTATTTTGTACAAAAAATGGCGCAAAACTGACGCAAGACAAAACGTCTTAAAACACTGTGTATGAATGACTTTTGTTACACAATTCAACTATTTTAAGAAATCTATCGACTCTATCTTACACCTTTACCATTCAGAACTTCACCTCTAATATCATCAGTTTTGCATAAATACAAGTCGTAGCCAATGGCTG
>CAKQYA010000064.1 GCA_934293005.1 uncultured Bacteroidaceae bacterium
CGATTACAAAGATACAACTTTTTATTGAGAAACTGTTATTTTTACCCCATTATTTTGGGGTGGGAAACTTTAGTTAAATTATAGTATTGTGGAAATAGGATGAAGAAACTGAACTTGATTTCACTGGCAATGCTGCTGCTAATGCTCTGCGGATGCTCGGGCGGTGGCATCATGGATACTTACTGGCGCGATGACAAAACGGGCAACTGGCTGATTGGACTGACGGAGGACAGGGTGATTTACGACTGCAAGGTGTGGGACATCGCGTCAAAGAACGAGAGCGACGGGGCATATTCCATACGGGTGAATAATGGATTGGACAGCCTCGACATCAGCATCGGGACGGAGAACGACGGCAAGCGAACCATCAGCATCGACGGCAAGACATTCGACTGCAGTCTCATCAGTGGAGGGTGCCTGCCCGACTACCCCGAGAAGGACACTTGCACCACGCTGGCCGACAACCACTACCAGGAGGGCGACAGCGTGACCGTCATCGGATGGGTGAAGCCCAAGAAGGGCCTCTTCGGCGGATTTGAGAGCGAAGCAAACGGCAAGGAAATAACTGCATTTTTGACTGCCAACGTCTTGACGGGCGAGAATCCGACGTACTCGGTACCAATAGACACCCTCGGGCAATTCAAGTTGCGCATACCTATAGAGAACACTACGTCCTTTTGCCTAAAAATAGGCCAAGATTCGCCAGATATTGCAGCCACCGTCGTGGCCGAGCCCAACGAGACCTATTTCATGATGAAAGACTATGACCAAGGCAAGACGCTCTTCATGGGCAAGAACGTCCGCCTGTTGAACGAGATTGGGGCTCACCACATTATCACGTCCATTTACGGAGCAACGAAACAGGAGAAGATAGGCAACATCATGAACATCCTCGACAGCATTAAGAACAACACGAAGGCGACGCTGAAGGAGTTGGACGACGTGTGCCGCGAGCATCCGACGCTCTCGGAGCGGTATCGCACTTACACAAGGAACTACATACTGGTCCAGAATGCCTATTTCTTGATGCAGGGCATGTATTTGCAGCCAAACTATGAGCTGCCGGAGGAATATATCAAGGTCGTCGATGAAGAATTCTGGAAGGAATTCGACGAGCCTTACACGATGAGTGCCTACGAATTCTCGCATTTCTTGAATGACTACGGATACTACCTGTGGACGAAAGCCTCTGACAAAGATAACCATAGGATGAAGAACGTCTTGGAGACCGCCGAGAAAGACGGACTCGTCAAATTGACTCCCGAGGACAGGCAAGCCATCAGACAGTACGACGAGGCCTATCCGGCATACTGGGAGAAAAGCAAAAACACCCCCGACAGTCTACGCGAGGCGGTTGATGAGGAATTCGGAAGGAACGATTTCGTAAAATCCATCCTCGAAATACAGGCACGCATCCCGAATTATGACGACTATTCACAACAGAAGTTCTTGAAATCAGAAACAGAGCTGATGATGAAGGATATGGAAGTCCGCGGAATGTCTGAGACGGCCAGGGACATCATCATCTGCTGCCATCTATGCAGCAACATCAACTGGGCACGCAAGCCGCTCGGCAAAGAAATCCTCGACTTTGCCGACGAGCACATCCATACCCTCGCCGCACGTAACGCCTTACATGCCTTCAACGACAAATACGAGCAGTTAAGCCAGAGCAAGCTATCCAATGATGAAAACATCAAGTCGAACGACGCAGTGAAGGATATGACCGACGGGGAGAAGATTCTGCGCAAGATAATCGAGCCGTACAAGGGCAAAATCATCCTCCTCGACATCTGGGGCACGTGGTGCGGCCCCTGCAAGCAGCGCCTACAGCACTCGCATGAGGAGTACGAGCGGCTAAAAGACTTCGAAATCGTCTATCTCTATCTCGCCAACCGCTCCAGCGATGAGTCATGGAAGAACGTCATCAAGGAATACAAGATAGAGGGCGACAACGTAGTCCACTACAACCTGCCCGCAGAGCAGCAAAGTGCCGTCGAAAGCTTTATCGGCATCAACGGCTATCCCACCTACAAGCTTATCGACCGCAACGGCACCGTGCTCGATGTAAACGCAGACCCGATAGACCTCGACGCGCTTGCCGGGCTGCTGGAAAGGATGAAATAGCAAAGAAATAAATGAGTATAGAAACAAGGAGTAAAATCAACTCATTGCTAATGAATATACACCCAGGAGGACTTCTCTTTTCCGAGGGGCTAAAGAAGCAGGGGTATTCTGATCAGTTGATGAAACAGTACCGCAGTTCGGGATGGCTGAGATCTTTATCAAAAGGTGTCATGTATCGTAGTGGTGACTCGTTATCAGCATTGGCTGCTTTGGCAAGTTGTCAGGAACAGACTGGCAAGCAGTATCGTGTGGCCGCCCACTCAGCTCTTGAACTCTCTGGCTACTATCATTTTGTACCAATGGGCAAACCGCAACTGATGGTTGCCAGCAATGAGCCGCGAACACCTCAATGGGCGAAGAGCGATTTGTTTGACATGACGATAGAGTTTTTACGACTTCGGCATTCGGTCTTATCCAAAAACAAGCAATAAAGCAGAACAATTATACCGTACAGGCATCCATACCTGAACTGGCTTTCATGGAATGTCTTCTGTTGGCTCCAAACAGATATAGCTATATGGATTTATATTACATCATGGAACAGCTGACTGCACTTCGTCCAGCCAAAGTTCAGCAATTGCTGGAGTCAACAAACAACCTGACTGTCAAAAGGATGTTTCTTTATATGGCAGAAAAGGCAAATTACCCTTGGTTTCAGGCAATTGATTTCGACCGTATAGACCTTGGCACTTCCAAAATACAATTGTGCAAAGGCGGTGTATATGTTTCAAAATACAAAATAACAATTCCAAGAGAATTAGCAGAATATGAATAACCCAAACATACAAACGAGCGTGTATGCTCAGAAGGTTGACCTTCTGCTGCGTACCCTTACCCATGTAGTGATGTTCTGTCCCTTGGAGTAATCATCAACGGCTATGTCAATCGCCATGAAAGTTCCTTGTGCGCCTGTGATGGTCTTACAGTCCTTGCCGATACGACCGATTGTGTAAGTGTAAATCATAATCTGTGAATTTTGATGGTTGATAAAATTGAATTGCTGAAAATTTTCTTTTCCCTGTCATCGGGATTACTCCCAAGGAGCAAGAAGTGATAAAACTGATGCTTGAAAAGGTGGTGGCTGACTCTACAATGCACTCCAATAAATATGAGGAAAGCACTAATTTGAGTGCCTGTCCAGTACCACCTAAGAGAAACTCCAGTACCAGCTATGCTGTACTGAAAGTGGTATAAATATGGTTTTCCCATATCCACATCAGAGAACATGATTGGTAAACGGTCAATTAAACCCAAATCATTAGATTTCAAATCTTGTTAGTGTTTGTTTCGAGCAGGTTGCGACAGCCAGCGTTGAAGGCATAGCGGGCTATGTCGAAACGCAAATGGAAGCAAGATGCCGAAAGAAATGCTGACAAGAGTTGAAAAGAAGCAATAATGTCCTGATAATTCCCCTGTTTCGGTCTAATGATTTGGGTTAAATCAACACTAAATCTTTACATATCAGTATAATGCGCTATAATACGCAGCATCAGCCTCGCAGAAACAGCATATGATCACCTCACCATCGAAGACGCTTTCTCGAATGGCATTCATTGCCACTTGCGCTGCTTCCGCTTTGGGATAACGATACACGCCCGTACTAATGCAGGGAAACGCAATGCTCCTGAGCCCCTTGTCTGCGGCAATATTCAAAGCCGTAGTATAGCATGAGGCCAGCAAAGCTGGGTCGTCAACACAACCGCTATATACAGGGCCTACAGTATGTATCACATATTTGCAAGGCAGGTTGTATGCTCGTGTCATCTTGCTCTGGCCCGTCTTGCAGCCACCAAGAGTGATGCATTCTTCCAGAAGTTCACGACCAGCAGCACGATGAATGGCTCCATCCACTCCACCACCACCCAACAGCGATCTGTTGGCGGCATTGACGATAGCATCCACCTTCAGAGTGGTAATGTCGTCTACGATTATCTTTATATCTTTCCTCTATAAAACAAAAATGAATATCTCCGCAAAAGGTAACTAAACATCGGTATAATTAAAATGAGGCGCA
>CAKQYA010000065.1 GCA_934293005.1 uncultured Bacteroidaceae bacterium
CATTCGCTTGTCGCTTGGGCTTCCCTTTCGGAAAGCGAGTGCAAAGGTACGCACTTTTGGCTTACTGGCAAAACTTTCGGGAAACTTTTTTTGAGAACAAGCGCGATTTTGAATGAATAAGGACAGAATATAGGTGAATTGAAGCTGGAATAAAGGACTACGGGGGCGGCTTGGGGATAATCACGGGGCGGGTGAATGTGCGTGGCGCATGGACTGGGGGCGCATCCCGAACGGATCCCGAAGGCTTCCCGAAGAAATGGAGGACGGGGGAATGACACAAGAGATGGCAAGATCATTTCATGAAGCCATGAAGGCCGAATCGGTCCAAAAGACACGAAGGGCCAACATGAAGATTGGCATGAATATATTCAGCTGATGACAACATCACACAATATCCAAACCTTCCTAAAAAAGCAGTATATATACATTATATATTATTACTAAGGCTTAAAAAGAAAACTGTGAAAGTAAACGTTGTGCCGCATTTACCACCATCGTGCAATATATTTAATGTAGTTTTCTTGCAAAAACAACAAATAGTTAGTATTTTTGCAAAAACAACAAACTTCAATATACAAATCGGCAAATGGAAAAAGAACACGGCATAAAATGAAGAGGGATGCACATTATAAATAACATAACAAAAAAAGGGACAGCCACATCAAAATAATGATGTAACATAGCCCCTAAACATAAACCATGCGCATCGATCTCATAAGACCGAATATGCGCACAACGAATGGCCGGATGCATTCTTAATTTGCAAAGCAGAACACATAAATAAAAATAAGTCCGGCTATAATCGCTGTCAGTCTGAAATATGCGTAGATTTTTTGGATTCGTCTTGCTTTTTCTATATTCATAGTCATAATACAAATAAAAAGGAGGTATGGTTTGTCTCCTGATTACGATGCAAAGTAAATGATATTTAATGACGGAATGATTGCAAGACTGTTACAAAATTGTGAATTCAGCCAAAGTTCAAACAACGCCATCTTATACAGCCAAAG
Organism: uncultured Bacteroidaceae bacterium; assembly: GCA_934293005.1. Classification (GTDB taxonomy): domain Bacteria; phylum Bacteroidota; class Bacteroidia; order Bacteroidales; family Bacteroidaceae; genus Minthosoma. The sequence goes on from CAKQYA010000065.1 coordinate 1,011, forward strand.
GGATTGTACGGATTGAGGGGTAACACAACATAAAAGACACCATGATAAAAAGACGGTAATTGCAGAAGATGTCGCGCAGGCTATATTATAATGCTACAAAAAAAGAAAACTGTAAGGCATATTCAGACAAATTCCACACAACAACCACATGGCTCATCTATGCGCAAAGAGTCACACACAAAAGCCCTATAAATCGACAGACGAATCAACAAACAAAAAAATATATATATGAGAAAGAACACAATATATATGAGAAAGAACACACTTACAATTATCATGCTGCTAACTATAGCATTGCCCACAGTGCTCGCACATGCAATCCAAACTGATTACGTTGCAATCAAAGGAAGCGGAAATGATTCTGCCAAGCAGCTTAACGACAGTTGTTTTATCGCAGAAGATATCTGCGACTCTGTCTTTCAGCTTATGCGTGGCAAGAGCTACAAGACAGGTGGCTTGATTTCACGCGGCGAGCTACGATATTTACGTTTGCTACATTACACAGCCGACGGCACGGTGCAGCATGGCGAACTCGTTTGCCACAAGGATATAGCTGCCGATTTGATAGACATATTCAAAAAGCTTTACGAGGCACACTACCCTATTGAGCGCATGAAACTTATTGACAACTATGATGCTGATGACACACGCTCAATGGCGGCCAACAACACTTCTTGCTTCAACTACCGCCATATAGAAGGGTCTCGAAGCCTGTCAAACCACAGCAAAGGACGCGCAATAGACATAAACCCTTTGTATAACCCTTGTGTAAAAACACATGGAGGGCGACTCGTGGTCAATCCGCCATCCGCAGCTCCCTATGTCAACCGCCACAAGAAATCCACTCCATACAGAATGATTGACCGCGAAGACTTGTGTTGCAAACTGTTCAAGGCACACGGGTTTCGCTGGGGAGGCGACTGGCGCACTCTGAAAGATTATCAGCACTTTGAGAAGTAAAGGGCTACTTACCATCAAAAAAAGGAATAAGTTCCTGCAAAATTTCAAAAAAACATCCATTAGAACATAACACAGGTGACAAGTATTATGCATCATCTTTATACAGCAGCATCCACGAATGCAAATCACTAACAGCCGTCATTATAAAAACTATATTTTTAAAGGTAAAAACACAGATAAGCATATTTTAAGAAGAAGGCGACAATGCCTTACAGAAATATTCCCCAAACTGCAAATACTTCCGAAAAATCTGCTTGAATTGAACAAGAATGCAATCAAGAATATGCATTTCAAGGTGAAAAGCATCCTAAAACATCAAACACACATAAAATCTTTGCCCTTAAATGTTTTTTTTCGTCAAAACATTTGTTATTATTATAAAATAATGTATATTTGCAACTAACAAAAGGCACATTCGAATGCCTCAGTATTACAAAACAACCTAACACCCATACAGTCATGAAGAAACTATTAACCATCCTATGTGCAGCATTTCTTGCATGCCAAGCAAATGCACAAGACGTATACCCTATCAGCGGCACGTTTGAACAAGTAGCTATCAACTGTGGAAACCAACGGATGACAAAGATTCCACAACCTGTATACAAGACTCATGCGGGCAAGTATTCCATGCTTGTATGGGTTGACAAGGGCACTAATCTGACATGGCGCATGGAAGAGTATCCAAATCCAGATGATCCATTCTGTCAGAAAATCAAAGATGTCACACCAGAATCTTTTGTCCTCACATGGTACAGCGCAGGACAATTTTGGAATTTCCCTGCACGCAATTGGATTGACGAAGAATGGAAGAAAGTGGACAGCAGCAACATTGAATTCCAGGCAATCTCGGACGCACTCACTCACCACAACGCCACAGGCAAGTTGCTTGGCACGTGGCGCTTGACAGCAATTCGGTTTCCAGAGAAGACAGGAGAAACAGTACACATGCCTAAAGGCCTATTCAAAGTTTACGGCCAAAAACATTGCATCTTGCTGAGAGGCAGTCTCTACAACATTGAGGATGCTCAACCTGCAATGCTAAGGGATTTTATGTGGAAAAGCCAGAATGAGTTTGTAGAAAATGGCATAGAACACAAAATTGCCTTCATCAATCCAAACAAAATAATAGTAGAATACATTGATGAAAACATGGGCAAAGCTATAGAAACATGGGTGCGCTATTCTGTGCCAGAACCTGCAGCTTCCGCATTCTCAGCATTCAAGTGATACAACTGCCAAACCTAATGCGTTGGCTACATAGACAACATATGAGAAGGCCGTCATTTCACACAATGACGGTCTTCTTTTCATATACAAGAGTGAAACATTCACAACACTTGTGCGCGCAGCAGCTTTCGTTGAATCACAAATGGAAGTGGGATTTAGGGTTTAATAAAATAATTGGGAAGTAAAACGATAAAATGACACTTCAGACCTTGTGCTTTGGCGCTCAGCTCAACAAAAAAAACAGTCAGTCTGCTCTATAAGCTTCTTCACGATTAACAGCATTTCTTGCACCTCCATTTAATGGAAAAATGCGAGAAATGCTGTTGTTTTATTTTCTTTTGGCCAGGGGTTCTAAGCAGTTTGTTCTCTTAATATGGTCTTAATCTCGAAACGAACAACACCATAGCGTGATTTACATGTTGATAAAGAGGTGAAAGACAGTCACAATTCAATATTATTTCTTATCTTTCCTCTATAAAACAAAAATGAATATCTCCGCAAAAGGTAACTAAACACCTGTATAATGAAAATGAGGCGCA
>CAKQYA010000066.1 GCA_934293005.1 uncultured Bacteroidaceae bacterium
TGGACCAGCTAGGGCTTGAACCTAGGACCTCCAGATTATGAGTCTGTTGCTCTAACCAACTGAGCTACAAGTCCGATGCGAGACAAGTGTGAGATAGTGTCATGGTTGATTTTATCCCTCGTCCAGTCTCAAGTTGTGCTACCAGGATTCGAACCTGGACTGAGAGAACCAAAAACTCTAGTGCTGCCATTACACCATAGCACAATCCTCTAAGCGTTCTGCCAGAAGATTCTGCGGTGCAGGCTCTCCTTTCTCGAATGCGGGTGCAAAGTTATGACTTTATTTTGAAACGACAAAGAACTTTTCAGAAAAAATGAGGGTGAAATGAAAAATAAGTTCAGATAGACGAGATTTTGTGTCAAAACGTGCTGCTTTTAAGAATTTAATGGCTTGTTGGATGGGTCTTTCAGATTTATTTCGTATCTTTGCATTACTTTAGATGAAACATACAACATTTGCTACACACTTATCTCGATATAATGTCAAAAGAAAAACCGCTGATTCATAATAAACGCAGAAACAAGATACGCCTTCACCATGAGGGCAAGCACACACTATTATATACAGGTGCGTTGGCCCTGTTGCTGGTATCTCTTTCTTGGATGTCCCGAAGCACTCTGCTCTGGGGCTCCTACTTCATTATCCTTGCCACGTTGGTGGTGTATGGCATCTTGCTCAATTTCTTCCGTTGTCCAATACGCATGTTTAACGGTCCGACGAACAAGTCGGTCGTGGCACCTGCAGACGGACACATCGTCGTGATAGAAGAGGTTGACGAGACGGAATATTTCCACGACAAGCGCATCATGGTGTCAATATTCATGAGTCTGACTAATGTTCATGCCAACTGGATTCCATGTGAAGGCACAATAGTGAAGGTAGGCCATCAAAACGGAAATTTCTTGAAGGCATATTTGCCAAAGGCAAGCACGGAAAATGAACGTTCCATGGTGGTCATCCGCACACCTCATGGGGTGGAGGTGATGGTTCGCCAGATAGCAGGTGCTATGGCGCGACGTATCGTGACTTATCCAAAGGCAGGTGAGGAATGCTTCATAGACGATCACATGGGCTTTATCAAGTTTGGAAGCCGTGTCGACGTTTATCTGCCTCTTGGCACTGAGATTCTCGTTAAGATGGGACAAGCCACCGTAGGTGACGAAACGCTTATAGCCCGCCTGAAATGATGAAATGCGCGCATGGTGGCCATTGTGCTTCATTATGGAAGTGAAGGCTTGCGCAAGAATGTGATAATAGATATTTAATATAATCCGAGACTACAAAATGAAAAAGCATATACCCAACATGCTCACATGCAGCAATCTGATCTGTGGATGCGTGGCTGCATACTGCGCTTTTTACAGTGCTTACGAGATGGCGTTTCTTTTCATACTCATTGGCGCTTTCTTCGATTTTTTCGATGGAATGGCAGCAAGAGCTCTTGGCGTGAGCGGACGTATGGGTGTGGAGCTTGATTCCTTGGCCGATTGTGTCACCTTTGGAGTGGCTCCATCCGCCATGCTGTTCTCGCTCTTCAATAAAGTGGCTTATCCATCGTTCATGGCAAGCGACATGGTTTTTCACGTGATGCCGTTCACGGCATTTCTCATGGCAGCTTTCTCTGCCCTGCGCCTTGCCAAATTCAATATTGACGAACGTCAGCATACAGGATTCATCGGCATGCCCACTCCTGCCAATGCTATATTTTGGGGCGCTCTCATCACAAGCAGCCACGAGTGGCTCACCAGCCCTCATTTCAATGCGCTGTTCCTCTTCCTTTTCATGGTGCTTTCATGCTGGCTTCTCGTGTGCGAAGTGCCAATGTTCGCCTTCAAGAGCATGTCATGGAAAAACGACAAGATAAAATACATATATCTTATGGCGTCTGCTGTCATACTTGTGTCATGCGGTGTGTCTGCCGTAGTGTCAGAAGCCAACGTGTGGATACATCTCTTCCGCGGATTGGCAGGCTGCATCGGACTTTATGTCTTGATGTCCATCGTGGCATGTGTTTTGCCTGATAGAAGAGGGTAGTGAGGGTGCAATGTCCCTCCATCACGTAAAACTATAAACAAAACGCAATTTTACACATGGCAGGAATATTTTTATTTTTCTTCATATTGGTATTGGCCCTCATCCTCTCGTTGATATCAGCAGGCTTGTATGTCCTCAGCAAGCTGTTTGGAGGTTTCTCATCCATGCGCACTGTTCTTTCGCAACTTTTTGGATTGCGCAATAGTGCTGCCGGCCGGTCAAGACAAAAGAGACGAACATATGCTAAGGCGCCAAATGATGATGGCCCAACAGATTCGGGCCAACAAGGAGAAGGAGATGTGGATAATGACGTGGTGCATACCAATAAGAAAATATTCTCTCAGAATGAGGGCGAATATGTCGACTTTGAGGAAGTGAAGTGATGCCGAAAGGCAAACACGTAAAAAACAATAAGCAAAAGCGTGCAGCTCAATGAGTTGCACGCTTTTTGTGTTTATTCCAAATCTTGTTAATGTTTGTTTCGAGCAGGTTGCGACAGCCAACTGCAATAAAAATGCTGAAGCTATAAATCGCAATATCCAACTAACGGAAAAGCGATATGCAGCAATGATGGTGCTTATGCAAGCAAAGAAATCAAAGACAATAGAGCAACCACCCATACCGCAAACCATAAAAGCCTTGCCTCGCTTCATATTCATGACATATCCCTGGTATTGGATAAAGAGAATGTATCGAAGCGAGCACTTCCGCCAGTTCCTGGTTATCTGCATGGCTTGCCTCCTTGCTGTATCTGTGTTCCTGACGATCTTCTTGGCGTATGATAATGCGCAGTTGAGGAGATTTTAGTGAAGCATATTTGTCTATTTCGAGCAATCTATAAACTTTCTATTAAGTGAGAGTCAGCTCATTTTATAGTAAAGAGAGTAAATAATGGGCTCCCGTTATAATAGAAATTACAAATAGACAATTATGATTTACGGTTACATTAGAGTCAGCAGTGATAAACAGACAGTAGAAAACCAACGTTTTGAAATCAACAAATTCTGTGAGTACAACAAACTCGTGATTGATGGTTGGATTGAGGAAACTATCAGTGGAACGAAAGCGTATAACAAGCGAGAGTTGGGAAAACTTCTGAAGCGAGTACAAAAAGATGATCTCATCATTTGTGCTGAGCTTTCCCGCCTTGGTCGCAACTTGTTCATGATAATGGAGATTCTGAATATTTGTATGACAAAGGAATGCCGCGTATGGACTATCAAGGACAATTATCGTCTCGGCGATGACATCCAAAGTAAAGTGCTCGCCTTTGCTTTTGGTTTGTCTGCCGAGATTGAACGCAACCTTATCAGTCAGCGAACCAAGGAAGCTTTGGCGCGTAAAAAAGCAGAGGGCGTTATACTTGGCAGACCAAAAGGGCGAAAGAGTGCTCCCGAGAAATACAAGTTACACGGAAAAGAAACACTTATTCGAGAACTGCTTAAAGC
>CAKQYA010000067.1 GCA_934293005.1 uncultured Bacteroidaceae bacterium
GATTGCTATGTTTCACTCAGAATGACCACACTGGTCAGACTGGATTCAAAATATGCCCCTTTTTAAAGTGGACTCAGTTAGCAATATATATAAAGGAAATGAAAGCTATTCAGATAACACACGACAAACAACTGAACATCATCCAACTTGAAGCACCAGCCTCACCAGCAGCAGGCGAAGTGCTTCTCAAACTAAGTCATGTTGGCTTCTGCGGTTCAGACATCAACACATTCCTTGGACGCAACACCATGGCGCTCAACCCTGTCATCCCCGGACACGAGATTGGAGCTGTCATTGAAGCTATAGGCGAAGGAGTGCCAGAGACACTGCAACCAGGCATGGTGGTCACATGCAACCCATATACCAATTGCGGCCATTGCTCCTCTTGCCGTAAAGGCAGGGCCAATGCCTGCCAACACAATGAAACCCTCGGCGTGCAACGCAATGGAGCCATGCGCGAACACATCGTTTTGCCATGGCAAAAGATTATTCCAGCCAATGCCCTCACACCTAAAGAGTGCGCTTTAGTAGAGCCCATGAGTGTTGGTTTTCACGCAGTAGACCGTTCGATGGTCACAGACATCGACACAGTTTTGGTCATCGGATGCGGCATGGTGGGCATGGGAGCCATAGTCAGAGCATCGTTGAGAGGAGCTACAGTAATAGCAGCCGACATCGATGATGAAAAACTTGCGCTCGCCAGAGAAATGGGCGCATCCTACTCCATCAACACTAAAAATAACGATGTGCACAAACGACTCGCAGAAATGACCGGCGGATTCGGACCTGATGTAGTCATTGAAGCTGTCGGAAGTGTGCCAACATACCAGATGGCCATCAATGAGGTGGGCTTTGCAGGACGTGTCACATGCATCGGCTACGCAAAATCGGAAGTGAGCTTCCAAACAAAATACTTTGTGCAGAAAGAGTTGAACATTTGCGGTTCGCGCAACGCGACCCCATCAGACTTCAGGGCTGTAATCCGATATATGGAACGAGGCACATGTCCTATCGACAGACTAATCACTAAAATCATCAAGCCTGAGGATGCGTTTGAGACAATGAAATGGTGGGGACAGAACCCCGGCAAAGTGTTCCGCATTCTCGTTGACTTCAACAACTGACGCCACATGGAAGGATACATCCAGCAAGACAGAGGACGCACAAAGCGTTATGTTCAGACAATCAACCTTAACGATGATCCAGAGATGATTGAAGAATATAAGAAATGGCATTCTAAAGAGCATCACTGGAAAGAGATACGCGATGGCATTAAAGAAGTCGGCATCCTGGAGATGGAGATATACATATGCGGCACCACTGCCGTCATGATAGTTGACACACCCGTACACTTCAACTGGCAAGCAGCCATGGACCGCCTCGCCACCCTGCCACGCCAAGCAGAATGGGAAGCTTTCGTAGCACGTCTTCAAAACAGTTCTCCTGATGCGCGCAGCGATGAGAAATGGAAGATGATGACACGCATGTTTTATCTATACAAATAAAAAAGACACAACTACTAAACCCAAGGATTTCATTACGTACATTTATAACACAAAAACAACCTCCAGCAATGAAAAAAATCTTAACAGCATTAAGCACTATAGCATTCCTTACATTGAATGCGCAAGAGTATAAAATTCCTGTATCGGAACAAGACGAGCCTATGGCAACAGGAGCATTCACTCCCGACTGGCAATCACTATGCCAATATCAGGTGCCTGAATGGTTTCGCGACGCGAAGTTTGGAATATGGGCACATTGGGGTCCGCAATGCGTGGAAGGTTCTGGCGACTGGATGGCACGAGAACTTTATATGGAAGGCAATTATAAATACAACTACCACCGCGACAACTATGGGCATCCATCTGAAGTTGGTTTCAAAGACATCCTCCCTCTATTCAAAGCCGAACACTGGACACCGGAAGAACTCGTGAAGTTTTATCACGAAGAATGCGGAGCGCAATACTTCTTCGCCCTCGGCAATCATCATGACAACTTCGACCTGTGGGACAGCAAATATCAAGAATGGAACTCACAAAACATCGGTCCGCACAAGGACATCCTCGACGGATGGGCCAAAGCAACAAAGAAAGCAGGCATTCCTTTTGGCATTTCATTCCATGCCGACCACGCATGGACATGGTATGAACCTTCACGGCGCTTCGACCTCAAAGGCGACAAGAGAGGTGTCAAATACGACGGATGGCTCACAAAGGAAGACGGCTACAAGCCTAATGCCGACGGTTCTGCTAAATGGTGGAAAGGACTCGATCCACAAAATCTCTACGCTCAAAACCACGATTTCAGCGACCGCACATGGGACAATGGTTCCATCCACTCTCAATGGGGATGGGAGAATGGCGCGTCTCTGCCAACGCAGGAATACGTGACCAACTTCTACAACCGCACTCTTGATGCCATCAACCGCTACAACCCCGACCTTATCTATTTCGACGTGACTGTGCTTCCGTTCTATCCTGTCAGCGACGCTGGCATGAAGATTGCCGCACACATGTACAACCACAGCGCAGCCACACATAAGGGGAAGAATCAAGCCGTTGTGTTTGGAAAAATCCTCGATGACGAACAAAAGAAAGCACTTGTATGGGATGTGGAACGCGGCGCGCCTAACACTATCATCGACCAGCCATGGCAATGCTGCAACTGCATAGGCGGATGGCACTACGACACAGGCATCTACAATCGCAATGGATACAAAAGCGCTGCCACTGTTGCAAAACTGCTCGTGGATATAGTAAGCAAGAACGGAAACATGCTTCTGTCTGTGCCTCTGCGCGCCGATGGCACTCCCGACGAGAAGGAGATTGCCATCATGAAAGAGTTTGGAGCATGGATGAAGATCAATGGCGAGAGTATCTTCAAGACACGCCCTTGGAAGATATTCGGCGAAGGCCCTATAGCCAACTCTGATGTGAAAATCAATGCGCAAGGCTTTAACGATGGAGCATACACAGGAGCCGGCTCTGACGAGATTAGATTTACACAGACTGAGAAAAATCTGTATGTCAGTGCTTTGGCATGGCCTGAAAACAGCACAATCACTGTAAAGTCGCTTGCAGAAGGCTCAACATACTTCCCTGCTAAAATCAAGTCTATCGAACTCCTCGGCTATGGCAAAGTCAACTTCAACCGAACATCTGACGCTCTCATAGTAAAACTTCCTAAGAAACTCAACAACATCATGCCTGTGCTTAAAATCAAGAAATGACACAGCACATTAACTATGATGCTCCTGCCAAATAGCATAAACTTCAAGAAGCAGCAATTTATTACCGCTCCAAGCTATTTAAACAGGACTCTCACAATGATATTGAGAATTTAATATGTATCTTTCCTCTATAAAACAAAAATGAATATCTCCGCAAAAGGTAACTAAACATCGGTATAATTAAAATGAGGCGCA
>CAKQYA010000068.1 GCA_934293005.1 uncultured Bacteroidaceae bacterium
TGACAAAACCCTGAGCAACTTTTTGTTGCTCAGGTGCTTATAAAAAACATTAAATTATAGTGTTGCGGAAATAAGGAATAAAAGAATCATATTTATGTTGCAAATATATTTTGCTCCCTTGCAGGGATACACCGAAGATTGCTACCGACGAATCCATCACACGCTCTGTGGAGGCGTCGATAGTTATTACACACCATTCGTCCGCCTTGAACATGGCAAGGTGCGCAGCAAAGACATGCGCGATGTAAAACCCGAATTCAATGCAGGCGTGCCTGTTGTGCCACAGGTGATAGCGGCCAACGCAGATGAGTTGTCCACTCTCATATCTGTGCTGCGCCCTATGAATTACACTCGCATTGACATCAATATGGGGTGTCCTTTTCCCCTCCAGACCAATCATGGCAGAGGCTCAGGACTGTTAGTGCGTCCTGAAGAAGTGAAAAGCATCTGCAATGTCATCAAGAGCAATGACGACCTGCATTTTTCAGTCAAGATGCGAATAGGTCTTGCAAAAGAAAACGAATGGACAGCAATCCTGCCGATGCTCAACGACACACCGCTGGTCCATATAGCGGTTCATCCTCGTGTTGCATCTCAAGGCTACAAGGGCGATGTTAATGTTGACGCTTTTGAGTCTTTCGCAGACGAATGCCGTCACCCTCTTATATATAATGGAGACATCCTTTGTGCCGAAGACATTGATGAGATAGCACAACGATGGCCCAATCTTCATGGCGTGATGATTGGCCGCGGCTTGTTGGCACGTCCCACCTTGGCCGAAGAATATAAGAAGGGCGTTTCTCTTGCAGACAGAGACGTCATCCAACGTCTCAAGGATATGCACACACAATTGCTCGACGACTATATCCGCATCATACCAGCTGAAAGCCAGCAGCTGATGAAGATTCGCACCTTTTGGGATTATGCCGAACCTCTCATAGGGCGCAAGCTTTGGAAAAAGATACATAAGGCAGGCAACATGCGCAACTATCTTTTGGCCGTAGCCGAACTTTGACAGACTGTATCAATACCATTTATGAGACAACAAATCACACCGGCATGTCTTCGTGCCTTCCTTCTCACATTATTCTATGCTGTTTGTGCGCAAGAGCTTCATGCTGCAAAATGCGCTCAGCCGGCTCTCGACTCAGCAGATATGGTGGTGAATGCGGCCGACACGCTCCAATCTATCCTGTATAGCGATGAATGCATATCCGATGGCATTGCCTACGTGGCCGATGGCACATTTTGCGTGTCATCGCAAATAGGGGCTTGGACAATTCGGCCGATGTGAGTGCTTTCGATGATATAGTGATGGCTCAGCCATCACTGGCTTTCGTGAATATCGTTCTGACTAACGGCTTGCCAAGCAAAAAAGGTCAGCCATCAGCAGGGATGGTTGAATTTTATGATGGCAATGGCACATATTTCAAGAAACCTGTTTCTGTGTCGGTGCAGGGCGCATATTCAGTCAGATACCCCAAGAAAAATTTCACTTGCGATTTTGCCTTGGCCAATGATGCATCCGAGGCAGGGACATCTCTCACCATAGGCGACTGGGTCAGGCAAGACAGTTACCATCTCAAAGCATTCTATACAGATGTGCTGAGAGGCATAGGCGAGGTGGGGTATAAATTGTATAGCAATATCGTGGCCGACCGTCTTCCTTTCTGGCGGCGTTGCGGCATTGACAGCCAAAGTAAAGCCCGATGCTTTCCCGATGCCTTCCCATGCGTTCTCTTCGTCAATGGCAGTTATCATGGCGTGTATGCCTGGCAACTGAAGAAAAGCCGTAAAAACATGAACATGAAGAAGAGTTGTGCCGAACATATTCATCTTGATGGCAATCTCAGCGACAAATATCTTTTTGATGGCTATGTGGCGTGGGGCCAGTTTGAGGTGAGAAATCCCAAAGGATTGTATGATTACAAAGGAAACATGTATGATGGCGACTGTCCATCCGAACTGATAGATGAAAAGAGCAAATATTTCAAACTTCCTGAGGATGACGAAAAGACTCTTGAAGCCAAAGCCATGACAGCTGCTGTGAAAAGGCATGTCAACACCCTGAGCATGTATGGCAATGTATTGAAGAAGATTGAGAAAGAAGGAGCTGATACGTTGCGCATGCGGAATGAGATAGAGAAACGCTATGAGATCCAGAGTCTCATAGACTATTACGTATTGCACCATTTCATATACAATTGCGACGGCTCTCTGAAAAACTGGCAATGGTTCACCTATGATGGACAAAAGTGGATGGTCACACCCTACGACCTTGACCAGACGTTTGGCTTGAATCTCTACGGCGTGGTGCGCCCTGCCACCATCCCCATGGAACCTCTCATTTCTGGTCCGTTCATGTGGGTTGATAAATATTACAAGAATGACATACGCCAGCGGTATTGCCAGTTGCGTGGAGCTGGTGTGCTTGATGCAGGAGTCATCAATTCCATAGTGAATGAATGGCATGGCAGAGTAGGTGAGGAGTTCTACTCTATGGAGTCGTCTCGCTGGCCAGACAGCCCATGCTATTCCGATGCCATATGCAATAATGGATGGAAGGTTAGCGATGAATGGGAAAAATATGCAGAAGTGCCAAGCTATTCCAATGCCGATTTCTATGAGCCTGGCGACATTGTCCGTTACGAGGGACGTCTGTGGCAGGCCACCCAGAAGCGTTCTGGCGTGAAGCCATGCAAGCGCAACGCCAACATCGATTCGGTGGAGCGCATCTGCTCATGGGTCACAGACCGGCTTGACTTCCTTGACATCTATTACGATTATTCGCCAATGTCATCTGTGAACGATGTTGAAGTGTCTGATGCCCTGTCTTCACGGGCCACTCTCACAGGCATATACAATTCTTCGGGCGAACGAGTGCCTCATCCTGTGAAGGGCGTCAACATCTACAGATATAGCGATGGCACATCTGTGAAGATTTTAGTCAGGTGACGCCACTTCGTGTCAGCTCATGTGTGATTGTCCACTTGATTCATGCTTTTGCCAGTCTTTTCAGTTCTTCAAGATTGTTGGCCACGGCTATCATGTTGCGCCAGTCGCCGCGAATCATGCCTTTCTGTTCCAGATCGTCCATCAAGGCGATGAGCGAATTCCAGAAACCCTTCATGTTGTACCTTATTTCCGCAACACTATAATTTAATGTTTTTTATAAGCACCTGAGCAACAAAAAGTTGCTCAGGGTTTTGTC
>CAKQYA010000069.1 GCA_934293005.1 uncultured Bacteroidaceae bacterium
CACTCATGATAGGTTTTATTTAGGTTATATAGGCTACTTGCCAAAGTAATATAATATACTTGGCAAAGTAATATAATATACTTGCCAAAGTAATATAATATACTTTTGAGGCACATTCAGCGGCTTGCCTGTCGTGCCGCCTTTCTGCGAGCTTCCCAGGCACTGTTTATATAGACACGGAGGTTGTCGATGCCCTTGCCGCTCTTCACGTCTGTGAGGAATGGAATAAGAATACGTATGAATTCCTTCTTGGCGATGAGCACGCTGTCTATAGCCTGCTCGTTCTGGCACATCGTGGCTACCACCTCGCCCACCTCCTTTGCGCTCTTGCAAGCAGCGAGGTGGGAGATGTAACCTCGGAGCGATTCCACATTATTAATATATATGGCGAGACGCTGCTCTTCTTCGGTCAGGGCATCGGATGCCTTGCCTTCAGGATGGAGCATCTTTTCCGCAAACTGGTCGCCATAGAAGATCTGCTGCTGCGTTGTGGCATTGGGAGCTATCTGTATGGTGCCTCCGCTGATGTTGAATGTCACGTTGGATTTGCTGTTTTCTTCCATTTCTGACAGGGGTATTAAATGATTGTTCAACGTATATTCAACGGCTTCTCAACGCCATTTCATAAGATTGATTTCGCTTCATGGATGTTGTACCTTTGCACTTGTCAAAACGAAGGAACGACGAGTGAAGGATGATGCATTCATTCCCTGGGCATTCGGCATTCTGAGTCCTGAGCGAGACACACAGGCAACATATTATCAACGTTTTAAAAGAAAGGATCAGTTATGATTGAGTATTCTGTATTTTTGATGAGCAATCATCTCAAGCCTGAGGATGCACCTAAGGCGTATGCAAAGAACCAAGTGCGTGAGGTCTGGGACCTTGACAAGTTTTGCAAGCACATAGCTTCCCACAATGCCGGCTACAGCCGCGGCATGGTGAAAGCTGTATTGTCTGACATGTGCGACTGCCTGGTGGAGCAACTGCTCAACGGCAACAAGATAAGGCTAGGCACACTCGGCGTGTTCAGCATCTCCATCAGCAGCGAGGCCGCGGAGTCGGTGGAAAAGTTTACCGAGGACAACATCAAGGCGGTGAACATCAACTTCAATCCTGGCGTTGACTTTGAGAACCTGATCGGGCAGGCGGAGTTTAAGCTCGTGGCAAGCCGCAACGCTCAGGCTGCTGTGCTCAAGGCTGAGAAGACAGGGCAGAGCACCGTTGACCTCGAGGCCGCAAAGAAGAAGCCGACTTCATCTAATGGCGAGACGCCTTCGGAAGCTGAGGACAATAAGCCTAACAACCCAAGCGGCGGCTCTGACGGCAATGGAGGATCAAGCAACACCGGCGGCTCTGAGGACTCTGGCGACAAGGGCAACACCGGCGCTGACTCTGGCAACACTGACCAAGGCAGCACCGAGGGCAGCGGTGATGGCAACACCGACAGCATGGATTGACCCTGCTGATTGTATGGCATCGGGCTTATGGCCCGGTGCCTCTATCAAAACGAATGTTTAATTTTTAATCTTATATATATAATTATGTGTGATATGAACAATAGTCAAAAGAAAATGTCATGGGTGACCATAGTGAATGCAGTGGTGCAAGCTCTCATCGCAGCGCTGACTGCCCTGGGTGTGAGTTCGTGCGCTGCTCTGATGCATTGAACTTGTTGAGATAATCTAAGTTTTTCATCCCTAATCGGTCATTAGATTTCAGACATTGATAGTATGTCATAATAATCTTTCAGTTTCGGTCTGATGGCCGATTGGGTTTAACCTGCTAACAGAATGTTTTACAAAATCATCATTATATTTATCATGAACAGAAATCAAATCATGCCAGTAGGCTCCGTGAAATATCTGGTGCTGCATTGCTCTGCCACGAGATGCGACCACGACTACACTGTGGAACAATTGAGGCGTGACCATAAGTGCCGTGGCTTCCATGACATCAGCTACCATTTTTATGTGCGCAAGGATGGGCGCATGACGCAGCACCGCAAACTGCTGGAGGTTGGCGCTCACGCAAGACCGTACAACCGATGCTCTATAGGGATATGCTATGAGGGCGGACTGGATGTGCATGGCAACGCATGCGACACGCGCACGCCTGAACAGACGCTTCGTCTGAAGGACTTGCTGATCAACCTGCACAGGCTTTTCCCGAATGCGAAGATTGTGGGGCACCGCGACTTGCCGGGCGTGACGCCTAAGGCTTGTCCTTGCATGGATGCTCACTCTGTGTTCGGGTGGATCGAGAATGTGTGTGTGAGACAAAAACCTATATAAACACCCTGTGGGCAACTCTCATGCTTCGAGTTTTTTTTCTATTCCACGTGAAGTCTGTAATCCATTGTTTTGACAAAAACGGTGTAAAAACCCCTGATGGTTTTCTGTGCCTGCGGCTCGTTGATGGAGTTTGGCCATATCTTACGAGAACGAGTTCTCGACACTATGACCAATCTCCATCAACAGTGGCTGGCGCCACACCGAAAACAATCAGGCGATAAACAGGGTAAAAACCGCTGTGCAGATGGGAGGAACGTTGGTGGTCTCTCACTGTGGTAGCACATTATATATATGATTGTATGATACTCCGAATGGGGTTTATCGGCGATGCTTGGTTTATCGCCTGATGCGTTCTGGGTGGCTGCAGCCACGGTTGAGGGAGATGGGACATGGCGGCGAGAACTCGTTCTCGCAAGGCATGGACAAGCTACATCAACAGACCGAAGGCACAGAATGCGTCAGGGGTTTTTATTCTGTTTTTTTCTATTCCACATGAAGAGTACAATACATGCGTCTTGACAAAAACGGTGTAAACCGCCATGCGGTGTGGCTCACTCGTAGAGGTTCACATTGATGTCGAATGGACTGTCGAAGTCGGCGAGCATGGCGTGCTTGGTGTCTTTATCTGACAGGTTGGCGTGTTCCGTTGGAATGCGCCAATC
>CAKQYA010000070.1 GCA_934293005.1 uncultured Bacteroidaceae bacterium
AACGTGGACTTATTGAAGGTGATGCTCCCCATTACAGCATTTCTCTTAGCATTGCCAAAAACACGCATCAACTTCCTGCTTATACAAAGACAAAAGGATTGGATAAGGAGAAGTTGCGTCAAATGATTCTTCAATATCTCAGCAATGCAGGGGACGAAGGAGCCAAGCGAGATAGCATATACGAATATCTCAAAGATGTGCTACCTGCTAATAAGACGGAAGAACAGCAACTTCGC
The DNA here is from genome assembly GCA_934293005.1 of uncultured Bacteroidaceae bacterium. Classification (GTDB taxonomy): domain Bacteria; phylum Bacteroidota; class Bacteroidia; order Bacteroidales; family Bacteroidaceae; genus Minthosoma. The sequence goes on from CAKQYA010000070.1 coordinate 237, forward strand.
TATGTAGGCAGACTCTTAGTAGAATTAAATGAAGAAAAACTGATAGACAGAATAGGGTTGAAGTGGATATTGAAAGACTACAATCGGTCGGTTTAATCATAATCCGACCGAAAAATCCACAATCCGACCGAAAATCCGACCGTTTGACGATGTTCCGACCGAAAACGGACCAATATAATGGTATGTCTGACACAGATATTCAATACAAACCCAAAGAAAAGGAAATATGTTATTAGGAAACAAGATAAGGTCTCTAAGAGACGAACAAGGAATATTGCAACGCCAAGTGGCTGCATACTTAGAAATAGATACCCCCATGTTCAGCAAGATTGAACGTGGGGATAGGCGAGCAAAGAGAAGCCAAGTAATTCAAATGGCAACATACTTCAAAGTGGATGAAAAGGAAATGCTCACTCTTTGGCTTGCCGACAAAATTCTAAGTGATTTAGAGGGTGAAGATGAATTGAAACTTACTGCAATTGAAACAGCAAAATCCGAGTTGATGAATGTTAATCACTAATTTGTAGCAAACAATTCATCTTCTGATATAAACAACGCAAGATTGATTTCTTGCAGACGATGGGGACTTTATGGTATCATTTACGCTTGATGTCGTAATTCTTTTGGTGTAAGTATCATCATCTTAGAGAAGTCTAACCATTTTTTTGCCCAAGTCCTTGATAGGTGCTTCTATGTGATATACATCATTGTCTACACAAGGGAAGCGTTCATGTGATAAACGGAATGTTTCAACATCAATAGGTGCATATTGGGCATTATGGGGGCTATGTCAAGTTGGAACTGACGGCTTATCTGCTGAGTATAGATGATTGCAGACACACCATATATCATTTTTTACTCATTCCAAAGAGATTCTGAAAAAAAAACATTAACTTTGCCAAAGATATTGAAGATTCCTAATCGACTGAATGTATATTAACCCAAAATTAGTGAATGGGCTTTCAGTCGGAATGCGTAGTCAAACTAAATATAAATGTGCCACTTTTCAATTAAAGTGGGTCCTGTGAAATATGACAATGAACAAGAAAACCATCATGACCATCCTGCTCGCCCACGTTGCATTGGTGGGGCGGGGACAGACAATCAACTGGCGCATAGAGGGAAACATAGGCCGCCCTGATGTGAACGACACTCTCTTCGTTGATGAAATGCGTGGCACGGAAGTGGATGGCTATATAAGTGTGGAGCGTATAGATACGCTCTACATCGTCAACGGCAAAATCACTCCTGTTGAAGGGACGCTGCCTGAACCTGTGATGGCCAACGCCTACAGCAGACACAATAACGACCTTATCCACATCATACTGGCCGACGGCACGACGCGCATCAATGGCACACGAGGCAGAGGCGTGGTCTGTCAGTCGGGCAATCCTTTGGCAGAGGCGATGGACAGGATGGAGGATAGTTGGTACACTCTGTGGCAAGAGACAGAGCAGTTGCTGTCGAGCGGCAGACCGACAGACAGGGATGCGCTCCTGGCCCGTATGGACAGTTTTGTGGTCAACACGTTGATGGAGCATCCTGACGACCTGATAGGTGCTGCATGTATGATAGACTATTGTGGTGACATATGTGAAATCTCTCCATGCAGAGGATTGGAACTGATGGCCATGCTCGATTCCTCGCTGATAGCCAAAGAACCTAAGTTGCTCATGTTGATGAATGATCTGCAATCGCGTGTCAACACGGCTGAGGGCACAATGTTCCGCGACTTCGCTGTGGAGTATGATGGAGAGGTGCATCGTCTAAGCGATTACGTCGGTCGCGGACAGTATGTCCTTGTTGACTTCTGGGCGAAATGGTGTGGCCCATGCCGTGAAGAGATACCGAATGTAGTGGCCGCATACAATAAGTACAAGGGGCGTGGCCTGCAAGTAGTGGGTATAGCCTGCATGGAGCCTCATGAGCGTTCGCTCGCATTCGTGCGTGGGCAAGGCATCCCTTATCCGCAGATTTATAACGTGGACAGGCCGCAAATGCAACTATACGGCATTGATGCCATCCCGCACATCATGCTCTTTGCCCCTGACGGCACTATCCTTGCTCGTGGACTGCGTGGTGATGACATTGGTGATAAGCTTGAAGAGATATTCGGTGAGTAGGCTCCAATATGCTTTATTGGGGGTTAACCCAAATCGGTCATTAGATTTGAAAAGAAGAAATGATGTCCTGATAATTTCCATGTTTCGGTCTAATGACCGATTTGGGCTTAATGCTTTCTGCATATTTTCAGCTTTCTGTTCGCGCGCGATGCCAATGATACGAACCCCTTTGTATTATTGAAATGCAGAGCTTGCGGATTTGCTTCATTAACTTTGTTAGATTCAGCGGCATTGAAGAATCTCGGATAATCTGCACTTCTCAAAAACAATCAAATCTCTTGGAGGCTCTTTGAGATGCTCCAACTCTAAATAGTGTCTACTGAATATTTACAACTATCTGATATTTAAGTTTATATAACATTGTTTATTCGTTTGTTTAACA
>CAKQYA010000071.1 GCA_934293005.1 uncultured Bacteroidaceae bacterium
GACAAAACCCTGAGCAACTTTTTGTTGCTCAGGTGCTTATAAAAAACATTAAATTATAGTGTTGCGGAAATAAGGTTTCTTTGAAATATTTGCCGATTTCTGAAATAAAACTCTTACCTTTGCTCATGGGTATGGAAGTATTTGTGATTTGTTTTTTGGTCACTACAAATTTACAAAGTTTTTGCCACATAGGCAAACTTCTATACCCTTTTGTTTTAGGTAGTTACGTTATATTTTATTAACTTGCGAAACTTGAATAATAGATTTAGTTATTTCCATAAAATATGTCTGCAACACGATGATTAAACTTTGCTGTATGCATTTGCTTGGCTGATGTTTGCTTTTGCAAGATGCCATGCCAGATATTTCGCTTGCCCTGTGTCGCTGTTATGAGCAAGAAAACACATACTCTGATGCAAAGATAAACAGAAAATCTGAAACGCTTGCTACTTGTAAAAGATTTTTTGTGCTTTGCGTGCTTTTTCCGTCGCATATTAGCTGCCTATTAAGGTCTTTGTCATTAAGGCCATTTGCGTTTTGCCCTTTTTTAAAAACACTACAATATTTGATAGTGCTGTTGTTTTTTAGTAACTTTGCATGAGAAAGGAAGCCATAGAGAAGCGAAGACACAAAGTGAATGATTCCCAATATGGCACACAACAACTTCACGAACGCATCACTATTATGAACATACATCAAATCACATTCAGCCCAACTGGCGGAACTCGCCGTGTGAGCGAATTGCTATGCAAGGGCTTCGATACAGAAAGTTGCATTACCGAACTTTGCACCAAGCAGGAAAACTTGAAATATCCCAGCATCAAAGCCAATGACTTTGTGGTTATCTCCATGCCTGTGTATGCAGGCCGTGTGCCTGCCCTCGCTGTGGAAAGGCTGAAGGGCATTAAGGCAAGCGTGGCCAAGTGTGCAGTTATTGCTGTGTATGGCAACAGAGCTTATGAAGACGCCTTGGCTGAGATGCAGGATGTTGCAACAGAAATGGGCCTCCAAGTGATTGCTGCAGTTGCAGCCATTGCTGAGCACAGCATTTGCAGAATGTATGGCGCAGGCAGACCTGACGAGGAAGACGCAAAGATATTGGCTTCGTTCGGTCAGGATATAATCAACAAAGCAAAGAACGGACAGACTTCCGCACCTCTCGCTTTGCCAGGAAACAGGCCATACAGACAAGGGTGCTCTGGGCCCTACCCTATAGCCGACGATGCTTGCACCAAATGCGGAACCTGTGCGAGCGAATGTCCTACAGATGCCATTTCATTTGAGAATCCACAAGGTGTCAACTCCGAACTTTGCATCGGATGCATGCGATGCGTCTCCGTTTGCCCCATGGAGGCAAGGGGCATCGGCGACAGACTCAACATGCTGACGGAACATCTTAAGCCTCTATGCCGCGAAAGAAAACGGAATGAACTTTTCATTTAGCTGAACGGATGGATACGGATTACATATCTGAACAAATGCTGATCTGGCCGGCAACCGAACACACACCGTGTGGATAAAAACAAATGAATCCGCATTCATGAAATCATGACAGCACGGCCACCTCGACACTACTGGTTTCGTGGCGACTGCTTTATTTGACACGATGATAAAGCAATCGCCTCCCAATTAACACTTCACACAAAAAAATGCAACAGATTCACATACAATATCATGACTCGCCATGCGGCAAACTCGTCTTAGCTTCCGTTGGCGACAAACTGTGTCTTTGCGATTGGAATGAAATGCGATGTGCCGAACGCAACATGCGACGTCTTGCGAGGTATGTGAGTGCCGAATTCACAATAGAATCTTCCCCTGTATTGGAAGAAGCGCAAAGACAACTCGACGAATACTTTGCAGGCAAACGCAAGACATTCGACATTCCATTGCACATAACAGGATCTGATTTTCAGAGAAAAATATGGAACATATTGATTGACATACCATATGGAGAGATAAAAAGTTACAAAGACATTGCTGTTGGCTTTGGCGACTGCAAAGCCGTGAGAGCTGTGGCGCAAGCCATTGGGGCTAATGGCATAAGCATATTCATCCCTTGCCATCGCGTGGTGGGCAGCAATCGCTCTTTGACAGGCTATGCTGGAGGCCTTGATGCTAAAAGGATGCTGTTGGAGATAGAGGGCATTTTATAAATCAAGCATTCATGATATCAAGCATTCATGATGCCACTTGGCATTGTCAATCACTGAGTCCACTTTAAAAAGGGGCTCAATATATGTATTATTATCTGCCTATTATTTTCTTGTCTCTTACCACGCAGATTCCGCTCTTCAACAGACTCTGCAGTTGGGAATGTGGTACTTTATGGATGAGTCGCACTCCGTGGAGAGAATATACGTCCACCATCTCGTTTCTATCTGCTGTTATTGTTGAAACACCAGTATAGCCTTCCTCACCATAGTAGCCTTTGATAATGGCTTCTACTAAGTCGGGTTGGTTGAATTCTGGCACGCTGCGATGCTCTCCGTCCGTAAGTCCCATCCAGTGGAAAGTCCCTATATTATAGTTTTTGGTCATTGCTATGAAGTGCTTGGCAAATTCCAGGTAGTTGTCGCGATGGTTTTCATAGGCATTATCTGTACTG
>CAKQYA010000072.1 GCA_934293005.1 uncultured Bacteroidaceae bacterium
GGCAAAATCCTGAGCAACTTTTTGTTGCTCAGGTACTTATAAAAAACGTTAAAGTATAATGCTGCGGAAATAAGGTTTCATATTTTTCTTACTTTTTTCTTTTTACAATCTCAAATCCCAACTTCTTAACCAGCTTCAGTGTCTGCATCGCCATCTCGCGGTCATAGAGTTTCTCGCTTTCGGGCAGATTGCAGTAAGGCACCATGTCGGGAGTTTCTTTCTTTCGGTCATTGCGCTCGAGTCCGTATGTCCAGCCTTGATCGGTGCGGGCTTTTGCCCAGATTTCGTGGGCATTCTCGGCGATGGCCTCTTGCAGTTCGGTGAGGTCGTCGTCGAGCTGCACGTCATCAAGGCGGATTGGGTATGGCTCATATACGAAGCGGTCGGTGGTGTTCACAACGACGAGGTAATGGTTGGATTGTGACCAAGCCTTAACGAATGACGAGAGGGGATAGGTGGTGAGTTCCTCTTCTGTGTAAGGGTTGAAGAGTGTTATCTCATCTGACTCTATTGAAATGGAACTGATGGCTACGGCATGGTTGGGCTGTGTGGTGTCCTCTGCCACGTCATGAAGTAATTGAGTGTTGTCAATTACGGCTATCAGTTGGTTGCCTTTGGCTAAAAGGCGAGCAATATCTTCGATTGTAGAGTCGTAACGACGGCTGACTGACAGGTTGTTTTTCTCCAGGAGTCTACCTATATTATATAGTGGCATGCCTTTGTCTTTCAACCAGCAGTTGCGGTAGGCTTCGTCGAGGAGCGTCTTGTGAGTCGTCTCTATGCCAAACTGATGGAGGATAAACTCTTCACATTCTATGTCGCAAAGATAATTTTCCTTCTGCTTGGCAGCCATAGCTGTCATGGGGACAGGTTTTGTTATGACAGGTTTCAATGATGCCATATCTTCATCAACTTCGCTTGCAATGCGGATAATCTCTTGCAGTTCTTTGTCCTGTTCTGCAGCTTTCAATACACGCATGGCGTCTTCTGCCGACGTGTTGCCGTCTAAGAAAGCAGACAACAGTTCATCTGATATAATAATACGCTTTTCGTTCATAATGCTTTTTGTCTTTAAGTGCAACTTCGGTGAGAGCCTGTATCGCTCTGCGTTTGATATTATAGAGATTGTCCACGGTCACGCATAATTGCCGTGCCACTTTTTCCGGTGCCTTGTCTTCTATCATCAGCAGACGGATTACCAAGGCGTAACGTTGGTTCTTCATCTGTCTTAATAAAGTCTCCATATCCATTCTTGCTTGTGAACTTTCTGCCGACGAAAGTTCACGATGACTATTGTTAAGAGGTTCTTGGCTCTCGTCGTCTATCACCTTCGCCTTGATTTTCAGCAACAGGCAATGCCTTATGGCAGTGGTCTTTAGCCATTGATAGAGCGTACTTTCAAACTTAAACGAGCGCAACTTCTTCGCATCGTTCTCCATAAGGAGTATGTATAACTCGCTGATTATCTCGTTGTAATCAACGATTTGCGTCCCGAACACTCGCCTGATGACGCTAAGGAACAATGGCCTACAATCCTTAAAGAAGAATTGTGCCGTTACCTTAGGGTCATGGGCGACGAGGGAGGATATTATTTCTTGGTCTGTCATAGTCTGTATTTTACAATTCCGCTCCACATTCAGAGCAAAACCTCTGTCCTTCCTTAACTTCTGCTCCGCACTTCGGACATTTCTTTGCATCCTTAGCCTTGTCGAAGCTGCCATCTTTCTTTGCTTGCTTGTAGGCAGCTTTGCCCTCTTTCACCATATCCTTGATGTTCGACTCTTTGATGATGTTGCGGATAATGTGTTTGGTATCATCGGATTCTGAAACCTTTAGTGTGCCGTCAGGCTGCATCATTCGGGTAATGAGTTTCAGATATATGATGGCAGAGACATATACAATGGTATAACCAAGGACTGCATTCATAGCAACAGAAACTACTTGGCCACCAGGAATAATGGAAACGATAGATGAACCAATGAGCACGGCAACAAAAGCACCAGCACTTGTTATCAAGTTTGTGACGATGGCAGAGCCGATGAATTTTGCCGTATTCTCCGACATGGAGATGTCCAGTGTCTTGTTAATCTTGACGTATGTTGCCCATACAAATCCTGCTTGTGTCAGGG
>CAKQYA010000073.1 GCA_934293005.1 uncultured Bacteroidaceae bacterium
ATGATGTATGCCGACAAGGGTGATGAAGCTTTAGCTAACGACATGGCAAAACGCGTAAGACACTCATACGTTAAGATTGAGTCGAATGCTACAAAACAGATGCAGGAGAAAGCTGACAGCATTCTCGGGAAACGGTGAACTTTGATATGAATTTTTTTATTAAACCTCAAATCCGCAACTAAGTCCTTCAACGTCCTTCTTGCGTGTACACGTCCTCTCTTACTGAATTAGCAGATAAACACAAATCGGTCATTTTACGGTCTAATGGCCAATTGGGGATCATGTGTGCATTCTCTTAAGGATGAACAATGAAATGCCCATCAGGACAATTCCGGCACCCCATGAGATGACTGCGCTTGCAGCCATGCCCAGCGAATGGGTGAATCCAGCCACTACAAAGGTGAGGCATGACACTGTGGCTACAGTGATGGCATACGGCATCTGGGAGGCCACATGGTTGACATGCTTGCATTCGGCTCCTGCGCTCGCCATAATGGTAGTGTCGGATATTGGCGATATGTGATCGCCGCATACGGCACCTGCCATGCAGGCCGAGATGGATATTATGCGCAATGCGTCATTAGGAGAGAACACAGCGATGCAAATTGGTATGAGAATGCCGAAGGTGCCCCATGATGTGCCTGTGGCAAAAGCTAAAAATGCAGCCACAATGAATATGATGGCAGGAAGGAGCATCTGGAGCTCGGCCGCACTGCCTGCTACAGTCGATGACACATATTCTGCAGCGCCAAGCGAGTCAGTCATGCTCTTCAGAGTCCATGCAAGTGTGAGAATGAGTATAGCTGGCACCATTGCTTCGAAACCCTTTATGAGGCTGCTCATGGCTTCATCAAAAGGCAATGCCTTTCGTGCAGTGAACATGATGACGGTGAGTAGAAAAGCTGCCAGCGAGCCTATCACGAGACCAACAGATGCATCGCTTGCGGCAAAAGCTCCAATAAAGTCGAGATGGCATTTGCTTGAGCTGTCAAAAAAGCCTCCAGAGTACACCATGCCTGCAATGCATGATGCAATGAGGATTAAAATAGGTATTACAAGATCGAGTACCGAACCCTTATTAAGGTTGTTGTTATTCTTTGCGTCCACACCGTGTTTCACCACTTTCAGTTTCGTGTCGCTCACCTCATTGAGTTTTCCGTTGTCGTTGGCTGCATAATCTTTCAAATTGACATCATACTTGCTCATTGCCTTAAAGTCGAAGCCGGCAAGCACAATGCTTGTCATGAAGATGATGGTGAAGAAGGCATAGAAGTTGAAAGGTATGGCTTGGCAGAAGAGGGCGAGTCCGTTTTCACCGCCAGATACAAAACCCGACACAGCTGCGGCCCAACTGGATATAGGTGATATGATGCACACTGGAGCTGCTGTTGAGTCGATGAGGTAAGCCAGTTTCTCTTTCGTCACGCCATTGCGTATAGCTATGGGCCGCATTACAGACCCCACAGTGAGGCAATTGAAATAGTCGTCTATGAAAATCAGAATGCCTAAGACTATTGTGGCGAGCTGCACTCCAGTCTTTGATTTTACATGTCGTGATGCCCATTGGCCAAAAGCGGCAGAACCGCCAGCTTTGTTCATTAGCGATACCATTGAGCCAAGGATAACAAGAAAAATGAGTATGCCTGCGTTCCATGGATTTGAAAGGCATTGGATCAGGCCATATCCTTTGGCATCATCCCCTTCTCCTATGGTATGGTCGGTGAGATGGATGAGGAAACCTTCAAATCCTGAATTGGATGAAAAACTGTATAGTGCTGCTCCTATAATGATGCCAATGAAAAGAGATGAATAGACCTCCTTAGTCTTGAGGGCGAGAAATATAGCTACGACAGGTGGCAGTAGCGACCAGGCTGTGCCGATTATGTTATAGTCCATAGTGTGTTTGTTGCTTATGTTTTTACTGAGTACTATCTTCACATCCTTGATAATCAAGCGCATTGCACTTTAATCGGTACGGACGAAATTTCAACATTCAGCCGAATATTCTCAGAAAGTTCAAATCCTTGATACTCAGCCGTTGCGTGTATCCCCTCGTACCACGCTTCTTCTTTGTGCTATTTTGCGGTAGCT
>CAKQYA010000074.1 GCA_934293005.1 uncultured Bacteroidaceae bacterium
ACTTCACTTGAATTGGAGCCAATAGCCGTTGAAAAGAAATACCCAGGCACTTGTGTAAAAGTGGTGGCACACTTAGTGTCATATATTCCGTTCTATGGATAGAATTTCTTTGCAGAGTAAACCCAATATTTGTATAACATATTGATTTGCAGCTATTTTTCTTTGCAAAGTAAATCCAATTTATTGATATTTGCTTTTAATTGACAAATAAATTATGAGAATCATCATAGAAGAACAGAAATACACCTTACAGAGAGAACCTTGCCCTTTTCACAGACAAGTTTGCAGCGGATGCTACACGCAATATTTGGTGGAAGGCTTTCTCGAAGAAGATACGTTGGAAATAACAGATTGACTTCTCTGTTGTGATGGAGTGTATCAAAGAGAACCTACAGGCATATTGGAACAAAGAAACATTAGGATGATAACAAAAGGTGCATTTTGGAGTGCATCCTTTTCTTTCCCTATTTTTGATTTTCAAATTTAGGAAAACAAATACAAGGAAAAACCATATACTGAAATAATAAACAAATGGCTTGTACAACAGATTATATTGATTTTGTCTGCTCTCAACTAAATGGTGTGGGCATAATCCGTTCTAAAAAGATGTTTGGCGATTGGCTTATCTATATAGACGAAAAGCCTGTCATTCTCGCATGTGACAATATTTGCTATGTCAAGAAGTTGCCAGTGATAGCCGAATTAATGGCAGACGCAGATACTGGTTTCCCATACGATGGTGCTAAAGAACACTATATTCTTGATATAGAGCATCGTGACAAGGCAATTGAGATTGTTGAAACTCTTTTGCCTATGGTACCATATCCAAAGAAAAGAAAGTAAAGAACATGATAGAGAAACTGTTGGGCAAAATCGGATTGAATGACATCCATGAAATCTGTTTTATGACACAAGGCAAAGAAAATGACTATCGAAAGGAAGAGTTATACCAGTTTACTTTCGATGAGGATGACCGTGTGGCATTCAATGCCTTGCATGCCCTGTCGCATTTCGACTTAGCCAACAATGAGTGGCTTTACAGCAAGCACGACAACTTAATAGACCGAGTGATGAAGGAGAAGCATGTGGGCAAGTGTCGTCTGATGCTCAACCTGCTTCTTCGCCAACCATTCAAGGAAGACTCCCTTCGTTCTGACTTTATCGACTTCTGCATAGCCAAGATTACAGCCTGCGCCCAGCCCTATGCTGTTCGAGCCTATTGCATGAAACTTGCCTACGAGCAAATGAAATATTATCCCGAACTCATCGAAGAGCTAAGGATGGCATTGGATATGCTGGAGCAAGAAACACTATCTCCCGGATTGTTATCAGCAAAAAGGCAGATTATGAAGAAAATCAAAAGAAAACTTGGAAAAAAGTTGTAGATATGCTATGAGATGTGGAAAATAAAAAATAAAGCAAATAAAACTTCAATATTATGGCACAGATGAAATTGATACCAGCAGACAATATGAAAGATAAACTTTGGGGTAAAAGAGGTACACCAGAGC